>JBGSLF010000056.1:0-4557 GCA_041740855.1 Gemmata sp.
CAACCGACTTTTCGACACCCTCGTCGACCTGAAGACTTCTATCCGCAACAGCCTCTGCTACTTCCAGACCGTGAGGCAACGGGTTAAGACCATGCTTCATCACCGACCGAGAAAAAAGACACAATCAACCGGTCCGTGAATTAGAGAGATCGACCAGTTGCGGCGTGGTGGTCTGCATCCGGAACGCGAGTTCCATGTTCTGGATCATCCCCTCCATGTTGCTGTCGCCTTGCAGTTCGTCGATGAGCCGCTGGTTCTGCCGCCGGGTCAGTTCCATGCGTTTGCGTTGAATCTCGTCGCTGGTCGAGGCGTTTCGCAGGTTCTCGATGGGCAGCGTTTTGGGATCGAGCGGCACTGTCAACGGCGTGCCCTGATGGTCGGCGGGGAGGAACCCTGAGCCGTAGGTCCGCAAGCCCGGCGCGTGGATGCTGACGAAGCTCGGCAGGTTCTTGTTCTCGGTGCCGAGGCCGTAGCTGATCCACGCTCCCATCGACGGCCGGACTTCGGTGAACACACCCGTGTGAAACTGGTTCGTGGCGCTGGCGTGCTGCGGGTTGTCGGCGTTCATGCCGCGCAGCAGACAGATGTCGTCCACAATACTCGACAACTGCGGCATGAGGTCGGAGATCATCATGCCCGATTTGCCCCGAGGCCGAACCGGTGCTGCCTCAGCCAGTGCGAGATACCTTTCGGTACCGACTTGTGTCACCTCCGGGCGAAGAGGCGAATCGATCTTTTGGCCGTGCTTGTCGCGGATGAACTTCTTGGGGTCGAAGAGATCCTGCTGCGACGGCCCGCCGGCCATGAAGAGGAAGATAACCCGCTTCGCTTTGGGAAGAATTCCGGATCGCAGAGCAGCCGAGGGATTCGTCTCGGCCCGCAGCAAATCCGCCAGCGCCAGCCCGCCGAATCCACACGCGGTGGTCTGCAACAGTTGGCGACGGCTGATCCAAGAGGATGCGGGCATGGTCGGAACCTTTCATCAGAATCGGAAAAGAAACTCGTTGGAAGCGAGCAGACTGTGGCACAGTTCCTGCCATTTAAGCGACTCTTGGGCGGTTGCGTTCTTCTCGTGTCGCACGGCGTCGAGTTCTGTCAGGAATGTGGCTGCGCTCGTCTGCTCGGCTTCGGTGATCGGCCGGTTGCACACACGCAGCCAAAGTTGTGCGAGACGATCGTCGGAGTTCGGTACGTCGGCGATCAGGCGATCGGCGAGAACCTTGGCCCGTTTGCGGAACAGGTCGTTGTTCATCACGAACAGCGATTGCGTCGGGACGACAGTCTGCGCCCGTTGACCGGCGATCTGGGCTGGGTTCACGAAGTCGAAGGCGTTGCGGATGCGGTCCAGGTTCGTCGTGTTCGTCCGCATCACGGGGAGATAGATCGACCGCTGAAATTCCTGCGAGGGCCGTGGTTTGCGGTGGTTGTAATTCGGCGGATTGACGCCCTTCCGGACTAGATCCCCGCAATTCTCCGGATACTCCAGCACCAACGATGGCCCGCCCTGGCTCGGGATCAATTCGCCGCTTACAGCCAGCAGCCCATCGCGAATCGCCTCGGCATCGAGCCGTTGACGATTCATTCGCCAGAGCAGTCGATTGTCGGGATCGACCTTCAGTGCGGTCGCGTCGTTCGTGCTGCTCAAGCGATAGGCACGGCTGAGCACCAACGATCGGATGAGCTGCTTCTGCGACCAACCCTGCTGCAGGAACCGCGTGGCCAGATGGTCGAGCAGTTCCGGATGCGACGGTTTTTCACCACGAGTGCCGAAGTAATCGACGCTGCGAACGAGACCTTCACCGAAGAGCTTCTGCCAGATGCGATTCACAATGACACGCGCGGTCAGCGGATTCCGCTTGTCGGCCAGCCAGTCCGCGAGTTGCAGTCGGCCACTTTGCCCCTTGGGAATCGTGGGAGGCTTCTCCCACGATGCGACTCGAACCACGCCGCGTTGCACGACCGCACCGGGTGCATAGGGATTCCCACGAATGTAGATCGGCATGTCGGCCGGCTTCTCGCCATCTCGCATTGCGAAGGCTTCGGGGGCCTGGGAGCGGAAGAATTCTGCATGTCGAATCGCTGCGTCGATTGTCTTGAGTTGTGCGGTCAGCTCTTCACGCCGTTTCGCGAGCGTCTCATTCGTTTCCGATTTCTCCTGGGATTCGAGCTTGGCAAGCTCCGCGATGGCGGATTTCCGCTCAGCTTCTCGTTTTGCCCGCTGGCCCTTCATCTCCACGATTTTCGCCTCGTGATCGGCTTCCCGTTTCTGACGGGCAGCGAGTTGTTCCGGAGTCTCGGGGAGGACCGTCGCGTTGAGCTTGCTCCATACGCCGAACGGGATTTTGTGCGTCGAGGGCGAGCTGCGCAGCATTCCCGCGATGCCGTAGTAATCACGCAATTCCACCGGATCAAACTTGTGATCGTGGCACCGCACGCAGCCGAGAGTCATGCCCAGAAAGACCGTCCCGATCTTGCTCACCTGTGTGTCGATGTGGTCCGCTTCCAGCTTCGCCTTGTCCGGTTCGACAATCTCAACATCCCCCACCATGAGAAATCCGGTGGCTGTGATGTTCTCGGCACGCTCGACTGGCATGGCAGTCGGAAGCAGGTCTCCCGCAATCTGCTCCCGCACGAATCGGTCGAATGGCTTATCCTTGTTGAACGCCGCGATGAGGTAATCGCGATAGCGCCACGCATGCTCGGCGTAGACGTTGTTCGATGTCCCCATCATGTCGGCATAGCCGGTGAGATCGAGCCAGTGGCGGGCCCAGCGTTCCCCATAGCTTGGCGATGCCAGGAGCCGATCCACCACCTTCGCGTAAGCAGTCGGCGTCGTATCTTTCACGAAGTCAGCGATCTCCACGGATGTCGGCGGCAGGCCCGTGAGATCGAGCGACACGCGACGCAGCCAGGCATAACGAGTTGCATCCGGTACCGGCCGAAGCGACGATCCCTCTAATTTCGCAAGCAGGAATCGATCGAGGGGATCAAGTGGCCAACCGGCATCGCGAATCGTCGGCAGTGGTGGATCCGCGATCGGCCGGAAGGACCAGAATTGTTTGCCTTCTTCGAGGTTGATCGTTCGAGCGGATTTCGCGACATCGTCGCCGCGAGGATCGGGTGCGCCGTCCTTCACCCATTGCTCCAAAACCGCCAACTCTTCGGCCGGTAGTTTCGCCTTGGGCGGCATCTCGAGTTCGGTACGCACACGTCGCACGGCTTGGATGAGCAGGCTTTTCTCCAGATTTCTCGGCACGATCGCTGGCCCATTATCGCCGCCCTTTTCCCAGCCGCTGCGAGAGTCCAGCGCAAGTCCGCCGCGAATCTTCTTGGCGTGAGAATGGCACTCGAAGCATCGCTCACGGAGGATCGGCAACACCTTCGTATTGAAGTCCACCACATCCGCGGCGTGGGTCCAACCGGCAAGTGGTAGCAGCAACAGAGCCATCAGGTATCGCGAAACCTTCATGATCGTGTCCCTCGTTTCGCGTGGGCTGTTTTGGCACCACTCAATCGCTTGAGCACTGTCTGCATGTGTTCGCGCATCGCTTGATCCGCAGCAGCGGCATCGCGAGATGTAATCGCATCGAGAATGGCCCGGTGCAGCTTGCGCCCCACCTGATTCTCGCGCGGAGTCGGCGTGGTGCGAACCATCTGCGTCAACACGAATTCGTAGATCACGTGACGACGGCGCAGCGGAACCCCTCGCCGATGGTACGTGGGGTTCGCAGCCGGTTGAGAATCGAGGTTAGGCGTTCCACGGACTGGCGGGTCACCGCGACGGGGTAGCCGAACTCCGGCGTCCGCTCGTGGGTGAGGAAGTTGCGAATTTGGGCGTAGTGCCCGAGATCTTCGGCGTCGTCCTGCCAGTACGGGTTCCGCTGGCGGTAGTCGCGGAGCAAGCGGTTGAACGCCGTGGTCGCCGGAACCCGGAGTCGCCGCTGGAGTTCGGTCTCGATCGCTGCGAAGAGAGCGAGGAACCGTTCGATCCGTTCCTGCTCCTCGGTGGTGAGGAGGTCGTTACCGTCGGTGCTCATGGTGCGTTCCGCTGCGTGTCATTGAGATTTGGTGCGGCGTTTCTTCGGTGTCGCGGTCGTTCCGTTTGTGCTCGCTTCGCGTTCGCGGCGGATGCGTTCCAGCAGCACCGACGCCGGTTCGTCGGCCAGGTCTTGCGGCACCAACTCCCCGCGAAACGCCTTCGCCAGGATAGACTGATCGAGTTGCGATAATTCTTTTTCGACTGAGCTAATGTGAGTAGAGATCGTGGTTAGCGGGACCAATAATCGTGCTATCTGTTTCACTATTTCGGCTTGCTCGCCCCTTGAGGGGAGAAAGATCGGATATTCATTGAGATGGGTGAGATTGATACCACTTTGCCCTGCAGTCCTTTCCGATCCCGCCTCGACATAATTATAAATGGTTCTCCGCGACTCTTGGGGACATGAGAGTGTTTTTTGTCGGTTTGGTCGATAGGCAACGGGTATTCTCAGCGAGTTGCCGGCCGCGTTTCCTCAACAGTTCAGGAGACTCGCCATGAACGGCGAGAGCGTTTCCAAG
>JBGSLF010000057.1:0-21103 GCA_041740855.1 Gemmata sp.
GCCGCCTCGGTCGGCACGCTCGTCGTGGAGCCGGACGAGGAGGTCATCGACCTAGGCGGTGAGCCGCCGTGGTCGTCGTGCATCGGGCGGGGCGTGTGTTGGGGATGGCGGCTGACCAACCAACAGGGGTACACCGACGGCGTCCGGTTGGAGTTCAGCACGCCCGGCGAGGCGTCGGCCGGCGTAGTGGAGTTGGTGGCCATCGCGTCGGGCCTCCAAGTGTTCGAGGTCGCTTCAACGACGGGTTCAAGGTAACATGTGAGACGCTGCAACAGACGGCGAGGGATGACAGGTTTCTGGGACTTCATGGCTCAGCGTGCCCCGCCGCTGCTGAGCTTGGTCGACCGGCGAAGGAGACGCTGCAGATGGGGTTGCTGTGGGCTCTGACACTCGACCGCATCTGGGGCGTACCAACTGCCCCCGGCGGTGCCCCACTGTTCTCCCGCGCAGCGCTGTGGCTGCTCAACCGGCAACGGTTCGAGCCCGCAGCGAAGGGGCAGTTCGAGTACATGTCGGGCGGCCTGTCGTGGCCGGACGAGTTCCCCACAGAGTCCGGTCCGCATGCCGTCGTGTTCCGCGGGTACGCATTCCGGTTCTTGCTGGCGTACCGAGCATCGGCCACACTCCGCCAAGAACTGCACGGATCGCATCCGGTTTGGGAGCAGGTCGCGCGGCACGCTCCGAACTGGCCCGGTCTCCGGCCTGAGCGGCGCGGGACCGCAGCGTTGCGGCGTCTGCGGGCGGCACTCCGCCGTCAGGATAGGTGCTTCGCGGAGTTCGAGTCGCAGGCAGAGGCGAGCAGCCCCGAGGCCTAACCGCTTTGATGGCCAACCGAGTTGAATGAAAGCGAAGATTCCGCGGCGAGCGGACCGCTCGTGCTGACGCACATCGAAGGGCGATTACCCTTCACCTTAACGCACACGGCCTGCGTGATTCTTTCTGCGGCAGGATCTCTCTAGCGAAGCTTCTCCTACTGTAGAACCAGCAATTCGTATTTGGTATCTTCATGGTGTTCAATTCCTGTCGAGGAGCGTGAGATGCCTGCCGCAACAGTCAAGGAAGAAATCCTTCGGTTGGTAGAGCGTCTTCCGGAAGATGCGACATGGGAAGATGTGCAGTATCAGATCTATTTTCGGCAGACGATCGAGGCTGGATTGGCGGACTCCACTGCTGGCCGAATCGTGCCGCAGGATGAGGCTCGTCGCCGGTTTACTTTGGAACGGCAATGACAGTCAACTGGACCGAAACGGCTCTGGCTGACCTCCGGAACATCGAGTCCTATTTTGCTCGCCATTCGCCGCATTACGCACAGAGCGTGATCGATCGGATTTTCGACACGACCGCTGACCTGGCGACACAACCACATTTAGGTGCCGTTGTGCCCGAGTACGAAGACGAGTCGCTCCGCGAGTTGTTCATTGACCCCTACCGCGTGGTCTACCGAATAGTGGATGAGCGACGGTTGGATGTGGTGGGGGTAGTCCACGCATCGCGACGGATGCCTCGGGGATTGTAGCGTCGAAGCAGACGACGCGGATGTTTATGAAGTGATTGGTTTGGAAGTATCGGTGCTGTTCGCAGTTTGGCGAAGGTCGAGTACAACCCTGTCTTCGCAAGATCGTAGTTACTGTGTGATGGTGCGAAACCCGCAATAGTTCGTGCCGAAAACCTTGCAAGATAAGACCAAGTTCGGCGACGGAGGGCTTCCGGGTGGCGATTGATCCTAACGAGTTCTGGCGCTCAAACCACTACGACCACCCGCCGCTGACGGACGAGATGGTTGCGGAGGCCGAGCGTCAACTCGGGGTCAAGCTGCCGGCCAAGTACCTCGCCCTCCTCCGCATCCAGAACGGTGGGTACACGCACGGTTTCGGTTACCCGATGAGCCGACCCACCACTTGGGCCGAGGACCACGTTCCGCTCGACGAACTGTTCGGGATCGTCACCGACTCGGACCACCGCACACCGCAGAACATTCTCCAGACCGCGTACATGACGGAGGAGTGGGGGCTGCCGCCCCGCCAAGTGCTGCTGACAGGCGACGGGCATTGGTGGATGACGCTCGACTATCGGGCCAGCGACGAGCCGTCGGTCGCGTGGCTGTACATGGACCTCGGCCAAGACATCCAAGTGGCCCCGTCGTTCGCGGCGTTCCTGGACGGGCTCCTGCCGGAGGCAGCGTTTGCCAGCGACGCAGACGCCGAACCGCTTTGATGGCCAACCGAGTTGAATGAAAACGAGATTCCGAGGCGGGCGGAACGTTCGTGCTGACGCACATTGAAGCCCGATTACCCTTCACCATAACGCACACCGCGGGCAGAGATTCGCGAGGCAGTGGGCGGGCGTATTTCGTCGCGTGTGGTTATCGTACTTCTATCTCGCGACAGGAATCCGCTATGACCACAAACATTCAATCGCTTGGTATCGACAAACTGCCTGTTGACGAGCAGTTGGCTCTCGTCCGCGCGATCTGGGATCACATCGCTGCGTCGGGGTCGAGTCTGCAACTCAGCGACGCTCAGCGGCAGGAACTCCGTCGGCGTGTTGCGGACGACGACACCCGTCCGGAAGATCTGATCCCGTGGGAGCAGGTCAAGGCCGAGGCGCGAAAAGCGGTCGGCCAATGAGCTTGCCGGTCAGTTTCCGGGCACTCGCGCGGGCGGAGTATGGCGTTGGTAATGCACGCGACGCTCTTGTGTCGTCCCAGATCGATGGCCAAAATGGTGTCTGCTGTTGTGGACATCGCATGCCTCCAAACGTGAAGGGCGATTTCTCTTCACATTAACGCACACAGCGGGCAGAGATTCGTGCGGCAGAACGTCATGCGAGCGGTGATTTGCTGTTTGCAGACTCGCAGCGGGACTGTTAGCTTGGCGTCGCACGGCTAAACGCCACAACAGTCGTGCGGCCAGGCAGATTCGGTTCTGTCCAATTACTCGTTCGGCGGCGGAGGGCGTGGTGCACGCGATCCTGAGTGATGTGCACGGCAACCTCGAAGCTATGTTGGCCGTCCTCGCGGATGTCGAGCGACAGGGCGTCCGGTCGATGTACAACCTCGGGGACACGCTCGGGTACGGGCCGAACCCGGTGGAGTGCCTCGACTTGGCGTCGTGCATGAGCGTTGGCCTTTTGGGGAACTTCGATCACGCCGTGCTGTTCCACCCGGACGGGTTCTGCGAGAGTGCCGAGCGGAGCGTCCTATGGTCTCGCGCGCAGCTCGATACACTGAAGGGCACGCCGGCCGGTCGTAGGCGGGCCGACTACCTGTCGAACCTGCCGCGGAGCCACTATGAGGGCGAGGTTTTGTACGTTCACGGGAGCGCCCGCAACCCGCTGAATGAGTACATATTCCCGGAGGACATCTACAACCCGCAGAAGATGGAGCGAGTTGGGGCGGCATTCAGCCAACTCTGTTTCTGCGGGCACACACACATCCCAGGCATCTTCCGGGAACATGGACCGGGCGAGTGGGAGTTCATCCACGCCGAGGAGTGCGAGCGTGGGTTCCCGGTTGCCGGCAGCAAGCTGATCTGCAACGTCGGGGCGGTCGGGCAGCCGCGGGACGATGACGAGAGGGCGTGCTACGCCGTATTCGACGGGGAGCGGGTCTGGCTGCGGCGAGTCGAGTATGACGTGGAGACCACGATTCGCAAGATATACGCCGTGCCGGAGCTGGCGAACTTTCTGGGTGACCGCCTCCGGGAAGGCCGGTAGCCGCTGGACATGCTGAGCCAGACGCCGAAGCGCTTTGATGGCCAACCGAGTTGAATGAAAGCGAAGATTCCGGGGCGGGCGGAACGCTCGGGCTGACGCACATCGAAGGGCGATTACCCTTCACCCTAACTCGCACCGCTGGCATGGATTCGTGCGACGAAGAGAGGCCAGCCGTTGTGAAAGTGCGTCGCCGTGGTCGTGCTTTTCCCCTTCTTGCTCTTCTCGCTTTCGCAACGCGGTTTGCAACTTCCCGCCTGAAGGGTTAACTTCCCCTTCAACTTAACCGCGAGCACAATCATGCCCGATTTACTTGATGGCGAAACGACGGAAGTGCAGGGTTCCGGCTCAAAACCTTACCAACTCAAAAATGTTGGCGGGGTGTATTCATGCACATGCCCTGCCTGGCGGAATCAGTCCGTAACCATCGAGAAACGGACCTGCAAACATCTCCGCAAATTGCGGGGCGATGCCGCGGAAGAAGCGCGAATTCAGACCACTCTTCCCACCAAACCAGCGCGTGCGGATGGGGCGGAAGAGGTCGCAGACCTCCCGCTGTTACTCGCGCATGTTGTTCCCGAAGAACACGACCCCACCGGCTGGTGGATGAGCGAGAAGCTCGACGGCGTGCGGGCTTACTGGGACGGAAAGCAATTTCTCTCGCGCAAGAACAACATCTTCCACGCTCCGGATTGGTTCACGGACGGGCTTCCCCACCACCCGCTCGATGGCGAATTGTGGATCGGTCGCAAGCAATTCGATCGCACCAGTGGCATCGTCCGACGACAAGACAAACCCGAAATCTGGAACGAAATCCGCTACCTCGTATTCGATGCTCCCGATGCAAGTGGCCCGTTTGAAGATCGCCTGCAATTCCTGGCGGATCTTTCCCAAACGTGGAACGCACCGTTTGCGGCGTTGCATCTGCATGGCGTGTGCAACGGCATCGATCACATGGTGGCCGAACTCGATCGCGTCACGCAATTGGGCGGCGAAGGATTGATGCTCCGCAAGCCCGGTTCGCTCTATGAACGCACGCGCTCGGCCACACTTCTGAAGGTGAAGAAGTTCCTCGATGCCGAAGCCACCATCACCGGCTATGAAGCGGGCGCGGGGCGACACAAGGGGCGGGTGGGAGCGTTCGCCGCACGACTCGGTAACGGCAAGGAATTCAAGGTTGGCACAGGCTTGAAAGACCGCGAGCGCGAGAACCCGCCGCCCGTGGGAAGTGTGTTCACCGTGAAGTATCAGGAACTCACCAAGGACGGCATCCCACGATTCCCGGTGTATGCGGGGCTTCGTGCCGATGGCAACCCGCACGAGGCACCGCCCACACGCACGCCACCCACTGTTCCTGTGACGCCCGCTGCAACCACGAAGCGTTACTTCGAATGCGTTGAAGGTTCCACAAGCAAGTTCTGGGAAGTGTGGCTCGAAGGAAACGATGTGGTGACGCAGTGGGGCAAGATTGGCACCCCGGGCCGCGAAACACGCAAAGGTTACGCCGACGAAGCGAAAGCTCAGAAGGAATACGCCAAGCTGTTAAACGAGAAGATCGAGAAGGGCTATGCGGAGAAGGTACGACCCACGTGAAGCAGGCCAACGGATTGGTTAGGGCGTTAACGGCACTTACTACAGCTTCGCGAAATAATGGGAACAGTTGGTGAAATGATTATCGCGTGGCAAGCAAAATTTGTGATGCCGCATTCGTAATCGCGCGAAAGATTCGCCACCGGCACGAAACTTTCGCCGCCATCTGATGGTTTCACTTCGGGATATTGTTTCGCGGAGGGGGGTGCCGGTAGTGAATGAATCAATCCGCAGTGGTCTTTGGCCTCGCGTCACCGACATTCTTCAAGCAGACGTTCCTGTTCCCCTACTTGTGGGGAGATGGACTTACGGCACGATCCATTCTTGCGGTGCGCTGTTTGCTGCGCGAACAATGACACGCCCCGCATTCAGTTCCACGGCCGTGATCGCCGCACTCCCCGACGACCGGGTGAGTATGGTCTCCCCGGTCGTCGCGTTCCATATCACCACCCGGCCATCAAACGCACCGGCGGCAACCCGCGCGCCATCGGGAGTCATCGCCACACACGAAACCAACGCGGTGTGCCCATCCAGGGTTTTCCCTTGGCGTGTGCGCGAATCCCAGATCATCACCGACTGCCGGAAACTCGCCGCCAGCCATTCCCCTTTCGCCGAAACCGCCACACCAGTGACCACGCCACCCACTGTGTAAGTCTGCTCTTGTTGGTTGGCGAATCGCACAATCACGTTTCCTTCTGCGTCCGCTTCCACCACAACTTGGCCATCCGCACTTTTGGCTTCGGCGGTGATCATTCGAGCGGGAGGCAAAGGTGCGGGCGGCGCCGCGGGCGGCGGAACACGCGCGGGCGAATACCGGTTTGCCATCGCTTCATTGGGTTGACGCTGCGCAACGAACGCCCAACCAACCACCGACACCACCATCAGCAAGCCCAGCGCGAAGCAGGCGATCGATCGACGACCCATCGCCCGGAACGGATACACAAGCTGTTCCAGGAACTCCGTGGGCACGGCGGTGTCGCCGGTTCCGAAGTGTTGCGGCACGCGGCCGGCGGGCATGTGGAATGTGCCAAAGATCAGATCCAACACCGGAAGCGTGGGAGCGAAGTTCTTGTTCAGCCCTTCGGCCTCCGACGTGTGATGCCAGCGATGAAACACGGGGCTGGCCAGCACATACTTGAACGGGCCGAATGTCCAGTTCAGGTTGGCATGCGTCATTGCAGAGTAAACGAGATTGAACGGAGCCAGTGCGATCAACACCGATAGAGGAAACCCCATCAGCACCACAACAACATCGGCCAGAGCGAACTGCAGAAGCTGATTCACCGGATGAAAGCGGGCCAGCGAGAACCAATCCAGAACCTGTGGCGAATGGTGCACCGCGTGGAACGACCAGCCAACCGATGTGTGAAACGCACGATGCAGCCAGTACAGCATCACATCTTGCAGCACGACCACGGCAATCACCTGAAGCCAGAGTGGCCAGGCGGTAACGAATGTGATGGGCGGCGAGTCGCCACCAAAGACCACCCAGAGCGCGCCCGCAAGCATCGCCACCCGGCCAACAAGCACGATAAGCGGCGTGAGAAACCAGTACGCGATATCGGTGACAACGGCCCGGCGATCCTTCCACCAATACATACCGGGGTTACACGGAAACAACCGCGTGAGCACGGCGAAGCCCGTTGCAAGCCCCGCGAGCCATGCAAGTGTGGACAGCCACATTTCGCCCAGTGCAACGACTAATCCCATAACAGCAATTTCATAGCACATCGTTGGCGGGAACAATTACCGCACAACGCACTTCGCAACTTCTGCCGCATCTTTAACCATCGCCCGATTGGCGGTATAGCCCAACCGGAGATTACACAACAACCAACAATCAACAACCCGGTCGCTGACGCGACTCGGCTCGCCGAAATGCTGACTCGGCTCGCCGAAATGCTGACGCGGCTTGCCGGATTCCGGATTAAGAGAGTGGTTTCGTCGCTTGCCGCGACTGCAACGCCGTCCTTCCCCTGTTTGCCCCATTTACGGTTGCGGTTGCACCCATTACGACTCTCGCTATAGTCCTGCCGCCTGGCGATCGCCCACCGCGGAGGAACACGTGACCGCCGGTTTGCTCGCACTTACTTTTACTGTCGCGGCTCCACCGCCCGTTGGCCTTGAACCGGGCGATGAACTACGGTTCGTTGGCACGGTCTCGGAAGTCGTGCGTCGTCCGCCGAATTTCTTCCAGCGCGATCACGCACTGGAATTGCGCGTTCTCGTTTTCGATCGGCAAGAGAAGTGGGCGGATATCGCCGTTCTCACTTTGTTGCAACGAAGGCAAGATGCCGTTGGTGGTGCAGTTGGCGTGGTGACGGGCAGCGATGCCGATAAGGACGCACTCCCATCGGTGCGGTTAGACCTCATCCGCGTTCACGCGGATGGGAGCGTTCACCTGCTTGCACCCAATGGCCCGCTGCCATTGAAACTGAACGCCGATACGCCCGCACGGGTGTTGCCGCCCATTCCACTGGATTCATTCGCGGCCGCCGAGTTTGGAATCTTTCCGCCACGCCCGCCGCAAAACAACGCCGGCGACTCATGGGCGATTACGCACTCCGATCGCGCTAACGAAACGTGGCAAGCCAAGGGTTCCGAATTTGTGAACGCCGAGCGGTGCGAATTGATGTTGATGAACCAGGCATCCGCTAACTGGGCCAAGCCGATCGGCGGCCAAACCGCGTGGCAACGGGCCGATGCGGTCTGGGTTTCCACACAGGATGGAACCGCACGCAAGGTTCACCGCGTGATCCGGCACCGCGACGGAATCGAGACGGAACCCGCGGCGTGGGTGGAAGTGAAGTATCAACTGAAGGATCAGGGGCAACTCAGTGGCCGCACCTTCGAACGCGCACGCCGCGATGCCGAACTGGCGTACATGGCATTAACGGATGCGGCAACGCTTGCCCCGGACGCCGTGCGACTCGGGCCAAAACTGTTCGAAGCGAAGCTCGCCAAGCTCGATGCCCAACTGGAAGAAACCGACCGCTCTAGCCCGTACCGAGAGGCCATGCTGGCCGCACGGCGAACCTTCGAAGATGCGCGACAGGGCAAAGGAATCCCGATTCAACCGGTCACGGCTTCAATTGGCGCTCCGCTCGCCACGCCAACGCGGCCGAGGTGGCCCGAAGCCGGGCAGACTGCGCCGGATCTTTTGACGGGCAACTTTCGCCTCGCGGAGCATCGCGGTAAACCGGTGCTGCTCGTCTTCTTCAAACCCGGTGGCGAAACGGCCCCACTCGCACTGGCCATCGCCGGAGCCATCGAGAAGCGTTACGGCGGCAAGATCCTTGTCGCTCCGCTTGCGGTGTTTGGCACAGTCGCCAACGGCAAAGCGGACCGCGACCGATTGAAGCTCACGTTCCCCATACTCGACGGTTCAAAAGCCAGCACGACTTACGGCGTGGAAACCGCACCCCGTTTCGCACTGATCGATTCCACGGGCAAAGTGCGTTGGGAGTTTACAGGTGTGGGTGCGGAAACCGGGTTTCTGCTGAAAGAGCAGGCGGACCACTTAGTTGCCCCAGTCTCTCCTGCTGGCCTAACCGGAACACCCGCTGCGACCGTACCTGTTCTTCCGCCAATCGTGCCCCGCCCCTGATTGTCTTGGGGCGGTCTATGGGAGTAGGATTTGATGAGTTGCCTACGCAACGGGTGCCAAGGATGACCGAATACGAGATACAAGGGCCAACGCGAATCTGTGCCGCGACCGGCCAGGAGTTGAAAGCCGGCGATCGGTTGCACTCGGTGTTAACCGAACAGGGCGGGAAGTTCGTTCGCAGCGACTACGCTGCCGCCGCATGGACTGGGCCACCCGAAGACGCAGTCGCACACTGGGCTGGCCGGGTGCCCACAACCGACAAACCCCGTAAGCCCGCGATCAACGACGATCTGCTGCTGGGCTGCCTCGATCGCCTGAAGGCTTCGACCGATACCGATGCACTGAACTTCCGCTACGTTGCCGCGCTGCTACTCATGCGGCGGAAGCGCTTTCGCTTCGAAGATGTGGCCCGTGACGAAGCTGGCCGCGATGTGCTCATTCTCAAAGATGCCAAAGGCGGAGCGATCCACCAGATTACCGATCCAAGGCTGGCAGACGATCAGATTGCCGCAGTGCAAACCGAAGTGTTCCGCGTGCTGGGCTGGGATTAACACCGGATCGAAATGATCGTGAGCCGTGATGGGCGAGAGTCGGAAACCAGGGCGAATGCCCGGGCTGACACACCATCCAGAATGGCGACGAGACCAGGAATGCCCCGGAGACCACCGATGCGACACCTGCGTTTGATCCTTGCCGCTTGCCTTCTCAGTCCATCGGTTGGCTGTGCCTGGATGCGTGAGAACATTGGGATCGGCAACCGCGATCCAAAGAACATCGGAGCCGTGCAGCAGGTGTCGGCGGATCAACTCGTGGGCTATCTGAACTCCCACGCCACACGCTTGCAAAGCATCAGTTACGGCGACGCAACCGTTTCGGCTCGCGAAGGCGTGCTGCGGTATCCCACGCTTCGCGGCAACTTATCCGCCTCTCAACCCCGCAACTTCCGCATGGTGGCCAAGGGTGGGCTAGTCGATGCGAAGGTGGATTTCGGATCGAACCCCGAGCAGTTCTGGGCGTATGTATCCGCTCCAACCATGCAGCCGATGTATGTGTTCGCTTCGCACAACGACTTCGAAGCCGGCAAGGCGAAACTCCCCGGCAACATGCCCTTCGAGCCAGATTGGGTGCTTCAATCCATGGGCATGATTACGTTCCCAACCGAACTGCCGTACACCGTTACGCAGGATGAACGGGCACGCACGTACACACTCAGTTGGCCCGCAACCACGCCCAACGGTTTGCAAATCCGCAAGGAAATCGTGTTCGGGGCGGACGATGCCGATGCGCGTTACAATCAACCTCAGGTTCGCAAGCACCTGATTCGCGACGCCAAGGGGAAGATTATCGTTTCTGCAGAGATCAAGTCTGCCCGAACTGTGCCCGCCGGTGGCAACGATCCACAATCCGGACGGCCGTTCGTGATTCAATATCCGAGCGAAGTGGAACTGAAGTGGGAAGAGCAGAAGTTCGAGATGACCCTGAAACTCGATTCGGCCAAGGTTAACCAGGCGATGACACCGCAAGATTCCCGCCGCTTGTTCGATCTGCCCAATATCTCGGGGGCACAGCCGGTGGACCTGGCATACGCTCGCTTCGATTCACCCATCAAGTAATTGCCGCGAGCGTGTTCCTTCGGCACTCGCTTCTTAGCTCGACTGATGCCAAAAGTGTGGCCATCCGTGTGGTGTCATGAGGGTTGCTGACGCACCCATGACCCTCGCCGAGGGGTCATTCATTGGGGGAACTCATGCGGCCGGTGGAACTGTTCCGCTTTTGCCCGCGTTGTGGTGTCGCACGGGCTGCCGAAAATCACGCCCAAAGCCCGTTGCGATGTGGTGCATGCGAACTGGTTTTCTACTTCAATCCCACCGTCGCTGCCGCCGCGTTTATTCGGGATGGCAACGGGCGATTCCTCTGGATTCGCCGCGAAAAGGAACCGGCGGCGGGGAAGCTCGGTGTGCCGGGCGGATTCATTGATATCGGCGAAGCGGCTGAAGAAGCTATGCGCCGCGAAGTGCGTGAAGAAGTGGGTTTGGAGTTGGAACGAGTCGAATTCCTGGCCTCGTTCCCGAACGTGTACTTCTATCGCGAAGTGTCGTATCCCGTTGTCGATCTATACTTCACGGCCCTGGCAGTGAAGCCGGAATCTGCACAAGCACTTGATGCGGTGACCGACGTGGAATGGCTGCTGCCGCAGCAGGTGCCAGATCACGAGGTTGCGTTTCCATCCTTGCGACAGGCCTTCTATTTACTGCGACAACTGGCGTGAAGGACGCAAGTGTACCACCATCACGAGACTGCCGCATTCATGATGGTGCGATACACCTCTAACAACTTCTCGCCGTAGTGTGCCGCGTCGAATCGTTCCACGGCACTGGCACGAGCTTTCACGCCAAGGCGATCACGCCATTCGCCATTCGCGGCAAGTTTTCGGACTGCGTTTGCGAGTGATTGCACATCACCAGGCGGCACCCCCAGCGCGTCGATTCCATCGGTGAAGAGTTCGGCAGCGCCACCGGCTTGACTAACGATCACGGCCCGTCCGCACGCCATGGCTTCAGCGATGGTAAGGCCGAACGGTTCGGGAAGCGTGGATGCGTGAACGACGATATCCAGGCTTCGATAAACCGCAACGGGGTTATCGGTGAACGGCACGAAGCCGACAACTTCGCCCAATCCGCGGGCCGCGACGGCTTCGCGCAACTCGGCGACCGTGAATTGGGCGGTGGTGTGATAGATCGGCCCACCCACAAGATACCATCGCACGGGTAACGTGGGCTGTTCGGCGAGCAACTTCGCGGCCGCCTCGAGGACCGTCAAGTGCCCCTTCCAGCGTGCGTATGTGGCAACCAACCCAACACGCATAGTGCCTTCCGGCGCGATGGGCAACCCCGCACGACGATCAAGCTCGCCGCCGTCTCCTTCACCAGGAGAGAAACGAGCGAGATCGACAGCATGGGGGAGTACCGCAACCGGGACACCAGGTAGGACATTCGCCGCGTCCTCCGCGATCGCGCGGGAAATGGCGAGTACGAGCCGGCACCGCCCGCGGGAGAGTCGGAGGAGTCGGCCAGCGAGCGGCCGTTGGCCGTAAAAGTCTTGCGCCCACCAGACCACTGGTATCCCGCGGGGCACTACGGCCCGCGTGAGCAGATGGCACTTAATGCCGTTCGAGTGGACGAGGTCCGGGTACGCTCGGCGGACTGCGGCGCGGAGTCGGCAGAGGTAATTACAAACGGCGGGGAGTGTCCGGGTGGAGGCTGCGGCGAGGGCGAGCAATCCACCCAGACCGCGACCGCGAGCCGCGCTGTCACCGAGTTCACGAAGCCCCGCTGGCATCGGGAGAACCTCTACTGCAGCACCGGCCTCTTCCGCCCGCCCGACCAGAGGGCCGGCCGCACCGGTGATCAGTCGCAGTTCGGCCAACGGCCATTTTCGACGCACACCGGCGATGGCAGTGAGAAGCGACTGCTCCGCCCCACCGAGCCCCGCGACCGGGTTCAGGTAGAGAATTCTCACGCCCACCGTCCCTCAAGTCCGAGATAAGTAGTGGCAATCACGCGAGCATGTTCTTGCCAGGAAAAGCGCGCGGCGTGTGACAGCCGGGTGTCACGGGGCGGAGCGAAGGCAGGTTCGAGTAGCGTTCTAATCACGGCATCGGTCCATGTTGCCACATCGGCAACGGGGCAATACACTGCAGCGCTGTCACCCGCTTCACGCAAGGTGGGAATATCGGAAGCAATCACGACCGCCCCGCACGCCAGCGATTCGATCACCGGAAGCCCGAATCCTTCGGCTTCACTGGTAACGAGCACCGCCTTGGCTTGGCGATACAACTCGGCGAGTTGATCGCGAGTAAGCCCGCGAACCTGGCACACGGCACGAGCAATTCCCAGTCGCTGGATTTGCTCGTTCAAGTGCTGGGGCCACGGCCCGCCCACTTGCACGAGGCGAACATCGGGCATGCGTCGCCATACCCCTGCGAACACATCGAGCAACACGTCAAGTCGCTTCCGCGGAATATTACTGCCAACGTGCAGCAAGAAGGGCGAATCGGTGGGAACAGGAAGCGAGACCGCTTCCGTGGGAATCGCCGCGAACTCAGCAGCAACACCATACGGGGCATGAACGAGTTGGCTTGCGGATTCCAACCCCAAAGCACGCAACCGATCGCCATATTCCGCAGTGCTGTAAAACACCACGGCAGCTCGTTTCAGTCCGTTAAGGGTGCGGTGTGCGAGTCGCCGAAACCACCACGGCCGCGATTCTTGATCGGGTGCGAGAAGCGAACGAAAGGCGTCGAGATCGTGGCAATAAACGCCAGCGCGACCCGGCGGAACAGCACTCACGACATGAGCATAGCTGTGATCGACGACATGCACAAAATCGGCATTGGCGGCCGCACGCCGCACGATACGCGGCAACAGAACGTGGCGATTCCAAAGCCGATCGGTATTGAACCCCCCGCGACGAGCGAATGGCAAGCGGCTGAAGTTGCGGCTGAATTCCGGGGCGATATCAGTGGCAGTGATCTCGCCTGGCAAGTGCGCAAGGAGTTGGTCCGCGCACAAATCCATGCTCGGCCACCCCTCCGCCCGATAATCACGCACCACCGCAAGCCGGAGGTTACGCACGAGAGACGGCTATCAGGAAGAACCGTTTCGCAAGCACACGAATCTCTGCAGGTG
The DNA here is from genome assembly GCA_041740855.1 of Gemmata sp. Taxonomy (GTDB): domain Bacteria; phylum Planctomycetota; class Planctomycetia; order Gemmatales; family Gemmataceae; genus Gemmata. Next base: position 13,597 of record JBGSLF010000057.1, read on the forward strand.
TTGTCGGCAACGGAAGTTCGCCGGTCTCCTCGGCTGGGAGGTGATAGACGTCATAGGCATCCGTCGGGAAGAACCCCAACAACTCCTCCACACTCCCGAACTTCTCTAGCCCGGCACCAAGGTGGACTTCAACAAAACAATCCGGACGATATCGGGCCAGAGTCTGAGCGGCCCCGCGCAACGCGTGACACTCATAACCCTCGACATCGATGAACAGAACGGCCGGAGGGCCAAACTCGACCGACAGTTGATCGACCGTCACGGCCGGTACGTCCACCCGTCCCCACGCACCCGTGCCGTCGTCTACCTGTCCGTTAAGCCCCTCATTGAACGTCAACGTACCCTGGCAATCGGATACTGCTGCATAACGCACAGTGAGATGATCCGCCCGGTTCAGTCGAGCGTTGGCCTCGGCCGCCGCCGCATTGTGCGGGTTGGCTTCGACTGCAACCACCCGCCCCGATGGCGTCACCTCGGCGGCCAACATCAACGCGACGACCCCATGATGGGCACCGAGATCGAACACCGTTGCGCCGGGCCGCAATCGGTGACCTCGCAGGAATTCGATTTCCGCGAGAACCGGCCAGTCGTGGTCATACCACCCTGCTGCAAAACCGTCGGTCAAACGGATCTGAAACTCGTGACCCCCGTACATGTGGCGGACGGTGCGTGGGGCATAGCGTCGGACATTCCCCCAGAGTCGCTGCATTCGCAGCCAGCCGAGTAAGGATGGTGGGAGCAGCCAACGGGCCAGCGCCTTCAACCTGCGGACCATCAGCTCACCTATGGATGTGTGTCAGGAGTTGCTCGAAGAACTCCAAGTGCTGGCGAGCGATTACGGGCCAGGCATACACTTCATGAGCACGGGCAAGGCCAGCCGCTGCGAGATCGGCTCTGCGGCCGGGAGATTCGAGGAGTTCGGCAAGGGTCGCCGTCCACGTGGTCGGATCCGCTTCAGGTACAACAACGCCGGCACGGTCGATCACATAGGGAATCTCACCGGAATCACTGCCGATGACGGGCACACCGCAGGCCATCGCCTCAATCAACATCCGGCCAAGTTGCTCTTTCCAGAGTGGTGTCGTCTGGCTCGGAGCAACGAGCATGTCCATGGCGTTTAGATACGACGGCACGTCTGAATGTGAGACTCCAGTTACCACTTTCACCCGCCCGTCTTTGTACTGATTGGCCCATTGCCGTAGTTCGGCCTCCATCGGTCCGCCACCGACAAACAAAGCTCGCCAAGGTGTGCGAATCGCATCAAGCGATTGGGTCAAGATAACTAACCCTTTGGCGGGAATAAACCGACCGAGATATCCCACCACTGGCGGCCCCGATTCCGCCCACCCGAGCGACTGCCGCACCGCGGCCCCGGCCGTCGGATCCGGCCGGAACACGCCCGTGTCCACGCCGAGGGGGATCACGCGGTGGGGTTTGGCGGCGTATCCGCGCGGGCCGAGGGCCGAGACCGTCGTGCGCCCGCAGGCTAGCCAGCCGGCACACCGGCCCAAGCAGAACCGCTCGAACCAGCGGAACGGAGGGGGGTACGACTTCGCCAGGTTTTGCGCGGACCAGAACACGAACGGGACTTCCCGCGGGGTCCACCGGCACACTTGGAAGCCGGAGGCTACGTACGGTTCCTGCCAGCAATGCACCAGATCCCACTTTCGGCTGAGCAGCGTCCGCAGCGACCGGCCGTAAACCAGGAGGTGCGGACGGCGGGTGATATACGCTGTAACCGGGACAAGCTGGCACATTTCACCGGGCTGTGGCTCCAGTGGGATCGGTCGTAGTTCGCCGTGGATGAACGCGGGGGCGGCAACGGTCACTTCCCACTGCCCGGCCCCCTCGCGGGCCAGTTCGTGGGCGAGCCTGCGATTCAGGGCCACCGCGTAAGAGTGGCCGATAGTGAGGAGCTGGCGAGGTCGGTTCATCGAGGAGTCTGCAAAGTTGTGATCGTGTGTTTGATGTCGAAAGTTGTTTCGTAAAGCGTCAGTGCTCGATTGCCCCAAACCTTGCGATCGGCGTGCGACAAATTGAGAGCGTTACAAGTCAAAGCCACCATTCCTAAGGTTCCGGGGTCTGCTGCAACTCTCACACCCACACCGTCGGTTGCAACCCACATTGGTTCGCTCAGTGCCCCAAGGTTCGACACAACGGGCACGCCGTTTGCCAGCCCGGCCATCGCACTTGTTCGCCTTGAACTGATACCGTCGGGGTAAGGCTGCAACAGGATGTCGCAGGCACGCAGATGAGCAGCAACTTCGCTCGGCGGGAGTTCGCCAGTCGCTTTCACCCGTCCCGCCAACTCCGGATGAGCGGCCGCTAAACGCGATCGGAACAGATCCGAGTTTCGCCCAATGAGTAGTAGTTGAGCGAGTGGGCGACGGCGAAGAATCTCGCAAGCCGCGGGTGCAAGCATGTCGGCGATCAGGCCGCCAAACGTGCCGAAGTGACCGACCACCTCTGCATCTAGCGGAAAGCCACGACGGACCTCCGCAATCCCTTCTGTGGATGCACTCGTTGCCACAACACTCGGAACGGGGAGCCACTCGGCGGGTTTGGCTTTCGGGCAAATGCGATGCAGCAACTCTCCCCACGCGGGAATCGACACAAACACTCGTTCCGCAGTACCGGCCACACGCCTGGCCATTAACCGCGTGACCGTTGCAAGCGTGGCATGTCGAACAGGTCGCCAGGAGAAGGGAAACAACACTTCGTGAAACATCACCCAGACCGGTGCAATCCGCCGGGCGCGATGCGACAACCACATCGCAAAGGGGAGATTCATCCCCTTCCAACCGAACGCATGCGGAACGTACTGAACCAGGATTCGATCCGGACGGGGTTGTTGGCGAAGGCTTCGTTCAAGCCTCGATAGCGTGCCAGGACCAAAGCAGCCCGGCAATCGGTGAACATTCATTAGCGGTTGAGTTTGAGGTGGGTCGGGTTCATGCGTGTGAGGTGCATAGACCGAAACATGATCACCTGCGGCAGCCAATTCCGTGGCCACCAAATGGGTGTAATCGCTCACGCCACCGGGCTGCGGCGGATATTCGCCCGTAAGAATCGCCCACCGGATCACGACCGAGCGGCCGCTTCTAAGATAGGAATGAGGGGATCCATGTGTGCCTCAGGGCTGAACCGCTTCGCAGTTTCCCAAGCTCCCACTCGCAACCGCTGCCAGTGATCAGGATCGGCAATCGCACGCACAATCGCAGCGGAAAGTTCTCGCGAGTCGGGGCGTTCTCCCGGTGCGGATTCGCCCGACACCCCTGGTTCAAGCCAATCCGGAATTCCTCCAACAGCGTACCCCACTGAGGGAAGCCCCAAACATCCCGCCTCAATACCCACTAACCCGAAAGGTTCGGGCCATACGCTCGGGACAGCGAGGATGTCTGCGGCTCGCATCTCGGCCTCACGTCGATCAGAACCGATCCACCCAAGGAACTCTGCGGAGATACCACGTCGCCGACATTCTTTCTCACAGACCGTACGGTCCGGACCATCTCCCGCCACGACCAGTGTCAGGGAACGGTCCAGCTCCGCCGCGACGCGGGGTATTGCATCGAGCAGGTGTGACCAACCCTTTAGAGCCGTGAGCCGACCGACGAATAGGATACGGTTTGTGAACGACCGCTGAGCCGGAGGGAGCGGGTCAGGAGTGGACGCGGGCGGAAACAGTGGGACGAGGTGCAACCTCTCAGGCGGGATACCATTTTCGACCACCTCTCCGAACATGTGACGACTCGCAACCAAGACCGCACGGAATTGAGAAAAGCTATGCTGTCTCTGGCGTTCTCGTTGATACATCCTTAAAGCAGTTACAGGATTTAGCCCACCGCATCGACGTGGTAAGTATCGCACGAGGCACCCTGGCCCGAGTGAACGACCACACGGAAGCGGCTTCGGAAATGAATGACACTTAGTTCCGCTAATACAGGTGCCATGGTAGTTGTGGGTGTACAAGACCGTTGGGAAGCGGACGGCGAGCGAGGCTTCAAAACCCGCGTCACCCAACCCGTGGGAGTAGACCACCTCAGGCCGCCATTTTTCCAGATCGGCCATGTGTCGTGTCGGCGGCTTGGTATTGATAATCCATTGCGGTGCATTGGGACAAGCTGCAAGTATTCCGTTCTGTGATGTTGTGGAGTGTTCAGCTAAGACACCAATTTCGAACCCGGCTGCGGAAAGACGTGGCAAGAGAGATTGGAGGTAAGTTTCGACTCCTCCGACAATGCCCAGTTGTTGTGTGACAATCAGGAGACGCATGCGGCCTTTAACAAGTTGAATATGCTTTCAAACAACTGGCCACAGTTTGTGACCAAGTGAAGTAGTCAAGCACCCGTTGGCGAGCTGCCATTCCCATACGCACGGCCTCAGCCGGATGATCTCGCAGCCATTCGAGCTTCGCCCTCAGTGTGGCAGGATCATTCGGCGGCACAACGAACCCTGTTAGCCCATCTACTACGATTTCCGGCATGCTTGCCACGTTCGTGCAGATTACTGGGGTGCCGCACGCCATCCCTTCGAGCAACGTCTGGCCGAGCAACTCAGGGACAACCGACTCGTCCCCGTACATCGTCGTGTAGACGCTCGGGAGGACAACGCACGCCGCCCGTCGGTAAGCCCGGACCACCTCCGCGTCGTCGCAGTCCGTCCGAAACGCGACGGGCTTGCCGGCCGCCATTCGTTTCAAGTCTGCGTAGAACCGCGGGTCGTACGGGCGGCCGATGATTTCCAGCGCCATCCCGTCCGGCAGTGCCGCTAGGAGGTCGTTGACACCCTTGTGCGGGAGCAACCGGCCGACGTAAACGACGAGCAGTTCCTTCGGGACGGCCGGGTCCGGGGAGAACTTGGTCGTGTCTACACCCCCATAGATGACCTCGGCGTTCGCCCCTTCCTGCCCAGCCACTGTGCGACTGTACCGGCTGATGTGAAGAAACCCGTGGTACAGCCGGCGGACGCCGGGGACCCATGCAGAGATGTCCCACCCCCCACCGCCCAGGTCCGATACGAAGACCTTTCGGCCGGTCAGCCGGCACAGGCTGGCGGTCAGTGAACTCGCCAGAATGTACCGCTGGTGGCAGTGAACAACCGTTGCCCACCCGACCTGCCGGACGATGCCGGGGTGAACCGGGTTCCCCCGCTGCCAGCGAACGTACCACGGCGGGCCGAGAGCGATCACGTCCAGGTTTCCCACACGCTCGCGGAATGGCCGGTCGGAGAACGTCACCAGTCGCGTCGGGACCACGTCGGCCATGGCCCGAGCGAGTTCCAGGGGGTATCGCTCCCCGCCCCCGAACAGCCCGCTAGCTCCGAACGCCGCTGGGGAAAGGTGCACGACGCGGGGCGTCATCGCGTGCTGTCCTTTACCACTTCCAGTTCGTACCACATTACCATTGCCGGGATCGTCCACGCCCGTTCGTACCCCACACCGGCCACCGGATGCGACTACACTACCGATCATGTCGCCTCGGGAACCCAGAGCGGGCTTACTCCTGGCTTCACCCCGAACACGTTATGCTCGGGCATCACCCGGTCCTCACGTGAGAGTGGCCTCCCGTGGACGTCGAACAGGCTATACCCCAAATCCAGCAATCGATCCATCAACTGGAGACCCGTGGTTCCAGCCATACGCAGATACTCTTCGGAGTGCTCGACGATCGCAATGTCCGGGACCGGTCCTTTCCCCAGACCGAGTAAAACCTCGACTTCACACCCTTGCACGTCGAGAAGGAATACACGTGGTGCCCCCAACCCGGCAGCGCGAAATACTTCCGGCGCTCTGGCAATGCGGGTGATGAATCCGTTTCCGGAGTCGTAGACGCTCGCCGCTCCGGGATTGTCCGGACGGGACCACGCCATCGGGCAGTACCGATCGCTTCCCCCAATCCCCCCAGAGACGAGTTGGACCTGCTCCAAAAGTCCGTTCAAAGCCAAGTTCCCACGGGTTCGCAGAAGTGCGGCGGGCTGAGGATCGACCCCGAGTACCTTGCCGCTTGTCCCGACCGCACGCGCGGCGACTGCGACGTGAAGCCCGAAGTTCACACCGGCTAGGACTGCCTCATCGCCCGCCCGTAGGTTGCGAGTCAGAAAGTCCAGCGTGAACGGTTCGTACTCGCCGGTCGTCAACAATAGATACTCGATCCAGTCGCGCGGGTGTAAGTGGAGCCATACCTCTGGAAAAACCTTCGCGCGGATACCCTCGTCCGGGAACAGATGCCGGCCAAGCCACGTGACGAGCCGCTGTTTCCCTCGGTGCTTTGGGAGCCGGCAGAGTTGTCGGAGAGTCAGGTTCGTCATGGTTTGGATTGTGTTCATAGGTCGTCGTGGCGGACTCAGTTGGCGTTCAGGTGTTGTGACACGATCCCTGCGGCGTGCTGCTGGTCTTTCTCGTACTTTTCCCACATCTTAAGCTCCATGAGAGCGACGGCGACTACGGACCGGAAGGCTACAACGGAGTGGTGGGCGAAGTCCGGGTTCGTGTCCGCCCTGAGAGCAACATTGACGGCGTCCGGCACCTTCTTCCGGTCGCACCCCAGATTCATGATCGTCTCGCTCAATGCCGGTCACCCCTTTCGGGCTGCGTCGTCCCAGTCGCGGGTTAGCCGCCGAGCCACCCGGCTAGCCAGCCCCTTCACCCCCGCGGCAGCCCAGTCCGACATCAGGACCCACCGCGGGTACTGGTACGCCGCACGCACATAGAATTCCAGCTCTGCCGCAATCTCGCTCGGCCCGTACAGGGTCACTTCGGACATAGAGAACGATCTATCCCAGAACAGCCAACTGATCTTCTGCTCGTCCGTCAGCCGCCGGAGGAAAGACGGCGGGAACGAGAACCGCCGGTCGGCATGGATCATGTGGTGTTTGTGCAAGAACCGGACGTGGGCGGCCTCCGGGTCGATGTCGATCAGCCACCGGTGGTGGGTCAGCCCGGCCGTCCGCGGGGACTCCCAACCGCGGCACGACTCGACCAACCGCGACGGAACCTCGATGTACCCGCGTTTCCCGACGCGGACAATCTCGGAACACACCCACAGCGGGTCGCGAATGTCTTCGAGGGTGTGGGAGCAGATAACGAAGTCGAACATCTTGTCTGGGAAAGGGAACGCCTGCTTGTCGCAGATGTCCCGCCTGACCCACGTATCGCGGGTGAAGTACTCGCGGTCCCCGCCCTGCGAGCCGGGCAAACCGACCGTTTTGTAGTACCCCCGGGTCTCGTATGGTTCGGCGTCCAGAATGTAGTTTGCCCGGTTGTACGGGCACGCCCACCCGCCGATGTCGAGGACGACATCCGACGGTGCGAGCATGCCGAGTATTTGCTGGTCGTGCGCCGGGTGCATGGTGCCTCTACTGGTGGCTGATTCACGGACCGGTTGATTGTGTCTTTTTTCTCGGTCGGTGATGAAGCATGGTCTTAACCCGTTGCCTCACGGTCTGGAAGTAGCAGAGGCTGTTGCGGATAGAAGTCTTCAGGTCGACGAGGGTGTCGAAAAGTCGGTTG
>JBGSLF010000058.1:0-4469 GCA_041740855.1 Gemmata sp.
CTTTCGGCGACGGCGCGGATCCGATGGACCACTGTCGTGGGGATCCGGTGCCCGTCCCGCGCAACGGCCGCCCTGGGCGCCCAGGTGAAGCCGGTCGCGAGCAGAGCGGCCACATTGGCCCCGGCGACCGGGAGGCGGCAGGCGTAGAACACCTGTGCCTCGTCCGGGATGAACGCGGCGCCCGGGAACGGATCCGCCGGCGTGTCCGGCCCTTTGGATGCGCCGACCGCCGCGAGGACGGAAAACTCGAGCCGTTCGGAGTTCGTGCACTCCCCCCCGATCGCCCAGGTCATGTAGTCCCACCAGAGGGCTATGAAAGAGCCCCCTCCGTCGTCGAGGTCGATCAGCGCACTCACGAAATCAGGTCTACGCCCCATGTTCCGGAGGAACCGGAAGTGGGAGCGGATGATCCCCGCCAGGGTCAGCTTATTGTATTGGACGCCGAACTCGGTCGCGGTTGCCTCAATGATCCCGGCGATCACCCGATAGTGGGTGTGGCTAACACCCGGGAACAGGTGATGCGACGCATGTGCATTTACACCACCGACGAAAAAGTGGGCGAGGCGGCTGTGCGGGGCCCAGTCGCAGGCGGTCGCGAGGTTATGCCGCGCCCAGGTCCGGCCGATACTGCCGTTTGCGGAGATCGACGGGAAATCTGTCAAGTCTGAGAAGTGCGTGCCGATCAGCAGGAAGACGAACACCAGCGACACCACCGCCTTCATGGCCAGATAGCCGAGCAGCACCTGCCACCACGGCAGCGGGAGCACGGCCATCGGCACGGCGAGGACGACCCCGACGTAAAACATCTTGGACAGGACGAAAACGGCGTACTGGTGCGGCGGGTGGGTGATGTCAGTCATGTTCGCCAGTCGCCGCTTGAACAGGTACACGAAGTCCTGCCACACGATCGTGTATAGAGCGACGAAGACGTAAGCGAACGGGGCGTACAGGTGCTGGAATTGAAAGCGCCGCCGCCAAGGTTGGTTCGGTGACAACCGCAGGAACGGGTTCTCGTCGATGTCGATGTCACAGCCGTTGACGTTGGGGAAAATGTGGTGGCTCTTAGTGTGTCGCATTCGCCACAGATAGGCATTCACCCCGAGCAGTGAGAAGGACAGGCCCTGCGCCACATCGTTCCAGAACACCGACCGAAACAGAACGTGGTGGGCGGCGTCGTGGCCGATGTTGATCGCCATGAGCAGGGAGGCGGTGCCGAAAACGAGGGCAAGTGGCAGCAGGGTCCAGAGTGAGAGGGGGTGAAGGAGGATCAGGGTGTACGACCCTATGATCAGGCCACCAAACACCGCAGACTTGAGCAGGATCGCCCCATCCGCGAACCGGCTCTTGCCCGTCCTGAGGAAATAGGCGTCCACCCGCTGCTTCACCACCCGATAGAAGTTGTCGTCGGCTTCGTGTTCGAACCGGATCGCATCCACGGACGCCCTCCGCAGTTGAACTTCGCATTATCTTGCATGGTTTTCAGCACAGCATCTTTGCCGGATTAGCACGATAACATAGTTGCCCTTCGACGGCAACAACCGCTCTGGCACAATTCAGAATCTACAGTCAGGGCATTTATCTTGCGATATGACAATCACAACCCCCTGCAGGATTTGCACAAGAACACAGTAACAACACTCTTGCAGAGAAACGCACGCGAGGCGTCGAGCCGAACGGATCATGCCGTGACCACCTCGCATGGCCTTCATCGCTTCTCACGCCTTCAATTCTGCTAACCAGTTGATAACATTAAATCATATAGCCTTGCTGAACGCCGCGAGCGACCGAAGCGATTCGGCCGTGGAGCTAGTCGTTCCAATAATTGCACGGATTCGGGTGGTTATCCGAGGTCGTGTCGGTATATATTTGGAATTGGTCCCCTAACAACCAGGAGGCGTAATGGGATTGCGTATGCGGGTTCATGACCGAGAACCAATCGGAGCTGCCCTCCGTCGGTTCAAGAAGTTGGTGGAACGAAGCGGGCTGAAGCGCGAACTGCGCGCCCACGAATACTACGAGAAGCCTTGCGAAGCACGCAGCCGCAAAAAGGCGAAGCGACGCAGCACGATCAAGAAAGCAGCTCTGGGCAAGCCGGTCAAGAAAGAACGCGCTTACTGAGCAATCGCAACACGCTACAAAACGCTCGGTACAAACACCTCGGTGTTGACACACGGCTCGCCCCAAACAGGCGAGCCGCGTCACTTTTGCACAAAGAAGATAACGCGGATTCCGGCTCGGAAGCGTCAGGAGCGAATATGGCCACAGACGATCCGGACTCGCCCTCCAACCCCAAGCCATCCGGATGCCGCGATGGCGTCCGGGCGATCTTTGGCTTCCTGGCGTTCGCGTTCTTGTCGTTCGCACTCGCCGCGTTGGCGATTTGGCTGCAAGCCCCTGCGTGGGGCGTCGGCCTCGCATTCTTTACGCCCATCATCCTCGTGATCTTGATCGGCGTGATGTTCATCCCGCGAATGCTCAAGAAAATGCGGGAGATGGAACTCAGCGCTCCTTCACCGGAAAGCTTCGCAGCGAGTAAGGCCGCGATAAATTCCCCTGATGGTGATGACGATGATGAAGGCGATAAAGACCTCGACACTTACACATCACGTTCAGAAGATTCGGACAGCGAAGACGAACCGCATTACCCGACCATTCGCAGAGTGAAGACGGAAGCGGGCAAAGTGCTCGCGCACCGCTTAATCCGCAGCGGGATGCCGGCGGGTTGTCAGTTCGGTTGTGCGGCTGGCATCGCGGCGTTCTGGAACGGCATCGTCGGCGTGTTTCTGTACCAGATCTATTCGCAGTGGAATCGCGGGGCAGGCATCAACTGGTTCATGGCGGTGTTCATGATCCCATTCGCCCTGATCGGGTTAGGGTTAATCGCCGCAGTGGTCTACTCCGCGTTCAAGTGGTTCGTCTCCATGTTGGTGGGGCGAGTGGAAGTGGAAGTGTCGGCCCACCCGCTTGTTCAGCGGGCCAAAACGCAGATTCGCGTGAGCCAGTTTGGCATCTTTCCGCTCGGCAGAGTCGAGGTCTCGTTGGTTTGCACCGAGAAGGCGACGTATGTCGCGGGCACGAGCCAATCGAGCGCAACCAAACAAGTGGCCGAGCACGAGATTCCACGTACGGAATTCGATTCGCTGGGTGGCTTGCCCTTCGAAGCAGATTTCGTTGTGCCCGCCGATACCATGCACTCGTTCTCTTCGCCGAATAACGAAATCGCCTGGAGAATCAGCGTTACCGGGCGCGTGCTCGGCATCTTGCCGTTCTCGGACGACTACGAGCTGAGCCTCATACCGGGATAACCATGACCGACGAACCGGATGTGCAGCTGGAACTGGCAACAATCGCGTGCGTACCACAAGGCGAGTTGGCCGGTGTGTTCGTCTTTCCGGGCGGTCCGCCCGCCGACACACGCAGTATCGAGTTTTCCGTGCTCTGGAAAACATCCGGGCGCGGAACCGAAGATCTCGGCGTCGTGCATTTCCAGGCGTGGAAGGCGACCGACAACACACTGGACGCCATGCCCAACCCGCATTCCTTCTCGATCAAACTTCCACCAACGCCGTGGAGTTACGACGGCGAGTTAATCAAGATTCACTGGCTCGCGCGTATCCGGATTCGTTGGGGCGAAGATGGGAGCAAGGCGGAACTCGTACGGGATGCGGAGTTCACCCTGGCACCCGTGAGCCGATCATGAGTCGCGTTGGCCGCCTTCCGCGTGTTAATCCGTTCTCCACTCACTTCGTGCAACCCGGCGCGATCCCTTACCAATTCGCAACGCCCGATGGCCTCGCCGCGCTGGCACGCCGGCTGGAAGCCACGCAGGGTTTCGGTGAAATCATCGGCCCGCATGGCAGCGGGAAATCGACGCTGTTGGCATCGCTTCTCCCCGCACTCCGCGAATGGCAGATCCGGCATGTGCGTCTGAATACCACGCACCGGCGATTCCCCAACGCCGCCCTGCGATTACTCGGTTCCGGGTGGCTGCTGGCGATTGATGGCTTCGAGCAAATCGGGCCGGTGCAACGCTGGCGTGTGAAGCGCCACTGCCGCCGCACCGGTTGCGGCTTGCTCATCACGGCGCATCGATCGATGGGCCTCCCGCTACTTCACGACACTCGCGTAACGCCCGCGACCGCCGCGAACATCATCCGCGAGTTGCTCCCCGCCGGAAGCGAACAGACGCTCGCCGGCTTCGATGTGTCGGCGCGATTGCGGCATCATCGCGGGAGCTTGCGCGATGTGCTCTTCGAACTCTACGACCGCTGGGAAGCATGCGATTCGCCCGCTGCGTGATCGAACGAATCGCGTTGCGTGCCGGTCTCATTCACGATCCGGCTGATTGTGACTGTTTTCTCGCCCGGCGATCCAGGAGGGTCTTGACCCGGTCCGTGACGGTCTGGAAGTAGCTGAGGCTGTTGCGGATGGAAGTCTTCAGGTCGGCGAGCGTATCGAACAGTCGGTTG
>JBGSLF010000059.1:0-2387 GCA_041740855.1 Gemmata sp.
GGATGTGCAACCTGACGAAGAACGCCTTGTGTCTTACGCCATCGATCTGGGCACCGAAGTCGATCCGCAAGTCGGCCCGGGCACCCAACGCATCACCAGCGTCAAGGCCGTGCGTGGCATCATCACCACCATCACCAAACTGACCGAAGAGAAGAAGTACCGCATTGTGAATCGGTCGCAGACCGATCGCACGCTGTTCATCGAACACGCCAACCGCACCAATCAGCAGTTCAAACTTGTTGAGACCGACAAGCCAGTCGAAGACACGCCTGAAGTCTATCGCTTCGAAACCGCTGTCACTGCGGGCGAGACCAAGACCTTCACCGTGAAGGAAGAGAAGGATGTGTCGACCAACATCACGCTGACGAATGGTGCAGAGAATCAGATTCGCCACTTCATCAACCTGACGCAAGCCAGCCCCGCGTTGAAGCAGAAGCTGCAAGAAGCATTGCAGATCAAGGGTGTCTGGGATGTTTCATTGCGTGAGTTGAACCAAATCCAGGCGGACCTGCAACGGTTGAACCAGGACCAGGACCGGATTCGCAAGAACCTACGCGAAACGCCGCCCGAAGCCGAAGTGTACAAGACCTACCTGAAGAAGCTCAGCGACCAGGAAAAAGAGATCGATACGTTGACCACCAAGCAGAAGTCGCTGATGACCGAAGAGTTCACTGCTCGCAAGAAGTACGACGATTACCTCGCCAACATCTCCGACTGATGCGAGCAAGAAGATAAGCTAGCTTCGCATAGCAGATTGTTACCCCATGGCCCCGAGTCGCTACGGCACTCGGGGTTTCTCATTTATTAGAAGTGAATTCCACCAAATCGGGCTGCCGCACAACTGTTGGCAAGGGTGAATCGTCGGATACGTTAGACTTCGATATCGTACTGGTCCTTTCCCGGCCACAAGTGGCCACTTCTGAGGAGGCGTTCTGATGGCTCGCTGGTATATGGCCGCTCCGGTAGCGGGTGCGGTAGGTTTGGGTGTGGGTGCGGGCGTCGGAGCCGATCGGCTCCTCACCACCGCTGACGCAGCACCGGTCGCCGCCGCCGCCGAAGATCTGCAACCCGCGATCTCGCTGCCGGTCACACGCGTCGTGATGTTCAACTCCGGCGTGGGCTACTTCTCCCGTTCCGGCGAAGTCCTCAACGATGCTCGCGTCGATCTCAGCTTTCAAGAAGACGACATCAACGACCTGCTCAAAAGCATGGTCCTCGAAGACTTCAATGGCGGTCGCATTGCGGCTGTTTCTTACGACTCACGCGAACCGATCACTCGCACGCTCGCCAGCTTCGCCATCAACCTCAATGGCAACCCCACCTTCGCTGGCATTCTCTCGCAGATGCGGGGCGAACGCGTCGATGTCGTCATCACGCCCACCGCCGCCAACCAACCCGGCAAGCTTAGTGGCGTCATCGTTGGCGTCGAAACGCAGAAGGTGCCCGTCGGCAACGCCACGGTTGATACCGAATTCCTCAACATGTGGTGTGCGGAAGGACTTCGCAGCGTCAAGCTCCCCGAAGTGCAGCAACTCCGCTTCGCTAACCCTGTGATCGAAAGCGAATTCCGCCGAGCGCTCGACACACTGGCGTTAACGCACGACTCGCAGAAGAAGGCGGTTTCGCTTCACTTTGCGGGCGAAGGCAAACGCAAGGTGCAAGTCGGCTATGTGGTCGAAGCGCCGATCTGGAAGACAAGCTATCGCCTGGTGCTGGCAGACAAGGCGAAGCCGTATCTGCAAGGCTGGGCGTTGGTGGAAAACCCCACGGATGAAGACTGGTCGGGCGTGAAGATGGCGTTGATCTCGGGTCGGCCGATCTCGTTCAAGATGGATCTGTACAACCCGCTGTTCATCAACCGCCCCACTGTCGAACCGGAACTCTTCGCATCGCTTCGACCCGTCACCTATCGCGGCGGATTCGGCCAAGATGCCCAGGGATTCGCTAATGGATCTCAGCCAAACGATGGCCAAAACGCGAAGGGGAAAAAGAACTCTGGCATGGCACCGCAATCGGCGGCGGCTGCGCCTGGCGGCGGCTTTGGCGGGGGCGGGGGCGCGCCTGGCCGTGCGGATCGGATGGCACTGGCTGAAGCACAGGACAAAGCCAGAGAACAAGAACGCAAACAGTTTGGCACGAACTTGGGTGCGGAATTGGGCCAGCGAATCGCAACGGGTGGCGTGGGGAACGCGGCGACCGCCGGTGCACTGGGCGACGTGTTCCAGTATGCCATCGATCACCCTGTCACGCTCGCTCGCCAGAAGAGCGCCATGCTCCCGATCATCGGTAAAGATATCGATGGCCGCAAAGTCTCCATCTACAACCAGAACGTGCAGAAAACGCACCCGCTGCTTGGCCTGAAGTTCAAGAACACCAGTGGCGCGCAC
>JBGSLF010000060.1:0-40853 GCA_041740855.1 Gemmata sp.
AAAGCACAGCGTTATGAAGGCTCCTTCGGAACAATGAAACTCTCACCCATCGCGAAAAAATTACACGAACTCAGCGGCGAGGGTGGTTCCGAATCGGCCAAAGTCGGATGAGCGGCCGCCCCACAGCGCAACCGCCTCGAATATGTTGTCAGGAAGGCGTGCGCGGAGAAACGAAAAAAGCCCACGAACCGCCTGGTTCATGGGCTTGATTAGGCAAGAAGCGATTACTTCTTGAGCGCTTCCAGAATTCGTTCAAAGTCGTCGTTGGAGTCGAACCCGATCACAATCTGGCCTTTGTCTTTGGCCTTCACCTTGATCTCGACTTTCACCGCCAGCCGTTGCCGCAGGTCGTCTTCGATCCCTTTCACATGCGCGGTCTTCTCGGTTGGCTCGCGTCGGGCGGCTTCCGCCGTGGCTTCACCTGTCGCTGCTTCGGCTCGCTGTTGCTTGAGGAGAAGCTCCAAAGCGTGAACCGAGTAGTTCTTCATGATCGTTTCGCGGCACAACTGCACCTGGCGATCCATCTCGGTGATCCCCTTCAGGATCTTCGCATGCCCGAGGCTGATCTGCCCGTTGCGAACCGCGTCTTGCACTTCGTTCGCCAGGTTCAGCAGGCCAAGCAGATTGGAAACCGTGGTGCGGTCTAGCCCGAGCTTGGAACCGAGTTGTTCCTGCGTCATCCCGAACTTATCGAGGTACTCTTTGAAGCCCTGGGCTTTTTCAATCGCGTTCAGGTCGCTGCGTTGAATGTTCTCCACGAGGGCTGCTTCGAACACCTGTTGTTCGTCGAACTCCACGAGGTGAACCGGCACTTCGGTGAGGCCCGCGGCTTGTGCGGCGCGGAGTCGCCGTTCGCCTGCGATGAGCTGAAAGCCGTCGCCCGCTGCTCGCACCACGAGAGGTTGAAGCACTCCGTGCGACTTCACGCTTTCGGTGAGGCCTTTGAGTTCGTCGTCGTCGAATCGCTTGCGTGGCTGATACGGATTGAACTTGATTTGCTCGACCGCGAGCCGGCTCACTGGCCCTGCTTCCACGGTGCGATCCGTTTCACTATTTCCGACTTCCCCCAGCAGTGCGTTTAATCCGCGGCCCAGGCGTGGCTTGGCGATGGCTTCCATGCCGTCTCCCCTTTTGTTGTCTGAAGATCCCCGGTCCCCCCGAGGGTGATTTTCGGGATGCTTCATACCATTCCGGGCGTTGTGGGGAAGCCGGGTTTGCGTCGCCATAATCGTTCCACGTGGAACAGCCGTAACCGTTGACGGATCGGGGGGCTTCGCCGCCATTCGCACTCGTGTCGCGTTCGTGCGATGTGCACGCATGCGATAATTTTTTCGTGGCGATGGCTCGGAACGCTGCAAGAAAGCCGGCCGATATCGCACTGGCGGAAAGTGCCCTTGTTCCTTTTCGGAATTCTGAATTACGATCCCGCCGTTCAGTTGCGGACCGGAACCCGCGAACCGAACCTGCTCTGCCAACGGACCGGAACCCATTGGCAGAACGGAACTGGGCTTTTGGAAAAGCCCACCGGAGAAGAGGTGTCAAGGTTCGGATTCCGCTCGCGCTCGTGGCCTCGCTGCGTTCGCGTTCTGGCGGCGTCTCTCCCCTTAGCACCAACCGGTAAACGACAACCTTGCGAGCTGCGAACACGGCGTTCGTGGCGAAGGAATTCATCCCCGTGGACTCGCGCGGGATTCGCAGGGAAGTTGCATTACACGACCCCTGGTTGTGCAGGAGCGCTGCGCATGGATGCGACACGTGGACCGATTCTGTTTCGTTGCGATGGCACACCGGAGCGGGGCTGGGAGCCGCTTTATCAGTGTCTCTCGCTTGCGGCCGCTTTGCAGCGAAGGCGACGCGGCACCAACTTCTTCAGCTACCTTGAGCCTCTCTCGCTGGCGACCAGTATTAACCGCGCGAACAACGATTGGGCACCCGCTCAACATCCGCTTGGCACGCCGGGCGATCTCCAAGCCACACTCGCGCAAGTTCGCAAGCACAACGCCGCTGCGGTGGTTGTTGCGGGTGAAGGGATGACACCGGAGTATCTCTCCGCACTGCGCGAAACGGGCACTCTGGTGATGGCGTTCGATTCCACGGCGAGCATGGATTTCCCGTGCGATCTGGTCGTCAATCCATTGCTGGCACCGGGCAAGAAGCCGTATCGAGTGGGCCAGGGCTGCCAGCGTTTGCTGGGCCATCGATTCGCGTTGTGCCGCGGGGTGTTTCGCCGGCAGCGAACCATCCGTGCCATGGAGCCACCTGCACCGTTCCGAGCGCTCGTTGCGATGGGAGACGACGATGTGACCGGCGAAGCGGTGAAGCGCACCCGTCAGTTACTGGAAACCGGAAAGATCACGAAGGTAACGGTCGCCGCTCGCACGCATCAGACGCATTACGATGAACTCCTTAACATGGCCGATGAATCGAATGGCGCGATTGAAGTTGTCACCGAGGCCAAGGAGTTGATGACACGCCTCGTTCGCGTTCACTTCGCCGTGACCGCTGGTGACATGTGGTCGCCCGAATTGTGCGTGGTGGGCATTCCTCAGCTCATCATCAGCCACACCGTGCGGCACGGACTCAACGGCCGCAAGATGGATGAAGAGAGCGTGGCAACATATCTGGGCGACACCGCGGAAGTGAGCTTCGATCAACTCAATGAAGCGGTGGGCGTGCTGCTAGAAGATCCGGCCGAGCGAAAGGGAATGACTCGCTGCGGCCGAAATCTGTTCGATGGTCGCGGGCCTGATCGCATTGTGAACGGGATGGAGATTATGCTTCACTCCCCGGCCCGGCTTCGTCGTGCGGGCTTCATCCCTGCGACGCTTCCATTCCGCGTTGCAGCGTAAAGCAGTCTCTTCTTGCATGGCCCACCGGCATTCTGGTGGGCCTTTGCATGCGCACTTCGCGACACCGGACATTCATCTCCCATTCCGCGATCTGCTATTCTTGTAGCATCTTTCTCCGGGAGTCCATCGATGACCAAGGATGATGTTGCCGCAGCGCTGGACGAAATCGGCACGCTGCTGGAACTCAAGGGTGAGAATGCGTTCCGCACCAATGCGTACCACAACGCGGCGCGTGTGATTCAACAACTCGATAGCGATCTCAAACAACTCGTTGAAGAAAAGAAGCTCGCGCAAGTGCGCGGCATCGGCGAAGCCCTTCGCGAGAAAATCGAAACACTCATCCAGACGGGTGGGCTGCCGTACCTCGATGATTTGCGTGCATCCATTCCGCCGGGGTTGGTCGAGATGCTGCGGCTTCCCGGCGTTGGCCCCAAGAAGGTGAAAGCTCTTCACGATGGGTTGGCCATCGACACCATCGCAAAACTGAAAGCCGCTTGCGATGCAAACGAGGTGGCAAGCCTCAAAGGGTTCGGCGCGAAGACGCAGCAGAAGATTCTCGAAGGGATCGCCTACCTGGGATCGGTCGGCAATCGCGTGCGCATCGATCTGGCGCTTCCTCTGGGCGTTGCACTTCTCGAACGGGTGCGTGCCTTGCCGGGTGTGGTGCGAGCGGAGTTGTGCGGAAGTTTACGGCGACGAAAAGAGACGGCCAAGGATATCGATATCCTGGCGAGTTCGGCCAATCCGCAACCGATCATGGATGCCTTCGTGGCGTTTCCCGAAGTTGTGCAAGTGGTCGCACATGGCCCCACCAAATCGAGCATCGTGGCGACCATGCGATTGGGCACAGAGAAGGTCACACTCAATGCGGATCTGCGCGTGATCGAAGACAAGCAATTTCCATTCGGCGTGATGTACTTCACGGGAAGCAAGGAACACAACATTCGGCTGCGACAGCGGGCGATCGATCAAGGAATTACGCTGAACGAGTACCGGCTTGGCTCTGGCGAAAAGCATCTGCCTGCCAAGGATGAAGCAGATGTGTACGCCGCGTTGGGGCTGCCGTTGATTGCGCCGGAGCTTCGCGAGGATACCGGCGAGATCGAAGCGGCTGTGGCTGGCACGTTACCGGTGCTCGTGACGGAGGAAGACATTCGCGGGGTCTTCCACAACCACACCATTTATAGCGATGGCACCGCCAGCCTGGAGGAGATGGCGCTAGCGGCGAAGGAACTCGGTTTCGAGTATTTCGGTGTTGGCGATCACTCGCAATCGTTAACCATCGCACGCGGACTTCCGCCCAGTGTGGTGCAGCGGCAGTGGGCCGAGATCGATCGCATTAACAAGACGCTGCAAGGGATCACCATTCTGAAAGGCACGGAAGTGGACGTGCTGGAAGATGGATCGCTCGACTACGACGATGAGTTGCTCGCGGGTTTCGATTATGTGGTCGCCAGTGTGCACACGCTGTTCAACATGCCCGAGGAAGTGATGACGGCTCGCGTATGTCGCGCGCTCGCACACCCCGCAGTAACCATGCTTGGCCACGCCACCGGTCGGCTTTTGCTTCGTCGCGAAGGGTACAAGATCAACCTCGACCAAGTTCTGAAAGCCGCGGCGCAGCATGGCAAGATGATCGAGATTAACGCGCAGCCGAGCCGCCTGGATCTGGATTGGACTTATGTGAAACGCGCGAAGGCACTGGGCATTCCGATCGTGATTAACCCGGATGCCCACAGCCCCGGCGAACTCGCGTACTACCGTTACGGTGTGAATGTGGCACGCCGCGGTTGGCTTACCAAAGCGGATGTGTTCAACACGCGGTCGCTGGCTGAAGTCATGAAAGTATTGAAGCCAAAGACGAAGTAGCCCGGAGCGAACTCCGGGCACCAACGCCAGTGCGATGCAACTTATTTGAGGCGGTACTTCGGATTCGCTTCGAGATAGGCCCGGATGCGATCCGCCCGGTTCACGGCATCAGCGAAGAACGCCACCGCTTCCACCAGGCGTTCATCCGGTTCCGCACAACTAAAGCGCAGGAACCCGTTCCCGGCAGCGCCGAAACATTCGCCGCCCAAGCACGCCACGCCACGCTTATCGTCCGCCCCTTCGAGCATGTACATGGCCAGCCCATGCGATGTGATGCCGAGTCGTTTGCAAATCGGCTCCACATTCGGGAAGACGTAAAACGTGCCTTTGGGCATCAACACCGAAACGTCCGGCACTTTTCGCAGTTCATCGACGAGTAATTTCACCTTGATATGGAACTTCGCCATGGTGCTGTCGCGCTCGGCGGAATCGTGTTCGAGCGCGGCTTTGCCAGCGAGTTGCACGAAGGGCGGCGCGCACGACAGCGAGGTGTTGATCATCTTCCCCATAAGATCCGCGTGCGGTGCCGACATGACCGCGAAGCCACATCGCCATCCGCTCATGCTGTAACTCTTCGAGAAGGTGAACGCGCTCACCACGTGATCCATCATGCCGGGTTCGGCGAGTAAACTGTGGTGCTTCCCTTCCCACACCATGTGGCAATATGGCTCATCGCTGAGCACTGCGATGTTGGTGCCACGCATAATGTTGGCGATGGCGTGCAGATCTTCCTTCGTGGCCACGCCGCCGGTTGGGTTGTGCGGCGAGTTCAGGAAGATCGCTTTGGCTTTTGGCTCGTGCTTGACGAACTGTTCGATCGCGCCAACGTCCGGGCGGAATTCCGTTTCCTGGCGCAGCGGGCGGTATACCGGGTTTGCTCCGCGACGGCGGATATTGGGTTCGTACGTCGGGAACGCTGGCTGAAAGACCAAGACCGCATCGCCCGGTTCAAGGAACAGTTCGCAGAAGAATTGCTCGAATGGCTTGGCTCCCGGAGCCACAACAACATTGTCCGCACTCGCAGGAATTCCGAACTCGGCCTTCACAGTTTCCGCAATCGTGCGGCGGAAGTCGGGCAACCCTTGTGATGGCGCGTACCGCGTTTGGCCCGCATCGATGGCCGCTTTCCCAGCGGCAATGGCGCTGGCCGTGCTCGGGAATGGGCTATCGCCAATTTGAAGCGCGATCACATCTTTGCCAGACGCTTGCAGCTTTTTGGCGACCGCCAGAACATCGAAGGCCGTTTCAGTCGTTAGGCCATGTGCGAAAGCGGAAAGTGCGGGTTTGGTCATGGCTACAGGTTCCCGATGTGGTGGATAGACTTACTCTCATCGAACAAGAGTTGTTGGCTCGCGGCCACCCCGACTTGCCACATTGCGCCCAAACATCGCGATTTTACCTGTGTTCTTATTTCGCCGGTTTTGCTGATCGCATCGCTTGGAAACGGTCGATTTTCAAGAGACTTGGCGATAGGCAACGCCGCGTGAAATGGTTTGCGTGTGCGGATCGCACTTGGCACTTCCGCACAGTGTGGGACAATAGCAGTGCGGATGCCTGCCAACCGCGCGCCGACCTTTGGAGTCGATCTCGTGGCAACTCTCAACCCGCTCGTCGATCCGGTCTCTTCATCTGAGGCGGAGTTTCAACCGCAGCCAACTGCGGGCGAGCCACCGAATTTGCTCTTGGCGATTGTTCGCCGGTGGCCCTGGCTTCTGCTCGGGCTGGCGGTGGGGCTGGTGCTTGGGCTGCTGTATCACATGCAGAAATCGCCGGTGTATCAGTCTTCGGCAGAGTTAATGGTGGTGAAGAACCGCCCGGACATGATCTCCGGTTCGGCCGGCGATTCGCGGGTGCAGTATGTCGAGGATTATGTCGGGCCGCAGGTGATCGTGATGGCATCGGATACCATTCTCCGATTAGCGGCCGAGAAGCGGCTCGACGAGCAAAAGCCATTTGAAGCACCGCCGCCAGAAGGAATTGAAGAACGAATCGCCTTCATGCGATCGCGCTTTTCGGTGATCCGCGAAAAGGAACCGGGATCGAACGTTCCGAGTAACGTGCTTCTTCTCTCGTTCCGCGCTCCGCATCCCGCCGATGCTCCGAAGTATCTGAAGGCGATCATTACCGCCTATAAGAATGAACTCTCTGGCGTGTTCGATGAGGCAACCACGCGAAACCTTATACAGCTCGATGAAACCATCAAACGCATTGAGTCAAGTCAAAAAGAAACGAGCAAAAAACTCCGAGATGCGGGGCAAAAGCTCCACGGGGAAGTCGATCCGGAAACGAACAAGAATTTATTGCCAGGGATTAGCCAGGAAGATCCCGCACGAGTTCAGCAGCGAGTGAGTTCCAACCGCGAGGCACAGACCGCACTGGAACTGCGTCGCATCGTAATCGACAAGGAACTGAACCAAGTTCGCGACGCGGGTAACGCCCGGGCGGAGCGGCTGGCGGTGATGGCGCGGCTCGGAGTATCGCCCGAACGCCCTTCACTCTTTGGCGATCCGCGCGATCCAGAATCCATGCTCTTGCAGCTTCGGTACAAGAAAGAAGAACTGAGCAATCGCCTGGGTACGGGCCACCCGGAAATGGTTTCGCTTACGACGCAAATTAAAGCACTCGAGACCGAAGTCGAGAAACGCGGCGGACCGGTGGAAGACGAACTCGAACGCTATCGGCGAAAACTGGAAAACGAACTTGCTGGCATCGCGGCTCAGTTGGGTGTGCTAGCTGAAAAGATTGATAGCGATGAATTTACTATGCGGCGCATGGCCCCGCTCTTGCAAGCAATTCGCACGTACGAAGAGACGCTCCGCAGTCTGGCCACGGAACTGGAAACCACCATTCGCGAGCGCGACCGCGTGCGTGGCACGCGAACCAGTGGCGGGTTTGAAGTGCGGGATATCTCCAAGCCATCGGATGGCGCGCAAGTGGCTCCGGTGCTTTCTCGCTCGCTGATCCTGGGGTCGCTTCTCGGGATGATGATGGGTGCAGGGCTGGGATTATGGTCCGAACTGTCTGACCGCAGCTTCCGCTCGCCCGCCGACATTCGCCGTCGCCTGGGTCTCAGTATCTTGGGCCATGTTCCCTTGATCCGCACGAACGAACCCGCGGAGATTACGCCTGAGGTTGCTGTCGATCCGGTGTTAGCGGTTTACTTGCGGCCCACATCAGCAGAGGCGGAAGCCGTTCGCGCCATTCGCACGCAGCTCCTGTTCAGCACCAAGAACCGCGATCACCAGGTGATTCAGATTACTAGCCCCAATGGCGGGGATGGGAAGAGCACAGTTACCGCGAACCTGGCGGTTGCGTTAGCCAAGGCCAACAAGCGTGTGGTGCTGGTGGACTGCGATTTCCGCAAGCCGCGCGTGCACCGCATCTTCGCCATACCCAATCCTGAAGTGGGGCTGGCATCGGTCGTGGCCGATGTGGCGGATCTGGGCGATGCGGTGCGAACGTCCGAGATCGAGAACCTCTCTTTGCTTCCCTGCGGTCCGCGACCCGCGAACCCCGCAGAGTTGCTCACCAGTCCGCGGTTCAAGGAGATCCTCGCCGATCTTCGTTCCAGCTACGATTACGTTCTGCTCGATACTCCGCCGGTGCTGGCGGTGAGCGATCCCGCTGCGGTCGCGTCACGAGCGGATGGCGTGATTCTGGTGTTCCGCATGACCGCAGACGCCGGGCCAAACGCAGAGCGGGCGAAGGAAGAATTGATGGCAGTGAGCGCTCGCATTCTCGGCGTAGTGGTGAATGCGTCGTCGGAACGCGACATGGGATATGGATACGGCTACAACTACAAGTACGAATACAAGTACTCCGATTCGTATACCGATTGATCGCGGTGCGAACCGTTCTGGACTGCCGTTAACTTGCTTACTCCGCACGGAACACCACCCACTACAATGGGTGGTGTTCTCCTTTAACCCGCCCGTTTGCGATTCACGGACTGCGATTCACCGAATGCTATCCCTGGCTGATACACACGTTCATCTTCTTGCAGGGCTTGACGACGGACCGGCCGATGTGGGAATCGCCGAGGCGATGTGTCGCATGCTCGTGAACGAAGGTGTTGGCCATGCGACCGCGCTGGCCCACCAGAACGAGAGCTATCCCGAGAACACGGCGGATCGCTTACGCACTGCGGCCCTATCGCTTCGAACGCAACTCGCAGAGAAGAACATTCCGCTCCATGTTTATCCCACCGGCGAGATCATGCTTTCGCCCAGCATTGTGGAAGATTGGCAAGCGGGGCGATTGATGTCTGTCGGCGATCAGAAGCGCTGGTTACTTGTGGAAATGCCACATGGCAGTTTTGTCGATGTGCTGCCAATCGCCAGCGCGTTGCGCCCAATGGGTATACGCCTGATCATTGCGCACGCAGAGCGGTATGAAGAGTTGTTGCACGAACCGCAGCTAACAGCCGAATGGATTGCTGCGGGTTGCCTGATTCAAGTCACCGCGCGCGCGCTGGCCGATTCGCGCGATGCCGAAACCGAACGTGCACTGAAAGAGTGGGTGAAAGGCGGCTTCGTACACTTGCTCGGATCGGATGGGCACGGGATCGATCGTCGCCGTCCGTTGTTGGCGAAAGGATATCGCCGATTGATCGAGTGGGCCGGAATGCCGGCGGCAACGCGGATCGGAAGCTTGTGGGGTGTGGCCATTCTGCAAGGCTTGCCACTGGAAGTGCCGCCGCCCAAGAAGCCATCGCGAAACTGGTTTACACGTCTGTTTGGCACCTGATCGAATCATCTTCTCCTGTCGCACGGCTTTCACCAATTCCTCATTCGGCCGATTGACGCGCTGCCTCGCGCACGACGAGAATGGCACTGCATGGCTCAGCGGCAGACTGTCACACTTACCAGAACGAAGTTATAAACTTCCCTTTGGCCCAAGCATGCAATGACCTCGCCCACGCGGATTGCAAGTTGAAGGGCAAGAACCATCCTGCCATCCGAATCACAGAACCTCCCCCTGACGGTGAGCAAGACACACCGATGATCAAGATTACAACTGTTCGATTCTTCGCCTTTGCATTCTTCATGTTCCTGTGCGTGCCACCCGGCACAGTTGCCGCACAACCTAATGCGGATCAGCAAGCGGAAATGCTGCTGAATGTGGCACGCAAGGGTTACGCGGATGCGAACCCACAGTTCGCAGTCGATCGCTATCGGGAGTTTCTCCAGAAGTTTGGCGGGAACAAGGAAGTGAATTCCGCCCGCCTGGGATTAGCTATCGCGCTGTTGGATCTGCCAGACCGGAACTATCAGGCTGCGCTCGATGCGGTGTTGCCTAGTGCCAACGAGGCGAACTTCGCGGATCGCTCGCTCGCACAATACTATGCCGGCGTCTGTCGCCGCGGGTTAGGTTTGAACGAGTTAGCCCAAGGTGTGGCGAAGCCCAACGAGTTACCGCAACGGCAACAGGCCGCCAACGGCCACTTTGAAGAAGCCAAGAAATACTTCAAGAGCGCACGCGAAGGCTTCGAGCGAAAGACGCCACCCGATGCCGAGTGGGTCGCCCGCAGTCGGTGCGACAACGCAGAGATGGAACTTCGCACGGGGAAGGTGAAAGAAGCGCGTGCAACAGTCGAACCCTTCGTGAAGGACGCGGCCCTTGCGAAAAGCCCCTATCACGCACTCGGGCTGTATCACCACGGGTTCGCATCTTTCCTACTCGACGACATTCCCTCTGCGGGTCGCTCGCTGGGCCAACTCGCTCCCTTCAAGCAACCTTTCGGCCTGCATGCACAATATCTGTTGGGGCGAATCCACGAGAAAGAAGACGAGAAGGCGGAGGCGGCGAATGCGTTCACGGCGGTGTTGAATGGCTACGAAGAACAGAAGAAAGCGGCGGTTGAATCGCTGAAGCAGCCCGAGCAATTCAAGAATGATCCGTGGGAGAAAGCCCGCCTCGAAGCACTCGTGAAGAACCCCGCTCCAGATTACGTTGCCGGCGCGGCGTTCTATGGTGCGTGCTTGAACTACGAAGCGGGGAAGTTCGGCGAGGCACTGCCCAAGTTCCAGGCGTTCACCAAGGAGTACGCGACTTCGCCATTAAAGGACGACGCCGTTTTGCGGGCGGGCTTCTGCCTGGTGCAATCGAAGGCGTTCGATGAGGCGGTGAAAACACTGCAGCCGTTCGCCGATCACCCACGCCTCGCGGACCAAGCACGCTACTGGCTCGGCAAAGCACAAATCGGGCAAGCCCAAGCCGCCGACCCCAATAACCCGAACCAACGCAAACAACTCTACGATACCGCGATCAACTCGCTTCGCACTGCGGCCGACAAGGCGAACCAACTCGCAGGGCAAGACCCGCAAGCGAAAGCCCGCCGCCCGGAAATCCTCTTCGAACTTGCCGACACGTTACTCTTAACAAACCAGGCTCAACAAGCGGCACAGATCTACGATCAACTGCGCAACGAGAAACTGCTCCCCACACGCGGTGAGGAACTGCTGCAACGCGCGGCCACGGCCTACCATCTGGCCGGCGATGCGAACGCTTCCGACGCCCGCGTGACCACGTTCAAACAGCAATATCCCAACAGCCCGTTATTGCCTCTCGTGTTGTTACGCAGCGCAGAGAACAGCTTGGTGAAGGCCGAAGGTTTAGCCAAGCAGAACAACGCAGCCGGGGCGAAAGCGGCTTATGCCGAAGCCGAGAAGAAGTTCGAAGATGTGGTTGCGAAGTTTCCGGAGTTCGAGCGCGTGGGCCGCGCTCGCTACGGGTTGGCACGCTGTTTCGTCGCACAAGGCGACTACGAAAAGGCCGCGACCACACTCGAAGCGATCCCATTAACAGATCGGAACAACGACCTCGCAACGGTGAGTTATGTTCTCGCGGATTGCCTGATTCGCACTGCACCCGAGAAAGCCGAAGACGCACTGCAAGACAACATGCTTCGGGAGAAACTCACGAACGCACTCGCGCAGTTAGACGGCTTCGTGGCTGCCAACCCCAAGGCGGAGCAAGTCGCGGATGCGTTCCTGAAGATCGCGTTATGCCAAAAGCGGCTCGGCGTGCAACTGCAGCCGGGCAACGAGCGGAACGAGTTGCTCAACAAGGCTCGGCAAACACTGGAGAAGCTCATCAACGATCAGCAATACCGCGAATCGCCGTTGTTGGGTCATGCCCATCTGGAACGTGCGAAGGTGATGACGTTGCAGGGCGACAAGGGCGGCGCGACGAATGTGCTGCGGCAGTTCACGAACGATCCACTGCAGAAATCGCCCGTGGCCCCGCTCGCCATCCTGGCACTGGCGAACTTGCTGCGCGAACAGAACCAGTTTCAACCCGCTGCGGATGCCTTGCAGCAAGCCCGCCAGAAGTTCGAAGGGGCACTCAGTTCCGATCCCTCTCGCGCCGAGTGGGTTCCGTTGTTGCGCTATCAACACGGCGTGGCACTTCTCGAAGCGGGCAAAGTCGCCGATGCTCGCACCGCGTTCGAGCAGGCCGTTCAAGTCGGTGGAACGCGCGTGATCGCTGCGGAAGCGGCGCTGAAGCATTTGCAATGCAAAGTGATCGAGACCAAGAAGAAGATCGCCGAGATCGAGAAGGAAAAGACCAAGCCCAACCTCACGCCGCCGCAAATAGCCGAGATCGAGAACCGCGTGAAATCTGCCAAAGGCGAGTTAACCAACTTGGCCCGCGACTTCCTGCAGCGAGCCGAGCAATTCAAAAACGCACTGCCTGAAAGTGAAGTTCGTGGCCGCTTGTTGTACGAAGCCGCATGGGCGAATCGCGAAGCCGGCTCCGATCCGCTTCCTGCATACACGAAGTTACTCGCCGAGTTCCCGGGTCTGGCGCTTGCAGTGGAAGCACGCCTGGAACTGGCCGAGTTGCTGGCGAACACCGAGAAGCCCGACGACGCGATCAAACTGCTGAAGGATGCCATCGACGCAGAGCCAACCGACAAAGCCACATCGCTCGAAACGCTTGAACGAGTGCGATTGCGATTGGGAGCCACACTGTTCGACAAGAAAGATTACGCCGCCGCACTCGGGCAATTCGAGGCGGTGGCCGCGAACGAGAAATCGCCGCTGCGTGGCCATGGCTTGTATCGCTCGGCCGAGTGTTTGCTGGCACAAGGAAAGACCGATGAGGCGGTGAAGAAGCTCGTGATCTTCAAGGATAATGGCGCGTTCCACAACATCGCAGAAGTAAGCGATCGCGCCATGCTCCGCCTCGGAATCGCCTATCTCGATCAAAAACAGTGGGACGCCGCCCGCCAGGCGTTTGAGACGGTCGTCAACCGGTTCGGCAACAACAACACCTGGGCAATCGATGCCCGTTATGGCATCGGAATGACGCATCAGAACCAGGGCCGGTTCAACGATGCTATCAATGCATATGCCCTCATTACGCAGGCCACGCAAGACGAACGTGCCGGTCGCGCGCGGCTTCAGATCGGTGAGTGCCACGCCCGGCAGAACAAGTGGAAAGAAGCTGGCGTAGAGTTCCAGACCGTCTACCTCGGGTACGACATTCCAGAGTTGAAGTGGACGGCGATGCTCGAACACGCTCGCGTGCTGGCGGAAGAGAAGAAACCCGACGACGCCGTGAAGTTGCTCGAACGTGTGATTCGCGATGCTCCGAAAGAGAGCGAATGGACGAAGGCCGCCGCCGAGCGATTGCAGAAGATACAGCCCAAGAAGTGAAATCAAAGCCGCCATGGAGGTTCTCGCGATGTTTGCAAGCCGTTTCACACTCTTTGCGCTGTTCGCTGCGGCACTTGTTATTGCTGCGCCGCGACCGGCGACCGCGTATGTGGAAGTTGCCATCAGTCTCGCCGACATGATCAAGCAATCGACCAACGTGGTGCAGATGCAGGTGGTGAAGGTGGACCGCGAGAAGAATCTGATCATCTATCAGAAGCTTCAGGACATCAAAGGGAAGCACCCGCAAGAGCAGATCAAGCACAACATTGGGCGCGGCGGGCTGCGGCCGGGCGAGTGGCAAGAGATCATGAACTGGGCCGAAGTCGGCAAAACCGCCACGTTCTTCCATAACGGCGGAGCCAGCGAGACCTATATCGGCGTCACGTGGTATCAAGCATATCCGCAGGGGGAGTGGTGGGGCATGTCGCACGGCGAACCGTTCCTGCTTCGCAGCTACGCCGGCAAGGTCGATAAGCTCCCGGAGATTGTCGGCGACATCCACGCGGGTAAGGAAGTTGTGGTGCCGTGCATGATCGATGGCGATAAGGAAGCCATCCACAAGAAGACCGCACGCATTCAACGATTGAAGACCAGTCTCAAGAACTTCGACTACAACCCGAAGCGCGATTTCGTGGGTTGGGGTGGAGAAGAGATCCGCGCGCTGCGTGGTATGCCGGGCTTCGATCGCTACGCCGGCTTGGCCAATCTCACTTCGGAAGCACAGTCTGCTACCAGCATCGATTTCGATAACGATGGCAAGCTCGATATTTGCCTGTGCGGGGCGAACAAGGTGGCGTTGCTTCAGAACGGCGGTGATGGGTTCATTGAAACGGCGTTGCCCGGTTTAACCGGCGGGGCACGCGCCGCGGTGTGGGCCGATTGCAACGGCGATGGCCTCCCAGACTTGCTTCTGGCCACGACGAGTGGGCCACGCCTGTTCACCAATCAAGGCCAAGGTCGCTTCAAAGACGATACCAGGCGCTTGCCGCAAGAAACCGCATACAACCTGACCGCTGCCGCATGGGGCGATTTCGATGGCGATAGCAAACCAGATATTCTTCTGGCTAACGGGTTCCATGGCTTGCGGCTGTATAAGAACGTGCGCGTCGAAGGGAAGAAAGTCGTGTTGCCCAAGCCCGGCGACTGGCACGCGATTGGCATCTTCCGCGCACCCAACCCGGCGGACAACCCGAAGACCGCGTTCCCAGTGGAAACAGAGAAATTCAGCCCGCAGACCACATACAAGGGGAAGCGGGACATGCCCACGAAGTGGGAGAAGAAAGAGTTCAAGAGCGAACCGCTTCCACTTCCCGAAGTGGGGCAGAATTGCGCCACATACATCCGCACGGAACTCGAAATGACTGCCGATGCGGATGTTCCCATCACACTCCATTCCGGTGGGAACACGCTCGCGGTGTGGGTGGATCGCGTCAAAGTGTTTGGCGAAGAGAAACCGCAGCCCGAACCCGTTATGCTTACTTTGAAGCTGAAGAAGGGGAAGAACGAGTTGCTGGTGAAGATGTGCAACACCGATCGCCCGCAATCGTTCGCGTTCTCATTTGGCGATGGCGATGCTTCACCGGGGCCGTGGTTCGAAGATGCTTCTACTGTGTGGGGACTCGGCCCCAATGGCCCCGCGGATAAAGGCGATTCGCTCGCGGTCGCGGATTTCGATGGCGATGGCAAGCCCGAGTTTCTCTTTGGCGCTCGCAACGGGATGCTGTTCTTAAATCAGGGCGGCAAGTTCACACTCAAAGCAGATACCGGTGTGAGCTACAAACCAGGCAAGGTGGGGCCAACACTGTGCGATTACGATGGCGATGGCCATATGGATATTTTCGTGCCGCAATCGCAGGGGCAGTGCCTGCTGTTCTGCAACGATGGGAAAGCGAAGTTCACCAACGCAACCGCGAGTGCCGGCGATCTCGCACAGCCGATTCCGGGTGCCGTGGCCGCCGCGTGGGGCGATTTCAATAACGATGGCCAGCCGGATCTTCTGGTCTGTTGCCTGCGTGGGAGCAACCGCTTCTTCCAGCAAACCAGTGGCAAGTTCATCGAGAAGTCGAGTGACATCGGGCTGACGCAGAAGGTATTCAATTCGCAGGCTGCCACGTTCGGCGATTTGAACGGCGACGGACAACTCGATCTGATCCTGAGTAATGAAGGGCAAGAATCCAGCGTGCTATTCGGGGCTGCGACACCGGGCGGACCGTTAACTGCGGTGTCGGTTGCACTCAACGGAACATCCGCAATCAATGGCGGCAAGGTGGTTCTTAAAGATGCCACCGGCAAGGCGATCGCGACGTGCTGCGTGGCCGGTGGCGATGGCCGCGGCGGACAGTGTGGTCTTGCACCACGCTTCATGGTGAAGCCAGGGGCATACCGCATTGAACTGATCGGGCCAGACGGCAAGTTGATCGCCAAGGATGTGACTGTGGCCAATAGCCCGCTCAGTGTTCGTGCGAATTGAATCGCCTTTTGCCCTGCGACCATTAACCGCGCCACCGCCACGGACGTTCGACATGAATAAGCTTTTGATCTCGCTATGCTGGCTATGTGGGTTGGCGAGCGCGGCGAGCGCCGTGGAACCGTGGGGCACCTATCGTGGCAATCCGCAACGCACGGGAAACACGGATAACGAGGCGGGGCCAGAGAAGCCGGTGTTGCTCTGGGCCATCAAGTCGCAGGATCAGTTCGTCGCAGCGCCGGTTCCGGTGCAGAACGGCGTCTATCTCGCCGGGTTTGGGGCCTTCAACCGGCCGGTGATTAGCGTGTTCCCGTTCGCGGGTGGCACTCCGCCGCAGCCGGTCTGGAGTAAATCAGCCCCGTATTTGAAGCTTCCTTCGGTGAGTTCTCCTGCCGTTGCGGGCGAGTATCTTCTCTTCGGCGATGGCATGCATCAAGACTCTGGCGGCGTGCTTCATTGCATCCACGCCAAGACCAGCCGCCCGCTCTGGCAACTTGTCGTTCCGGGCGATCTCATTCACCTGGAAGGCGGGCCGGTTGTGGCTGGCGGCAAAGTCTTCATCGGCGGCGGGGCGGCGGGCGTGTTGTGTGTGGAACTGAACACAGCGATGCTCGATGGCAAAGAGCACGATCTGCCTACGATTGCGAAAATGCAGGAGGCGAAGTGGAAAACACTCACCGCCGAGTACGAAGCCGCGAAGGCCAAGAAAGATGACTTCGCCATTCCACCCGATGATAGCCAACTGCTAGCGTTCGCCCCCAAGCGTGTGTGGCAGAAGGGCCAGACGAAGTGGCATGTCGATGCACCCATCAACTTGGCCGGCGATACGCTGCTCGTCCCGACATCGTTTCTGGACAAGGAAAAGGTAGGCGAACGCGCGCTGTATGCTCTGAGTTCTGCAACGGGTGAAACCATCTGGAAGCGCGAACTCACGTACAACCCCTGGGGCGGTGCGACCGTGGCGGGTGATGTTGCGATCGTGCCGGGCAGTTCCGTGGGTTACTACTATTCGGAATTGCGCGGGGCCAAAGGCGATGTGACGGCACTGAACCTCAAGACTGGCGATGTGAAGTGGCGCAAAGAGATTGCCACCGGTGGCGTATTGGCTTGCACGGCCGTTAGCAACGATCTCGTTGTGACGACCGCAACCGATGGCAAGGTGCGCGCGTTCAAACTCGCCGATGGCGAACGGGCGTGGCTCTACGATTGCAAGGCCCCGCTATTCGCTCCGCCCGCAGTGGCCGGGGGTGTGGTCTATGTTGCGGATCTCGCCGGAACGGTTCACGCGATCGATTTGAAACTGGGCACCCCGAAGTGGACGTTTGCACTGGGGAAGGAAGCGGGTGCTGCGGGTATGGTGTATGGCGGGGTCACGGTTCACGGCGGCCGATTGGTCGTGGCCACCTGCAACCTCGAAGGCCCCCTGAAGGGGAAAGAAACAGTCGTCGCATGCATTGGAGCCAAGTAATGATGTGTATGAATCGTGTCGCGATATTGGGCGGAGTTCTTGCGATTGTGGTCGCAGCGGGAAGCACGCCGGCACAAGAGCCGAAAGCTTCTTCAACGGGAGTATCGGTGGACGAAGGGCGGCGCTGCGTGCTGGTCGATGCCAAGGTCGCACCGCGCAAGCTGCCGAATCTCGATCAGATTTACCCGATCGAACTCATCGCGGGCTGGGGCGCGCCTAAAGGAAAGAAAGCCCACGAGATTGTGGTGGCGATTGATGTGAACCCTTCAGAAGTTCACAAGGGGCTGGTTAAACTCGGGCTGAAACCGGGGAAGCCCGCCAAGGGCGAAGGCGCGAAAGCGGAAGGGCCAATCGTGAATGTGTTTGTTGAAGTGCCCGACAATGCCGGCGGCTCGAAGCGAATAGCGTTTGAGAAGATCTTGTGGGATCCGAAGACCAAGAAAGCCCCGCCGAAGCCCACGTTCGTGTTCACCGGTTCCGTGATGACGGCCGCCGATCCGAACAAACCGGACGAGAAGAAGTATGGCGCGGACCTCACGGGCACGCTGGCGGTGCTGTTCCCGGTGTCGGACGAAACGGTCTTGCAAACAACCTGGACCATGAAGGAAGAGAAGTTCCTGAAGTTGGACGTGAACCCCGCTTCGCTGCCCAAAGAAGGTTCCGCAATCAAGCTAGTTATTGAAGTCGCAGATAAGAAGTGAAACCGGCCGCAACATCGCACACGAGATTGACCATGTTCCGTACCGCTCTGCTTATCGCACTCACCGGAATGATTGGCTGCGGTCAGAAGCCAGCAGCAGAAGCGCAACTCGTGGCGAATCCTTTGGCGAATGTCGCCATCGCGCCCGCTACGCCTGAGAGTGCGGCCCCGGTCCCGGCGATCGTGACTGCGCTGGCTATTGCTCCTGAACCGCGGATGGCACTGGCACCACCTTCCGATCTTGGTGGGCATCTGGTAGCGAATGCCGTCACGATTCGCGTTCCCACGCTGCCGACAGTGGAACTGGAAACCGGATGGCAACCGCGACAGGCACCCCTTACGATTCGCGTTCCGGATGCGCTGGCGAAAGCCGCACTGACATTGCCACCTGTTCTGCCCGTGGCACATTTGGATGTGAAACCAACTGCTCCGCGCGAGCGCGTTCCCATCGATCTGGGTGGCACCATCGACATCCTGCGGCCACAAACGACGTTCCCAATTCAGGCGGGCATCACGCAACGCGCGCGTGATGCCAAAGTGCCGCCGCCGTTGCCGGTATTGGGTCGCCAGTTCACGGAACGGGTAAGCCTTGAAGATCCCACCGTTGCGTTGAGCCACGCCGCGATCACATCCCCGCCTGTGAAGGTGCTGGTTGCCGCCGCGCCGTTCCAGCGCGTCACACTTCCCAATCCGTTTGAACTAGGCGAACAGGTGCGGCCGGTTGTGCCAAAAACAACAGAACCGGGGTTAGCCCCGGTTCTGGTTGATCCGCGTCGCGTGAAGTGATCGCGCTTCATCGCGCTTCTTGGCTCACTTCAGATCAAGCGAATACATCGTGAGTTTCTTGCGATCCTGCTGCAGGATGACCAGTAACTTCGCTTGCTCGATCAAGAAGAAGTTCTGATCGAGCGAAGTTGCTATCCGCCCAAACGGATCCATCATCCCTTCCAGTTCTGTTGTACCCGTGATGGTTGCGGTTCCTGCGACCGGTGTTGCGGCGTTGCGATTGGCGTGAACGGTTACCACAACGGTTTTCTTCGATCTTGGGCCTGGTGTGTTAACCGGCACGATCTTCAGGAAGTGCGAAGCCGAATCGATCGCGGGGATAAAGATCGTGCCTGAGCCACCGCCCGGCGCACCGGTAAATCGAATCTCTCGGCCGTTCTTATCGTTGATCACGCCATTCCCATACAGCAAGCCATCGACGCCGGGGTATGGCGTGTTGGCCATGTTGGTCACTTTCCAGTTTAACGCAGACTCGGTGAGCACTTTGACAGACTGAAGACTGCGTTGCTCAAACGTGCTGAATCCGGTGCCATCCGGGAACGCAAGGACGGTGCCCGAGTGAACGCCGGGTTTCTTCTGCGCGCCTTCAATTTCTTTCAGTTCCGTTAAGCCAACGTCATAGAGGAAGATTTCGCCAAAAGGGTCGCACATGATGAGCGGGCCGTTGGTGCGGTTCCCCATGGCGATGGTGTTGGCGTGAAAGACCATGGTTGTTGAGGCATCGTAGAGCCGGCGCAGATCGGGCAGCGAATAGACGCGCACCAGTTTGGCATTGGGGATATATGCGACCGCGCGATCGATACCCGCCGCGAGTTTCACATCGCCGCCATCGGCATCGATGCCCGCAATCATCTGACCTTTAGCCGTATCGAACAGGCCAAGCTTGCGAGTGTCGGGGAAGTGCATGAAGAGATATCGCCCGCCGGCTGCCACGGCAACCGCACCCACACGGCCGTTAGCGGGGCCAAAGTCGATGACCGATGGGCTGGCGGGCAGCTTGGCGGGTGTGATCGCGGGGAGTGTGCCCGGGACTGGCTTCAGATCGAACCGATCGGCTTTCTTCTTCGGCGGTTCGGGAATGGGTCGCGGGTTGTTGTCGTTTGGGTTGGGGCGTGGGTTGTTGTTGTTCGGGTTGGGGCGAGAATTTCGGGGCTGGTTCGGTGTGGTGTTATTCTGAACAGGGTTCACTCTCACAGTTTCACTGCGTTGCGATTCCAGATCGGTGAACAGGAAATAGCCTAGCAATCCCAGTGCGGCCACGGCGGAGAGCAAGGCGCCGAGTGTCGAAACAATCACGACGGCCATTGAGCCACTTTGCCGCGCTCGGTCTTCGTCGTCCAAGCTGAGCTTCTTGCCGCTCGTCTCAGATTCCGACTGACTTCCCGCCGGACTGCCCGTTTTCACCAGCAGTTCATACGGCGATTCGCCCGGTGCGGGAACCGGAATGCGACGAAACTCTGCGGTGAGTTTCGTTTCGCAGCCAGGGCAAAGCACGCCGATCGGGTGCCGCGCTTCTGTGACCGGGAAAACAAATCGACACGCGGGGCAACTTAAATCGAGCGGCATGGCCACACTCGTAATGGGCGAAGTTGATGAAATCGTAGCTGTTATTGTTTCGACTCAGCTTGAACGATGCAAGTGCTGAACCCGCGCAGTTACGCACGCCATTGCGGTTGCGACTTTGGACAACGCAAGAACGCGTTTCACTTCAACTTCACACAGACAAGTTGTTTTCCGTCTCGCGCGAAGAGCAAGCCATCGGCGAGAGCCGCGGTGGCGCGAACGGGCTTCTGCAACAGCTTCACTCGCCCGCGTTCCTTGTACCCTTCCGGTGACGCATCGAAGCGAACGAGGTCGCCACCTTCGTTGAGTGCGAGCAACCCGCCATCCACTGCGATAATCGATGCGACGCCGAAGTTCGCTTCACTCCATTTCACTTCGCCGGTTTTCCAGGCCACGCAGCGCAGTTGTGCCGTGCCAATATCTGCGCGGCCGTGAACACCATAAAGGAAATCGCCCACGCGCACCGGCGTGTTGTACTGGCTGGAGAGAGTGCGATCGTTGGCCCACAGATCGGTGAGTTCGCCGCCTTTTAATTGCAACAGTGCAGCACCGGTGGAATACGACGCCGTGAGGAAGATCTGGTCTTTCCACACGAGCGGCGTCGCGGCTTGAACGCTCTCGTTGATGCGCGGGCGGAATGGAAACTGGTACATCTCTTTGCCAGAAGCCACTTCAAGGACTCGCAGCCCGTGGCGAGTGAGGAACACCGCGCTGCTTTTGCCATCGATCTCTGCCGCAACGGGTGATGAATAACTGGCTGCGTCGTCCGTTGCTTTCCAGAGTTCTTTGCCGGTTGCGGGGTCGAATGCGACAACGCCCGCGCCTTTACCGCCCACATTCAGGAGCAACTTGTTATCCACCACGAGTGGCGAAGAGGCGATGCCGAAGAAGCCCTTGATCGCGCCGTAATCCGTGCGAATGTTCCGGCCCCAGAGCTTCTTGCCGCTCGCCACTTCCCAGGCGTGCAAGTCGCCATCGGGGCCGAGCGTGAAGATGGCGGAACCGCTTACGGTGGGCGTGGCTCTTGGGCCGGGTTCGAAGCCAAAATCGTCGCGGTACTTCGTGGCGTACTTGGCAGTCCACACGCTCTTTCCGGTCGCGGGTTCGAGTGCTTCAAGCACTTCATCGTCATCGATTCGGTGGAACAGGAAGAGCTTGCCCGCCGCCACGACAGGCGATGCCCAACCGGAGCCGACATCCTTTCGCCACGCCACGGGCGGGCCTTCCTTGGGCCAGTTCCAGTTCAGTTTCGTTTCAGCAGAGTGCCCGTCGCGCGTGGGGCCAAGTAGTTGCGGCCAATCCGCGGCGAACACGCTGGGAGTAAGAAAGAGTGCGACGCAAAGCGCGATGAGACGCGACATAGTTGCCTCCCGTGTGGCGGGTCCGTTGCGAGAGTGTTGTACAAGGCGGCGCGCGTTGGTGTTGGTAGGTGTCAGTGAACCGAACCAGTTGGCCCGCGCGCTTTGCGTTGGCGATAGTACTTCAATCCGGGAATGAAGAAGGACAACGCCGACACCACACCGAATAGCAGAATGCTCACTCGCGGCACCAGTGGCATCACGATGGCGGCGGCGAAATTGAGCGCGGCCCAGCCATAAAAGCGGCCAGAGAGAAAGCCCGCCTTGAACACCATCACCATGCCTGCGGCAACAGCCACCGCCGGGGAAAGCGTGAGCGCCTTAAGGCCCGCCAGCCATTCAATGGCGAACATGCCAATACTCGCGCACACGCCCGCCGCCCAGGCGTGAGCAATCTGCCGTTCCACGAATAGCACCGGCCCGGCTGCCTTGCGAATCTGCCACAACACCGTGCCCCAGGTTACCAGCCCGATCGACCAGAACGCGAGATACCACAGGTGATCGTTCAGTTCGCTCCACTGCATGATTTGCGTAATTAAGCATAGCGTGAAGATCATCAGGCTGTGCCACATCCAGAGCTTGCCCCAGTTCTCCAGCACATCCGCATGATGCGTTTCGCGAAACAGCCGCGATAAGAAAAATCGCAAGCCACTGGGGGCCGCAGTAATCGTTTCGCCGTTCACATAAGCTTCGAGGTCCGCCGCCAGTGCGCTCGCCGTGGGGTATCGCAGGTCCGTGGGCTTTTGCAGACATTTCAAGCAGACCAGTTCGAGTTCGCGATCCACCGTGGGGTTCAGGTCGCGCGGCGGCACAGGCTCCTGTTCCAGCACCAACAGTAACGTATCGACCGGGTGCGCAGCCTGAAACGGCGGGCGACCGGTAAGCAGTTCGTAGAGAATCGCGCCGAGAGAATAGACATCCGCCGTGGCCGTGAGATCTTTGCGGCCGCTGGCTTGCTCGGGCGACATATAGCTTGGCGTGCCGACCACCGCCCCGGTGCGTGTGAGGCTTACTGAGCCATCGATCTTCTTGGCGAGGCCGAAGTCGGTCACTTTGGGAGTGGTGGTATCGAGGCGGCGAAGTTGTGAAGCCTCGGAGCCGGAATCGCTGGCCGCTTCCGCTTTGCGATGATCGCTGCTCTGACCTTCCGCATCGGTCAGCAAGATGTTGCTCGGCTTCAGATCGCGGTGCAAGATTCCGAAGTCGTGCGCATGCTGAACGGCACGCGCGATAATGCCGGTAAGGCGTGCGGCTTCGCGCGGGGGCAGTGGCCCCTCATTCCGCACGCGCTCCGCCAGAGTTTTGCCACTGACATATTCCAGACACAGATATGCTTGCCCGCCCACCGTGCCCACTTCGTGAACCGTGACGATATTCGGGTGCTTCAGTCGCGCGGCGGCTTCGGCTTCGGTGCGAAAGCGTGCGCGATCCGCATCGGTGGCAAGGTGCGCCTCACGCACCATCTTTAACGCGACTAGCCGACCCAGGCTCGTTTGTTGCGCCAGATACACCACACCCATTCCGCCACGGCCCAGTTCACTCAACAGTTGGAAATCACCGAAGGTGCGTGGCAGTGTGAGGCCGCCATGCTCGCTGGATTTGTCGCCAGCCAATGAACGATGTAATGTCCCAGTGGGGGGCAATGCGATGGTGGATTGCTTGTCGAACCCCGGCTTGCGAGCGAGGTGCGCGAACTGTGCGACGGCCCATAATTCACGCAGTTCACTTACTAACTCCGGGTGGTCTCGCAGTGCGGCGTCCACATCCGCGGGCTTTCCTTCACGCACATTCCCTGCGAGTTGCTCGATGGCGAGTGCCAGACGTTCGTCGTGGTCCGGAGTCATGTTTGGGAATCGGAAACAGGGTATCGCGGGGTTGGGTCAGTCTTCACCAGGAATTTCCATGGTGGTGGGTGCGAGTAACGTGGCGTAAGCGGCCAGAGCTTCGTCTGCGGATTCGGCGAACTCGCGCGCCTCGGAGCCATCGATATCGAAGCGAATGGAGCCATACGGTTCGCGTGGATCGATGCGCACCGGAAGATCGAGCCATAGCCCGCCAAGTTTGTAGGTGAGCCAGCCGCATTCGAGTGGTTCGTAGCGTGCGTCGGGCACGCCGAACATCACCGTGGTTTCCGGGCGTTCCGGGCGCACCAATCGCGACGCCTCACGCACCTCTTCTTTGAGGAACGGATACACTTCATCGGGCGGCGGGGCGAGTTCCCAATCGCGGTCTTCGATTCGGTAATAGATGACGCTGCCATCTTCCACGAACCGGATTTCGAGCCGCGTGGCTTTGTCGCGGATGGCGTTGAGTAAGAGAACGTGAAGGAAGCGGCGGGGTGCCGGTTCGGCAAGTAATTGTTCAGCGGATTCAAACGTGAGCACGAATTACTCCAAAAGCCCACGGGCTTGTAATGATCAAACGTCTTCAGGCGTGCCTTCGCCATCGGGCACCAAAACCACGCGCAGTCGCCGTAACGCCCGCAGGTAACGCATGGATGCTGCCGCTTCCGTTACCTCGAGCGCACGTGCCACTTCCTGGTTCGAGAGCGCCTCGTGGTGACGCATCAGAATGATTTCGCGGTCGTCTTCCGAGAGTTTGTCGATCGCGGTCGCCAGGCGGCGTTGCAACTCTTGTTGAATCGCCTCGGATGTGGGCGTGCGTTCGGTGTCGATAAATTGCGCCACGAGCGACACGCTGGATTCATCCGCCCATGCCGGGCGTGCGATCGGTTGTTCGCGATCGATGCTTCGCCGCTGAGCCAACCGATGTCGGCGATGGGTATCGATGATGCGGTCTTGCGCCAGGTGCCGCAGCCAGAGATGGAACGGCATATCCGGCTTTTTCAAGTAATCGATCAATCGCTGATTGGCTTCGACGAGCACATCTTGAACGATGTCTGAAGCATCGACACGGCGGGCAATGGCGGGATCGAGCCGCAGATCAATCACCCGGCGAAGCGGGTCGCGGAACTCGCCGAGCAATTTATCGACGGCCCCCGGCTCGCCTTCGCGTGCCGCATGCAAGAGACGGTCGGTTTCATCACGATCGGGCCACATGCCCCTATTGTAGCCAACTCGGCGCGATCAGGCTCCAGTCGAACATTCGCGATTGTGCGAGTGGGCCGGAATTCTGGATATCGCCACGATGAGTTCCCCGTTGATGTCGCGGTGGCCCACTCATACAGCAATCGGTATGGATGCACTGAACTGGATTCCGCCTGCGGGCACAGCCGGCCTGATCTTTGATTGCGACGGCACACTGGCCGACACCATGCCCGCACATTATCTGGCATGGACAACCATGCTCGGGCGGTTTGGCATTCCGTTTCCCGAACCCCGATTCTATGCCATGGGTGGAATGCCCACCGAGCAGATCATTCGCATTCTGGCGAGCGATGCGGGCGTTGAGATAACGGATGTTTTCGCAATGGTAGACGAGAAAGAACAGGCATTTCTCACACACTTGCACGCAATCACGGCGATTGAACCCGTCGTCACGATTGCCGCGAACCATCGGGGCAAGTTGCCCATCGCCGTGGCCAGCGGCGGCTATCGCGACACCATCACTCGCACACTCGATCGGCTCGCGATCCGCGACTGGTTCAACGCAATGGTGACAGCGGAAGATACCACGCGCCACAAACCGGAACCCGATGTGTTTCTGGAAGCGGCGCGGCGGCTGGAAGTGGCGGCCGATGCGTGTGTGGTGTTTGAAGACACCGATATTGGTTTGGAAGCCGCACGGCGGGCGGGCATGAAGGGGATCGATGTGCGGCCGTGGGTGAAACGGATCGGTTGAATGCTGCTTGCGAAGCATCACACATCGACATCGAACACCGCGAATCGCTTATCGGTTCCGCCCACCGCACACGTCAGCCCATCGGGTGCAAACGTCGTGCAGGCGGTTTGCTTGCCCAGTTCGAAATTGAGCGTACGCACTTCTTCGCCCGTCTGCAAACTCAACAGGCAGAGCAAGCCATCTTTGCGTCGCACTGCGGCCAGTGGCAAGAGCGGGTGAAACGCCAGCATCCAGTACGGGCGATCGCACGCCACTTTATCTACACGCATCGAGGTCCTTGCCACATCCCAGATCGAGATTCCATCGGCCATGTATAAGATCAGCGAGTTGCCATCCGGGGCGAAGCGGCAGTGCTGCAGCGAGCGTTGCGGGCAATCGATTTGCTGCAAGAGATTCCGCGATTCCGTGTCGCAGACGATCACCGAATTGGACCAGTTCAATAGCGCGACCATGCTGCCATCTGGCGAGAAGTGATGCGTCTTGATGGTGCCAGAAATGGGCCAGTCGCGCAGTTCGACCCCGGCTTTGCGTTCGGCGATGTACCAGGTGCGAATTCCCAGCCAGTCGTCGGCCACGCACTCCACGCGCACACGCCCCACACCTATCGATACGCCGGCGAACGCATGCGATGAAGGAACCTCCGCGTGTGGCTCATTCGTCACGAGATTCCAGATAATTGGCGGGCTGGTGTTCGACACCAAATAGCGGCCATCGGGCGTTGTGAACATGCGTGGGAAGTGGTTACTGCAGCGATCCGGATACTGAAACAACCGCCTGCCTGCGTGTGTGGCCAGATTCCATTCCGTGTACCAACGCGCGCTATCCTGCGTGTACAGAATTTCACCATCCGGCGAGTAAGCGACGGCGTTCACCCCACCGCCGGCTATGTTCTGAATCCACATGGAAGTTGTCGCGCTCCGCGCTCCGCGATGTGCGGTTTATTCCTCGTTATCCTCTCCGGTGGAGGGTTCGTCTTCAACGGCAGTCTTCATCAACTCTCGAAGTAGCACGGTTGCGTAACTCCCGGCGGGCAGCATGAACGATAACCGCAACCCGTTGGGTTCCCACGCGGCGGTCAAATCATCAAGATACACCAGATTCTGCCTGCGGGTGCCGAGCAAGAGCTTCCCGAACCCGCCGAACGACTCTGGCGAAAGCCCGCTCGCACGCAATACCGCCGCTTCGCGCTCTGCGGCCAACCCTTCCGCCGGGAAGGTCTTCTTGCCATACATGGGGCCGGCGTGAACGGTTTCTCGGCTATCGAAGCGGGCTTGCTCGGCGGGCACATCTTGTGCGACGAAGATGCCGCCACTGGGCCACTTGGTCATCACGTCGCCACTTAACACCGTGCGGAACAGGCCATCACGCAACCGGCGGGCGAGGTATTCGTTAAACAGCAGCGATTGCACCGCCGAGAGGGCGAAGCGGAACAAGAAAGGCCGGATGCGTTTGGGTGCCTTCCCCGCCAGACATTGCAAACCGAGTTCCACCGTGCTTCCGTCGCGGCCGAAGCGTTGCGGGCCGTAAAAGTTTGGCATTCCTTGCGTGCGAAGTTGCTCCAGAATTGCATCGATGTTCACGTCGCGATTCGCCTCGCGAACCAGAATCCGGAAGCGGTTCCCGCGCAGGTGGCCCGGTTTGAGCTTGTTGGAGTGGTAGCCGGTTTTAAGAACGCGCACACCTTCGCCATCGATGTTCTTGACGCGCGATTCGCATTCTTTGGGCACCGATACCCATTGCCGCGTGATGGCGTGGCGGTCTTTCAGCCCCGCAGTGCCCACATTGCCGGGGTGCGTGCCAAGCCGCTGCGCGATGGTGCGGGCGAAGAACTCCGGGCCAACGCCGCGCTTCTCAACCCACAGATACAGATGATCGCCGGTGCCGCACGGCTCGTACGACGGCACTTCCTCGACATCGAAATCGTCATCGTAGACGCGGATCTTCCCGCCCACGCCGGGCAATTCCGGTGTGAGCATTGGCGGCGTCATGGCAGGGTGATTCATGGCGTTTCTTTGAGGGAAGGTCCATTTGGACCCGTTCGCTGACGCGACTCGGCTCACGAGAATTCACTTGGAGCCGTTTAATGAGCGAGCCGTGCTCCGTCAGGAGCCGGGTCACTTAAAATTGTAGTTAATGTTTCTCACGGGCTCTCGCGATTCGGAACCTTTGCAGATGGCGAGTAATGCTCCGAACGGCCTCACATACGATATGATAAAGCTAAACGGCACCAATTACCCACGGGCTAACGCTCGCTGGTTTATCTCCGGAGTTTCCCATGTCTGCGATGACGATGACCGAGAAGATTCTGGCCCGTGCTTCGGGTAAGTCCAGTGTGGCACCGGGCGAGAACGTCTGGGCCAACGTCGATGTGCTCATGACGCACGACGTGTGCGGCCCCGGCACCATTGGCGTCTTCAAGAAGCATTTCGGCCAGGATGCCAAGGTGTGGGATCGAGAGAAAGTCGTCATCATCCCGGACCATTACATCTTTACCAAAGATGCGATGGCGAACCGGAATGTCGATGTGTTGCGCGAATTCGTGAAGGAACAGAACCTGCCGCATTACTACGACGTGGGCACCGATCGCTACAAGGGCGTTTGCCATATCGCGCTGCCGGAAGAAGGTCACACGCGGCCCGGCGAAGTCTTGCTCGGAACCGATAGCCACACCTGCACCGCCGGGGCGTTTGGTGAGTTCGCCACGGGTATTGGCAACACCGACGCCGGCTTCGTGATGGGCACCGGAAAGTTGTGGCTTAAAGTGCCGCCCACCATGCGATTCGTGTTTCACGGCAAACTGCCGCCCTATCTCATGGCCAAGGACTTGATCCTTGCCGTTATTGGCGATATCGGTTGCGACGGTGCGACCTACAAGGCGATGGAATTCGATGGCGATGGCGTGTTCGCACTGAACATCGAAGAACGCATGACGCTGTGCAACATGGTGATTGAAGCCGGCGGAAAGAACGGCGTGATCGCGCCGGACCAAGTGACGCTCGACTATGTGAATAAGCGGAACAACGGCCAGAAACCATTCACCGCCACGTTTACCGATCCCGGTGCGACGTTCGCATTCGAGAAGGTTTACGATGTTACAAAGATGGAACCGGTGATCGCCAAGCCGCACTCGCCAGACAACAAAGCGAACGTGTCGCAGGTTAAAGGCACGCGGTTGGATCGCGCGTATATCGGCAGTTGCACCGGCGGCAAACTCACCGATTTCAAAGCCGCAGCGAGCTTGCTCAATGGTAAGTCGGTGAAGATCGATACCTTCGTGGTGCCTGCGACAACCGAAGTGGCGAACGGGCTGGATACAGAGAAGATCGGCGGGAAATCGCTGCGCGAAATCTTCTTGAACGCCGGTGCGAAGATTGGCGAAGCGAGTTGCGCGGCGTGCCTGGGCGGGCCAAGCGACACCTTCGGTCGGTTGAACACGCCGATCAGTTGCATCAGCACCACGAATCGCAACTTCCCCGGTCGCATGGGCCACAAGGAAGCGCAGGTGTTTCTTGCGTCGCCGCTGACTGTTGCGGCTAGCGCACTGGCGGGCACTATCGCGGACCCCAGAGATCTCGTCGTGTGATTGGGTAGAATGATCGGTTTGGAGAATCGAGGGGTATAATGGTGTGCCTCCACGGGAGAACACCAATGGCTATCATTATTTCCGATCCGCACTTGCTCACCCAACTCGCTGCAGTTCCCGGCTTTGCGGAACTGTGCGACGCGAGTGGGCGAGTGATTGGCACGTTCTCACTCGAACGGAATCCGTTGCAGCAAACCAGCGTTCCGGCGCAAGAACCAGCGTTGGAGTCGCACAAAGTCTTCGAGTATGCTGCGAACGATGTCGCCAACGATGCTGGGCATGGGATTTCGTTAACAGAACTCTGGAAGCTCCGGCAACCGCAACAGTCGCCATGATCGTTCGTGGCCCGCGCGGGGCGAACCAGATCGGATTGGCTCGCGTGAGGTTCCCGCATCATGCCCCGCTTTCTTCGCTTTTCTCTTCTCGCGGTCGCTCTTTTCCCGGCCATTTCTCCAGCAATTCCCGACGCAAAAGATACGGTGGACGAAGAACTTCTTTTCGTTCAAAAAGGCACGTTGCCCATTATCGTGTCGGCACCGCACGGCGGGCGAAAGCCAATTCCCGGTGTGCCGGAACGACAGGGCAACGGCATCGCCAACTTCGCCACAGTCATCGATGCACAGACCGATTCGCTTGCCGAACTCTTCTCTGCTGCGTTGGAGAAACAGTTGGAAAAGAAGCCGTGGCTTGTGGTGGCTCGGTTCGAGCGAAAGCATCTCGATGTGAATCGACCGCGCGAGCAAGCGTATGAATCCGAGAAGGCCAAGCCGTATTACGATGCCTATCACGCCGCGCTCACGGCGGCCTGCAAGGCGGTGAAGAAAGAGTTTGGCCACGGGCTACTTCTCGATATTCACGGGCAAGGCGAGTTCCGCGATGCGATCTGTCGCGGGACGCAGAACGGCAAGACCGTGACGGCACTCCTCGACCGTGAAGGCCGCGTTGCTCTCACGGGGCGACGCAGCGTGTTGGGGCATCTGGAACGCGTGGGTTACAAGGTTTTGCCGGCGTGCGATGCGGATGAGAAAACCAAAGAAGAGCCGAAGTTTAGCGGTGCGTTTATTGTGGGCGAATATGGGAGCCACGCGGGATATGCGATCGATGCGATTCAACTGGAATTCGGCACACTTCTGCGAGCGAAAGATCAAGATCGCTACCTGCAAACCGCACGCGATTTGGCCGCGGCCGTTGCGGTGTTCCACGTTTGGTATTTGAAGGATTGAATCGGCACGCCGATCGGAATGCGATCACTTCGTCGATCACTTCGCCAGCCGGCCACGCAGATCGAACAACTGAGCGAGTGCCTT
Organism: Gemmata sp.; assembly: GCA_041740855.1. Taxonomy (GTDB): domain Bacteria; phylum Planctomycetota; class Planctomycetia; order Gemmatales; family Gemmataceae; genus Gemmata. Next base: position 30,415 of record JBGSLF010000060.1, read on the forward strand.
CTTCACGACTTCGTTCTCCGCAACTTTGCCTGCAGTTGGGAGTGCTTGAGCGAAGGTGTCGAGATCGGCGGTGGACTTGCGGCGCAGATCGGCGAGTTGCGCTGCCTGTGGCGAATCGGGCGGGAAGATTCTGGCCGCTTCTTCCAGGTTGGGGGCGAGTCCGTCGCGAAGCACGTCGTGCATCAACTCTGCGAGTTCCACCACGCGCTGCGGGTTCTGATCTTCGGTGGCAGCTCGCTTAAGATAGTTGGAGAGCGTGAGCGACGTTGCTCGCGAACCTTCGGCCCGCTTGAGCGGATCATCCGCATCGGCCAGCGTAATGCCGTCGTTTACCAGATTCTCAAGCAGCGTGCGATTCGCCTTGAACAGATTGACCCGATCGGCGGCGGAAAGCGAAGGCGGCGGACCCTGTGCGCCGGCCCATGCGGCAAGGCTTGCGAAGGTCGTGAGTAGTAAGGCAAGGCGGGCCACGATCAGATCTCCCGGCGGGCCAAAGCCCGTAATTTGCGTTGCCCATCTCGGGCCGTATCCGCTATTCGTTGTAGCGCGGGCTTGGATTCCGCCGGCACCTCGACCGATAACCGATCGACTTCATCCGCTGCGGTGGCCAGTTGGCTTGCGAGTGCATCGAATTCCGAAACGCGCTCGGCCGGTAGCATCGCGTGCGCGGGAAGTTTCTCGGCTTGCCGCACCAATCCATCGGTGACCACGCGATCGAACCAGCGGGCCACATCCTTCAGTTCGTCCGGCGTCGCAATGCGAGCCAGCCCACGGGCTTCACTGGAAATATCCTCGGCCAGGCCACCAAGTGCTCGCAGTTTCTTTGCGGGGGTATCGGCTTGAGCCAGGGCCACGTCGCGCTTCACAATCTTTTCCAGGAACGGATCGCGCGGTGCGGGCGACTCGGCGACCGATGCGTTCCCATTGCCGGAGAAGAGCCACCATCCGCAAGCGACAAGCAGCGCCGCGGCCAATCCGCCAAGCAGCATCGCATTTTGCCGGAACCAGTGTTCGGTGTGTTGCGGGGGCAACGCGGCTGGTTTCGCGGGTGTGGTGCTCTGGGCGAGTTGGGCCAGGAACGCGGCTTTCTTGTGTTCCGATGTTGCGGACACCGGGAGGCGTTCGAGTACGCTTTCGAGTCGGGCGGCCTGTTCAGCCCAAACGCGGCAACCGGCACAGGCGGCCACATGCGATTGCAACACGCGCGGGAGTTGCCGCGGATCGGGCAGCGATAGTATTTCGTTGCGAACAGCCTGACAGTTCATGTGGTTCTCCGCCACTCCCACGATTCGATTCGCTTTCACGCCTTATGTTGCTTCGCCGGTTGCAGCGCTGGGTGGCAACAACTCCGGATCGAGCACTTGCAAGAGCTTTTGTCGCGCTTTGAACACTCGCCAGCGAGCCGTTTCCTCGGTCGTGCTCAAGATGCGGGCCAACTCGCGGAACGATAATCCGTGTTCCACTCGCAGGGTGAGCGCGATTCGAAAATCGGTTGGCAAATCGGCCACCGCTTTGGCCACCGCTTCCAGCGTTTCGCGGTTCTCGGTTGTCGCTTCGACAATTCCCACTTCACTATCGGGAAGGTCATCGGGAAGCGGATGTTTTATTCGCCGTTCGGACCGTTTCCGGTTCACGAAGTTGTTATGACCGATGCGAAACACCCAGGCGCGAAAGTTGCTCTCGGGGCGAAGCGAGTGAATCGCCCCAAGGGCTTTCAGGAAAGTCTCTTGTGTCAGGTCTTCGGCGGAGTGGCGATCGCGGGTCAGGTGAAATAACCAGCGATACAGCCCATCCCAGTATCGACCCACCAAGTGTGCGAAAGCGTCCCGATCGCCGGTGCGGGCGTCGCGTATCCATTCAGCCTCCTCATCAGGGAGAAGGTCATCCGTTTCCCTGGTCACGCGGCGGCAGTCCGGCTAGTTCAGTTGGGGCGAAAGGGGCGGGTTTACGATACCCCCCGGATCGGCCATTTGTCCAGTGCCGCCCGGCCGTTGCGCCGCCCGCTCAAGAAGTGTAACGCTTTGGCTCGCCCCCGCGTTGGCGAGTGCGAGCCGGAATTGATTATTCTCTGACTTTAACCCTTACCAATTATTTGGCAGCACCTCGTCATCCGCGGGGTTCAGGAGCAATCGCCACGTCGCTTCAGCCACGTTGGTGGACACGCTGCGCACGCTCCCATCTCCGAGACAAACATTGGAACCCGACGATGTGAACGCCTGGGCACGGAAAAAGTTGCACCCTTCCAGCGCTGGCTTCGATTGCGGTGGTAGCGGTGAGCCATACCCAATGTGCGAAGTTCCTGGAGCATGCAACGCGAAAGGCAATGGGTAGCTGTGCCCTAACCGGTGGTTCTGCGTTGCTCCGTTGAGCAGGTGGTCGGTTGGTCCACCCGGGCACCAGCCGTAATGTTCCGCGAACAGAATCGTGTTCGAAGTTCCATCTGTAAACGTGGAGTCGAGCTTGGCCTTGCCGTCCAGTGCTGCCGCTGGAATCGACCCATACAGCAGCGCCGGATCGGTGGGGTAGGCATACGTGCGAACTCCAAACACCTGGAAGTTCGGCCCATAGCTGGTCGAGGCGTAATTTGTACCGTTCGGGAAGTTAATCAGCCGGTTGGGCGTAGACCAGTCAAGCGGCGAAACGAATGTCTTCAGTGGAACGTCGGCAAGCGACCAACTGTTTCCCGCTGTCACCGCACGCCGGGCGGCGTTTTCTTGCTCGATATAGGGCAGGATCGCGAAGTGGAACGATCCGCCACGGAAAGCAGCCGTTGGTGCGAACGTTCCCATCGATGGAAAGCGGCTATTCGTATCGTGGTAATTGTGTGTGGCCAGCCCCAGTTGTTTCAGATTGTTCTGGCTTTCCATTCGAGCCGCTGCCTCGCGGACTTTCTGAACCGCTGGAAGTAGCAATCCGATCAGTACCGCGATAATCGCAATGACAACGAGAAGCTCGATCAGTGTAAATGCGTTCTTTCTGCGCATGATGTTTCGATTCCCTTGGTGTAAGTGAAGATGGAGACGCACCGATGCCAGGCCACGCGATCGTGGCGGCTCGATGTGGAGTAACTGTTTCAATCGAATGTGGGGAATCTCAACCGATGCGCGGCGGTCTTATGGGTACGATGAGCGGAATTGATTGGGCGAACTGATTTGTAACCCCTTCACGACCCGACAGATCGCGGTCGATCACGAATCGAACAGGGGAAAGTGGCGGAATGGTGGGGATGTCGGCCATTAACCCGAGTGGACCTTCACCCCGACACTGGCGAGCTTTTACTCCGTACACCCAGACGATGGCAGGTGGTTCCTCCACAACGGGCGGCGGTGGCTTCGCAGTCGAATCGGCAATGCAATGCGGACACAGAGGGGGTGTTGGTTTTGGTTCTGGCTTGGGTGTTGGTTTTGGTGCTGGCTTGGGTGTTGGCGCTCGCTCGCAACAGCTCCCGACTCCGCAGCAACATGCTTGCGATGGTTCACCGACCGGGCAACCGCACGGCCGCCGTGGTTCAGCCCCACTTACGATGAGTGGGCTACCGAACGCAACAACAGTTTGAGCTGTCACGAGCAAGCACAGCACGCCCAGACGTGACGTGCGGAGGATGCGGCGGGTAATTCGACACAAGCGGGTCTGCATCGATGGCTCAGGCCATGCTGTACAACAATGTAAAAATTGATATAGCCCGAGCGACTTCGCCTGCCAAGGAAAATCAAGTCGCTCATGCAGCCGGCACGCGGTATGGTTGCAGCAACTGCTGCACCACCAACGGCAGCGGCTCGCCCACGGCCAGGCTCCAGGGCCAATCTTTCTGCCCGGTGTTATCGATGCGTGTTGCGAGCATCTGGTAATCCTGGTCGGCCGCAGTTTTGGCGAAGCGATACCAGTGGCCGATCAGTTGCACGAAGGCCTCTTTCACCGCGGGTGGCACTTCCTCGCTGGCGGTGGCATACACCACTTGCACGGCACCGGGCCAATCGTTGTGGCGACGCGGCCACAGAAACGGCCCCACCAGCGATTCGACCACGCCGCGCTCTTTATGCAGGTAATAGCGGTTCGCTTCCCACGCCGTTTCACTGCCGAACTGTCGGGCGGAATCCACTTTCAAACTCGTGATGGAAACAGTGGGCCAGTTGCGAAGGAAGATGAGCGTGTGCCCCGCCGGGTGCGTTTCCGTGAATGTGCCACCCACGAACGCACGGCTGGTGAAATCTGTGATGTAGCTATCGGCGGCATCCATGAGCCGCGTCAGCACTGCGTCGTCCGTTGTGCCGGAGATCAGGAGTGAGGTTTTCACATTCGCGAGGGTATCAAGCATTGTTGGTATCGGGGGAAAAGGTGAAGAGATCAGGCGAGTGGTAAGAAAAAAGAGGTGAAGTGCGTGGCGGGCCAACGGCGTGCTTGTCACACCGCGTTCCCGTTTCGCACTTCACCACTTATTGATTCAGCCAACGAATATGCTCACAGCGATTTGCGTTGCTCGCCAATGAGCACGGCGAGATCGATCGAAGGCGTGTCCCCTTCCAGAGTCGCGACGTAGCGCAGGTAGCGGGCCGATCGCCTGAACGTGATCGCCTGCACATTGTCTGCCGTGCCAACCGCGACGAAGGCCGCGCCATCGATGGCGGACCAACCCGAGGTGCCGTTGGCGGATTCTTCAATCATGCCGGTCAGGCTCGTTTCTTCGGTCAAGTCGCCAACCTGTTGAATGGCGAAGCATGGCCCATCGGCCGTGATCATGTCGATCGCCGCGCCGGTGGGTGAAGTGCTAATCGCGTCTGGATACAAAGCCGCTGCGATGAACCCCGCCGCTGCAACATCGTGCAATGCTGTGGACATGAAAGCTCCCTGGAAAGTAGTGATTGAGTGAAGGAACGGGGGCCGAGTGGAATCACGCGACCAGCAATTGATCGCACAGCACGAAGCTGGCGGCGTGGCGTGGGCCGGCATCGATGTGCTGAATGCCACGCAGATACGTCTGATCGTTCTGCAACGCGGTATCGCCCATTCCGCTAGCGAGAAACTCCATCACGCCCATGCGTGCCACGATCCAATCCGGGAAGTAGCCCAACAAGATGTAGGTGAGATTCGCGCCACCACCCTTCACGCGGGTGTTCGAGACTTGCGCCGAACGCACCACGCGCGTGCCGTACAACTCTCCGGGCAGTGCGGCCGGCGTTTGCACTGGCCCGCGGAACATGAATGGCCCCTTCGAGTCGTTCGCGGTAATCGCATCGGCGCGGCGATTCATGAGCGCAGCGAACATGGCTTTTCGCATTACCCATGCCGTGGGTGCGTCTACTGCGTCCGGCAGTTTGCTATCCATGAGCGCCACATCGATCGCCTGGAAGGTGTCGCCGTTGCTGCCGGCGCTGCTTGCCGCATGTGTGGCGATATCGGAGTAGGTGATTAACCCTTTAATCTGCGTGCCGCCCGTGCCTTCAAGCATCGCCTGATCGGCCTTGAGTGCTGCGGAACGAGCCATATCGTAACGCACCAATCCTTCCGCACTCGGGCTGGCGAATCGCAGTAGCTCGTTATTGAGCTTCACGAACACGCCGAGCTTCTTCGCTTGCAGATCCAGGTTGCCCGTTGTGGGCTGGCTCTCGGTGATTGGCCCGCCTTCGCCCACCCAGTATGCGGCCGAGGCCGCGGTTAACTTCGGGAACTGAATTCGCCCGCCAGGCGGAAGTGCGACTTCGCGTGCGCCGGCACTCGCGAAGACTTCCATGCTTCGTTGCAGATCGATGAGTTCGCCCAGCATGGGGAGTGGCACCATCGTGCCGCCTGCGATATCTGAGACGGTGCCGAGCGACTTCACGCGGAGTTGAGCGTTGCCCGAACGCCAGAGCCGATTCGCGATCCAATCGGCTTCGTCCGGGTCGAACTTCGTGGCATGCGCGGTCATCTTCTGGTGCAGTTCGTCACGCAGTCGCCGCCCTTGCGGTTCGAATGCGGGAAGGTGTGCGCTGGCCAGCGGCACCAGGAATGATTGCTGCCCGTGGTGCGGCGAGAAGCCGTAGCCCGCATACAGATCGCGCAGTTGCTGATGGGCGTGAATCTCTTCTTTGGCCTGATCGGGGCCAACGAAACCCAGGGCGAATGCCGCGGCTTTGAGAACGGAATAGCCGGCGGAATCCTGGCACACCGGGCCGGATGTCGCCCAGGGCACACGGCGTTCGACCCGCGTGGCCCGCTCCACCGCCGTTGCTGTTTGCTCTTCGATGAACGACACCAGTTCGTCGCGGCTCTGGAACTTGTCGGATGTGGGAACGGTCGCAGACATGGGAACTCCTTGGAAATGGGATGAACGGGAAACTCGTGCGATGGCGAGCATGCTTCAAGAAGCAAGTTCATTCGCTATGTCGCCACTCGGGCACTTCGATCAATGGCGTCAGCACATCGGGGTTGTGCCTGCCATCCAATAGCCAGTCGCGCAGCATCGGGTCGCGCACCAGCCCCTTGTTGATGGCAACCGTTACGGCTTCAGGGTTCTCGGGAATGGGCACCGCCGAGTATTCGAGCAAGTCCCACTGTTCGATGCGCAAGCCGGGCGGCCTTCGCGGATCGGTGGAAGGAATGCGGCGAGCCTGGCGTGGGATGAACCCGATCGACCAGCCACGCAGAATTCCTTGCTCGAAGAGGCGAAACACATCCTCGGCGAAGGGCACCCCGCGTGCGAAGCGCGTTTGCGCGACGATGCGGTGCGGCTGCACATCGATCCATTCGCACACGCCAATGGGCGGGAATTGCGTCCGGTTGTGTGCCCAGAGCACCACGGCATTGAGCAGGAATTCATCGACGTTTCGCAGGCCGGTTGGCACCACGATATCGCCCGAGCGATCCGGATCGGCCGTGGTGATCACGGAACGAATCGTCAGCGAATCGTTGTTCACGGTCAGTGTGCGCGTGGCGGGATCGGCGCGTGTCAGCGGCATGGGGAATCTCGGTTAAGGATGGGTTGCGAAGAAACGATGCGAGCGAACGAAAGGAACCAGGCGGGCCGAGTTCATTCACACGGCGTCTTCCCGATTCGCCGGCAGAATCGGCTTGTCGAAGCGCGGATCGGGATACGGATCTAGCCCGCGGGCCTTACGGATTTCGTTGAAGGTTCGCAGGCCCAGCGTGGCATCGAGTTCATCGTCTTTGCGACGCTGATCGAGGTTTCGCGGCGAACATTCCGGAAAGCTGACCGCGACATCTGGCCCGTAGTGGTGCGCCAGATCTCGCGTGAGCACCTGACCAATCAGATCGAGCTTGGGCTGAATCGTCCCTTCGCAGAACATGACCCGCGCGCCGAACCAGATGTCGGCCCCGAGGCCCATATTCTCGACGATGCCCGTAATGGGCGGCGGCACGCGGAACACGGCCAAAATCTCGTCGCGTGTCATGCGGGATGAATTCAGGAAGTCCATCTCGGCGGGTGTGAGCGTCCACGGGCTGGCTTTCAATCCCTGTTCTAGCACGAGCGGGCGGTGCCAGTTCTCGCGCCCGCTTAACTTCGCCATGAGCTTTTCTTCGAGCCGCGCGACGGTTTGATCGGAAAGCGTTTGCTCGGTTTGCAACACGACGCCGGGCCGCGATCCCGCCTGGAACGTGTGGTACCGCGATTGCAGAAGCGCCGTGTTCGCATCCACACTCAGCGCGTTGGCCTGCAACGGCGATAGGCCGTAGTGCGGGTCGAGCGGGTTCGGGTACTTCAAGTGAATGATCTCTTCCGGCGCGAACTCTTCCGTTGCCATGCCGGGCGCTGCGATCTGATACGCTTTCACGAAGTGCGTGCGATCCGGCACCACACGCACCCACGGCGTTGGGATGATCCAGATTTCGCCCGGTGTGCCCATTCGCACATCGGTCACGCATTGCGGTGCGATGTACCAGAAAGCGTTGCCCGTGAGTTCGAGATACACCACCGTGAGATACCAGAGTTCCCAGGGTGTGAGCCACGGATTGGGGCGATCGAGCAAGCGGCACAGCGGGTGCGTGTGCGGCAACGCAATCATTTCGTGCTCGGCTTGCCCGGTGTTGCGATACAGGAATGGCCGGTTGCGGGCGGCTTCTTGTGCGATGGCGTTGATTGCGGCATACACCCAGGAGCGATAGTTGCGCAGCTGCTCGGCGGGGTCGTCTTGCCACCAACCCGCAGCAGGGTGCGGCGGCGCGAACACGGCGGCCATTCGCGGTGGCGAACCCTTTGGCGGTGGCGGCTTCAGAGCTTTGAGAACGCGCGAAAGCAGCGACATGGGAGTTGCTCCAGAAGAACGCCCCCAGGTGGCAATCGCTACGCGGGAGCTTCGGGTTCAGGCGGTTGTGGTTCGCCCACCGGCACCGGCTCCGCTGTCTTGCGATAGCCCACGCAGCGGAGAACGTAGAGGATCTCGCGCCACGTGGGGTAGCGACGACCGGTGCGGCGCTGAAACGAAGACATGGCGAGGAGAAATTCCACCTCGTCGGGCGTCATCTCCGAACCATCGAGCGCGGCCGAATACGAGGTGTAACCAGGCTTGCGGGGCATGGCCATCCTTCCCCCACCGAGAGCGGAAGGGACCGGGCGGGGAAGGCGGGTACCCTGAGGCCGGCTTCCCCACCCGGCAGGCGGAAGTGGACCGGATCGATCCATGCGATCGATAATGATATTTTGTACACTAATCGTTATGCACTACCACGGGCGCGCCGTCAAACCCACTCGCGAGATTTTTCCCGATTTTCCGGTACGATGGGTCGAAGGTGCATGAAGCCGAAGCCCGCACTCAAGTCTTTGGAGGACGCGATATGAAGTGGATTGTTTCGCTATTGCCGCTGTTGGTGCCATGCAGCGTTTGGGCGGCCGATCCGCCACGATACGAATTGCGGAAGGATCACGACCCCGATGGCATTGGCAAGTTCTATATGGGGCGCGAGATTGCGCATGTCATGGGTTTTCAGGGAGCCGGTTGGCTGGAGCGGCCCGAACGCGTGAAGGAAGAAGAGCCGGCGAAGCTTATCGAAGCGCTCGCGCTTAAGCCCGGAATGACCGTTGCGGATGTCGGTGCGGGCAGTGGTTATCACACCTTTCTGATGTCCACGGCTGTTGGGGATAAAGGCAAAGTGATTGCTTCGGATATTCAGAAGCAAATGCTCGACTTGATCATCGCGAAAGCGAAGAAGCAGAAGGTGACCAACGTTGAAACAGTCAACGGCACCGCGAAAGACCCGAAGTTGCCCGAGAACGCGGTGGATCTCATTCTCATGGTGGATGTGTATCACGAGTTCGAGTTCCCATTCGAGATGATCGAGAAGATGGTGGTCGCGCTCAAGCCCGGCGGGCGGCTGGCGTTTGTGGAGTTCCGCCTGGAAGATGAGAAGGTGCCGATCAAGCTCGTTCACAAGATGACCGAGCGGCAGGTGATCAAGGAAATGGGTGTGTTCGCGGAGATGGAACACACCAAGACCGTGGGCACACTCCCGTGGCAGCACGTTGTGATTTTCAGCAAGAAGGAACCGAAGAAGTGAGTGCGGCCCGTTCGGTAGGCCGGACGGGGTAGAATGGGCCTGAACGGTGTTTATCGCTGGGGGGCGTTCGATGTCGATGTCCGAATTCTTTGGCACCATGCGATTCGTGGCGAACATGGTGAACCCTCCGGCGGACGATTTGCACCGCCAACAGACTGAAGATCTATGGCTGACCCCCGCGACCGTCGCAGACTTTTCGGAACCCAATTTCATATCGCGCTCGCCGGAGGAGCGAGCCCGGTTGCGCACCGCGGTGGAGAAATTCCGCGAGGTCGCGGAACTCCGGGAGAGCGGCTCGACGGTAACCCCGGATCAGCGTTCGGAAGCCCGAGAAGCGTTCGAGACGATCTGGAAACTTCTCGCCCCTTATCGGAGTGACGAGAGCGAGAAGGTTCATCTCGCAATCTGGCAGGCCTGGCAACAAGAATCGGATCGGGGCTGGATGCCGACGTTTGATTACGAGGTTGGTGTGGACTCCACCGGTGACCCGGCTGTCTGGATTTGGTTTATCGTGAACGACGATGTAGAAGTCAGCGACGAGCGGACACGAGACCAACTGAGTCGCCTGCGAACACTGATCCGCATCAAGTTTCACGAAGCCGGGATTGAACGCTGGCCGTACATTTCACTCCGCTCTCGCTCGGAGGCCAAGGAGTTAATGGCGGGGGCAAGTACATGAGCCCCGCCGAAGAGTTACTCGATGTCGCGCAAAGTCTCCTTGGCGCTAAGTACAACTCCCCATAAGTAGGGGAACAGTTTTGGAACTGCAGCTAACACGGCGTTTCCATTGAGTTCTGGTCGGTTCGATTGTTCCCTCATTTACGGGGAGTTGTACTAAGCTCGACTGATGCCGATTCTGGTCGTCGGCCGAGTCGGGTTTGTGCGAAAACAAGGGGATTTCGCAACATTGCGATCTCCGGGCGGGAGGGTGGGGTGTCCAAAAACTCCGC
>JBGSLF010000061.1:0-46666 GCA_041740855.1 Gemmata sp.
TTGCTGGGGTAGAAATCCTAAAAAGTGATCGGCACAACGAAATAAACGGCTTGAATTGCGAGAAGGCTGGGGTAACGCGATTTTGCGACTGGCAGCAGCACCTACGATTCCCGCCAAGGGCGAAACGCGCAAGAACCTCAATCTCTCGTTAAGTTGTTCGACACCGGCTTGTTCTCGCGATACAATCACTTTTCTGCGGGAATCCTGTTGACTCTGCTCCGCCCCCGCCTAATCCCGCCACAACCACAGCCGGGAGGTAGATGATGAACCGGATCTGTAGCCTTTTCGTTGTCCTGATCGGCTCCGTGGTCGCTGTCGCCGCCAATGAACCCGCCGTTTCGCCAAACCCGAAATCGCTGACGGTTCCCGACGAGGAACTTTCGAAAGCACGCGAATTCGTCCGGCAACTGGCCGACGAGGAATTCGCCGATCGCGAGCGTGCCGAGGCGGAACTCGCCAAGATGGGCCGGTTGGCTCGCATCGCGATTCTCGAAGGTGCCACCGGCGATCCCAGCCCCGAAGTGCGGAATCGGTGTCAGTTGTTGCTCCCCAAAGCGACATCGCTCGAAATGCAAGCGCGGCTGGCCGTGTTTCTCGCGGACGCCGAAGGGAAGTTCGAACACGATCTGCCCGGCTGGAACGAGTTCCGCGAAACGGTTCGCGCCGACTGGTACATTCTGGGCCACAAACTGCGAACGGATCGCTCGCTCGATCAGGCTGCACGGCAGGTGTTCGCGGAAATCATTTCGTCGCCTATTAACCGCTTCATCATGTTCGCGGTTGGCTCGCAGAGCATGGACATTAACTCCCTGGCGGGCGCACGCCGACAGGAACTCTACTCGCAGAAATACCCGCGCTCAATTGTGATCAACGGCATGGTGCAGCGTGCCGGACCGAAGCGTGACCCTTCGCTAACCGATATTCTCACGCTGTTGTTTGTCGAATCGCAGACCAGTTCGAAGTATGTTCCGCCGCGAACGGCCTCCATCAGTGTTCTCATCTCTTCGTCCGGGCTTACCACCGTCGCACGCGGAACCGACCCCAAGTCGCGCGTGTATCAGGCGATTGCGGCCGCGTGGCTCGACACTCGGTGGGAACCGGTTGATATGCAGAACGCCATGACGATTGCCACCAACCTGGGAATGACCGATCAATCGGTTCGGTTGGCGCTTCGGCTGTTCGAAAGTAAGTCCGCGACCGTCTACTATCGGGGCAATGCCGCTGCGACGCTGGCACGAACCGGGGACAAGACGCTGATTCCGCGAATCGCAAAGGCCATGGACGACAAAACCGTCCTGACCACCATTCGCAAGAATATGCCCGGCAAGCCCGTGAACGAGTGGCCCACGTTTGAAGTTCAAATTCGGGACGTGGCGCTGGCTGTGTCGATCATTCTTGCCGGCCGCAACCCGACAGAGTTCGGTTTCACGGATCAGCAAAGCGGGGCGACGGTGAATTACTCGTACACCCGATACTACCTAACGGAAGAATCACGCAAAGAAGCGTTCGAGAAGTGGAAAGAATTCCGGGCCAAGAATCCGTAACCCGGAATCTGTGACCGCTGCCGAACCGTCGGAAGTTAAGAGCGGAGTAGCCACATGGCCACACACCGCACGGCGAAGAATCGACTTGGTTTTGCAATCCGACTTGGGCATGCTTAACATACGATTGTTCACGAATTACCACGAAGACCGCGAGGGCGATATGACCCGGTTCGTAGTCACTGTTCTGGCATGCGGACTGATGGCGGCGGCAGCGGCGGGCGTCTCGCCAGATCCCAAAGATCTGGTGATTCCACCGCAAGAGCTATCCAAAGCACGCGAGTTGGTTCGCCAACTTGGCAGCGAGACGTACCGCGAACGCGAAGAGGCATTTGCCGAGTTGGTGAAGATGGGTCGCCTCGCCCGCCCCGCGTTGCTCGAAGCCGCCTCCTCCGACCCCGACCCCGAAATTCGCTTTCGCACCAGTCGCCTCTTGCCTCGCTCAGGTGCCGACGATCTCAAGGCACGGCTCGATACCTTCCTGGCCGATACTAAAGGCGAGTACGAACACGATCTGCCCGGACTGAAGACGTATCGCAAGTCTTTGGGCCAAGATGAGAAATCGCGTTCGCTGTTCGTGGAACTGATCAAATCGCCGTACAACATGGAACTGCTACAGGCGGTCGATCGCTCGCCTGTCGATGCCGGGCGAGCCATCGCCGATCGTCGCACTATGCTTTACTCGTATCTCACGCAGCGGGTGTTTAACGGTCAGATTCAGCAACCCAAGCAGATTGAACTCGTCGATATCGCGTGCCTGCTGTTCGCCGAATCGGTCACGCCCAGCAAGGACATTCCGAGTAATGGGATGTTCCAGCACATCACCGGAGCCATGTTCTTGCAACAGCAGGCTTCGCAGAATGCCTTGAACAACAGCGGCGTGACCCATGCGGAAGCGTATCGCCGGATCGTGGGAGCCTGGCTCGCGGGCCGCGACAACGTGCAAGATCTGAACCAACTCGCGCACCTGGCGGGCCAGCAACTCAAGGGCTTCCCCGAAAGCATTACCTTGCTGCGGCGGATTGTGAGCACCGATGGCGTTGCGGGCTATGCCAAAGGCCAGGCGCTCATGTTCCTGATCCAGCGTCAGGGGAAAGAAGAGATTCCGTTCCTCAAGACTCAACTCACCAACGACACGCTGGTTACCACCGTGTGGTTTGGCAATGGCAACGGTCGGCAGCCGCTGCAGCAGAACCAACAGCACCAGTGCTTGCTTCGCGACGTGGCGCTGGCCATGCTCATTACCCAGACCGGCCAGAAGATGACGGACTACCGCTACAAGTTCCCTAACGGCGTTGCCCCGCCGAACAACGTCAACATTGGGTACGGGAACTACGCATTCGAGACCGAAGAAGACCGAAACGCGGCCATGGTTAAGTTCGGGTTCTGGCAGCTCAAGGAATCGTTGAAGTCCGCCGAGCAACCCGCGCCTCCAGACGACGATCCGACCCGGACCTTTCCGTTCCGCAAAGACTCCGAAAAGCGTGAGTGATTAAAATCCGGTTGTCGGTTAGCATTCCCAACAACCTCGCATGGCAGTGGGCGGCCGGGTCTCCCGGCCGTTTTTTCGTGTCGGCGAATGCGATTCAGCAGCGATCGCGGGAAGATCGCGGCAAGAACGAGGCGAGCGGCATGGCGGTTGAGTTCACTTGTCCGGCTTGCGAAGGAGTGCTTCGGGCCAGCGATGGTCCGGCGGGTCGGCTGATTCGCTGCGGGGGTTGTCTGGCGCTGTTGCGCGTGCCTAACATCAATCCCATTGGCCCCGCCGCTGCCAACGATGAACCCATCGATAGTACGCCGCCGGAACTGCTACCGGTCGCATACCCATTGGGGCACTCCGCGCCGCAGTCCGTTTCGCCGCCTGCGTCTGTGCCGCAGTTTGTGCCGCCATTGCGGCCCGCTCAATCGTCGTCGCCATTGCTCGATTCGGAAACAGAAGAGAGTCCTCCCGCCCGCAGTGCCACGTTCTGGTTAGCAATCTCGCTCATTGGCATTACGCTTGGATTATGCGTCTGTTGTGGGCTTGTGGCCACTCTGGTTCCCGAACCCGACTGGCAGACGTTTGAATCGCCCCAGGGCGGCTACAGCGTCGATCTTCCGGCCGAACCGCGCGATGACATGGCCAACCGGATTCGCCTCACCCAGCGACGGGAATTCCAGGAAGCCGTGGTCGAAGGGACGACGCTCTGGACCCGCGCGGAAAACTTCAGTGTGGCGTACTGGGATATACCATCCACGCGGCAACGTGCGAGAGTCAAGACAGATGAGCAGTTGCTGGATGATGTGATTCGCTGGGCCACGAACGATCCGGAAGTGCGGGTCGTGCTTCGCCGCGAATCGATGGAAGTATCAGGCTTCCCCGCCAAGGAGTTCGAGTATCAGACGCGAAAACAGGGCACCATAACTGGCCGCGTTGTGATTGCGGATTCGCGTGCGTATCTGCTCATTGCGGGTGGGCGATTCGCACGCCCGGAATCGGAGTTGGTTCGTCAGTTCCTCGATTCCTTCGCCATCACCGATCCCAAACTCCTGGACGTGGCGAAACAACGTGCGGATAACATCCAAGGAAAGGGCCGTGCCAAGGATTGAAGAAAGAATCCGCGTCCTAACGGACGCCGGCTCGCCTATTGAAAGCACCTGCGGCGATCCACGCAGGGGTAACTTGCTTCGCCTCGCCCTTCGGCTCATAATCTGTTGCATCCCGTCCATCTGTTCCGCGATTCAGGAGCCTCTCCTATGTTCCGCTTGTTGCCGATTCTCGGCTGCACCGCTGCGATTGCTCTTATTGTGGGAGCCATCGCACCGCAAACTCATGCTCAAGATTCACCCGCTCCGCCCCAGATTACCTGGAAGAAGACGATTCTCGATCGCAACTTCCGTTCCGAAGGCGTCGCGATTGCGGACGTGAACAAGGACGGCAAGATCGATGTTCTCAACGGCGAATACTGGTACGAAGCGCCAGACTGGACACCACACGAACTGCAGCCGTTCAAGGATCACAAAGACGGGCTAGGCAACTATAGCCGCGTGTTCGCATGCTGGGCCGAAGACCTGAACGCCGATGGTTACCCGGATCTGATCGTGATCGATTTCCCTGGTGTGCCCTGCTACTGGATGGAGAACCCCAAGGGGAAAGCCAATGGTGAAGATGGCAAACCGTTGCACTGGAAGAAACACACCATCTGGCATTCGGCCTGTAACGAAACTCCGCTGTACACCGATCTGCTCGGCACCGGCAAACGCGCGTTGATCATGGGCTATCAACCCGAAGGAGCCAACACGGCGGGCAACGCGGGGCTAATGGCGTATTTCACGCCTAACCCAAACGATCCGACTGGCAAGTGGATCGCCCACCCGATTAGCGATCCGGCGAAACCCGGCGCACCGGGCACAGGGCGGTTCAGTCATGGTTTGGGTGTGGGCGATGTGAACGGCGACAAACGCAACGATGTGATCTGCACCGCCGGCTGGTGGGAGCAACCCGAGAAAGCCGATGGCACCACCGCATGGACATTCCACGCCGCACCGTTCGGCGAAGCCTGTGCCGATATGTTCGCCTACGATGTGACGGGTGATGGCAAGAACGACATCCTCAGCACCTCCGCCCACAAGTTCGGCATCTGGTGCCACCGCCAGGTTGATGATCCCAAGACCAAACAAACCACATGGAACACCGTTACGCTGTTCGGCATGCTCGCATCCGAAACGCACGCGGCCCACTTCGTGGATATCGATGGCGATGGCGTAAAAGATCTGGTGACCGGCAAGCGATGGTGGAGCCATGGTCGCAGTGAACCCGGTTCAAGCTGGAAGGCACCGATCTATTACCTCAAGGGCACAGTGAATAGCGACAAGATCACTAGTTTCTTCCCGGTTCTGATCGACGACGATTCCGGCATCGGAACGCAATTCGAAGTGGCTGATATCAACGGCGACGGACTGTTGGACATTATCAGCTCGAACAAGAAGGGCGTCCGCGTGATCGTGCAACAGCGGAAGTAAGAGACGAGACTCGGACCATCACAGTGGTCGCGCAAAATGACCTGCGGAGAAAAATCCTCGAAGATTTTCTCCATCCGCGCGAACCTCCAGGTAGAGGTCGCCGTCTGAGTGGTGTGATCTTTCCGGAATCAACCGGTTGGTGACAACCGGAACGGGAAAACGCGGGTCGGTTACCAGAAGCGTACCGATCTCGCGTTTTCGGCGTTGTTTGAGTGTAAATTGTTTCACCCCTTACTGTTCGAGATGCTTTCTTAACTACTTCTTCGGGCGAAACTCTCCAGGCGAGAGTGGCTGCCCTCACCGTCTGTCGGAGGGGAACGATGACTGAGACCCTTAAGAACCAGGTGCTGAAGACCGCGTCGGTAACCAGCGTGAAGCTGGTGACCGCGGCCGATCGCATCGGTCTGGGTCTTGGCGTCGTTGCCTATCCGATGGACAACCTGTCTGCAGGGCCAATCCTAGCGCCCTGTAATCCGGAACCCGAACATGTCGGGTCACGGCGGGAGTTGTCCACGATGCAAATGCGACAGCAAATGCAATGGGGCAACGCCGTCGCGACCCCGGCCAGTTCGGCCGGATGTCCCTGTTCCACTGGTGTTTCGGCCATGCGGTCCGTGTTAGCGAGTGCCCTCCCCTTTACGGGATGGCGCAAACCCACACGGACGGCGGCAGCAGATCGTGCTCGCAGAGCCATTCTGTCTGCCGACCCCAGCCAGGCGGATTTTCCCCGCGATCTCGGTCACCACGAACCCTCCGGACGCGACTGCCAATCGCTCCAACGGTTCCGTGACAAACGAGACGCGACACGGAAAACCGCCATGGCGGCGATAGCCGGAAAGTGAGGTGGCCCACGGCCTTAACGCAACCTGACCACACGGATTGACCACGCGAACCCCCTGGCGGGTTCAGATGAACAACCAGTTGGCACATGTTGCGTGACGGTCGTTAGCCACCACCAGGATTTGGAACTCCATCACGCTGGTTTCTCAGTGAGTGCGTTGTTAAGGCGTTGCCGGGCCACACGGTACGCCGGTGCCATGGAACAGACGAGGTTGCCCTTCGCCTCAGTCGTTCCAGGATTCCCACCGTCGTATGTGCAGCCCCAATTCCAAAACCACCACCACAGTTGAATCAACCGCAGCGGGTTGCTCTCGCTCCGCGATTATTTCCCATCCGGTGTCCACTTCATTACAAGTGGCCCGTTGATAGGGTGTGCCGCGGAAGAACGTGAGCGATCTGCCCGATTCGGGAGACTGTTGGCCCCCTTCACTGATCCAGGGTGGGCTTCCTCCCAATCGGCGGCGCGGAACAGCGTGCACACATATATGGGATCGGGACAGGAACCGATAATGAGCTGGAACGAGATTACCGTGTTGGTCGAGAAAGCCAAGATTGGCGACCGGGAAGCCTTCGGAGAATTGGTTGTTCGGTTCCAGAACAGCGTCTTCGCCATGGCGCTGACCCGGGTGCGTGACCCACTTGAAGCGCAGGAACTGGCACAGGACGTGTTCGTCCACGCCATGCGGAAGTTGCCACAACTCCGCGATGCTCGGTGCTTCGCCGGCTGGTTACGGCGGATCACCGCCCGGATGGCGATCAACCGGTTAACCCGGCGGGGTCCGCTGTTCGGGGCTGATCCGGAAATGCTCGACGCAATTCAGGCGAACGGGCGGACTCCGGTTGAAGCGCTCGAAGTGGGCGAAGCCGTTGGCCAGCTCAAGCAAGGGCTGGCGCAGTTGAAGCCGCTGGACCGGCAAACCCTGGAAGCGTTCTACCTTCGGGGCCGGAGCCTGAAGCAGATGGCGCGGGAGTTCGAGGTTCCAACCGGAACCATCAAGCGGCGGTTGCACGTGGCTCGGGCACGGCTCAAGGACGCGCTGCATGAGATCGACCCGCACCTGGCGGAACGGTTCGCCGGGCTTGCGGGCGAACTCGCGACCGCTTAACCCGCGTCCCCCGGCTTGAATCGGGGGCCATGCAAAACCGATTCGGTGCGAGCGCCAGTGGGGTAACCCGCTGGCGTTTCGCTTTGGTAAGGCCACACCGCGCCTCTCGAACGCATCGGAACGGAATTACTTCACATCCAGCAATTGCATTTGAATAGCGTCGGTCGGGCAAACGAGTTCGCACGCCGCACACCCCACGCAATCGCGCGGGCGGGCAAGCCACGGGTGAGGGTTCGCCATCACCAGGCACTGCGTCGGGCACACCTCAACACAATCGCCGCAACCGGTGCAGCGAGCCGGTTCCAGAACGGGTAACTCGTTCACGCTTCGGCCTCCTCATCAGCGAGATCAATAACGGCTTCAGGTGTTCGCGTGGCCCGTGGCGGGGCGGCGACGCTGTTGCCCACCACACGCAGAATCGTCGCGGCCATTAGCCCACTTACCACGTCTTCGAGCACCGATTTGGTTAACGGCGGGAACAGCACATAGCGCGACCCGAGATCGAGCAACGCCGCGGTCCATGCGGTGCGTTCGATGTCCGGGAGTTTTGAATCGGCAATCGCAATCACGGTCACATCCGGGGCCAGGCGGTGAACATCCGCCATCAGCTTGAATGGTTCAGCTTTTACTTCCCCAGGCTCGAATTGCACCAATAGCACGGCCGGGCCGCGTTCGCATGCGAGTGACAGGGCCGTGTCAGCGGTTCGTGTCGCTCGCACGAGCCAACGATTCTCGGCCGCCAACTCGCGCAGTTGTTTGGCGAGCCAGCCATCGATTTCGCACACGATGATGCGGGGATGTTTCATGAGCGGGCCACGATAGCAACGCGGGCGAAATTGTTCCAGTAAGCGTAACTCGCGGCGAAGCTCCACAGTAACGCGTGAATCGAAACACTTGGCCGCGATGCCGTCATAACGCGGGGTAAAGATTTTCCTACAGACTCAGTTGAACCCTTTCCGAACCTGTAGGTATCTAACGAAGCATTGGAGGAACACTCCTGACAGCACGCCGGATTGGCGATATGTTATCGATCGCCCTGCCGTTCCGCGTGAGCTGCCTCATGTTCGATCCACCGCCAGAAAACCTGACGCCCGAGTTGGTGTTCCATGAGTACGCCCCTCGCATCTATAACATCGCCCGCCGCATGCTCGGTAACGATGCCGATGCCGAGGATGTTACGCAGGATGTCTTACTTCAGGTTGTTCGCAAGTTGGATACCTTTCGCGGGGAAAGCCAGCTTACAACGTGGCTCCATCGGGTAACAGTTAATGCCGCACTGGCGCACCGCCAAAAGCGGGCGAATCGGCAACAGCACGAAGTGAATGAACTGGATAACGAGCTAATGAGTGCAAGCGAACTGCCTGTGGCCGGAAAACGCTGGAACGTGCCGCCGGAGGAAACTGTTCTGGCGGCGGAGCAAGCGGCCATTATCGAACAGGCCATTAGCACACTGCCGGAACCGTTCCGCGATGTCTATGTTCTGGCCGATGTGGAAGGGATGCCGAATTCCGAGATTGGCGAGATGCTGGGGTTGAGTGTGCCTGCGGTCAAGAGCCGCCTTCACCGTGCGAGGCTCCGCATGCGCGATTCACTTGCTCCGCACTTCGAGGGAGATCTGCAGCCATGACCTGCCAGGAATTGAGCGAATATCTCTGCGATTACGTTGGCGGCGAATTGGTGGTTGAAGTTCGCCAAACGGTTGAAGTTCACGTTGCGGCCTGTGAAAGATGCGGAGTGCTTGTTCACTCTTATTCTTTCACCACTCGCATCGCACGCACATTGCCGGTTTGCCGAACCCTGCCCCCCGCCTTCGAGGCACGCTTACGAGCACTCATCGAACCAGAACTCAATCACCCACCTTCCCCACAGAAGCCGCCACAATCCGGTTAAGCCTCTCCGTGACTTAGGGCGGTTTGCGAAGTGGCCTTGTTGCGAGTATGGTAGAAGTGTTCCGACTGGATCGCTTTCTCCTTGCTGCGTGAGTTCGATAAGCTAGCGAACTCTTGGCTCACGGGTTCTCGGTTCCGCTCATGTCCGATTCCCCTTGGCTCACATTTCGACAAGCAGAAGAAGCGGTGCGAAATCACCGCCCGGAAGATGCGCACCGCCTGATTGAACCGCTGATGGCCGGGGGCTACCGCAAGGCGTGGCGGTTGGCGCGTGCCGTTGTGCCGTTGTATCTGGCGCGTGCGGCGAAAACTCTCGATCACAACAATCTGGATGCCGCGTGGCGTGATCTGATGGCGGCCGAATCGCTTAACACCGGCGATGGCTCCGTCGCGGAATTTCGCCGCTCTCTGAGCCGACTGGCCCTGGTTCAGGTGCGCACACAGCTCGAAGCGGGTGAACCGGTCACGGCGATTATGGCCGTGGGAAGACTTCGCGAACGCGGTGTTCTGCTTCCCGAATTGGATCGGTTGGAGGCGGTGGCGCAAGATTGGGTGCTTGCTGCCGAACTCGCCGACCGGGGCGAGTTCCTGCGAGCCAGTGCCGAACTCGAACGCATCGCGCCGAAATTGCCCTGCCCCACCACTGGCCTCGATCGATTCCGCGAGAATATCGAAGATCGCCATATGCGATTTCGCGATGCAGTCGGTCGGCTATACGATGCCGCCGAGACCCGGCAATGGCGTGACGCACTCGAAGCCGCCGAAGAAGTGTTGATTGCCGCACCGGACCATCGCGAAGCCAAAGCCATTCGCGGAAAAGCGTGGTTCGCCGCTTCCCCACCCGATGGGCCGTTGCCAGAATCGGCCGAAGCCGCCCGCCCGGCCGAACTCACGGGTGCTCTCTTTTCTGGTGCTCCCAACACCCACTCCACCTTGCCGCTACGCCCACTGATTCCCGGCCCGCCGCCGCCATCTTCGCACCACAACGGCATACCCGCGCTTCCCAAGCGATTCCTGCTTTGGGTCGATGGCGTGGGCGGGTATCTGGTGTGTTTGTCCAACCGGATTACCTTTGGGCAGGCCACGGCCGATGGCCCGGTGGATGTGCCGCTGTTCGCGGATGTGTCGCGGTTGCATGCGGAACTGTCGCGCGATGGCGAAGGTTATGTGGTGGAAAGTAATCGGGGAGTGCTGGTCAATGGGAAAGCCACGAACCGGACGTTGCTGACCGCCGGCGACCGCGTAACGCTTGGTGCCACCTGCCAGTTTCTCTTCCACAAGCCGGTTTCGGTAAGTAGCACGGCGAAGCTGGAGTTAACCAGCGGCCACCGCTTGCCCGTTGCTGCGGATGCGATCTTGCTGATGGCCAACGAATTGATTCTAGGAGCCGCACCGAACACGCACGTTGTGTTGCCCGGCGTGCCGAACCCGGTGCTGATCTATCGTTCGAAAGATGGGCTGGGAATTCGCGTTCCGGGCGGGCCGTTCCGGATCGATGATCGACCCCACCACGACCGCGCCCCGCTTCCGCTTCCCGCGGTTGTAACCGCAGACAACTTCACCCTGGCAGTCGAACCAGTTACCGGCCGACTCTAATCGCCGACATCAGTCCCACATGGTAACGGTGCCAAGCGGCATCGTGAACCGATCGAAGATCATTTCCCAGGCTGCCCCAACGGCCCACCAACTGCCGGCAGGCATCGCACGGTGCTTCGCATGAGAACCCGACCCGCTGCCATAACCAAACGTGGCTGGCTGTGGTTCGAAAAACTGTTGCGCGACCGGATTAGTCTCGCGCCCTTCAACGAAGGGATTGATAGGTGGCTCGGCTCGCGCCACACTTGAACTCGATAGCGCCAGTAAGCCCGCCAAACCGAATAGCCCGTTCCGCAAACGCATCAGCTTTCCTCCCCCGGTGCAGCCTCGTCCCCGCGACGGCTGTATTGGGGCGGAACCATAACGTGCCTTTCACGGAATACAACCGGATTCCGGAATGATCTTCGAATCGCGTCATAATTGAAGCGGCCTGCTTGAAGAAAGAACTGCGATCGCTGATGCTTCCGTCGACAAGGAAAGCAGCTCGTGGGTTCGTTAAACACGCCGGTTTGGCACCACTGCAGAAATCGCCTTGACCGCATCCGACGGGTTGTTATGGTTCGCCACTCACTCGAAACACTCTTTCGCGATTACGGGTTGCCGGTTCGGGGGAATCGGCGGTTCGACACGCGAGCGAAGGGAATCGCCATGAACCGGGCGTGGTTGCCGGCGGTCGGCGTTAGCCGGCGGAAGTTCTTGGCCATCTCGGCTGCGGTCGGCCTTTCGGGGCTGGCTGGGTGCAAAGGCACTCTTGCCGAGAAGGACGAAGTGCAGGGGCGGTCGCAGATCGGAGAAGATCCGATTGATCTCGATGCCTCAACAACTGTTGGAAGTAAGACAACCGTTGGGAACAGCGAATCCGTCTTGGTTAGCGGAGTCGGGCTGGTCTACGGTTTGCCAGGAACGGGGAGCAGTTCTCCGCCTGGTGGCTGGCGAGTCATGCTCGAAGATAGCATGAAGAAGATGCCAGGCATGACCAACATCAAGCAGTTGCTTGATGACCCAGGAAAAACAACTTCCTTGGTGCTGGTATCCGCACTGGTTCCAGCGGGCGCTCGCAAGGGCGACCTGATCGACGTGCAAATTACCCTTCCCGACGATAGCAAGACGACGAGCCTCAAGGGTGGCCGCTTGCTTCTCACGGAAATGTACGACACCGATACGGCTGGCAACATTCGCTCCATTGTGCGCGATGGCCGCACCGCGAACCCGCACGGTCCACTTCTCAAGGGTGATCGGTGGGCCGTGGCGGAAGGGCCAATTCTGGCGGGCCAGTTTATCCCCAGCAATGGGGATGCGACTGTCGAAACCGACGCGGATGGCCAGCCGGTTTACAAGGTTGGCAAGATCTGGGGTGGCGCTCGCGTTATTAAGCAGCGGCAGTACTACATTCTGATTAACCCCGGTAGCCAAAGTCCGCAGATGGCGGCGTCGCTGGCCGAGCGGATCAACAGCACCTTCCATGCGACTTCCGAACCGAACCTCAAGGTTGCGGAAGCGAAGACCCGCGAACTGATTTTGCTCAACGTGCCGATGGCGTATCGCAACAACCACTATCGTTTCCTGGTGGTGGCACGCCAGGTGCCCGTGCTGCCGGCTGGCTCGGATAGCATGTATCGCAAGGGTTTGGAGGAAGAACTCCAGGAACCCGCAACCGCACTGACCGCCGCCGTGAAGCTCGAAGCCCTCGGGCCATCCAGCTTGCGAGTGCTGCGCATTGGGCTGCAAAGCCCTTCTCCCTGGGTCAAGTTCGCATCGGCGGAATCGCTGACGTATTTGGGCCAAACCGACGGAGCCGCGGAACTCGCGCGACTGGCCGAAGACCACCCAGCGCTTCGCGCACCGGCGTTGAAGGCACTCGCGTCCATGGACGACTCCGCTTGCACGGATCGCCTCGTGGAACTGACGGCCAGCTCGGATTCCAACCTTCGCTATGGTGCGTTCCTCGCGCTTCGCATGGCCGATGAAGCGAATCCGGCGAGTCGCGGTTTGCTGGTGAACAACTCGTTCTGGCTACACCAGCTTGCCCCTAGCAGCTCCGGAATGATTCACCTGACGACGGATCGGCGCTGCGAAATCTCGCTCTTCGGCGAAGCACCCAAACTGCGCGGCCCGTTCACGTTACCGGTTGGAACCGAGTACACGGTTCATGTTCCTCCAGGCGGGGGCGAAGCGTCCGTCACGCGGATTGTGAACGTGAAGGGCGAACTCGAAGATAAGAAAGTGACCTGCAAATCGACCACACTGGCCGAAGTGCTGGTTGCAATTGGTCGCCTTGGGGGCGGCTATTCCGAGGCGGTGGAACTGATTCGCCGGGCCGATCGCGCTCAGGTGCTAACCGCTGCGGTGGTCGTGGATGCGATCCCTGCCGAGTTGGACATTCGCCAGTTGGCGGACTTCGCTCGCACCGATCCCACGCTCACCAAAGCGAACATGGAAATCGCACGAGGCGGTGTGGTGCGGCCCGATCTCACGGCAGTCGGATTCGATTTGCCGGAAGCTCCTCCCGATCCCGCCACGCAAGTCGTGCCGGCTCCGCCACGGCTTCCGCGTAACCGCGAACCGGGTCGCATCTTCGGCACGAAACGCAACGAGGCTCTACCCGTTGATACTGGCGTTCTGCCGGTTGAAGGGCAGTAACTGTCGCAGTAGCGGGCCAGGACTGAGGAATACGATTCCGTTTCCCATTCCTGGCCCCGTTTTTGTCCTTGCTACTCCCGCTTTCCAACGACTGCCATGTTAAAACGCCTCGAACTCGTTGGGTTCAAGTCGTTTGCCGACAAAACCCAATTCGACTTCGCCTCGGGTATTACCGGTGTGGTTGGGCCGAATGGGTCCGGCAAATCGAATGTCGTGGATGCTGTCCGCTGGATCCTGGGCGAACAATCGGCCAAGTCGCTGCGTGGCGGCGAAATGGCCGACGTGATCTTCAACGGTTCGAGTAGCCGCAAAAGCCTTGGCATGGCCGAAGTCACTGTCGCATTCGATAACACTCGCCGGCTGCTTTCCGTCGATGCCGATGAGGTTCAGCTCACGCGACGAGTGTACCGGGATGGCACCGGCGAATATCTGGTTAACGGCCAGATGGCACGCCTCAAGGATTTCAAGGAAATCTTTCTGGGCAGCGGGGCCGGTTCGGGCGGTTACACCATCATTGCCCAGGGCCGTGTGGACGAACTTCTGCAAGCCTCCACGAAAGACCGGCGCGAGATTTTCGATGAAGCTGCGGGCATCAGTCGCTTCAAAGCCAAGAAAACCGAGACGCTCCGCAAGCTCGCCACGGTCGAAGCCAATCTCACCCGCTCGAAAGATCGGTTAGATGGGCTGGAGACGCAACTTCGCACTCTGCGGATGCAGGCCGCCAAGGCGCAGAAATTCAAGGAATACTCGGATCGACTTCGCGAGTTGCGCGTCGGGCTGGGCGCGCGCGAATACCGTGTGCTCACGCAATCGCTCGAACGAGAACAGTCCGAGTTGATCCACCTGCAAGAGGCCGTGGCCGGAGCGAATCAGCGGACCAGTGAACTGGAACAGGCTCTGCGTGAATTCGACCGCGCACTCACGCGATCCGAAGAGGGCTTGCGGCACCAGGAAGGTCGGTTGGCCGATGCACGCCAATTGACGGCGGGCTTCGAGTCCACGCTCAAGCACGAACGAACAGCCGCGGTAGAGTATGAAGCGGAGCGACTGCGTGTGGCGCGGCAACGCGCCGAGTTGGGTTATCGCACACGAAGCGTTGGCGCGGAAACGGCTCGGTGCGCCGAGCAAGCCTCTGCGGCGCAGGAATCACTCGCTCAAGAACAGGCAGCGGCCAACGTCGCTGAAAAGACACTCACGGCAAGTGTGCGACGAGTAACCGAAATCGATCGGGAAGCGGCCGCCGACCGCGACCGGCAATATCAGCTTGTTGGCGAGGCCGCTGCCGCCCGCACCGCTGCGACCGCAAACCTTACGCAAGTCGAACGGCTTCAGAAAGAGTACACCCGCAAACGCAGCGAAAGGGAGCAGTATTCATCGCGGCGTGCGGGGCTGGCGATTGCGCTGGACGGGCTTTCCCGCGAAGACGCCAACGTGCAACAACGGTTAACCGACGCACGCCAGCGGCTCGATACCGTTGAATGCGAACGTGAAGCGCTGGCAGATAAAAGCGCGAAGGTGCAATCGTCGTTGGAGTCACTTCGCGTTCAGCAAGGCGACCTGCGCGGCCGCGTGGATGTGCTGGAAGATCTGGAACGATCGCACGATGGCCTCGGTGCCGGCGTGCGTGCCGTGCTCGAACGAATCAAGCAAGAAAGCATTCGTGTTGATGAATCGCTTGATTCCGCCGATGAGGTTTCCGCTTTAAACCAATGCGCCGGTCTCGTCGTCGACTTGCTCACCGTGCCGCACGAAATCGCCCCGCTTGTTGAACTCGCTCTGGGCGACGCGGCTCAGCGGTTCGTGGTTGGTTCGCTTGCCGAACTCGATGCCGTGATCGCCACAATTGGCGATGTGCCGGGGCGAGTTGGCTTCGTGCCGTATCACGAGTCGGCTGCGATTCGATCCGAGCCGGTTAGCAGCGATGCGAGTGAGTCTCTGGCGAGCTACGTTTCGTGCGAACTCGCCGCACTTCCGGAACAACTTCTTGGCAACGTTCGACTCGTGCATTCGCTTGCCGAAGCTCGCCTCGTTGCCCAGCAGTATCCCACCGTTCGCGTCATCGCACGATCGGGTGAACTACTCGAACCGGATGGCACGCTCACCATTGGACCACCCAAAGCCGAAGCGGGGCTAGTGTCGCGCAAGAGCGAGTTGCGCGAACTGCGTGACCGATTTCGCGTTCTCTCGGCTCAAGTGAACGCCACCGAGATGGAGTTGGCGGAACTGCGCCGACAGGCCGACACGACCGATGGAACCATTGAAGCCATTCGCTCCGAGATTGAACTGCTCTCGGGTGAAGCCGGTGGCCTGTCGCAAAAGATCGCACGACAACGCCAGCAAGTGGAACAACTCGATGAAATGATTGAGTTGCTGAATCAAGAGGCCCGCATTCTGGAAGAAGAGGTTCAGCGTAGCGAAGCGGCGTGGATTTCGGCAAAACTCCAGGCAGAGGAAGCCGAGCGGGCATCGGAACAACTGAAGGTGCGGTTGGCCGACTTGCAAGAGGCAATGCGCGAGGCGGAGACGAATCGCGATCTGGCGCAACAGGCCAACACCGCCGCACAGGTTGCGTTGAGCCGTGCCATTGCGGATCGAGATCGCATACAAGAGCGGCTTACTCAACTGGAAGCGGAACTGCGCAAGCGTCGCATCGAAGCGATCGACCTTGCATCGGCCGAACGCAACGCACTATCGCGGCTGCTCGAATCCAACCTGGCGATGCTGCGAGCCTCTGCGGGCCAGGCGGATGCTTACCGCGAAAAGGAGTATCGCGAACGGCTCGCGGCGGAACTCGCGGTGAAAGCCTTAGCAGACCGCCAAGCCCGACAATCGACGCAGAACGAACTCCACGCCCTTCGCACCAACTGGCAAGAGAAGCAAAATCAATCGCACGCCAAGGAACTCGTCGTTCACGATCTGCGGGCCAAACGGGACACGATCGTCGCACGCATTCGGGACGAATACGGCACCGATCTGGGCGACCTCATCGAACACCCAACTGAGCCAATGAGCGAGACTTTGGAGCACGCCCCTTCGCACGCCAGCAATGAACAGAGTGAAGAGGTGCTTCCGCCCGCAGTAGCACAGCAAGAGATCGAAGAGCTACGCAAAAAGCTCGCGCGACTTGGCTCGGTGAACATGGAAGCGCTCGATGAACTCACCCGCATCGAGACAGAATTCCAATCGCTGCATGCCCAGCACGAAGATCTCGCAGCGGCCCGCAAATCGCTGCAAGAAGTGATCAACGCGATTAACGAAGATAGCCGCAAGCTGTTCAACGACACGCTCACGGCCGTTCGCACGTACTTCCAGGAACTGTTCCGCAAACTGTTCGGTGGGGGGCAAGCGGATATCGTGCTGGAAGATGAAGCGGATGTGCTGGAATCAGGCATCGACATTACCGCTCGCCCGCCCGGCAAAGAACTCCGATCCATCTCGCTCCTTTCGGGCGGCGAGAAAACGCTCACGGCCATCGCACTCTTGCTCGCCATCTTCCGCAACAAGCCCAGCCCGTTCTGCATCCTGGATGAAGTGGATGCGGCTCTCGATGAAGCGAACACGCAGCGGCTCGCCAACGTGTTGCGCGAGTTTCTGGACCGCAGCCAATTTATCGTTGTGACCCATAAGAAGCGGACCATGGCCGCAGCCGACCGCCTTTGGGGAGTCACCATGCAAGAGAGCGGAATCAGCCGCTTGCTGCCAATGCGCTTTGAAGAATGGGTGGACGAGAGCGAAAGCACCGAGAGCCAGGCCGCATAAGATGAATGAGAACGACGTGAATCATGAATCCGGAGATTCAGCTAGGAGTTGAATCTCCGCTCGCGTTCCGAATGCGAGCCGCAAACCGGCCAGGGTGACGCACACCGAGCAACCGCGTTGCCGCTTCATGCGTCCACACTTCCACCCAGCCCACACCAAGTCTTCGCGCGATCCAACTCGCTCCGCTTGTCACCGCTCGCACTTCAGACAGAGATATGGGTCGAACAGGCCGCGAAAGTGGACCGAAATCAATCAATAAAAATCGATCGGTCAGTCGATAGGTATGTGTGGCTGTTCGATAAAAGAACACCGCGGTAACGAGTGGCCAGATGCCCCAGGCGAGTGCGAATGTGAACCACGTTATCAATCCTGCTGGCTTGATGGAAAGATGATCGAGATACCAGCGACCAACCCCGAGCGACAACGTGAGAGCCGAGGTGAACACGATTGCGGGGATAGCTGCTCGCGGATGATAGCCCACCCATTCACGATCGATCATGGCCGGGTCGTGCTGTGGCTGTTCCGCCAACATTCCCCACCCCTCATTTAATTGTTGTAATATCCGGGTATCAACGTAGCATGTTTGTCTCAGGAAAAATCGATTTGTTTCTTCACACCCATTGCTAATGGGTGTATAGTCTCCGTTATGTGGGATTATCCAAACTAAAAGCAATCTCTAACAGGCTGATAGTGGTATGAATTATCTACAGCAACGCCGGCAAAACCTGATCAACAATCTGAAGAAGCATTCTGCCGATGGATTCCTGGTTACCCATGCCACAAACGTCACCTATCTGACGGGTTTCACCGGAGAAGATAGCTTCTATTTTGGCACAGCCAAGAACAGTGTCTTGATCAGTGATACGCGATTTGAAGAGCAGATCAAAGAAGAATGCATCGGGTTGGATTCGCACATTCGAAGCCATAACAAGACGACGTACGAAGCGACGGGCGAAGTCCTGAACAAGTCTGGCGTCAAAACAGTCGCGGTCGAGCAAGATCAAATCACTCTTGGCGAACTGGAACAACTACAAGCACTGGCACCCAAAGTCACGTTCGTTCCCGTGAGCGGTGCAGTCGAATCGCAGCGAGTGATCAAAGATCCCTCAGAGATCGAAAAGATTCGGGAAGCCGTTCGCGTGGCAGAACGGGCGTTTCGGATGTTCGTTGCAACTTTCCGCGAAACGGACACCGAAAAGGACATGGCCGACGCGATCGATAGTTTCGTTCGGCGAGCCGGTGGCCGCGGTACCTCTTTCCCGCCGATCGTTGCCGTGGGAGAGCGCGGTGCTTTGCCGCACGCGCCGCCCACAAACAAACAACTCGGCGACGGCAGCAAGGTGCTGATCGACTGGGGTGCAGACGTTCTCTACAAATCCGATCTGACTCGCACGCTCCGCAGCCCGTTCGGCACAGCCCCCACCCGCCGGAACAAGTTCGAGAGAGTGGGCATCGACTTTGAAGAGATCTATAGCGTGGTGCTGCAAGCTCAGAACGCAGCGATTGCAGCCATCAAGCCCGGCGTGAAAGCCAAGGAAGTTGATGCCGTGGCTCGCAAAGTGTTTGCGACCGCAAAGATCAAAGGCCGCTCCGATCTGAAACTCGCGGACCACTTCACGCACGGTTTGGGCCACGGGATTGGTCTGGCCATTCACGAAGCTCCGCGGATTCGTTCGAACTCCGAAGATGTACTTGAAGCCGGAATGGTGGTCACCATCGAGCCGGGCGTTTACATTCCCGGTTGGGGCGGTGTGCGCATTGAAGACGATGTGCTCATCACTCATAGCGGTGCCACACTTTTAACCACACTGCCACGCGAACTGACCACACTTGGCGGCTGAGCCGGGAAACATCCGACCACAAAGCTAACTCAACCGAAGGGTGCCAAGGGGCACCCTTCGCGCATCGCAGCGCCTCAAACCCCACATCTCTCGTTGTTCCTGGAACTCCTCTGCTTGCCTCACCCTGCATAATGCCATTTTCCCGCCATGTTATGGCTAGATTCCTCAGAAAGAATGGATACGCTCATTCCGCTGTTCACTCCCTGCCCATCGACCATGCGAAAATGTAAACTACTGTTCCCCGGCCATACGCCGGGTTTCGCCTTTGGGGGATTTTGAGGTGGCCGACGAGAAACGGGATGATCCCCGACCGTTCGATGTGACGACGGTCGAATACTTGTTAAAGCTCATGACCGAGCACGACCTGAGCGAGGTCGATTTGAAAGAGGGGGATCAGCGGATCCGCCTCCGCAAGGGTATGGCGTATCCATCGAGTTACATGCCTCCGCCTGTCGCTTCGCATGCGCCGCCGGCGGTTGCGCCCCCCGTAACGCCCGCTGCGCCTGCGGGTACAGCGGATGCGACTGCCAGTTCGCGGAAACTGCTCGAAATCAAGTCGCCCACACCCGGCACGTTTTACGCGCGGCCCAAACCCGATAAGCCCGATTTCGTGGCGGTAGGGAACGTCGTTAAGCCGGACACGATCGTCTGCCTGATCGAAGCCATGAAGTTGTACAACGACATCAAGGCAGAGCTATCCGGGACTATTGTCGAAGTGTGTATCAAGAACGGCGACCCAGTCGAGTATGGCACTGTCTTGTTTCGCGTCGAACCTTCCTGATCCGTCACAAGTCGTAACGTGTTAAGTCGTGCTTTCCGCGATGCTCGCGGCACGACTTCGCAACGTTCGACCTTAAGACCTTACGACTATGTTCAACAAGATCCTCATTGCCAACCGCGGCGAAATCGCTCTGCGGGTGATTCGAGCATGCCGAGACCTCGGTATCGAATCGGCCGTCGTCTACTCTGAAGCGGATCGCGGAGCGCCTTACCTGGAACTTGCCGATCAGGCCATTTGTATCGGCCCGGCGATTTCGTCCGAGAGTTACCTGAAAGTGCCGCGAATCATCGCTGCGGCCGAGGTTGCCGGCGCTCAAGCCATCCATCCCGGCTACGGCTTTTTGTCCGAGAACAGCAAGTTCGCGGAGCAGTGCCGCGAATCGGGGATCGAGTTCATCGGCCCGCCGGTCGCGGCGATGGACAAACTCGGCAACAAGGACAAAGCCAAAGCCGTTGCGAAAAAGGCCAAGGTGCCAACCGTTCCGGGCAGTGAAGGGCTTATTCATTCGGATGATGAAGCGCTGCGGCTTGGGGCTTCGATGGGGTATCCGGTTTTGATCAAGGCGGCATCCGGTGGCGGTGGACGTGGCATGCGTGTGGTGCGCGACGAAAGCGAGATGGTCGTTGCGCTTCGTCAGGCACAGGCCGAAGCCGAAGCCGCGTTCAAGGACGGCAGCGTCTACATGGAGAAGTACCTCGATCGCCCGCGCCATGTGGAAGTCCAACTACTTGGTGATCAACACGGGAACGTTCTCCATCTGTACGAACGCGATTGCTCTCTCCAGCGTCGGCACCAGAAGTTGGTCGAGGAATCGCCATCTCCAAACCTGCCCGCGGCGGTTCGAGAGAAGATGTGCGAAGCCGCGGTGCGGTTAGCCAAAGAGGCCGGTTACTACTCCGCCGGCACCTGCGAATTCCTGGTGGATCAGCAGAACAATTACTACTTCATCGAGGTCAACGCACGTATTCAGGTCGAACACCCGGTTACCGAGTTGGTCACAGGTGTGGATCTGATTCGCGAACAAATTCGCGTCGCGGCGGGCGAACGATTGCAGATGAAACAAAAGGACGTTTTGCAACAGGGGCACGCAATCGAAGTGCGAATTAATGCGGAAGATCCGGCCAACGATTTCCGCCCCAGCCCTGGCACCATCACGAAGTGGCGACCGCCGGGCGGGCCAGGCGTGCGGCTCGATACGCATGTGGTTGAAGGGTATCGTGTGCCGCCGAACTACGACAGCATGGTGGCCAAGTTGCTCGTTCGCCAGCCAACGCGAACTGAAGCATTCGCCGTCATGCGGCGGGCATTGCGCGAATTCAGAGTTGAAGGGATCAAGACCACCATCCCGATTCTGAAAACCATTTTCGACACGCCCGAATTCATCGAAGGGAAAGTGGATACCACCTTCATTGAACGATCGCTGATGCCCGCCAAGCCGCGTTAACTGTGCCGACCACAATCGGCTGCGTGCGTGCGATACGCCCCGCTTCACCGGAGCCGATAATGCCGCCCTCGCTAGCCGTGTTCGATTTCGATGGCACGCTTGCCGACTCGCTCGATGCGGCCATCGGCATCTTCAACCGGTTGGCCGCCGAATCGGGTTATCGCCCCATCGAAGACGTGGCTACTGCGAAGGGAATGACGAGCCGGCAATTCCTCCGCCACCATGGCATCTCGCTCTGGCGGTTGCCCCGGCTTGTGCGGCGTTATCATGCCGCAGCAGCCGAAAGTGCCGACACCTTGCGACTCTTTCCAGAACTACCCGCAGCAATCGAAACGCTTGGTGCGGCCGGCGTGCGACTCGGCGTGCTCTCGTCCAACCGAGAGGACAACATCCGGCGTTGCCTGCGTGCGAATGGCGTCGAGCAGCAGTTTGCGTTCGTCGTGGGCTATCCGAAGATGTTTGGTAAAGGGAAAGCCTTGCAGCGCATCTTGCGAGCAGAGCGAGTGAACAAGCAAGATGCCGTTTATATTGGCGATGAAGTGCGGGATATCGAAGCGGCTCGCAAGGCGGGTGTGGCGTCCGTCGCGGTCACGTGGGGCTTCCACTCGGAGGCGCTTCTGCGCGAAAGCCGTCCAGATCGATTGATCACCGCGGTAGCAGCACTTGCGGAGGCCGTGATCGGTGCGGAACGCGAATCGTGATCTCCGGAGAAATTCACACGGCGATTGCAGGCGTGCGTTTAGCTCGTGATCCCCTTGGTGATCTCCATGAACACATTCTCCAAGTTCACTTCCTTCTCCCGGAAACTCTTGAGCCGGAAACCAGATTGAATCAGTCGCTCGGGGATAAAGCTGCCGTCTTCGTGGCCATCCTTGAGACGCACATCGAGCAAATCCGATCGCGGATCGAACTTAACCGATTCAACTTCCCCATAGTCGCGAATGCGGCTCGCGGCTTCCTCATTTCGATCACCCACCGAAACCGTGAACACGAAGTTTCCGCGCACCTTCCGGATGGCTTCGTCAACTGTTCCGTTGAAAATCAGCTTGCCCCGTTCGATGATCCCGATCTTATTGCAGATGTCGGCAAGCTCCGGAAGAATGTGCGACGACACCATGATCGTCTTGTTCTCTTTGCGGAGCCGCTTGATCAACTCGCGCATCTCGATGCGAGCACGCGGATCAAGCCCGCTCGCCGGTTCGTCCAGCAGTAACACCTTCGGGTCGTGAAGCAGCACGCGGGCCAGCCCCAGTCGCTGTGTCATCCCGCGTGATAGGCTCGTGACCAACGCATCGCGCTTGTATCCGAGATCGACATAATCGAGAACCTGCTCGACTTTCTTGCGGCGTTCCGGGCCAGAGATCCGATAAGCCGCTGCGAAGAACTCCAGATACTCCGTCACCTTCATATCGTCGTACACGCCGAAAAAGTCCGGCATATAACCGATCGATCTGCGGATTTCCTTCGAGCCGGTGTAGATCGAGAACCCGCACACACTCGCCTCGCCCCAACTCGGGTTAAGCAGAGTGGCGAGCATGCGCATGGTGGTTGTCTTGCCCGACCCGTTCGGCCCGATGAAGCCGTAAACATCGCCCTGATCCAGCTTCAGAGTCAGGCGGTCCACGGCGTAGAGCTCGTGGTACTTCTTTGTCAGGTCGCGGCACTCGATCATGGTTCGCGTCGCTCAGATGTTGGGTGTTGGGTGGTTATGTCTGGCGTTGGCCAGTCTCGACGCACTTACCGCGAAACGCCGATCGCGAGATCCATCACGCAGTTGAAGTACAAACACTATTTCACGGGCAGATAAACACGCACCCAGGTTTCCTGTCGGCCGGTTGATCCGGGCGAGATCGGGGTTCGCTCACCTGAACCGGGTAACTCGCGCAACCATAACTGCGATGCCGCACCCGGACCGGAGAGTGCCTCTTCGGCCGCACTTCCCGATGGAGCATACGCCCTGCCAACCAGAATCACTTCGTTACGGTTCTGCGGGTGGAGTCGCCAGCTTTGGTCGAGTCGGCGGCTCGAAGCATTTCGCGGGACAACGCCTTCGGCGTATGTCAGGCTCGCTTCGTGGAACAGCAATCCCCACAGCGGAAGGCTGCCGGCGAGGGTTGCAGTCGCTGTTGTGGGTACGGTTGGTTGCGTCACGATCGTTCGCGCTGCGCCGGGGCGGTCAGCGTATGCGGGCACGCGGCGAAGCACATCTTCCAGCCCGCCTTCTTTCTGCAACCATTGCGGCGCGAGAACCGGCTTCTCCCACACCGGGCGAATCACATCACCGGGGCGGATGGTATCGCCGGGCACCGGAAACGCCTGACCCGCATAGAAGAGCACACACTCGGACAGCACCGGCACCGATAGGTTCAGAGTGAAAGTACCAGTTACCGCACTGGGATCGCCCGCCGGGTGATACAGATCTGAGCGTGCCGGCGGCGTGGCGCTGTTGGGATCGAACTGCCCGCTCCAGTTCGCGACGAACGACTTCGTGGACCAGACTTGCACCGGCACATCTTCCATCGCCTGGGCCGGTGCGTTATCGGTGCTGTGATAAGAATAGGTTCGCCGCATCAGGCTCGCACGCCCTCCGCGCGCCGCGCCAACCCAACTCACTGCCGATCCGGGAGCGGGCGTGCCCCAACCATTCCCAGGCGTGATCGCCAGTGTGTAGTTCTCGGTTCGCGGGCTGAAGATGGTGAACCAGGTGGTGCCATACACGCGACCAGAGGCGATATCCACATCGGTCACGTCGATCTTGTTCAGCTTCAGTACTCGTCCCTTGAGCGAGTACGCCGTGAGGTATGCCGCGAGGCTCACGGTTAGCACGATGAGCGGGAACGTGATCCATGTCAGTTCGAGCCGACCCAGCACCCGTTTCAGGAAGAAGTATTCGATCGGCCCGATCAGCAGAATGTAAAAGCCAATCAAGACCGCGACCCACCCAAAGGAAACAACCGGGACTTCGGGGAAGGTATCGGAGTGGGTACGCAGCGCGACGGCCATTTCGTCTTCGTCTTCACTGACTCTGCCCAAAGAATCCGGTCGCGGTTTGCCGTCGCCCACCGAAGCCCGGCTCGATCCGCCATCGCGAAGAACCCAGTCCCAGAATTCCGGGCGTTGGGAGAAGGTGGTGAACGGTGGACGATCCAGATCGAAGCCGATGACGGTGACCTTGCCCAGCCCGAAGGCGAATTGCCCCGCGTAGATGATTGCCGGTGGGCCAGCCGCATCGGGCAGCGGAATGATGGCTCGCACCGCCTGGTTCGCTTTGGCTCTGAGTCGTGCGATGGGGAACTCAGCGTTTCGTTGCCCCAATGAACCGCTTAGCGTGCTGGTTTGGCTGGCTTCCCGCGCAGGCCATGTGATCGAAAGCACTCCGGCATGTCGATCGGCCACCACTTCGAAGGCGAGAAAGTCGCGAAGCGCCGGAAGTTCGGCGACCAACCCCGCACTTGCCCCCACGGTTACGACCATCCGCCCGCCGCGTCGCACCCATTCAAGCAGAGCATCCCGTTTCTTTTGTCCTGCTTCGCCGAACAACTGCCGCCAGAATTCTTCCGAACCGGGAGCGGTGTTCAGCAGCACCAGATCGGCGGTGTCGTAACCAATCCAGTTCTCGGGCAGTTGCTCGAAGCTGTTATGGTTCGCGAGGTGAACGCGGCCGCCGTGCAAGCCGGGCGCCTCGTCTCCCGCACCGGTTGGCCTGGGCAGTTCGAAACCGGGGAATGGTTGCCCGAGTGTGAGCACCACATAGCTAACAGGATCGAGGGGCAAGAGCGAGCGGATTCGGAACGGCTCCGAGAGCGGCCGGCCACCATCGCGTGTGCGCACCATTACAGTGATCTCGCCACCCGCTGCGGGGCGGACATAGCTCAGCATTCCGGTCAACCGCCCGCCCGATTCCGGCAAAGCCAGAGGCGATGCGAGCGTGGTGAGAATCTCGTCGGGATCGGGAGATTCAATCACAAGTTCGGCGGCTTCGCCAATGTTGCCCGTGGTTTCCAGATCGATGTACACCGGTGCCCAGCAAGCGAACTTGACGATCGCAGCGCGGTTATCGGTTCGATCGAGCGCGGGTAACCCGGTTCGCACGGCGGTGATCTTCACCGGGAAATCGGCACCGTGTAGTGGGTCGGCAAGCAGGAGGCATGCCGCGAGAACGAGGAAGCGGGGCATGAAGGGGTCTCGGGGTCGCTGCGAGCAAACTAGGGCTTCGCGGTCTGGCACTGGCACGGGCTGGCGTGGCACTTCGGGCAGCCCGCGCCATACTTGCGTGCGACGGCATCTTCCAAATCTACGCCCGCGATGTTCGCCAGGGTCGCCAGCCAGGCGAGCACGTCCGCGAATTCCAACGCCAGGTTATCGGGGTCGGATTGGTCGCGTAGCGACGCCGACAACTCCCCGACTTCCTCCATGAACCACATGAAGGTTCCTTCCACGCCACGGCGGGCATCCTTCGCCCCGAACAGATCGCGGATACGCTGTTGCAACTCGGCAAGCGTCATGGACATCCGATGTCGGCGGGACAGGTGCGGACGGAACGCTAAGATTGTAGAGTTCCATGCGGAGCGCGGCCAATTTCCTCGATGGGTTGCGAGCACCTGCTACACTGTGAAACGCCATGACAACACCTCAGCCCTTCATGACTGCGCGATGGTCCAACCTCATTCTGGCGAATTTCGCAGTGCCGGAGGAATTGCTGCAACGCTACCTTCCGCCAAGCTGCGAATTCGATCGCCGCGATGGCAAGTGTTGGGCCAGCCTCGTGGCGTTCCAGTTCCTTGACACGCGCGTGCGCGGCATTCAGCGAAGCTGGTTTCGCGACTTCCCCGAATGGAATCTGCGGTTCTATGTGACGCATGAAGGGCAACGCGG
Organism: Gemmata sp.; assembly: GCA_041740855.1. Classification (GTDB taxonomy): domain Bacteria; phylum Planctomycetota; class Planctomycetia; order Gemmatales; family Gemmataceae; genus Gemmata. The sequence continues at coordinate 26,315 of JBGSLF010000061.1, forward strand.
CGTGTGCTTCGTGCGTGAGTTCGTGCCGTCGTGGACGGTCGCAACCACTGCCCGCGTGATGTACAACGAACCGTATCGTTCAGCTCGCATGACCATGGATGTCCAGGATTCGCTCAACAGCATCACGGCCGCGTACACCGTGGCATGGAAGGGCCGCACACACACGCTCCGGGCCACCGGTGCCAAGCCGACTTTCCAACCAGTTGCGGAAAGCACGCAGGACTGGTTCAAGGAACATTCCTGGGGCTTCGGCACATCGCGATGGGGGCGATTGGTGCGTTACCAAGTATCCCACCCGACGTGGGATGTGTACCCAGTTCGCGAATGCGTGCCCGATGTGGACTGGGCATTGCTGTACGGTCGCGAGTGGGGCGTCATGAACGGGACGGAACCGGCCAGCGTGGTGTTCGCCGTCGGCTCCGAAGTGAGTGTCTCGCCCAAGAAGTAGCGTGCTTTTATGCGTGTGGCCCGACCCGCGACCGGAATGGCCGCCGGTTCACCAGTGCGCATTATTCAACGTGGTTTGACGCCGCTTCCAGCCGTCGTTAGCCTTTCCACTTCCATCATCGGGTTAGCCTCAACTTCGGGAATCCCCCTCCGGAGAAGTGACATGGCAAAGCCGGCAAAGAACACGATCTGCCTGTGGTTCGATGGCACCGCTGAGGACGCGGCGCAGTTTTACGCCGAAACCTTCCCCGACTCAGCCATCAAGGCGGTTCATCGCGCGCCGGGCGACTTCCCGTCGGGGAAGAAGGGGGACGTGCTGACCGTCGAGTTCACAGTGTTGGGCATCCCGTGCCTCGGGCTTAACGGTGGCCCCGCGTTCAAGCACACCGAGGCGTTCTCGTTCCAGGTGGCGACCGCCGACCAGGCCGAAACGGACCGCTACTGGAACGCGATCGTCGGCAACGGCGGCCAGGAAAGCGATTGCGGCTGGTGCAAGGACAAGTGGGGGCTGTCGTGGCAGATCACGCCCACCGTTCTCATAGAAGCCATCTCCGACCCCGACCCCGCCGCCGCCAAGCGCGCGTTCGACGCGATGATGACGATGCGGAATATCGACGTCGCTGCGATCGAGGCGGCCCGCCGCGGCTGAGGCTTGCTCTGCGACAGGCGGCGTGAGAAGCGGTGGACGCCAGAAACGGCGGTCACATCTGACCTTGATCTGAATGACGATTTGAGTGAGCATGCTGCGATAAATGTTCCGGCCGGAAACGATAGGAGGAGCGCGCCGATGAAGTGGAACCCACACATTGCATTCAACAACCAGTGCAAGGAGGCGTTCGAGCACTACGAGAGGTGCCTGGGCGGCAAGATCGTCGCCATGATCGGCTACGGTGACACCCCCGCCGGGGAGCACATACCGGCCGGCACCGGGTCCAGGATCATGCACGCCCGCATCGTACTGGGCGACCAGGTCTTGATGGGTTGCGACGCGCACCCGGCGATGCCGTACGAGGGCATCAGGGGCTGCGATGTGGCGGTACAGGTCGAGACCCCGCAAGAGGCGGAGCGGGTGTTCGCGGCCCTGTCCGAGGGCGGCACGGTCCAGATGCCGATCGGCGAGACCTTCTGGTCCGCACGCTTCGGCATGCTCACCGACCGGTTCGGCGTCCCGTGGATGATCAACTGCGAGAAGTCTGTGGGGGCGTGACGGGCGGCACTGAGCGAGCGCCGGGATTTGTTCCTCCATTTACGGGGAGTTGTACTTCGTGATGAAGAGACCCGGTCGCTGACGCGACTCAGCTCGCCGGAGATAGAAGGTGAGCCGTGCACCGTCAGATGCCGGGTCTCTCACTTATCTGCTGGGCCGCTTCCTAATCGCTGGCTTTCAATACGAGGGCGATGGCATCCGTCATGCGCTTTTCGCTGCCGGGGTTCACCCAACTCCAATCGCCCAGGTTGCTATCGTTCTCTTTCCAGGCGCGTTCGATGGGGATATAGCCCGGCCCGCATTCTCCATACCCCGCAACCAGCACGAACGATTCGGGCCGCAGTTTCTGGGCCATGAGTTGAAATTCGATGTAGCTCTCGGCGGGCAACAGTGCGATCACGCCGACGCCGAGATCGAGCACCGGTAAGTCGATGGGCTTGCCCGCGTCGCATCGCTTTTTCCAGCTTAACCCGAGCGCCGCCAGGCACTGCCCGAATGGTTTGGGGTCGTCCTTGAGTCGCTTCGTTAGTTCCGCTTCCGAGAAGCCGGCTGAACTGCGTGGTTCAAGCGAGAGTGGCACCGAGCGGAACGCGACTTCTGGCACGGGAACCTTCTTGGTTGCCTTCCACGCGGCTGCCATGGCGGTGTGCATGCGATCGGCGAGGACCACACGATTGGCCGGGTCGCCATCGTTATACTTCCCGGCGGTCACATTCCCGCTGCACCCCGAAGCATACATCTGGAAGACGCCCGGTGTATCCGCTTGGCGTCGCTTGCGAGCCATGCCGACGAAATCCGCAGTGACACCGCCGCGGCCATAGTAGCTCATCGGGTGCGTGGCATACGCCGAAAGCCCAAGCAGTGGCGTATCGCCATTCCAGAAGCTGAGCGTCTTCACGAATGGGTCGATGGTGCCGTCATCCGCATCGCGAATTTTGGGGTCACGCGTGGCGGACATGCGATTGTAATGAACCTTGCCATCTGCATCGGTGTAGCGCCGGTTCGAAGCAACCTTCTCGACCTTTGCTTGGCCCATGCCGATGTGCGTAATCGGCTTCATCTCGCGCAGCGAATCTTTCGCCGCGTCGGCCAATCGCGCAACGGTCTTTTCGAGAAATGCAATATCGCAGATCGCACCCTTCGCCTTGTGCTGTTCAAGGAGTTGTTGCGCTTCGAGGTCTGCGATCGGCGTGTCGTGTTGATGGATCGAAGAAAGCATGATTCGGGCCGGCTCGGTGCCAATCGCCTTGGCGATCTTGTCGCGAAACAGATCGTAAGCACCGTTGCGGACTTCGCACCAATCGAGGGCGATGAACGCGACAGGCTTCTCGGCCGCAATCGCACTTTGCAACACGAATCCATGCGCGAAGAGTGGATCGAGAATTTCCTTCACCGGTGCGACTCCGCCGCCCATGCACGGATGACCGATTGGCGGCGTAATCTCGACCATGAAGCTCGAAAGGCGATGCGACGCAACAGGTGGCTTTTCATCGGCGATGAGTGCCGAACTGAGAACTGGAGTGAGCGACAAAGCAGCGAGAGCTTCGCGACGGGTGGGGTTCATGGCGTTACTCCAGGATTCGACAACGATGTTACGGCGGGTTTCGCATCTGTTATGACTGCCCGCCAGTCACTTGTTTTTAAGAGTTATCCGCAAATAAGAGTGATACTAAGATAAGATTTATCCGCAGATTACGCAGATTACACAGATTGGAAATCAGAAGACAGACAGCAGACATCAAAGATCAACGAGACCGACATTCGGATTTCTGGCTTCTGATTTCTGCTCTTCGTTTTCAAATCTGCGTCTTCTGTGTCATCTGTGGATCACTCGGCTTTGGTTTTAAGAGTTATCCGCAGATTACGCAGATTACACAGATTGGAAATCAGAAGACAAACAGCAGAGATCAGACAGCAGAGATCAAGGACGCCGACATCCTGACTTCTGATTTCTGCTCTTGGTTTTGAAATCTGCGTCATCTGTGTCATCTGCGGATAACTTGCCTTTGGCTTTCGATTTATCGCCTTGTATGTGAACACACGGGTTTCTGCCACACCCCGCGTCATGACTGACGCGGCTCGCCATAATCCAACGCGGCACCCGAGTAGTTTACTGCGTCCGATCGCGTTCGCTCGCAGCGCGGAACATCCAGTACAAGATTGTTTTGATCTCGAACGGCTTCAAATCGGGCTTTAGCGAGAGAATGCGGGCCGCGATTCCCGCGAGGTGCGGCGTGGCCCAACTCGTGGCAGGTTCTTTGGAGAACGGCCCGAGATACGCCTTGCCGTATGCCTGGAATTCCACTTGCTCGCGGAGTTTGTAGGCGAAGCGGAGCGGGTCGTCGAACAACCCCTTATCGACCGAGATGAGCGGCGGGGCGAAGGCAGCCGGGTAGCTGCGGGTGATCGGGTGTTCGTTGTGCGCCGCCGCGAACACCAGCACATCGCGAAAGTAGGCTTCCTCGATCGCGCGCAACAATTGCTGTCGCCGTGGCAGTTGCTGCAACTTGTGTTCGGGCACACCCAGCGACAGATTCACCACCTTCACCTTCCACACGTCCAGCGCATGCCGCAGTGCGGCAATCACTGTCTCTACTTCGCAGGTGCCCGACGGGCCAAACACATCCGCCGAATACAGCTTCACACGCGGAGCAATGGTGAGAATGATGTCGGCGACGGTCGTGCCGTGCGGGCTGGATTGCCGGCCGGTGTATGGCAGCGGTGCGCCGTTGGGGCCGAACATCGCGCCTTCGATCGTAAGAATGGGCCGCCCCGCCGACGCGAACTTATCTTCCAGCACCGCCCGCTCAACGCCGGAATCGATGATCGCAATCGGTACGCCTTCGCCGGTGGCACGCGGATCGTTCAAGATGCGATCCGGCGTGAGCAGCGCGAAGATTTCGTCGAACAGGGTGGGTTCACTCATGGATCGGAAGTCTTCACCACAGAAAGCAGGCGAAGTGATACACCGCGTTCGGTTCACCGGAGCTTGCTTTGTGGCCCTCAGTAGAGTCATCGCGGCTTGATTGCAAGGTTCATTCTTTAACCGCCCGTCACGCTATCGAGAAGCTTGCGCAAATCGGCGACCATTCGAACGCAATGTTCCACCGCGATTGGCCCATGACGAATCGCCAGCGCCCGCACGGCTTCCACCAACCGGAGCGTGGTATCCGGGTCGGCGATGGCGTTCGCGTCGTCGGCAAGCCCCTCTTTGAGTTTCTCCATCACGACCGCAGCAGGAGATTCGGGCGTGGAACCAAGAAGATCGGTTACGCCTGTTGTCGCATGCAATGCGGCCTCGACCGCATCGAACAGCATGCGATGCGTTTGTCGTTCGGCAACGGCTTGCCGCAGTAAGTCGGCTCCGACATCTGCCGCCGCCGCCACCAGTTGCCGATCGGAAGGAGTAAAGCCCGGCGCGGGCTTATCGAAGAGTTCCAGCACAACGGAAGTCCCGCCGCCAACGGGGATCGGGACCGCCAGAATCGATTGCCGCCCGGCTTCGAAGGGCATCAGTGCGAACGCACCACCGGCGGTATCGCCACCGTTGAGCACCATGGGTTCCTGGTGGCTCACCACGCTTGCGGCCAGGGAGCGTGCGAAGGGAACCCCCGCACCATCCAGAGCTTCGCCGGTTGGCCCGAATGCCAGAACCGATTCATTCCCATCGGCTCCGAGATGGCGAACAAGCAGTGCGCCGTCGGCGGCGGCGGTGGTGCGGATCACCAGACGCAACAGCGCCCGCACGGCTTCCGGCAGCGGAACGGGATCGTTGAACGCCGCCGCGGTTTGCACCACGGGCAAGATCTTCTCGACCGTTTCGCGGAACGCGGCGAGCGAGCGATTGAGTTCGCGTTGCAATCGAGCAGGGCGAATTCGCTCCAATTGCTTGCGAACCGCGGTCAGAAAGGTTTCACGGTTGAGATCGGCGTTCTTGTCCAGGTAATCGCGCACGCCCATGCGAAGGGCTTGCAACGGTGTGGCGATGCCCGCGAAGCCTGTTACCAGAATGGCGACCACATCCGGCCGAAACTCCACGAGATCTTCGAGCAGGCGCAGACCATCGCTGCCCGATCCCAGGTTCCAGTCGAGAATCGCGAGATCGACCGGGTTCTCGTTGGCGATTCGCAACGCGGTCTCGGCGTCCGCGGCGACGAACACATTGGCCCCGAGTCCGGAAGACGCCAGCCATTCCTGGAACGTCCGGCGAACCGATTCTTCGTCGTCCACAATGAGTACGGTTTCGTTCATAGCACACTCATGATACACATCGTGCCCGCTTCTGGGCTTGGGCATCGCACCTTCGTCCCCCGCCCGCTACAACAGCAGCATTCCACTCTCGCTCACCACGGAGTTGTCTCGTGCTCACTCTATCGCGTTATTCCATTGGTGTGGGCGATCGCTTCGCGCATCAGGCGAAATCGCAACTCAAGGCGTTTTTGCTGGCCGTGGAGCAAGGCGTTGAGGTTGTGCCCGTGTGGAACAAGTCTAATCGCGAGCACACCATCATCGGTTCGGTTCCGGAGAGCGTGCGTGCGGCCGCAGATAGTGCGGTGAAGGAACTCGGCTGGGCAAAGCCATATCACGTTGACGCCGATCATATTCGCCTCGAAACCGTCGATCGCTTTCTCCCGGCGTGCGACTTCTACACCATCGATGTCGCCGATAGCATTGGCCAACCTCCGCCAAGCGGTACCGTGGCGAGCTTTGTGAATCGCCACCCGGAATTGATCGGCGAGTTAAAGGTGCCGGGCATCGCGCAGCCATTCACCACGACGCGGGCGGATGTGGAGCGAGTCGCGGGGAAGTATCTCAAGGCGGTGCAAGACACCGGCGCGATTTATCGCAAGATCGCGGCCGCGAAGGGCGAAGGAACGTTCATCACGGAAGTGTCGATGGACGAAACCGACAACCCGCAAACGCCGCCGGAGTTGCTGTTGATTCTCGCGGCGATTGCGGACGAACGTGTGCCGGTTCAGACCATCGCCCCCAAGTTCACCGGGCGTTTCAACAAGGGCGTCGATTATGTGGGCGATCTGAAACAGTTCGAGAAAGAATTCCGCGACGACCTCGCCGTGATCGCGTTCGCCATTCGCGCATATGGCTTGCCGGCGAACTTGAAACTGAGCGTGCATTCGGGCAGCGACAAGTTTTCGCTCTATCCCATCATCAAGCGTGCGATCGCCGACACCGGTGCCGGGCTTCACCTGAAAACCGCGGGCACAACGTGGCTGGAAGAAGTCATTGGCTTGGCCGAAGCGGGCGGCGAAGGGCTGGCGATGGCGAAAGAGATCTACGCCAAAGCTCTGCTGAAGCAGGACGAACTCTGTGCACCCTATGCCACTGTGATCGATATCGACGCCGCGAAGTTGCCCACCGCCGAAACCGTGAACGCATGGACTTCGGAACAGTTCGTCGCGGCGTTGCGGCACGACCAGGCAAACCCCGCGTTCAACGCTTCGTTGCGGCAACTGCTGCATGTGGGCTTCAAGGTCGCAGCGCAAATGGGCGACCGCTATTTGGGAATGCTGAAATCGTGCGAAGCGGCCGTGTCACGCAACGTGACGACAAACTTGTTCGACCGCCACTTGCAGCCGCTATTCCTGAAGTCTTGAGGCGGCGCAATGGTATGGCGAGCGTAGAAGATTCGACTAGCGACTCTGGTAGAACTCAACACACGAGATGAATCATGACCAATCTGTTCGACCTCTCCGGGGAAGTGGCTGTGGTGTTCGGCGGCACGGGTGTGCTGGGTGGTGCGATGGCCGATGCGCTCGCGAGTGCGGGGGCGAAAGTCGCGGTCGTCGGTCGCAGTGAAGAACGCGGGCTTGAGCGTGTGAAGGCGATCGAGAAAGCGGGCGGCAAGGCGATCTTCCAGCAGGCCGATGCCATGAGCCGCGACTCGCTAACGGCCGCACGCGACGCCATCACCGCGAAGCTCGGCACGCCTACTGTGCTGGTGAACGGTGCGGGTGGGAACAAGCCCGAGGCCACGGTTCCGCCCGGCGGCGACTTCTGCAAGATTCCGCTCGATGGCTGGGCCGCGGTGTTCGATCTGAACCTGATCGGCGGCACACTGCTGCCCTGCCAGATCTTTGGCGAAAAGATGGTCGCCGCAGGCAAGGGAAGCATCATCAACATTGCGTCGATCTCGTCGATTCTTCCGCTCTCTCGCGTGGTGGCGTATTCCGCATCGAAGGCCGCCGTGCTTAACCTCACGCAATGGCTCGCACGCGAATGGGCGACAACCGGTGTGCGTGTGAACGCGATTACGCCCGGATTCTTCCCCGCAGAGCAGAACCGGCGGATGTTGCTCAAGGACGACGGCACTTATACCGAACGCGGGCAAGCCATCATCGGCCACACGCCGATGGGCCGCTTCGGGAACGCCGAGGAACTGGCCGGTGCCGCAATCTGGCTGGCGTCGCAGCGGGCGAGCGGATTCGTGACCGGGCAGAACATCGTGGTCGATGGCGGTTTCTCCTCGGTAACGATCTGAAATCAGTAAGCCGTGCTATTACTGGCACGGGTTCTATACGCGATTCCATGAAAGATGATGAGCCATGAGCGGTACTCTTCCAGGTCTGCTTGCGGGATTTGATCCGGACGTGCCGCTCGAACACGCGCGGATGATTCCGAACACCTGGTACACGTCGCCGGAAGTCGCAAGATTGGAACGCGACGCGGTGTTCGCGCAATCGTGGCAGGCGATCGGGCGGCGAGAGACTGTCGCCAAGCCCGGCCAGTTTCTCACCGCAGAAGTGGCCGGCGAATCGGTGTTGGCGGTGCGCGGGGAAGATGGCACGCTGCGGGCGTTTATCAACGTGTGCCGCCATCGTGCCGCGAGAGTCTGCACCGAAGAATGCGGCACCGCCACGAAGCTCCGTTGCCATTACCACGGCTGGACGTATGACCTCGCCGGCAATCTTCGCGGCGTGCCGGAATTCGATGGCGTGGAGGGTTTCCGTCGCGAAGACAACGGCCTGCCGCCACTGAGTGTGGCCGAGTGGGGGCCATATGTCTGGGTGCATCTCGATAAACCGAGTGAACCTCTGGAGCAGTTCTTGAGTCCGTTGCCGGCATGGGCCGAATCGCGGAACGCATTTGCGGGGCTGGTGTGGCACGAACGCAAGAGCTACGACCTCGCGTGCAACTGGAAAATCTACGTCGATAATTACCTCGATGGCGGCTATCACGTGAACACCATCCACCCCGGATTGGCGGGTGTGTTGGATTACAAAGAGTACAAGACAACGTGCAATGCGAACACGGTTTTGCAGAGTAGCCCGCTAAAGCCAGGAGATGGCGAGACCGGCCGAACCCGCGTCGGCGATCTGGCGGCCTACTGGTGGGTATTCCCGAACATGATGGTGAACATCTACCCCGGCGTGATGGATACGAACATCGTGCTTCCGCTCGCCGTGGACCGCTGCCGCGTGATCTTCGATCTGTACTTCGCCGCTAACACGCCCGCTGATTTCGCGAGCGAAAGCATTCGTGTAACCGATCAGGTGCAGCAAGAAGATGTGGGTGTGTGCGAGGAAGTGCAGCGGAACTTGAACAGCCGCAGTTACCACGCGGGCCGCTATAGCGTGAAACGCGAGAACGGCGGCCACTACTTTCACCAATTGCTCGCACGCCGATTGCAGGCGAATGGCATCGGTTCTGCGACAGATTCCACTGCGTAATCTGGCTTCATCGCTCGACTGAATCGTCGCATCGCATACAGGAGGATTCTGGTGTCTGATCCGGCAGCGGCGAGGTTTCGCTCTGGTCTAATCTTCGGAATAATTGCCTATTCGTGGTGGGGGCTTGTCCCGCTCTATTTTGCCGCACTCAAAGCTCAGGGTGTGCCTGCGGCCGAGATTCTCGCCCATCGCATTACGTGGTCGCTGCCGATCATGTTCGTGCTCATCGCTGCCATCGCCGGGTGGGACGATCTGTTCCGCGTGCTTCGCAATCGCCGCCTGGTTCTCACGCTGCTCCTCTCGGCGTGCCTGCTGGCAACCAACTGGCTGCTTTACATCTATGCCACGGTTACCAACCGCGTGGCGGAAGCGAGCCTGGGCTATTACATGATGCCGCTGGTGAACGCGGCCCTGGCGACGATTTTCCTGGGAGAGAAACTCCGCCCGGCGCATTACCCCGCGCTGGCACTCGTCGCAATTGGTGTGGCCGCACCGTGCATCGCCGTGGGCTATCTGCCATGGATAGCCGTCGCTCTGCCCATCACATTCGGCTTCTATGGTTTGGTGCGAAAGAAGGTGCCGGTCGAGAGTTTAACGGGGCTGGCGGTTGAAACGCTTCTCTTGCTCCCGCCCTCACTCGCACTGCTCATTTATTGGTGGGTGAATGGCACCAATCACATGAACAGCAACTGGGAACTCAACGCGCTCATCGCGTTCAGCGGCGTGGTTACCGTGGTTCCACTCCTCACGTTCACTCTCTCGCTTCGCCGCCTTCCGCTGCTGGCGGTCAGCTTCATTCAGTTCGTCTCGCCGACCATTCAGATGATCATTGCGATCACGGTGTTGGGCGAAGTGCTCACGCCGGATCGCATCATCGCGTTCGCATGCATCTGGGCGGCGGTGCTCATCTTCGCGGGCGACGCCCTCTGGCAGGTGTATGGGAAGCGGAAGGCCCAAGTTCCGACTTCCGTGGGCCTGGTTAAACCGGTTACACGATGATCTTGTGAATCTCCTTCTGCGGTTCACCACCCGTAACGTGGACCGCACTCTTCGCATCGATGTACACATCCACTTCACTGCGAACGCCGAACTCGGGCAAGTAGATCCCGGGTTCGATGCTGAAGCAAGTTCGCGGGATGATGAGGCGATCGTCGCGGGTTTCCAGCCCATCGATATGGGCACCGTTGCCGTGAACTTCCTGCCCGATGTTGTGGCCGGTCCGGTGCGTGAACTGCTCGCCATAACCGGCTTTCTCGATCACTTCCCGCGTCGCGGCGTCGATCTCCCAACCGGCAAGCGGCGTACCGGTGGCGAAGGCATCCGTCGCCTTCTTGATCCCCGCATCTCGCCCGGCGGCCACAATGTTGAACACCTTGGTGTATTGCTCGGGCACGGTGTCGCCGACATACGCCACGCGGGTGTAATCGGCGTACACCGCACGCGGCCGCTTCATCTTGGCCCACAAATCGATGAGCACAAACGAACCGCGTTCGATGGGTTTGTCCGTGGTTGTGCTGGTGTCGAAGTGTGGGTCGCCACTGTGCGGGCCAACGCCCACGATGGGTGGGCTGTACGTTGTCATATCGTTATCGGCGAAGTGCTTGAGGATGCGAGCCTGCACCGCCGTTTCGAGCACATTCCCGTTGGCTCGAATTTCGTCTGCGATGAACGCGAATGCCACGTCGAATGCTTCGCGGCACAGCTTCGCGGCTTCAAAGTGCGACTTCTCTTGCTCGTCGTCCCACACCGCCTCGAACTGCTGAATGAGGTCGCCCGAAGGGAGCACTTCGCAGCCATAACTTTGCACGAGTTCCACCGTGCCCGCATCGACGCGGCCAATGTACGGGTTGGCATTGCGTGGGCTGTATTCCATCGCCACCCGCTTCGCACCAATGATTAACTCGCCGATGCCGGTTTCGAGTTCTTGCCAGCGGCGGTACACGGTCTTCCGGTCGCCCGGCAATTGATCGAGCGAGGTCGGCTCAATCGCATGCGCGAGTTTCTTGGGTTCACCGGTGGCGGGAATGAAATAGAACCAGCGACGAGAGAGTTTCTTATCCGCAAGGCCAACCACTCGCTGAGCGAGCACGTTCTGCCCGCGAAAGTCGTACAGCAGCCAGCCATCGAAGCCAGCTTTGCGGATCGCGGCCTGTACGGCGTTCAGGTCGAACACGGGAAGCCCTCATTCTCGTTCTCGTTGTGGGATCACCCCAGAAAGACTATCGACTCGGCACCAAGATTTGAAGCGATTTGCCGAGAGGATCATCGCCGTTCGTAGAAGTTACCCGGCAATCGCCGCACGATCCGCTTCATTTCCAGATTCATGAGCATGCGAGATAGTTCGGTCACGGATACGGCCAGTTCGCGGGCCAGTTCGTCCGCGTGCTGCCGGCTCGAAAGGCGATCGTAAACCCGCTGTTCGTTCTCCGACAACGGCGGAAGCACTCGTTCCGGCGTGTGACTCGCTTCAACTGCCAGAGGTTGACTCACCGTTGCCGGTACAAGACTCTCCTTTGCGGCATTGGGATAATCCGCCGCTGCGATACCCTTCAAGTCTTCAATCACATCATCCGCGGACCGCACCAGGCGAGCGCCAGCTCGAAGCAACTCCAGACATCCGGCACTGGATGGATCATCGATTCGCCCGGGCACCGCGTATACCTCTCGGCCCTGTTCCACCGCGTGTCGCGCGGTGATCAGTGCGCCGCTGCGTGCGTTAGCTTCCACCACAATGATCGCCCGGCTCAGCCCGCTGATGATCCGGTTCCGCGCGGGGAACATTCCCGGTTGCGGATCCATATTCATGGAGGCTTCTGTAATCAGGCAACCGCCGCCACTGGCAATTTCTGTTGCGAGATCGGCGTGTTCAGGCGGGTAAATCCTCGACAACCCGCCCGCCAAAGCAGCGATGGTTCGCCCGCCCGCTGCGAGTGCCGCCCGATGAGCCGCGCCGTCGATACCGCGAGCTAACCCGGAGACGATCGTGAAGCCGGAGCGGGCGAGATCCCGCGCGAGCCGAGCCGCCTGCTTCAGTCCGTAGTCGGTGCAACTGCGCGAACCCACAATGCCAACCGCGTTCGCGTCCGCAGGCGTCCATTGGCCTCGAAGGTAAAGCAGTGGAGGCGGGGCCGGCACGTCTGCTAACGGCGGCGGATAAGTCGAGAATCCGAGCGGTGCCGCGGTCACTCCGTGCTTGGCCATGAGTGCCAGTTCCGGCCCAATATCCACGGTTCGCATCGCCGCTTGCAAACTCGCTGCGGTCTTCGCGCCTATGTGCGGAATATCGGCGAGTTGTGCCGCCGTGGCCTGCCGAGCCGACGCCGCCGAGCCGAAGCGTTCCAGCAACGCGGCGGTCAGCTTCGGGCCTAATCCGGGCACGAGCGCCAGCGCCAGATGATCGGCCCAATCGGGGTAATCAGGCATAGTGGGAATCACCGTCGGCAGGCCAGGAGTGTTACGCCGCGATAGACCACGTTTTGCAATTTTCGTTGCGGGCTTGTTAAGCGGCAACTAGCAATTCACGCCCACACTCCGCATAATGCACCGAACGCAGCCAGCCAGGAGGTACGGCGGTGTTCGGTAACGGTAACAACCACAAGCTCAAGATTTTCGGTGGGCGGGCAAACCGGCCGCTCGCCGAGAAAATCGCCGCTTCACTCGGGCAACCGCTCGGGCGAATCACCATCACCGACTTTCCCGACGCAGAGACCTACGTCCGGATCGATGAGGATGTGCGTGGGCGCGATGTGTTCATCGTCCAGTCCACATGCACTCCGGTCAACCAGCACCTGATGGAGTTGCTGGTATTACTGGATGCCTTCAAGCGGGCCAGCCCCGCCCGCATCACCGCCGTTTTGCCGTATTATGGCTACGCACGCCAAGACCGGAAGGACAAAGGCCGCGTACCCATCTCGGCCAAGTTGGTTGCGAATCTCATCACCAAATCCGGGGCCGATCGGGTGTTGGCGCTCGATCTGCACGCCGCGCAAATCCAGGGCTTCTTCGACATCCCGGTAGACCATCTCTACGCAGCCAAGGAAATCGCTCGCCACGTTCGCACGCTGGGCATTCCGCCAGACGAATTGGTGGTGCTCAGCCCGGATGAAGGAAGCATCAAGAAGGCGCTCGACTTTCAGAAGAGTGTTGGCGGGAAGATCGCCGTGGTGGATAAGCGGCGAACCAGCGCGACCGAAGTGAAGCATCATCACCTGATCGGTGCCTCGGTCGATGGCAAGTTCGTTGTGATTTGCGACGACATGATCTCGACCGCTGGAACCATCGCCGGTGCGGCCGCCGTGGCACGCGAAGCGGGGGCCAAGGGTGTGTATGTTTGCGCCACGCACGGCGTACTTGTTGGCGGAGCGATTCCGCGGTTGAAATCCGCCGATATTGATCAGATTGTCGTGACCGATAGCATCCCCATGACACCTGATAAACAATTGCCCAACATGAAGGTGATTTCCGTCGCAACTCTCATCGCCAATGCAATTCAACGCATTCACGGGAACGAATCCATTAGTGCCCTGTTCACCGAAGATGCTGCGGACAAGAAATAAGATTGCGAACGTCGTTCCTGTCGATCGCCCTTTTTTGGTATTCCGCGCGACAGTCCTGGGCTTCCATAACTATCACCTATTTTCTTACTGGAGTGCTCTCCCATGAATCGCTACTTTTCGATGTTGGCTTTGGGCTTGGTCATGGCAATTGGCTTCACGGGCTGTGCGGATAAACCCGTGGCACCCACCGAGTTTAAGAGCAAGCCCAAGGATGAACACGATCACACCGATCACGATCGCGGCACCACAATGCTGGAAGATGCCACGCTGCCCGGGGGCAAGAAGTGCCATGCGGGTTTAACGGCCCACATCTCGAAAGAGCACGGCAACGAGTTGGACGTTTCATTCGAGACGTTCGACAAGGAACCCAAGCCGGTGACACTGCCGGAAAATGTCAAGCTGACGGCCCGCGTGACACGCGATGGCGATGAAATGGCGTATGAGCTGATATTCGCTCCCACCGAAAAGGACGAACGGAAGACCGATAAAGACGGCGAATGCTCTCGCTTCGCGGCCAAGGCTCCGTGGATGAAACTGGACGACAAGATCACCGTAACGCTTTCAATCGAAGGCGCGCCTCAACCCACAGTGTGGGTGGATTTCAACCCGAAGAAGTACTCTCACACGCACGCGGATGAGTAAACCGGTCGGGCTTGCATTGGGCTGGGCCAGGGTGCGATACTCCGCGCGAGTGATTACCCTCGCACCCTGGAAAGGAAGCCCAATGTCGCGCCTTGTTCTCCTTGCCTCCGCCGTCATTTCTATTGCGGGGGCAATGCTATTCGCCTCCGCACCGCAGTCACCTCCTGCGAATGGGCAACTTCCGCCAACTGCCGCAGCCAACACGCAAACCGCAACACCTCCTCAATCCAACGATTCACTCGATGGAACCTGGGAACTGACCGCGGTTATCGACGACGGCAAGCCCGTTACTCTGGACACCGTCAAGCAAACGATGATCAAGGATGCCCGCATCATTGTGAAGGGGCAGCTCGCGTCTTTGCTCAAGCCCGATGGCACAACACGCGAGCTGGCGTTTGTGATTAACCCGAATGCCAACCCCAGAACCATCGACTTGGCCGGCGCGGTGAAAACCGGCGGCAAGGGCATTTATATGCGCGATGGAAATTCGCTGATGATCTGCTTGTCCAGCACGGAAAATGAAGCCCGCCCAGCTCAAATTGCATCGCTTCCCGGTTCCGATACGATCCTCATGATCCTGCAACGCGTAAGCGTGGCAGCACCCGCGGCCGTTACGCCCGCCCCTGCTACCACACCCACACCCACACCGAAGCCGCCCGCACCGGCAGCAGTCGTTCCAAGCGATGATGCAACCCGGAAGATGCTCGTCGGCACATGGGGGCACCAGACCGACGACAAGATCGTGAAAGTCACATTCAATCCGGATGGCTCCTACACCATCATCGAAGCATACAAGAAGGGCTTGAAGAAACTGTTCGAAGGCGAAGATCGGACCAGTGGAAGTTGGAAGCTCAAAGATGGCGAAATCATGCTGACGGCAACGTCTTCGACCAACAAAGATCGACGCGGGCAAATCTATTCGTACCGCATCACTTCGATCAACGAAGGCGAAGTGCTGTACGTCGATAACATTACCGGCCAACGGCGAATCGAGTGGAAGCTGCGTTAAGTCCAGTTCGGTGGCCTTCTGCGCGAGATTTCGGCGAGCACTCGACCGAAATCTTTGCTTTGCGTGAAGCCTGCACGGATCAGACTCATTTCTTTGCGTTGAGATACCCAACACGATTCGGAAAGGAAGCCCGATGATTCGGAAAGTTCTGTTTGCCTCTGCCGCTGTTGTTATGGCGGGGGCGGCTCTTTATGTCGCAGTTCCAACTGCCCCCCCGGCCACCGCAGCCGATGCCACGCGACCCGTGGATTCTCTCGATGGAACATGGGAACTTCTCGCGGTGATCGATAACGGGACGCCCGTTCCCATCGACTTCATTCGGGAAACGATGATCCGGGATGCCCGAATCATCGTTAACGGGCAGACGGTTACCATTCGCCGCCCGGAAGGCCAACTTCACACGCTCGCGTTTGTCACCAATGCAAGGACAAGTCCGAAGACGGTGGACCTTGCCGGCACCTCGACACTTGGCAGCAGGGGCATCCTGATGCGCGATGGCGACACGCTTATCTTGTGCGTGTCCGGCTCGGAAACTGCGCAACGCCCCACACAATTCGCCTCGTTGCCGGGTAGCGATGCGTTCTTGATGACGTTCCGCCGTATCGCGAACCCGCCGCCACCCGCACCGCCGGCTCCCGTTGTGGCTCCCGTGCCACCCGCTCCGCCCGCGGCGCTTCCGGAAGAAGCCGAGATCCGACGCATTCTCACTGGCACTTGGGGCCATCAGACTGGTGACGAAGTTGTGCGTGTCACGCTCAATGCGGATGGGACATACAGCATGCTGACCACCCATCAACGGGGCATGCGGCGGATCTTCAACCGCGAAGACCGCACCAGCGGAACCTGGCGCGTTCGAGATGCAGTCGTGACCATGACACCAACTGCCTCCAGCGCTCGCAACACGGTGGGGCAAGTTGAATCGTTCCGGATTACATCCATCAGCGAATCGGAAGTGATCTATATCGATAATCAGTCTGGGCAGCGGCGGATTCAGTGGCGATTGCGGTAACGATTCGAGTCGTGAAATCGCAAGGCGACGAGGCAGGGCTGACCATTCGATCGGTGCGGCTGTAGAATGCTCGATATCGAGAATTCTCACCGTCGTTTTAGGGAAAGCTATGCCTCGCGTCTTGATCGCTGATAAGCTGGAAGCCGCTGGGCTAGAGGTGCTGCGGTTGGCTGGTCTGGAAGTGGATAACCAACCTAATATCCACAAAGAATCGAAGGAAAAGCTGCTCGCCGCGCTCCAAGGGGCCGACGCAGTCATCTGTCGTTCGCAACCAAAACTCACCGCCGAATTGTTAGAGAATCCCGGAAAACTCCGGGCGATTGCACGCGCGGGCGTGGGCGTCGATAACATCGATGTGGCCGCCGCGACCCGAAAAGGTGTGCTGGTGATGAACACGCCGGGCGGGAATTCCGTCTCGGCCGCAGAACATACGATCACGCTATTGCTCGCGCTGGCCCGCTGCGTTCCCGATGCCCACGCGGTGATGAAGAGCGGCGGATGGGATCGCAACAAGTTTGTCGGCACCGAAGTCGCACGCAAAACACTCGGCGTGATTGGCCTGGGCCGCATTGGCCGCGAGGTTGCTCGCCGCGCTGCCGGCCTCGATATGGAAGTGATCGCTCTCGATCCGTTTGTTACGGCCGCACGCGCCGCAGAGATGGGCTATTCCGTCGCAACTTCGCTAGACGAACTTCTTCCCAAGGTGGATTTCCTGACCGTTCACGTGCCGCTCTCGTCCGAAACCAAGAGCTTGATCGGAACCCGCGAACTCGGGCTGATGAAGAAAACCGCGCGAGTGCTGAACGTCGCTCGGGGCGGAATCATCGACGAGCAAGCACTGGCCGATGCCCTTGCGGCGGGCACGATCGCCGGTGCCGGGATCGATGTGTTCTCGGTCGAACCCATCACCGCGGACAACCCACTGGTCAAGGCTCCGAACATTATCCTGACGCCACACCTCGGAGCCAGCACGTTTGAAGCGCAAGAGAACGTCGCGGTTGAGGCGGCCCAACTCATCGCCGACTTCTTGCTGAAGGGTCAGGTCGCGAACGCGGTGAACATGGCGTCGGTCGACCCAAAGGAACTCGCGGATGTGCGGCCCTTCGTGGATCTCGCCCGGCGACTCGGCCTCTTGCACGCGCAACTCGCGCATGGCGCGATCCGCAAAGCGAGCCTCACTTATAAGGGCGATCTGGCCGCGAAGAAAACACGCCTGCTCACCGCCGCGTTCACTGCGGGTTTGCTGGAATTCCGCCTCAGTGAAGGGGTGAACCTCGTCAACGCCGAAATGCTCGCACGCGAACGCGGGATCGAGATTGCGGAATCCTCGAACCCGAAGAAAGGCGATTTCGCTTCGTTGCTTCAGGCCGAAGTGGAAACGGAAGAAGGAACCACGATTGCTGCGGGCACGTTATTTGGCGATCAATATGTGCGGCTCGTGCAACTCGGGCCCTATCGCATGGAAGGCTATCTCGATGGCAAAATGCTGTTCTTTCCCCATCGCGATGTACCGGGCCTCATCGGCTTCGTGGGCACCATCTTTGGTAAACATGGAGTGAACATCGCGCAGATGACCGTCGGAAGACAGGCCCCCGGCGGAGATGCGATTGGCATTCTGAATCTGGATGATGCGCCGTCGGAAGAGGCCATCAATGAAGTGAGAGCGCACCCGCAAATCACCAACGTGATGGTGGTGAGCCTACCGCCCGCCGGCGAATTGCCCGCCTGGTTGGGCTGAGTCATCGCTTCCCGTGGTTCGTCATTTATGGGAAGCGGAATTGAGGGATGAAGAGAATCGGTTACTGACGCGGCTCAATTGGTTTTGCTCTTAGTGAGCCGAGTCGCGTGAACGCTCAGTGTTCTTAAAGCTCGGAAGACACCGAGCGCTGACGCGACTCGGCTCGGCTGAAGAGAAGAACACTGAGCGCTGACGCGACGCGGCTCGCCGGAAACTCAAGGTGAGCCGAGCTCCGTAAAGTGCCGGGTCTCTTATCTCTTAAAGCGCCGATCAACATTTGCGGATCACCCCGGCCAGCACACCCAGAATGCGAACATCCTGCCGGCTCGGATCAACCACGATTGGCTCCATCGTGGAGTTCATCGGTTCCAGGCGGATGTGATCTTTCTTGCGATAGTATTTCTTCAATGTCATCGCTCGATCCACCATGGCGATGACCTTCTCGCCATTTTCGCACGTCTCACATTTGCGAATAATCACGAAATCGCCATCGGCAATCTGGCCTTCAATCATCGATTGCCCGCGCACCTTCACCACGAATAAGTCGTCGCCCGCGAAGAGATCGCGAAGTTCCAACCGTTCATCCTGTTCCGCTGCTTCAATCGCTCTGCCAGCCGCCACAACACCAAGAAGCGGGAAGCTCAGGCCACCTGCCGATACGCCAGGAATGGTGATGCCGCGAGCCTGCGCTTTCTCGTTCCCCTTTTTCGTAACGCGATTGATGTAGCCCTTGGTTTCGAGTGCCTTCAAGTGACACATCACGCCGTTGGGAGAAGAAATGCCGAAGGCATCGCAGATATCGCGAATCGCCGGTGGGTAACCTTTGGATTCGATGTGCTTGCGAATGAAGTTGTAGATCTTTAGCTGTTTGTCTGTTAAGGGTTGGTGCTCACTCACAATGAGGTTCCTCGGTAATCGATCGAAAAGGAAGAGTGTGGGTGTTAAGGTGATGGATTTGGGAACCTGATCACGAACACAGCATCCACCCGTAACACTTGTCCACAGTGTAAAGAAGTATATGTGACAGATTACCAGAAAGAAAGAGAGAAATTGCCTGTTCCCACACCTTTCCTGTACGATTCCTTGAGCCATCGCCCGAGCCTGTTGTCGTGACCCGTAGAGAATCGCGTGGAACTTCCTTCTCCCAGTTGGTTTGCTGAGTTATTTTCCCTGCTTTTGGCCCGTCGCGACCTTCCCCCAGGGCGACTGACCGAAGCAATCCGGGATCTCGTTGCCGGTCGGGTGGACGACGCCCGCGGAGCCGCGTTCCTCACCGCACTACGCATGAAGGGCGAAGTCGCCGAGGAAATCGCTGATGCGGCGTTGGTTCTGCGTGAGCAAATGGTGCAACTCGTTCCCGTTTCTGGCCCCGTGCTGGACACCTGCGGCACCGGTGGCGACGAAAGCGGCACCTTCAACATCAGCACCGCCGCGGCACTGGTTGCCTCGGGTGCGGGTGTGCCGGTGGTGAAGCATGGCAACCGGGCGGTTTCGAGCAAATCGGGAAGCGCCGATGTGCTGCGTGAACTTGGCGTGCCGATCGATTCCGGGCCCGAGTGGGCGCAGAAATGCCTGGATCGAGCCGGTTTCGCGTTCTGCTTCGCCCCGCACTTCCATCGCGGGATGGCGCACGTTGCAGAACTGCGACGCAAACTGGGCATCCGCACCATCTTCAACTTGCTTGGCCCGCTTGCGAACCCGGCCAGTGCCCCTTATCAACTTCTTGGCGTTGGCAAACCGGAACTTCTCGATCCACTTGCAGGGGCAATCGCCGCACTCGGCACGCGCCAAGCCGTGCTCGTGTGCAGTACCGATGGGCTGGACGAGGTGAGCCTTTCGGCTCCAACATCAGTGCGAGTGGTGCGCGGAGAGGAATACGAAGCACGCGAATGGCACCCAAACGAGTTTGGCCTGGGTTCGGTCGCACTCGGCGACATTCGTGCGGCAGACCCGGCCGCAAGCGCCGCAATTATTCGTGGCGTGCTTAACGGCGACGATGGCCCCGCACGGCGGATCACTCTGGCGAACTCCGCCGCGGCACTCTGGGCCGCCGAAG
>JBGSLF010000062.1:0-3652 GCA_041740855.1 Gemmata sp.
AACGGAAGGGTTCAACCACGGACTGCGGGCCATCCTGTGGCGGGCCTATGGGATGCTCAACTTCAAGAACTTCCGCCTTCGCGTGTTGGACCGCTTTGGGAAAGTCAAAGTCTGACCTCCCCATGAATCGCGGAGAACCGCTTCTTCAAAACAGGTCCCGCTGCCGCCGCGACGCTTGCCTTGCTCGCCGGGGCTTGCCTTGCTCGCCGTGGCCCGAGGTCATTCGATCATGTCTCGTCTCCTACTCACGCTCCCGTTAATCGCGATCGGCTTCGTCGTCGCTGACGACAAAAAGCCCGCCGGTCCTTTCCCCGTCACAGAATTACCGAAGATCAAGCCTCTCGAACCGGCCGACGCCCCGAAGGCGTTCGACGTGCGGCCCGGCTTCCGCGTCGAGTTGGTCGCTGCCGAGCCTCACATGCGCTCGCCGGTCGCGATGGACTTCGATGAAAACGGCCGGCTCTTCGTCGCCGAATTCCCTGAGTACAACCAGTATGGGAACCCGAATGATCCGAAGATCCGCGGCCGGATCATGTGCCTCGAATCCACCAGGGGTGACGGTAAATACGACAAGTCCAGCGTCTACGCCGAACTTGATTCGCCGGTCGCGGTGGCGTGCTGGGATGGCGGCGTTTTTGTCGGGGCGGTGCCGGATTTGTGGTACTTCAAGGACTCGAAGGGCAATGGCAAAGCCGATGTGAAGCAGAAAGTGCTGACGGGGTTCGACCGCGACAAGGCTGGTGAGGGGATGCTGAATTCGTTTCACTGGGGACCGGACAACCGCTTCCACATCAGTACGAGTCTCGCCGGCGGGAACCTGCGGCCGGCCGACAAGCCCGATGCGAAGCCGACCCTCGTTCGCCGACAGAACATCCGCTTCGACCCGCGCTCTGGAGAATTCACGCTCACGAGCGGCGGCAGCCAGCACGGCATGACGCTCGACGATTGGGGCGATACGTTCGTCTGCGGCAACAGCGACCCGATCCAACATCTCGCCTACGACATGCAGTACGCTCTCCGCAATCCCTTCGTGGTCGCGCCGTCGCCCGTCGTGGACGTGAACGCCGCGGGGCGATACCCGAACCTGCACCGCATCAGCCCACCGGAACCGTGGCGCGTGGCGCGTACCCGGCTCCGGAAGGACAAGCTCGTACCGGGTTCTGACGAGGGCGGCCAGCCGTTCGGCTTCTTCACGGGCGCAACTGGCGTCACTGTCTATCGCGGCGATGCTTATCCGGCTGAGTTTCGCGGCAACGTCTTCGTGGGTGAGATCGCGAACAATCTCGTCTACAGGGCGAAACTCGAACCGAAGGGGCTGGGCTGGAGTGCAGTGCGTGCCGAGAAGGATCGCGAGTTCCTCGCATCTCGCGACGTGTGGTTCCGGCCGGTGCAGTTCGCGAACGCAGCAGATGGCTGCCTGTACGTCATTGACATGTATCGCGAGTTGATCGAGGGGGCAGCATTCCTGCCGCCGGAATTGCTCAAGCTTGTGGATGTGGCCGGCGGCATCGACCGCGGTCGCCTCTGGCGCATCGTCCCCGATGGCTTCAAACAGCCAAAGCTACCGCAGTTGGGGAATGCAAGCACGGCGGAACTCGTGGCGCTACTCGAACATACCAATGGCTGGCACCGCGACACCGCCTCCCGACTGCTCTATCAGCGACAAGACAAGAATGCGGTTGCGCCGCTCCGGAAGCTCATCGCCGAATCGAAGTCGCCGCTCGGCCGAATGCACGCGAGGTATGCTCTCCAGGGACTGAACGCCCTCACGAATGTGGACGTTGTCGAAGCGCTGGCTGATCCTGAACCCCGGGCACGAGAACATGCTCTGCGGCTCGCGGAAAGGTTTGCATCGTCCGCCGATGTACGTCAGAAACTTGCCCTCATGATCGAAGACCCCGATCCGCGGGTGCGATACCAAACTGGCTTCTCGCTTGGATCGTTGCCCGGCGACGGTGCGGTGTCACCCCTCGCACGGCTGGCACTGACCGAAGCGGCGAACCCGCCCATGCGGCTCGCGATTCTCTGCTCGGTCGGGGATCGCGGTGGCGCGATTATGCCTCACTTGCTCGGGGACGAAAAGCGCCGACAGACTCCCGGCGTGAAGGAATTGGCCCTTGCGCTCGTCGCGCAGATCGCCGCTGCTAACCGCCCTGACGAACTCGCGGAAGTGGTGAAGACCATCGACAAGTTGCCGGATGGTGAAAAGCAACTGGCCCGCGAGTTGATCCAGACATTCATCGTGAAACTTCCCCCTGCCTCGCGTGAGAAGTTCGCGGGGCTGGCAGGCGGCAAAGCCGCCACGATTCTCAAAGATCTTCTCGCTGATGCCCTCAAGACCGCAACCGATGAGAAGGCCGAACCCGCTGTCCGCGCGGCCGCGATCCGCACGCTCGGTCTTGCCGCGTTCGCCGATGTGAAAGGGCTGCTCACTGCGAGTCTCGGTGTCCGCCAGCCGCAACCGGTCCAACTCGCCGCCCTCGATGTGCTGGCGAAGTTCGACTCCGCCGAGGTGCCGGGTATCGTGCTATCTCGGTGGCAGGCAATGAGCCCGCAGATTCGCGCCACCGCCATCGAGACACTGCTTTCGCGTGCAACTGGAGTCAACGCATTCCTCGATGCAGTTGAACGCGGCATCGTGCGGCCGACCGATCTCGCCCCGGCACGCGTGCAACTGCTCCAGAAGTCGCCCGATGAGAAGATCCGCACCCGCGCCACCAAGCTCTTCGCTGGTACCGGCCCATCGAAACGCCAAGACCTGATCGCGAAGTATCAGAAATCGCTGGAGTTGAAGGGCGATGCTCCCAAGGGCAAGGCGCTCTTCAAGGACGTGTGCGCCTCGTGCCACAAACTTGAAGGAGTTGGCGAACTCATCGGGCCGGATCTCGCCTCGATCAAGAACCGCGGGCTGGAGTCGGTGTTGACGAACATCATCGATCCGAACCGCGAGGTACTGCCGCAGTATTACAGCTACCTGCTCATCACCGACGACGACAGGATCATCACCGGCATGATCACGGCCGAGACGGCGAACACCGTGACCATCCGTAAGACCGACAACATGACCGAGACGGTGCAACGCGTAAATATCGCATCTCTCCGCAGCACGGGGCTTTCCGCGATGCCGGAAGGACTGGAAGAGAAGATTACCTTGCAGGCAATGGCCGACCTGCTCGCGTATCTGAACTCGATCAAGTAGATCTGGCGAGCCGGACTCTTTTTCTTTCAGTCTCGCCGCGTGAGAGGGTGTGCCGCTCGGCTCAAGGCGCCGACTACCGAACTTCATCGAGTACCGCGCATTCACTTCTACGTAGGTTGGAGCGTCTGCTTCAGCACCGGGAGAATCTGATCGGCCAGTTCGCGGTGATCGCGAGGGTTCGCGTATGCATCGACACCCAACCTGGTGGAAAGCGGCGACGAATCTGTCCCTGGTGGGACCAACACAACCCCGCGCGAGCCAACCTGGGTTTCTAGCTACGAATGGTGTTCCGGCATCCGGGTGCTGGAAAGCACGAGGCGGTTGCGCTGTGGGGCGGCCGCTCATCCGACTTTGGCCGATTCGGAACCACCCTCGCCGCTGAGTTCGTGTAATTTTTTCGCGATGGGTGAGAGTTTCATTGTTCCGAAGGAGCCTTCATAACGCTGTGCTTTG
>JBGSLF010000063.1:0-37060 GCA_041740855.1 Gemmata sp.
TAAGCAGTGGTGGTCGTCCGGGGCTTCCGGGGTTTGGATCGCGGCCCGCGCTCCCCGCACTTCCCGCAACGCCGATGCCCAGCCGCGGATTGCCCGCCCCCGCGCCCGATCCGATGGAAGATTCGCTGCTATCGCCGCCGCGCGGAACGCTGAACGATTCGCTCCTCGATCCGCCAGAGGCGAGCGGGATGGAAGATTCTCTCTTCGCCCCGCTTCCACCACAACGGAACAAGCCGCGTTAGTTTCGCTAAGCGGGAAACTCAAGCGTTAGCGCCCCACTTTCACGTTCACTTCACCCGTGCCGAGTGCTTGCGCGACTCGTGTTGGCCAACTCCACGCGGCCACATCCGCTTCATTCGGGACATGCAACGTCACCTTGCGGGGCAACGCCAGCGCCACGGCTTGCGGAGTATCCAACACACGCAGCACATTCAGAAACGATGGCCCTTCGCGATGACTGACGGGAAGTTGCCACAGATCGAACGCCGCCACACGCGGCTCGAATAGCCCCGCGTACAGGGCGATGCCCGCCGCTTCGCGTTCGCCTTGCAACGTGAGTTTCGCGGCTTTCGCATCTGGCAGTGTGGCTAGTGCTTGAATCGCGCGTCGCACGTCCCACACCTGCTGCCCTTCAATGGTTTGCCCAATCAGCGCGAAGCGGCGGCGTTCCATCCGATCCTCGATGCTTCCTGGTTTGGCCCAGCGCGTGGTGCCGATTCCCCGTGGTGCGATGGCCGCGAACGCGAGCTTTTCTTTCTGCATTACGGCCAAGTTCTGCGCGAACATCGCATCATCACGCTTCACCTTTCCGTCAAGTCCCAGTGCTTGCGCGAAGTTCGGCCCAAGCTCCGCACACCAGCGGTTCCAACCGGCGTCGTCCAGCACACTCAAGATCACCTCGGCGGGCGGGCCTGCTTTCTCGGGCGTCAGCACGAACAACCGCAACGCAACTTCGGCCTCGGAGGTGAAGTCGATCGCGCGAAGACGAACGCCGTCGTGCGTCACATCGTGAACCATTTTCGCCGCGAGCGGTGCGGGTTCCTTCGCCCAACCGCGAAACACGCGATCCTGGAGCGCCGCAACCAATTCCTTCCGCTTGTCCGGCCACCATGCCCGCAGCGTCGCGTCGTCTGGTGGTAGTTCCACTTTGGCCACGGGCACAAACACTTCGTGGGCCTTTTCGTTCACGCGATCCGCCGGGAATTTCTCCAGCACCCTCAATTGTGCGGGCTTCAATGGCGGCGAAAGATCGTCTTCCACATCGGTAATCGTGTCGTCCTTGAGCCATCGGTTCATCCATCGATTGATACCACGGCGAAGTTCTGGCGTGTCCTTGTGCGGTCCGGACGTTTCGAGTAGCTGGAACTTTTCATCGGCATCGTACAGGCTATACACCTTGCGAACCTTATCCGCGATGCGGCGATAGCCCGCGATGGGGAAGATGGCATCGGTATCGGAGTTACCCAGCAGCAGCGGCCGCGGGGCGATGAGTGCGGCGACGTTGGCGAAATCCCAGCGGTAAGTATTCACCGGATACATGCAATCGCAGTGACCGGTGACCACTCCGCGTTCGTGCCGTGGGCTAACCAGTTTCGGCAAGCCTGCCGCATCTTGCCAACCGCTGACGATGTGCGACCGCAAATCCGCGATCCCCGCAACCGGAACAACGGCCTTGATCCGCTCATCAGCCGCAGCCACCCACCAACTGGTCGCACCTCCGCCACTGCGACCGGTTAAGCCGAAGCGAGTCGCATCAATCTCCGGCCGCGTTTCAAGGTAGTCCAGCGCACGAATGCCGTTCCACAGTTCGACACCCGCGGGCGTGTAACCGCGTGAATGCCACCACCACATGCCGTGGGTATAGGTTCCGTGGTGCAAACCCTGGATCTCGGCGAGTTGCAGTGTGTCGAGAATGAGGCAAGCGTAACCGTGCGTGGCGAACCACGCGGGGTGATACTGATACGACACCTTGCTACCGAACGAAACGCCATCGACCACGGTGTTTCCGTGTCCACACACATAGAGAATCGCCGGGTATTTCTCGGCCTTGCGCCCCGCGATGGGCTTGGGCAAATACAGATTCGCGGTGACATACAACCCCGGCACAGACTGGAAATGGATCTTCTCCACGGTGAAATCGCCCGCATCGACAATGCCGGTCACGGTCGCTTTCAAGTCGGTCTTCGGTGGGAGCGGCGAGAGGCCCATCATGTCGAAGAACTGGCGACGCAGTTCAACGCGTTCCTTCTCCCATGCGGCCTTTGTGGTCAGCCCCGTTAAACACTCCGCCTCGATCCGCTTCACCTGATCGCGGAAGTACGCATCGAGCGCCTTCACGTTTCGGTCCGGCACCAGTTTGGCATCCGGCGGGGCATCGGGTTGCTTCGGTTGCGGGCGAGCATGTGTTGGGGGAATCGCAATGACAATCGCGGCGACAAGAAAGGAAGCAGCAAGGGAAACGCGCATCATGAGAGGACCTCCGGCGGGATGTGCTGCTGATGCTACCCTAACGGAGCGATAGGCGGAACAAAAAGAACCCGGAGCAAAGCCCCGGGTTCTCTCCTGGCACAACGGCAACCAGGGTAATCACTTCACATACTTCTTCGGGTTCGCATTAAATTCGTCGCGGCAACCGGTGCAGCAAACATAGTACGTCTTGCCGTTGTATTGCACCGCGATGTTCGCCGCGCCGCCCGAAACAATGCACTCCGGCTTCTTGGCACCGGCGAAGGTGGTCCCTTCCTTCTTGCCATTCATCACATAACGATCCTGGGCTAACCCTTTGCCGCCCTGTTGCACTTGGTGTTTGAGCTGGAAACGCACGCCATCGTCCAGCGTGTTCAGTGTCAGGCGGTGAACATCGTTGGTCTTCGAATCTTTCCACTCAGCCTTCAAAGTCCCGTTGCGAACCTCGCCCTCGAACACCTGCTCGGTTTTGTCGGCGGTGTTCAGCGTAAGCACATACTTCTTGCGGGCCGCGTCGTAGCCCAGTGTGCCATCGGTGAACGTCTTCCCTTTCCCCTCGGCGAAATCGACTTTCAAGCGAATGTCGTCCGGGGCAAACTTCCAACCCCACGCCAGGTTCTCTTTCCACGCCTTGGTCGCAGTGCCCACTTTCTGGGTCACCTCAAGTTCCCAGTTACCGATGAAATCCTGCACCTCGGCGAGGGCTTTCTTCACTTTCTCCAGATCTTGGGGCGTGGGCTTCTTGGCTTCCACCTTGGGTTGCGTCGGAACCGAAGCCGCATCCAGGACTCCGAGCATCCCGAGCACCAGTGCGGTCAGGGATGTCATCCGCAGCAGCAGCATATGTCAATCTCCACAGGGGCAGCGAGGTTCGCGTATGGCAGGAATTGGACGCCAGGACGGTTGGCTCGGTTCCGTGATTCCCTAACCGTAGGGCACAAATACGGCAGATGCCACAATCGTGCCCTGTGAGGTGGCAACTTCCGCAGTTACGTTCGCGGTAGTAACTCGGGCAAGTTCGCGATGCGCGTGGCCGTGATCGCAAGCACCTGAGCACCCTGAATCAGGTTCGGCTCCTTCGCCTTGTCGAAGGTGTCGCTCTGTGTGTGGTGCGTCAGGCGGTATTCGTCGATATCCTGCCGGCAGGCGAAACCGGGCACGCCCACGGGCAAGAACGACAGGTGATCCGTTCCGCCCACGCCGCCGAGATCCAGCCCCTTCCAACCTTGGAATTTGGTGAGCGAAACGAGTTGCGGTTCCAGCACTGCGAGCGCTTGCTTGCGGCCGTGCAAGCCAAAGCCGTACACCTTTCCGGTGCCGGTATCGTGAACCATGGCCACCGAGTGTTTCGGCATTTCGTCACGGTGCCGAATGACATACTGTTTCGAACCGTGCAGACCCTGTTCTTCGCCGGTGAACAGCACGAAGCGAATCGTGCGTTTGGGTCGCTGCCCTTGCTTGGCGAGTTGGGCGATCACGCGAGCCGTTTCCAGCACCACGCAACTGCCGGTGCCGTTATCGGTGGTGCCGGTGGCGAGTTCCCAGGAATCCAGGTGTGCCCCGATCAGCACGAATTCATCGGGCTTCTCGGCCCCACGCACTTCACCAACTGTGTTGTAAACTGTGATTGGCCCCGGGATGAAGGTGTTCTCGATTTCCACTTCCACTTTGGTAACGGCATCCGGGCGAGTGCCCAGGCGATAAAGCAGGGCGTAGTGTTCGTGGGCCACGAAGAGTCGCGGCAAGCGAGCTTCCGCCGCAGCGCGATCGGCCGGCCAACCTCCGGTGGTTATGAGCAAGCCGTGCGGTTTACCCGCGTCGGTGCAGATGCACGCAACGCCTTCTTCTTTCAGGAATTCCATGATCGCGGTCGCGGGCGGTTGCAGCATCTCCGCCCGAATGAGTTGCTCATCGATCTTCTTCTCGGTCTTCTTGGGTTCGACCTTTTTCAGCTCTTCTTTCTTGGTGTCGTCTTTCTTCGGAAGAAGGGTTGGGCCAGGGGGAGGACCATAGTTCAAGTCCGTAATCGGCTTCACGTTGGTAGGCGCGCTTACCAGCACAACGGCGTTCTTGAGCTTACCCTTGTAGCTTGCCAACTCCGCTTTCGTGCGCGCTTTCAACACCACGACTTCCGCCGTCACTTTGCCATTGGTGCCCGGCGTCCACCCGGCCGAAGCAACGAGCAGAGATATGCCCGTGGCGGGTTCGATGATTTTCATGCTCGCTTTTCCGCGTTGCCAGCCAACCGGGATTTCCCATGGCTCAAGCCGCACATTCTCCAGTCCGTAGGACTTCATCCGATCCGCTGTCCAGTTATTTGCCCGCTCCAGATTCTTGGAACCGGTGAGGCGGCCGCCGATCTGATCCGAGAGGTATTCCAGATTCTTCATGATCTCGGATCGCGTTTTGATTTCCGCTACGATCATGCGATCCCATTCGCTCGCGGCGATTCGCGGAGGCGGGGCAATCTCGGCAGCGGAGGTTGAAGAGGGAACGAGGCTCGATGCAAGTGTGACGAAAACGATGGCAAGGAATGCCGGCCGGACAACGCCGAATGGTAGTCGCATACGAAGACTCCGTAAGATTTCAGTGAGAAATCCATTGTGCCTGAGGGTGATAAGCAGAACAACTACCCGCAACACGATTTAAGGAGAACTCTGCGGCTAACCGAACCCGGCTCGCAAAGTGAAATTGCAACTCCGCGTTCTTGGGGGAACAACCGTAGCCGTGATCGCTACGTGCCACCCGACGTTCATAATGCTTGAAGCGATTCGACGCGGGCGCGAAACTTTCGCTGCCATCTGATGGTTTCAGATCGGGAGATTATTTCGCGGAGGGGGGTGCGAGTAGTGAACGAATGAATCCGCAGTCGTTTTCGCTCACACGGCCCCAGCATTCTGCCCCTTACCGGTGGTGGGTCTGAATCCTATACTGCCAGTCCACCGTGGGCAGGGCCAGCCCACGCACTTGCACTCACCACCAGTCGGAGTTCTGTTATGGCGAAGGGGAAGGAAGCTCGCTCGATCATCAAGCTCAAGAGCGAAGCCAGCGATCATTGCTATTTCACGCAGAAGAACCGGAACAACAGCAAAGAACGCATCTCACTGCGGAAGTTCGATCCGATCGTTCGCAAGCACGTGATGTACAAAGAAACCAGTAAAGTCTGAGGCCTTGCGGGCCAAGAATCGCGCTGCCACATTGCGCCGAACGCCGAACGCGAACCAACGCCGAAACAAAGCCCGCGCCCGTCGCGTTTGGCCTCGGCATTTGGTATCCTTCGGTGTTCGGTTTCGTTTCTGGACTGCTCAATTGTGATTCGTGAGTTCCCCGAAGGGGATTGGTCATGGCATCGGATCGGGTACTGGTGGTAATCGGTCGGACCCGCCACAAGATGGTGGTTGCCGAAATCCAAGAGGCCGAGAAACGCGGGGCGAAGTTGATCGAGCTGCGGCTCGACTTTCTCGCCAAGGCCATCGACTTCAAGCGACTCACGCCCTACAAGAAGTGCCCGTGGGTTGCCACACTCCGCCGCCCCGCCGATGGCGGACGTTATGGCGGCACCGAGGCGGAACGCCAGGTGATCTTGCGGCAGGCCATCGTTTCTGGTGCGTTCGAATGGGTAGACCTCGAAACGGATATCGCACCCACCATTCCGCGCTTTGGGCCGGTTAAGCGGATCGTCAGTTACCACAACCTCAACGAAACTCCTGCCAATTTGGACGAGATATACGCCGGCATGCTGAAACAAGATGCGGACGTGTACAAGCTCGCAGTGCTCGCACAAACGCCGAACGATGTGGTTCGCGTGTTAAAGCTGCAACAATCCGCCCCGAAGCCGACCGTGGCGTTCTGCATGGGCGACATCGGTCAGCCTAGCCGCTTTCTCGCGCTGAAGTATGGCGCACCATGGATATACGCGGCCTTCAACAAGGAACGCGGCATCGCCCCCGGATTGCCCAGCCTGGACGAATTCCGCACCACTTACCCCATCGCCAAGATCGGCCCCGCAACGCGCGTGTTTGGTCTTCTGGGCGATCCTGTTGGACATAGCTTCAGCCCGTTGCTTCACAACCACATGTATAAGCGGATGGGCGTGGATGCACTATATCTGCTGTTCCGCGTGCCGCGTGGCATGCTGCCGCAAGCCGTGGAAGAATACGGACACATTCCGGTTAGCGGATACAGCGTGACTGTTCCCCACAAGGAAGCAGCGGCAGCGCTGGCTCGCGAGAAAGAAGCGGCGGTGGAGTTGACTGGCGCTGCGAACACGCTTGTGCGGCGATCAGACGGGAAATTTCAAGCTGAGAACACCGATCTGGCCGCCGCAATCGACTCATTGAAAGCGCATCTGGCGGAACGGGCCGAAGGTGGTGCAGTCACACAGTTGAGTCAGATGTCGGTGTTGCTTCTCGGGGCGGGCGGAGCGGCACGCGCGTTGGCGTTCGGGCTGCACCGTGAAGGGGCACAACTCACGATCACCGGCCGCACCTACGAACGGGCGCAACGCCTGGCCGAAGAGGTGAAGTGCAAGGCGGTGGACTGGCACGCGCGGCATAGCGTGGCGTTCGATGTGCTCGTGAACTGCACTCCTGTGGGCATGCACCCCAATGTGGATGAATCGCCGTGCCACTTTAGTGCGCTAAAGCCCGGCGTGACCGTGTTCGACACGATCTACAATCCCGAAACCACGCTGCTCATTCGCGAAGCCCGCACGCGCGGATGCCACACCATTACCGGCGTGGATATGTTCGTGCGTCAGGCTGCCCGGCAGATCGAGTTGTTCGCCGGTCAAACCCCTGATCTGGCAAGCATGCGCGAAATCGTGCGGCGTGCACTTTCCCCGCTCACACGACCCGCTGAAGCTGATGAAGACGACGCGAAGTAGCGATGAGTGCCGGCGCGGAGAGTTACATGACTGTGCATCACTCGCCACCATTCGCACCTTCGCCGACACGGATCATCCTCATCGGGTATCGCGGTTCCGGGAAGACTACGGTTGGGCGATTGCTGGCGGAACGCCTGAGTTGGGAATTCGCCGACGCCGATGATCTCATCGAATCGCACGCCGGCTGTTCAATCGCCGCCATCTTCAAAGCCGAGGGTGAACCGGGGTTCCGCGATCGCGAAGCGGCCGCCTTGCGAGAACTCTGTGCGCGCGATCGGCTTGTTCTGGCAACCGGCGGGGGGGCCGTGCTGCGGCCAACGAACCGCGAATTGCTCCGCGTTGCGGGCTTTGTTGCATGGTTGATCACCAGCCCAGAAGTGGCGTGGCAACGCTTGCAGATTGATCCCGCGACCGCGGAACGCCGTCCCAATCTCACGGCAATCGGCGGCATTGATGAAGTTCGCACGCTGATCGCGGCCCGCGAACCGCTGTATCGTGAACTCGCCCATTTTGCCGTCAATACCGACACTCCATCGCCGGAAGCGGTCGCAGCCGATATCCTCACGGCATGGAATGGTGGTCGTACATGCCTGTTGTCATCTGGTGCGTCTCCGTCTTCGTCTTCGGACTGATGGTGGGGTCGTTCTTGAACGTCCTCATCGCTCGCTTGCCATACGAGAAGAGCATCGTTTGGCCCTCATCCCGCTGCTTCACGTGCTTCAAGCCCGTTCGTTTCGGGGATAACATCCCAATCCTCGGCTATCTGCGATTACGCGGAAAATGCCGTTACTGTGGCACGCAATTCTCCCGTCGTTATCTGTGGGTCGAACTTGGCACCGGTATCGCGTTGCTCGCGCTATTCGTGGTCGAAGTGCTCCTGAATTGGCAACGCATCGAAGCCATGCACTTCAACCCGCTCGCCCCGAACACGGCCGTGCCGCCAGGGCCGCTGCTGGCCATGTTTGCGTATCACGGGTTCCTGGTGCTTTGTCTGATCGCCGCCGCGGTTATCGACGCCGAGCATCGCATTATTCCGCCACTGATTCCCTTCGTTGGTGTCGTGGTTGGTGTGATTGGCGGGACGCTCATGCCCTGGCCTTGGCCGAACCCCGCGGCGGTGGCGAATGTCTTGCCGCTGGAACCGGCGTGGATGCTTCCGGAGCACTGGGGCAAGATCGCCCTGGGTGCGCAACCGTGGCCGTTCTATGGCCCCACGCCGAAGTTCGCCCCCCCGGGCAGTTGGCAACTCGGGTTGATGAACAGCCTTATCGGAGCGCTCGCCGGCTCGCTGGTGATACGCATTGTGAAGGGGTTATTCGAAGTCGGCTTCGGCCGCGAAGCGATGGGGATGGGCGATGCCGATTTACTGATGATGGCCGGTGCGTTCCTCGGCTGGCAGATTGCGGTGCTCTCGCTGTTCGTCGGATCGCTCGCCGCGCTGGTGCTTAAGTTGGTAGTGATGATCGTGGTGCCCGCACCCAAGGAACCCGTGCCATCGCCCGAGGCATCGCCTGCAAATGAACCTGCCACCGCCATGCCCATGGACCCGCGCGAACTACCGTTTGGCCCCGGATTAGCCATCGGTGTGATCGTGACTTGGCTTTCGTGGCGTTGGATTGGGCCAAGTGTGCAATACATCTTTTTCGATTGGATCGCATTCGCGCTTTCCGTGTTCGTGTTGTGCGTCGGCGTGCTGGCTGCGGGTTTACTCTTGCGGCGACCGGAAGAAGTTGAGACCCCGGCGACCAAAGCGTAATGCTGGTTCGTTCCGCCAACGTCCTTGCACTCGCGTTAACCCCATCGATGGAACCATGCCTGCGAACATCGTGATTGTCGATTACGGAATGGCTAACTTGCGGAGCGTTCAGAAAGCGTTCGAGCGGGTGGGCCACGCGGCCGACATCACTTCCGATCCTGAGCGAATCGCCACGGCCGCGAAGGTCGTTCTTCCCGGCGTGGGTGCCATTGCCGATGCCGTGGCGATTTTGCGTGAAACGCACTTGGATGCCGCCATCGCCGATCATGTGGCCCGTGGGCGGCCGTTCCTGGGAATCTGCCTGGGATTGCAAATGCTCTTCACTCGCGGCTTCGAAGATGGCGTTCACCCCGCCCTCGATATCCTCGCCGGCGATGTGGTGCGGTTCCCTTCGCAACCGGGGCTGAAGGTGCCGCACATGGGCTGGAACACACTCACCCTGAAGCGGCCAGATTGCCCGCTCTTCGCCGATCTGCCGCCCGAGCCTGCGGTGTACTTCGTCCACGCTTACTACCCGGTGCCCACCAATCCGGAGGTGATCGCGGCGACCGCCGATTACCCCGAACCGTTCACGGCGGTGGTGTGGCGCGACAACCTCTTCGCGACGCAATTCCACCCCGAGAAGAGCCAGCGAGTGGGAATGCAGATGCTGAAGAACTTCGCTGAGCTGTAACGTCTGAAGGTGCCGGCGCAGGAAAACCCGCTCCGGATTGATTCGTTCACTACTGGCACCCCCCTCCGTGAAATAATATCCCGATCTGAAACCATCAGATGACAGCGAAATTTTCGCGCCTGTGGCGAATCGTTTCGGGCATTCACGAGAGTTGGGTGTTCGCGGGAATCTCGGCTACAACTGTTCCAATAATGATGGGAGCGGATAAGTTCAAGGCTTTGAAGCACTTGTGCTTATCCACTCCCATGCGTCCGGGTGTGTCTTCAATCTCACTAACCTGGTGATATTACTCAGCACGCACCGGAATTCTTTCAGATCGATTAGCGGCGGATCGCAGGCTGAGAGATTGGCATCACCGGCGTGTTGTAATTCTTGTACTGCGTGGACGGGAAGAAGTTCGGCGACGGCAGCGCGCTTGGCCCAATCTGCGTGTGCGGGACAATGATCTTGCGACTGAACAGATTGTTGATGGTCTTGACGTAGCCGTTGTTCTCGATGGAACCGGCCGCCGTCCGACCGACCAGATCGATGGATGCCGCCGCCAGATCGGCAATCTTTTGGCTTGGCTGAACGACGAACTTGTTCGTGTCGATTGGCTTGAAGGTGATGTCGCCAGCTTGTGCCGACCCAGTCAGGGCACCAACTGAAACGATGCACGCCCACAAATAGTTCTTCATGATCGACCCCCCAATCGCAGCGTTCCCCGAAACCATTACGAGTTTCTCGCCGCGTGTAAGCCGGTCTGATACCCAAACGAGCGAAGGTGTCAAGCCGAAAAATCGGTGGCCGCTCAAATTGAGAACTACATCACACGATCGCCATGCGAGGGCAGCAATCACATGGTTAAGCACCTAATAAGTTGTGGAATACCGGCCTGCCCCACGGCTCATCTCATGGGCGTTTGCTTTCCCGCTATTACCGCTTCACCTCGCGCGGCATCGGAGCCTCGGTCACTTCGTACAATTCCTTATAAGTCTGTATTACGCGATCGTAAATAAGCCGCTCCGTCTCAAGACTTGGGTATCGCGTCCTCTGCTCCTCCGCCCACTCCAATACTTTCTCATACTTCCGCGCGGTAGTTGCCGTCGCCTTCATCCTGTCAATTTCCTGACGCATCATCTTCACAGAATTGGGTGAACACCTATCGTGAAACTCTAATAAGAACCACTCATCCATCTTGATACTCATTTCTTGAACGGCAATATGCCGCCGGACCCGAAGCAACTCATGACGATCCATATCACGCTGGTCCAAAAACCTACCTTCAAGTGCCTTGCGAACAATCTCATCGTTACGTTGTTGCCTCAACTCTGCCTGTTGTTGCAGGGTCGGCCAGATGGATACAGTCAGGCCAATTAAGAGGCATACGTTCATGGTTCACCTTTCCAGGCTTCTGATTTTTATCTCCGCGATTCATCTCGCGCGGCATGGGGGCAATGCGGCCTGCGTTCCATGCCTCCATCCACTTTTCATCTTCCTTATCAAGACGAATCAAGTGATCAAAAACTTCCAAGGACGGAGGCGAGTCGGGATTCAGTTGGCGTTGCTCGAACCATGCCTCCAACACCTCCCGCTTCTTCGTGAGATTATTCCGAAATTCCCGGAAGCGGATGAGCGTGTAGCGGATGCTCACTTCTGCAGATGAGTAAGGCATCCGGTCGTTCAAACCCCGTTCGAACATCTTGATGTTGTCGATCATGAATTGTTCCGCGTCTTTGGTAGACCGCAGTTCCGGTTCGAGCACTTGCTCGAGTTCGCGCGCGTTCAATGGCTGGATCAGCGGATGTTGCGATGAGAACGGCGGGGCAAAAGAAGTCCCAACGTTCAGGCCAATGACGACGAACATGAGCATGGGTCACCTCATATACGGCTGACACCCCGCCATCACCGCTTCACCTCTCGCGGCATCGGAGCGGGCGAAGGTGGATTCCATATCCTATCGGATGTCCTTTTGAAATATTCTATTGTTTCTAATTCTGATGCTGGTGCAAGATTCAGCTTCCTTTGTAGTTCAAATCGTTCGAGGAACTCGACCCAGTTCTCCAGCTTTTTCTCATTGTCACGAGAAGAATCTAATGCACGGGAGAAGGCGAGGATATTATCTTTTGTAAAAATGTGTGGATAGTCTCTAATCATACTTTCTTGGAACTTTATTTGCTCTTTGGTGAACTCAAGCTCTCGTCGACATGTTTCCAGGTGTTTGCGGTGGAGCGGTTCCAGTCCTACTGGATTCGGAAGCATGCGATATAACGACGATGGTTCCGAATCGACCGGTCGCAACAATAAGCAGCAATATATTATCGCCGATGTTATATAATATAACATTTAATCCTCATGGTAATCGGACTGTGTATTTGCCTATGCCATACACAGACGAGTTGCCTGGTATTCGGCTATGTCTTCCTTTTCAGCTTTTCGCAGCGAAATACATATACGGCTCGCCTTTACTTTCGGTGAACCGCACACACCAGCGACCGGGTTTCTTCAGAGTGAGTCGCGATGCAGCCTGCTCGAATTGCCGTGAGTAGGATTGCGGGAGAGTGCGAACCCGTGATGTGTTGAGTGAGATGCTAATCGCGATTGCTCGGACTGTCAAATGCTACTTCGTGAAAAATAGCGGTCTCACGAACTTTTCATACGATGGGAGAGATGTCCAAAGTTCGCACAGGAGAGCAGCGATATTCCGATCTGCTTCGGTGATCTGCTTCGGTGAGCGACCGGATTCTTTGCGCTAATATGACCCGCGAGTTGACGCTCGTCGGCTCACCTTCAAAGGCGGAAAAAGTGGCGGCCTTACCCTGATCGCAACGATTACGGTACCGGGCCGAAACTTGTGCCAATTGGTTGGGGTTCCATTGGCATGCAGGCTGTTTTGCGAGTTATGATGAGAGTGACGCTCCGCCCGACTGAGGTGGCACCCCATGGTGACGCGAAACCGACACAACGAACCGAATTCCGATGGCTGGTGGGATGATTTGCCGCCATCCGTCAAGAAGCGAGTTCCACGCCCCGAACCGTCGCCGTTACCGTCACTCGATTCGCGTGCGGCGGAATATCAGGAGCCACACTCGCCGCCCAGGCAGTCAACCGTAGCGTCGGATTTGTCGCGCCTGGCTGTGCTCTTCTTTGCCGTGGCAATCGGTAACATTCTGTTCTTGCTCATCGCACTATCGTTTCTATCCGGCAACGGC
The DNA here is from genome assembly GCA_041740855.1 of Gemmata sp. Lineage (GTDB taxonomy): Bacteria > Planctomycetota > Planctomycetia > Gemmatales > Gemmataceae > Gemmata. Next base: position 12,972 of record JBGSLF010000063.1, read on the forward strand.
TTATTCGCGCGATAACGCTCGGTGGCCATGTCGTCGCCATGTAGTCGCCATGTTAGCGCCCATCTTTAACGCCAGCGGATGGCGAACTTGTCGTTCTCCAGAATCACCAGTTCCCGGTCGCGAATTCCGCGAGCTTCAAGCCAATCGAGCCAGTCTTCGGCCGCGCGCAGATGGGCCACGGTTTTGGTGTGCCATTGCGGCGAAGGAAGCGGTGCGGCTTTCGCAATGTGTGGCCGGGGAATGGCGAGCCAGATTGCGGTAACGGTCGTCAGGATCAGTATGAATGTTAGCGCCATGCATCTATGGTTCGGGAGCCGGTGGCGTTGGTCTTCAGCGCGGGCGGCTGCTGGAACCACGCCGTGTGGTGATCCCAGCAGACTGGTCCGCAGAACCGGCATAACCCGCATGCTTACTTCGCATCGCGACTAATCAGTTCGTTGATGCGGCGAGCGAATGCCACCGGGTCGGTAACCGATGAACCCTCCGCAATCACGGCTTGTTCGTAAAGCAAGCGCGCATATTCCTCAATACGCGGGTTGATGGCGTCGCGGGCGTGCAAGTCGCGGATTGCTTCGACGGCGGCGTTGGACGGGTTCAGTTCCAGCACGCGCTTATTCTCGCCGGCGTTGCGGCCCATCCGTTCCATGAGGCGTTCGAGGTGGGCATTCACCGCAGCGCCATCGGCCACCAAGCAGGCCGCGCTTTCCGTGAGGCGTGTGGTGAGCCGCACGTTCGCAACTTCGGGGAGCTTTTCCTTGAGAAACGCCAGCACCGCCGCGAATGCTTCTTGCACTGCGGCGTCCACATCGTCGCCCGCCGCAGTGTCGCCACGATCGGCGGCCTTCAGTGGCTTTCCCTTGTAGTCGCGAAGACCGGGAATCGCGAATTCGTCCACCGGGTCTGTCAGCAGAAGCACGTCGCGGCCCTTGGCCCGGAACGCTTCCAGATACGGCGACTTCCGCAACAGTTCCGCCGACTCGCCCGTGAGGTAATAGATTTCCGTCTGGTCGGCGGGCATCTTTTCGACGTATTCGGCGAACGTGGTGAACTTGCCTGGTTCGGTGTTCGCACTTTCGAAGAGCAACAAGTCGGCGAGTTTCTCGCGGTTCGCCCAATCGCGGGTTAGCCCTTCCTTGAGAACCGTGCCGAAGCCCTTGTAGAAGCCGAGATACTTCTCGAACTCCAGGTTTTTCATGCCGGCGAGCGTGTCGAGAACATTCTTCACCACGCTCTTGCGAATCACATCGAGCAGTGGGTTTTGCTGAAGCAGTTCGCGCGAAACGTTCAGTGGCAGGTCCGAGGAATCGACTACACCCTGCACGAATCGGAGGTGGAACGGCAGCACTTGCTCGCAGCGTTCCATGATGAGCACGCGCTGCACATACAGGCGTAACCCGCACTCGGGTTCTTGCCAGTCGTATGCGAATGGCTTCTGCCCCGGAATGAAGGCCAACACGCGGAATTCCGTGTTCCCTTCGGCCTTGTAATGAATCACTTCCGCGGGCGATTCGGTGTCGTGCGTCAGCGATTTGTAGAACTCGTCGTATTCTTCCTGCTTCACTTCGCTCTTGCTTCGCAGCCAGATGGCCTTGCGGCTGTTGAGCGTTTCTTCGACCGTTTCCTTGTTCCCGTCTTTCTCTTTCTCCACGTCCATCACAACCGGGAATTCGAGGAAGTCCGAGAACTTCTTGACCAGGCCACGCAGTTGATACGGTTCGAGGAAGTCTTTTGCGTCGTCCTTCAGATGAAGAATGACATCGGTGCCGCGCGTGGGCTTTTCGCAGGGTTCCACGCTGAAGGTGCCTTGCCCATCGGAGTCCCACCGCGTTGCTTCGGCGGGCGTGCTCCCCACGGGCCGCGTGATAACCGTTACCTTGTCTGCGACCATGAACGCCGAGTAAAAGCCCACGCCGAACTGCCCGATCAAGCCCGGCGTTTCGGCCGACTTGCCCGCTTGCTTGGCGGCTTGCAGAAACGCCTTGGTGCCAGACTGCGCGACGGTTCCTAGGTTCGCGATGACATCGTCGCGCGACATGCCAACGCCGTTATCCGAGATGGTGAGCGTTGCGGCGTCCGCATTCGGCGTGAGCTTGATCTTCCAGTCTGTGTTCCCTTCGAGTTTCTCTGCGTGCGCGAGTGAATCGAACCGCACTTTGTTGATCGCATCCGATGCGTTCGAGATCAATTCGCGCAGGAAGATCTCGCGATCGGAGTAAAGCGAGTGTGTGATCAGGTGAAGGAGTTGCTTCAGTTCGGCCTTGAATTCCAGCGTTTCCGGCATGATGAACCTCGATACACGAACGACAACAATGGAGAGGCTTATTCTACAAATCCGCGCCGCTCACCAAAGTGTCGCCATTCAAACGCTCACGGCTCTGCCAATCGCCGCGAGCAATTCGGCTTCTTGCGAAGCGAACACGGTTCGCAGATCCAGCAGTGTTGCGCCATCTTGCACGCGACCGACAACCGCGGGCGTGCCGGTTCGCAATCGCAATGCCACCTCGGCTTCGCTCCGGTTAAGCGCGGTTAATCGCAACACAGTTGTTGGCACCGCGACATCGGGCAGCGAACCGCCGCCCACATACGCCACATCGTCGCGCACTTCAGTCGTTAGATTGGGGATGGCGTTCAGGCGATTCGCGAATAATTCCGTGCGTTGTCGCAACTCAGCGTGCGGTGTGGTGAGCATTCGCAACGTGGGAATATCGCGCAGCGCGTTCGCCGGGTCGCGGTAGAGCCGGAGTGTCGTTTCCAGTGCGGCCAACGTCATTTTGTCCAACCGGAAGGCACGCATGAGCGGATCGCGTTCGATCGCCTGAATGAGCGCCACACGCCCTGCGATGATGCCGGCTTGGGGTCCGCCGAGGAGTTTATCGCCGCTGAAAAGCACGAGGTCTGCACCGGCCGCGATGCCAGCGGACACGAGCGGTTCACCCGGCAAGTCGAACGGTGCGAGATCGATCGCTTGCCCGCTGCCCGCGTCGTCGATCACTGCGAGGTCGTGCTTCTTTCCAAGTGCGACGAGTTCCGGAAGTTCAACGGATTGAGTGAAGCCGCGAACGCGGTAATTGCTGCAATGCACACGCATGAGTGCGGCGGTGTTCGGGCCGATTGCGTTCGCGTAGTCCGCGATTCGTGTGATGTTCGTGGTGCCCACTTCGCGAAGTGTGGCCCCGCTCACGGCCATGATGTCCGGGATGCGAAAGCTTCCGCCAATCTCGATGAGTTGCCCACGCGAAACGATAACCTCTTTCCCCGCTGCAATGGTGCGAAGCACGATCACCGTGGCCGCGGCGCAATTGTTCACGGCGGTGGCGGCTTCGGCACCTGTGATGGCGCGAATGCCGGCTCGCACGCAATCTTGGCGGCTGGCCCGCTTGCCGGTGCTCAGATCGAGTTCGAGATTCAGGTAGCCGCGTGCCGCTTCGTATGCCGCCCGTGCGGCTTCCTCGTGCATTGGCGATCGCCCGAGGTTTGTGTGCAACACAATGCCCGTGGCATTGATGACCGGGCGAAGGTGCGGAATCGCTTCGGCTTCCAATCGAGCAACGATACGCTGGGCCGCAGAGCCGATATCCAGATCGGCCGCCGTGCCCCCTGCGAGAGCGGCACGAAGGGCTTCGACTTCCATGCGTGCCGCCGCGGTAATGGCGTCCGGTGGGTGTCGATCCCGCACCGCTGCGATCGTGGGGTGGGCGAGCAGCGTGGTGATCGATGGTAAATCGCGGAACGAATTGCTCATGAAGCGGATTGTATTCCTGAGCAACCCAGACGGATTCACCTACAATTCCTGCTCACTCACGGAGTTTGTGCCATGCCATCCGACGCCATGAATGCTTTTCTTCGCACGCAACTCGCCGATCTGAAAACCAAAGGATTGTACAAGGCCGAACGGCGGATCGAATCGCCGCAGAGGGCGGATATCACGGTGAATGGCCACGAGGTCATCAACTTCTGCGCGAATAACTATCTGGGTTTGGCCAATCACCCGGATATCGTGAACGCCGCCTTCGAAGGACTGAAGACATGGGGCTATGGGCTATCGTCGGTCCGGTTCATCTGTGGCACGCAAGACATTCATAAGCGGTGCGAAGAACAGGTCGCTCGGTTCTTTAACAAAGGCGACAGCATTCTGTATATCTCGTGCTTCGATGCCAACGGCGGGCTGTTCGAACCGCTGCTGGGCGAACAAGACGCGATTCTGTCGGACGAACTCAACCACGCTTCCATCATCGATGGCGTGCGGTTGTGCAAGGCGAAACGCCTGCGTTACAAGCACAACGACATGGCCGACCTGAAAGCCAAACTCGAAGAGGCGAAGGGAAGCCGGTTCGTGATGATCTTCACGGATAGTGTGTTCAGCATGGATGGCGACCTCGCCAAACTGCCGGAAATCTGCGAACTCGCGGATGAGTTCCAGGCGATGGTCGGCATCGATGATTGCCACGCCACGGGCCACCTCGGCGCGACGGGTCGCGGGGCGGCGGAGCAGCTTGGAGTGCTCGATCGCATCGATGTCATCACCGGCACGCTGGGCAAAACGCTGGGCGGCGCAAGCGGCGGGTTTACTGCGGCGAGTGCCGAGATGGTGGATTGGCTGCGGAATCGCTCTCGCCCGTACTTGTTCTCGAACTCCGTGCCGCCAGCGCTGGTAGCGGCGGGGATGAAGGCACTGGAACTGGCCGACACGGCCGGCGAATTGCGCGTGAAGTTGAAGGCGAACACCGCGAAGTTTCGCGCGGGCCTTGAAGCGGCCGGCTTCACGGTGAAACCCGGACCCACGCCCATTCTGCCGGTGATGCTTGGCGATGCGGCGGTTGCCACGAACATGGCGAACGAATTGCTCAAGCGAGGAATTTATGTGATCGGGTTCAGCTACCCCGTGGTTCCACAGGGCCAGGCTCGCATTCGCATCCAGGTCTCCGCGGCTCACACCACGGAACAGATTGATCGCGCGATAACGGCCTTCGCCGAAGTGGGGAAACAGCTCGGAGTGATCTGATCGGTTAACGCTTCTTGGGGTGCCAGGGTGAACGCTAAGACGCCACGGGAAATTGATACGCCGCAAGGGTGACGGTCACATTATCTTTGCCGCCGGCGTCCAGCGCGGAAGTCACCAAAACGTCGCAGGCTTCCTGCGGCGTTCGCCCTTTGATTAGCCCGCAGATTGTCTCTTCCGGGATCATGCCAGTTAGCCCATCGGTGCAGAGAAGTAGCTGGTCGCCGTCTTCAAGACCCAGACGCGTGACATCCACATCGATGTCCCTGCCATGCTTGCCCAGCGCCCGCGTGAGCACATGGCGGAAGCGGTGCCGTTCCACTTCGCGTTGCGTGATCATGCCCGAGTCCGCGAGTTCTTGAGCGTAGGTATGGTCGCGCGTTAGCCGAATGAGTACGCCCGCACGAATAAGATACGCGCGCGAATCGCCCACGTGGCCAATGAACAGTTCCGGCCCGTTACTACAAGCAAATGTCATGGTTGTGCCCATGCCCGTCAGAGCCGCGTTCTCCACTGCTTTTTCGCTGACTGTTTCCCCAACCTGGCGATACCGCTCGCTGATTCGGTCCATCACCAGATCCGCTTCATTATTTCCGACACGCATGATCAGATCGGGAGTGTGCAGAACGAGGTTGATAAATGTCCCGATGGCCAACTGACTGGCAACTTCGCCGCCGCGCGCACCACCAAGCCCATCGGCCACCAACATGCCGTAGGTCACTTCGTCGAATCGGATCGGAACGGTGTCTGGTGGTAAGTTGGTGGAGATGGTTCGCAGCGTGCGATCCAGCCGAGAAATCAGGAAGGAATCTTCGTTCTTGGCACGCACGCGGCCGATGTGGGTGGCCGATCCAAACTCGACTCGCACCTGTGCCGAGATCGGTTCAGGCCGTTTGATCTCGTTACTCTTTCCTAGTGGCAACTCGGCGGTGTCGGACAGATTGGAGTTGTTCATCGCTGGTCTCGCCTGGAACAAAGGATGGATCACTTCCTCGCCCACACCTGACACAACTCAACCACCACACGCACGGCGGCTTGCATTTCTTCCAGGCATGTCCATTCCAGTGGGGAATGCGGGTTGTGCTCACCGGTGGAAAGGTTGGGCGTGGGAAGCCCTTTCTCCGTGAGCATCGCACCATCTGTTCCCCCGCGAATGACCTTGAACTTCGGTTCCAACCCGGCGCGGCGTGTGGCTTCCTCGGCGTACTTGATCGCGCGGGGTTCCTTCGCGATCCCGTCCCGCATGTTCCGGTATTGCTTCCGCGTTTCAACCTTCACCTTGGCTCCAGGATACTCGCGTTCCACCTGCCGTGCGATCTCGCGAAGGAATTCCGCTTGCACCGCGAGTTCGGGCGTATCGAACGAACGCAATAGAAACTGAATTCGCGTTTCGCCCACTCCGCCCTCAATGGTGAGCGGGTGAAGGAACCCATCGCGGTTGGCTGTGGTTTCGGGGCTGAGCGTTCGCTGCGGAAGCCGATCCAGGAACAGGCCCGCCAACCGCACGGCATTGATCATTCGCCCTTTCGCAATGCTGGGGTGAATGTTGATTCCGGTTACCGTGACCGTTGCCGCATCGGCGGAGAACGTCTCGTCTTCGATTTCTCCACTTCCCGCGCCATCGAGAGTATACGCCACGATGGCCCCAATCTGTGCCGGCTCCAGATGCTTCACCCCGAAGCCAATCTCTTCATCACACGTGAACACGATCCGAACCGGACCGTGGGGGATATGGGGGTTTTCCATCAAGATGCGGGCCGCTTCCATGATAACCGCTAACCCGGCCTTGTCATCAGCCCCCAGGAGTGTTGTTCCATCGGTGGTGATGATCGTCTTGCCAATGAGGGCATCAAGTTCCGGGTTCTCGCCCACGCGGATCACCTTCGAGGGATCTTTGGGCAAGGCGATATCGCCGCCGCGATAATCGCGAATCACCTGCGGGTTCACATCCTTTCCCGAGTTCTCCGGGTTGGTATCGATATGGGCATTGAACGCAATGGTTGGCGCGTCTGGTACGTTGCCTGGCACGGTCGCGAACACCAGGCCGTGCTCGTTCTGGATCGCGTCCGATAACCCCAACGCGAGAAGTTCGTCGCGCAGCATTTTGCCCAGCACGAGTTGCCCGGGCGAACTGGGGTATGTCGTGGATTTCTCGTCCGCCTTCGTGTCGATGCGGGCGTAGCGAAGGAAGCGGTCGAGTAGTGTGGTCGTCGCGAATTGCATAACCCGAAATCCTCTGGCATTAATCGGTCGAGCCTTCTCCCGTCGGTTCGATCTTGGACTTTACGATTCTATGACGTACCACAGGGCGATCTACCGTTTTCGCTCCGGGCTGGGTCACACCCACCTTGGGGCATACGGAAGCCAACGCACATGAATCGCACAGCGGCTTGCGGGCGTGGCACACCTGCCGCCCATGGAAGATCACGCGGTGGCTGAAGATTGTCCACTCGGGTTGCGGAACCAATTTCATCAGGGCGAACTCAACCTTTACCGGATCGGTATGCCGCGTGAGGCCGAGCCGGCGGGACAACCGGCCCACGTGCGTATCCACTGTAATGCCGGGAACGCCGAACGCATCGCCAAGAACCACGTTGGCCGTCTTGCGGCCGGTCCCGGGGAGCGTTACCAGTTCTTCAAGAGTATCCGGCACTTCGCCGCCAAATTGCTCAACAATCGCCACGCAACAACCACGAATATGTTTGGCTTTGTTCTTGTAGAAGCCGGTTGGCCGGATGAGTTGTTCGAGTTCCGTTAGGTTGCAAGTGGCAAAATCATGGACCGTGCGAAATCGTGCGAAGAGTGCCGGCGTGACGATGTTCACCCGGGCATCGGTGCATTGCGCCGAGAGGATCGTTGCAATGAGCAATTGCAGTGCGTTTTCATGGGCAAGGGCACAATGTGCGTTGGGATAGAGTTGCTTGAGAATGGCCGTGATGGTGCCAATGCGGTCGTGAGCCGGTGGCAGTTTGGGTGCGGGATTCATGCACCTATGTTAGCCACGGTCACGCGGCGCGGGGTAACAGCCGTGCGGCCGCGGGGAATACCACGGCGGAAAAGCCAAACGGTTTGAACCATGCGGCCACGGTCGCGGTGGTATCGGGGTGGGTGTATGGGCCGGGAAACAGTGCCATGCGATCTTTCTCGGTGAACGCGACGCGAATGATTCGGCGAGGCGACGGCACCCCGGTGTGGCCCGTGCGGGCAACGCAAACCACCGTTCGCGGCCGCAACTGTTGCGATAGCGCGGCGGGATCGGCATTCTCGGCGACAAACACCAACCCCGCACGCTCGAAGCCCGTTGGGGTTCGATTAACCTGCACCCGTTGCCGTGCCTGTTCCGCTTCCAAGGGAGTGATGAAACCGCGGGTCAGTGCCTGATCGATCTGCTGAAACAACGCCAGCGGGTTGCCACACACCACGGCGGAACCACCCTGAAGCACGATTTTCCCAACAACTGCTGCAGTCTGCGGATCGTCGCCTAACAGGCCGATCACTTCGGGAAAGATGGGCAGCGGATTGATGGGCGGTGGGAATCGCAGAGGTTCCGACACCTGAGTGGGCGTTGTGGCAAACGCGCGACGTTCCGCAGCGAGGCCGGATAAATCAGCGGGTTCGCGTGGCTTCACAGGGTACGATTCGAGTTGATCCAGGAACGTGCGGAGTTCAATCTTTCCACGCCGTTCGCAGCACGCGAGATCCACTAACCCCAGTGCCAGTGCTTCCCGACCCGACAGCGTGCGACCCGAAGCGAGCAATTCCCGCGCCGCCGACCGACCCAGAAGATGCCGCAACCGCGCCGATCCGCCAAAACAAGCCATTCGATTCGGAAAGCCCAGCAATGTTGTGGGCCGGGCCACACACACACGATGATCGCACGCCAGAGCAAGTTCCAGCCCAACTCCAAGGCATGGACCATCGATAAAGGCGAGCGTAACCGCACCCAGCCGCGCGATGCGCTCGAATACTTGCTGGCCAAACCACGCCAGGGCGGCGCGATCGGTTGGGTGATCGAACAAGGCGAGCGCATCGGGTCGCAAGCCGGCACAGAAGCCCGCAGCGTTCGCAGAGCGAATTACCAGAACCTGAACACTCCGCACCTCTGCAACCGCTTGAATCGCGCGATCGAGAAGCCGCAACCGCGTGAGATCCAGCGCATTCGCCGGCTCACCCGGAAATGCGAGCCACAATGTCGCAATTCCGTGTTCGGTAGTTACACGTGTCTGCCCCGATTCGAACAACATGGGCGGGATTTTCTCCGCGATCGGGCCAACGGGTCAAGTCGAACTGCGGCGTTCCCGTATCGGAAGTGCCGTACGGATGTGCGGGCGACGCGGTTCAGGCCCGCAATACGTACGAAAAAGCCTTACGCGCGTGAAATACTCGGCCAAGCCCGGTTGTCGCCGCGGCCCGGATTGATCGCACGCTGCGAACGGTGTTAATGAAAAATGCGGGTTGCCAATTGGTCGCGACTTGAGCGCGGAAGCCAATTTTCCGCCAACAGTATCGTAATCTGTTCCGATCGGAATGGTAGAATGGTCGTTGCCTCTCTGACTGATCAAATGGTGTGGGGTGAATCCGTTGTCGTCCCCCCAGTTCGTGTGGTGAAATAGGTTCATGAAACTGCTCACCTCAGTCTTGCCCCATGGTGGACGAATCCTGACAGATGGCGGCTGGTTCACGCTGGCCATCTGTGGGTTTGTCGTCGGCCTGGAAGTGGTTGGTCGTTATGCGGCCGCGACCGACTTTCACGATGGGTTAGCCGGGTTCGCACTGTTAATCGGTGTGGCCTCGGTTCTCTCTCGTCATCGTCGCGCTCCGCTTAGCTGGGTCACGAGTCTGGGAAACATTTTCCGGCGACTGGGCACGGCGTTATCTGGCTTTCGCTACGATCACGGGATCGATCTGCGCGGCACGCCGCCGGTGCCGCGTCGCACGCCGCCGGCTGTTTGGATCGTGGTTGGCGTTATGGTGGTCTGGGCGGTGGTGGCTGCGACCTTGTGGAACCTGTTCCCTACGGGTTGGCGTGTGGTTGGCACGCACTCCTCGTACACGCTTTATCTCGTCTTTCTGATGACACTGTGGGCCGCTCTTCTGGGTGTCACCTTTATCGGGGTGTTTGTTCCGGTAGCGGTGCTCGACAAAATGCTGAAGCGATGGCTGGGCGACACCGATCGCCGTGGTGCGGAACTCGCCGCTGTTGTTGGCTACGCGATACTCGTATCGGCGATTGCATGGTGGGTGCCGCCGGCGGCGATCCTCGGGCTGTGCCTGCTCGTTTCGGCCTCGGCATGGATTGTGTATGTGCCCCAAAGTTCCGATGGTGCCGCGGTTCTGTGGCGAGTCAGCGCGGGACAGCCGATTTATGCCGTGCCCGTGCATCGCGTTCTCTCGCTGATAACTGCGTTAACCTCGATCCTTATCTTCACGGTCTTGTTAACCGCATGTGGCGGCCGGCTGTTTGGCCCGCCTCGCATGGACGATGTCATGCCGGTCACGGCTTTGTTCGGTGCCGTCGCGGCGTGGCTGATGCCCGGTTTGTTGCTGGTCGTTGGCCTGCGACTCTGGGCCGCGCGTCGCCAAGATCCTGCTCGCCGCACACTGCCCACTGTTCACATTGATGGCGAGGATGCCAACGCGTTGAAGCATGCCATGCGAACGGTGCAATCTTGGGGCTGGAAAGTTCGTAGCGCTCCGGCTCGCCGCGAAGCCACCAATGTGGGGATCGCCGTTGTTCCGGCGGAGCAATCGCAGGCGAGTGAATTCGATCCGCAATGGCCAATCAAGGTGAGCGTTGAAGATCTGGAAACCGGCACGGTGAAGCCCCGGCTCGAACGCCGCGACGAGATTCAGGTTCGCCGCCAACTGTTCCGGGGTTTGCAGAAAATCTTCAAGCGAGCAAGTGCGTTCAAAGGTCCGGGTGGCGGCGGATTCTGGCTGGCACCACACTGGTGGTTTGTGGAAGGTGTGGGGCGCGAAGATGCCGATACCGAGGATGTGGCTCCGCCTCTGGTTGGCCCGCCATACGCTCGCGCGATTCCGCCTCGCGCCCGGCAACAGGCTCATGCCGTGTTGCGTTCCACTCGCATCGACATGATCTTTGTGGAAGATGGTGTCACCTTCAAAAGCCTGGAACGCGTGCTGCGTGTGGTAACCGAACTCCACGACGTGCACGGCGGGCAACGCAAGGCGGAAGAGCACCACTTCCGCGGGCTGCCCAAAGTGAAGGTGATGATCCACGACTACGAACCGGGCAACCCGTTCCGGTCCGACAATTATCCCGAACCGAAGTTCGACGACCTTTCGCGTGTTCGCGTCTTGCATGTGTTCCGCGATCGCGGTGGCCACGAAGAACTGGTCGAGCCACCATTCGATTTTTCGTGGACACCCGCCCCCGCCTTAAGCAGTTGATGGGCTTGTGCGGTCTGATTCTGTGCCCGCTCAAATTCGGTCGTCGACCTCAGTGTGGATTGTTCGCAATTCCGCTCTGAGATCGGCGACCGATTTCGCTTGAACTGTCCTATCATGCCCGAATGAATCTCTCACGATTATTGCTCCGATTGGCTCTGGGTCGCCGGCTCCCGGTTAGATCGGGGGAACTGCGTATACCCGGATTAACCGAACCGATCACGGTTCGCCGCGATGCGTACGGCGTTCCGCACATCGAAGCCGCATCGGAAACCGATGCCCATTTCGCGCATGGGTTTTGCCAGGGCCAAGACCGCGCGGGGCAGCTTGAAGTCATCTGGCGGGTGGCGTGCGGTCGGTTGGCAGAATGGGTCGGGCCGGGTGGAATCGGCCTCGATCGCATGAGCCGCCGAATCGGTTTCCGCCGTGCCGCCGAGAAGCAATACGCCGTGCTCATCGATGAAGCGCGAGATTTGCTCAGTGCTTTTGCGAAGGGCGTTTCGGCGGGCATTACGTTGGGGTTGCCGCAGAAACCGCACGAGTTCGCGATCGTTGGCGGAGAGCCATCGCCCTGGAACGGAATCGATGTGCTGGCCGTTCTCAAGTTGCAGTCGTTCGCCCTCGCTTCCAACTGGGATGTTGAACTCGCACGGCTTCGCATTCTCCTTTCTGATGGCCCCGATGCCTTGCGAGCACTCGATCCGGTTTCGCTCTCGGCCCAGGCAGTGGAGCCGAATGGAATCCCGGTTTCTGCGTTCGATCGACTGGTGAGCGATCTCACCACCTTGCAAGAGTTTCTCCCATTCGCCGGCGGCGGTTCGAATAACTGGGTGATCGCGGGATCACGCACCGCATCCGGAAAGCCGCTTCTGGCGAGTGATCCACATCTGGGGCCATCTTCACCGCCGCCGTGGTATCTCGCACACATCCGTTGCCCGCAGTGGGATGCGTGCGGTGCGGGCTTGGCGGGCACGCCGAGCTTCGCCATCGGCCACAACGGCTTTGCCGCCTGGGGCGTGACCGCCGGGTTGACTGATAACTCGGATCTCTTCATCGAACAGATTTCAGCGGATGGCCACACCGCACGCGAAGCGGATGGCACCTTCCAACCGTGCCAAGTGGTTCGTGAAGTGATTCGCGTAAAAGGTGCGGAAGATCTGATCGAGGCAGTGGTGATCACGCCGCGCGGGCCAGTTCTTTCGCCGCTGATCGCGGGCATTCCCTTCGCGCTTTCGCTCAAGGCTGTCTGGCTGGAACCGCTACCATTGGAAGGATTCCTCGCGGCGGTTCGCACCAAGTCTTTCGACGATTTCCGGCGGAGTTTCGCGGCGTGGCCCGCGCTTCCTCTGAATCTGGTTTATGCGGATGTGAATGGCTCGACGGGCTGGCAACTCATTGGTCAACTCCCGCGAAGAGCAGGGGGGCATGGGTTGTTGCCGCGGCCCGCTTTTCACAGTGAATCGGGCTGGCCCGAGATGGTGCCATTCGAGGAGATGCCATACTTGGCCGATTTCCCCAACGGCTACTTCGCCACGGCCAATGCCAACCCCGTGCCCGACTCGTTCACGCCCTGGCTGGGAGCCGATTACTGCGATCCCTATCGCGTGCGAACGATTACCGAGGCCCTTGCCGCACGCGATACGGGTTGGACTGCGGACGACTGTCTCGCATTGCAACGCGACTTGCGATCGATCCCGTGGGAAGAAATCCGCGACAGCGTGTTGTCACTCAGTCCGAGCGATCCGGCTGCGCAGGAGGCAATTCAACTCTTGCAAAGCTGGGATGGGCGTATTGGTTCCGAATCGCCCGCGGCCTGCGTGTTCGAGTTATTCACATCGCAGATGTGTGAACGAGTCACGCGTGCAAAGGCACCGAAAACTTGGCTAACGGCGATGGGCGAAACCGGGCTTGGATCGAGCGGGCATAGCCTGTTCTCGGCGCGGCGTGTGGGTCATCTGGTGCCGCTGATTCGTGAGCAACCGCCCGGTTGGTTTGCGTCGTGGCCCGAAGAGATGGAACGCGTTCTGGGCGATGTGGTGCGAAACCTGCGGAAAACAGTCGGGCCGGGGCCGGCTTACTGGGCGTGGGGCCACTTGCGGCAGTTGCGGATCGAACATCCGCTGTTCAAGAATCATCGCCAGTTAGGCCCGGCCTTCAATCTTGGCCCCATCCCTTGCGGGGGTGATAGCAACACCATCAGTCAGGCGAGCGTGCGCCCCGCCGAGCCGACCGCATTAGCCGCGAACATTGCCACCCTTCGCACGGTGTTCGATCTGGCCGACTTGACCAAGAGCCGGTTCATCTTGTGTGGTGGGCAGAGCGGCAATCCGCTTTCCGAACATCACGCCGATCAGTTACCCCTTTGGCGAATCGGTGAGACAATCGCGATTCCGTGGCATCAGGTCGATGTGATTCGGTCGGCTAGCCACACGCTTCGGTTATTGCCCGCAGGGTGAAGCCGAACCCGATCTACGGCCGCTTGGCTGATTCACGCGGTGCCGGTGCAGTTCCGGTTTTCTGATTGCGTTCCAGTATCGCGTCCAGTTCATGCCGAACGATGATTGCTGCTTTATCGGCCGCGTTGTAATGGTCGGCCACTCCGGTGTCGCGGAACCGTTGCAGCGATTCGCCGATTTCCTTCACCCACTCTGCGACTTTCTGTAATCGCTCGATGGCGTCCAACTCTTGCTTCGATAGCCCTTTCACAGCGGCAACGGCTTCCAACAGCTTGCGAATGTCCTTGGCTTCACGCACCGCAGCGGTAGTCCAGTTAGCCATCTCTTGCGCTTCAAACACCCAGGATGTGCGGTCATCGGCCATCAATTCAAGGCATCGATAGGCCGCATCGAGGTTTCGCGCTGCGAGTTCGCACACCGCAGCAACCAAGGCGGGTTCCGGTTTTACGGGTGCAGGTTGGGCCGCAGTCAGCAATAACAAAGTGGCGAGCATTGCGGGCGTCCCGATTCAGGTTTCTCGGATTCGGAATCGATTCATCGAATCATACCCGATCAAACCTGAGCGGCTTATGAGTAATCAGCCGGTGGCTCGCTGCCAGAACGTGATATCGAGAATGAGCAAGAAGACGCCTTGCACAAGTATCGCCCATCCGAAGCCCTTCATGCGTGGCGAAGGGCGTGTCAGCAGCAGAACGCCTGCAAGGATATACACGATATCCAGAGCGGTGTTAACTTGCAGGATGGCGGCAAGATCAGCGTTCGACATGGGGCTTGCAACCAGGCCATACCACACAATTGCCGCGTCGATGGCGGCCCATAACCCGGACATGAACCAGAAGTGCCGCCAAAGCTCTCGCGGTGCGGAATACAGAGCACTGAAGGCGGCCGTTAACCAGATGAGCGACCAGGCGAGAAGCACCGCGAGCAGTTGGCCTTGAACGGTATCGAACGCACTCATGGTTGGCTCGCGATGTGGCAATCTCTCGGCGGTGATGGCACAAGTTCTGCCATCACGCGAGGAGGTCTTCAAGGCATTCGTTACGCAGCTCCGACGGTAGCCGCTTCGTATGGAGCAATTCCTTGCTCCTCTCGCAATTCGTCCATCAGTGGCCAGAGTACATCGACTTCGTCCTTGAACACATCGCCAACCAGCACATCGGTGACGAGGCCCTTGAGGTGCGGGTGTTTCTTCACGAAGCGGCCAAAGCTCAGCCCATCGTAGAATTCGCACACCAGGCGGCGAATGCGATCCATTCCTTGAAGGTACGGGCCTTCCCAACTGCGGAGTTGCGTTTCGGAGAAGTCGTTCGACTCGAACGCATCGTTAATCGCATCCGCAGCCATCGATGCCGATGTCATCGCCAGAAGCAAACCTGATGAGTACAGCGGATCGAGAAACCCGAAGGCATCGCCCACCAAACACCAGCCATTCCCTGCGGCTTGCTTGGCTCGATACGAATACTCTTTCTGAATGCGGAAGGTGTCGCAGCGCTGAGCATCCTTGATACGCGGTTGCAAGCCCGGTGCCTTTGCGACTTCTTCGAAATAGATCGCTTCCGGATCTTTGTTATCGCGGTTCTTGAGCAAGTAGTCGTGGTCTGCCACCACGCCAACCGAAATGATGTCGTCGTGCAGTGGAATGTACCAGAACCAACCCTTTTTGCCTTCCGTTTGGATGACGATGGTCGCGCCCTCGTCCCGGCCGGTATCGCGGTACGCACCTTTCCAGTAGGTCCAGAGCGCGGCCTTCTTCAGTTGCGGGTCCCACCCGCGAAGGCCAAGCCGATCGATGATCAGCGAGCTCTGCCCGCTGGCGTCGATCACCACCTTGCTACGCACCGTGCGTTCCGGCCCATCCTCGGGCTTCACTCGCACGCCAACCGCCTGATCGCCTTCGAATAGCACCTCAAGCACCCGTGCCCCTTCGGATACTTTCACGCCATTGTCGCGGGCATGATCGAGCGAGATCTTATCGAACTCACTACGGCGAACTTGCCACGTTTGCGACGATTCGTGCGGCTTGTTGTCCGCGAAGTAAAACGGTTCCGACAACCGGCCGCGTTGATCCACGAATTGCACGCTGTGCTTCTTGATGAAGTGACTTCCCTTCATCTTCTCTAACAGCCCCGTGCGCTGGATTGGGTAGTACGTGTTCGGAATCATCGATTCGCCGATGTGAAATCGCGGGAAGTGTTCACGTTCGAACAACTCAACCTTGCGACCACTTTGTGCCAGGATCGTGCCGATCGTGCTACCCGATGGGCCGCCGCCGATCACGACGACATCGGTTTCGCATTCATTATTCATGGAAGGCTCCAGTGTGTGGGGGATTGAATCCAAGCGTAGCGGGTTGCGTCGGTTGGCAAGCCGACACCAGTGTGACTTTCGTTGTCAGGCCCAGGGACTGCATTCCGATTCGTGCGGCCCGCGGGCGGCTTTCAATAACGCCAACAGCGATTTCAATTGCTGATCGTTCAGGTGGCCCAGTTGCCGCTCATGGCATTCCCGCAGTGGTTCTGCAATCTGATCGAGCAACGCGATACCCACTTGTGAAAGAGCAACCAACACCGTACGGCGATCTTTCTTGGAGCGAGTGCGAGTGAGAAGTTTTCGCTCTTCCAGTTTGTCGATCATGCGGGTGATGTCTGGCGCACGGGACACCATACGCTCGGCCAGTGAAAGCGTGGGCACCGGTTCGTGGGCGGCCCGCAACAATCGCAGCAGGTTGTACTGTTGGGCGGTGAGTTCGAATCCTGCGAAGAGTTCGTCCTCGATGGCCCGCATACGATCATAGGTTCGCCAGAGTGCGAGATACGCTTCTTGTTCGAGCGAATCGAATCGGCGTGCCTCGGATACTTTCTTGATCGGCGTCTCAGTCATGGTAGGTTCAATTTAACTGTCGGGACAATAGTTGTCCAGACAATTATTTCGCAGTGTATTTTCTCAGCCAAGCACAACAAAGCCTTGGTGGGTTGCTCTGCCACGAATACCCCTGTTGGTCTGCGTGGAGAAAGTTTACGTGGCGATGTACGGAGAGATGTGACGATTTGAATGGATGTGAAGCGGGAGTGTAAGGGAATCGAACCTCCCTCGAATTCCACGGGAAATTCTACGAATCACCACCCATGCGGCGCAGAATCCGGCGCACCGACCTTAGCAAACCTTAACATCGCCCCCGAACTGGCCGCGCTCATCGACGCCTGGCCGCGTCTGCCGGAACCGATCAAGGTCGGCATCCTGGCACTGGTCCGGGCGGCCGGCGGGTGATGTTTCGCGAGCGTCTACGTTGTCTACGTCTACGAAACTCCCGTTCGCCCGAAACGCAGGCGGGTTTCGTTGACGCGGCATCCTTGGCGGGCGTCGCGTGTCCTTCCTGACGGGCTTCCGAGCGACACCGATACGGAACCGTAACGGATGGAGACAGAGTTAGTTTTCACAGATGCCAACGGGTGGGCGGTGATCGTCAATCGGGCCACTTTTGTGAACACCCGAACAGATTAGATCCCGTAACTCCCTTTGAAACCGTCAGTTGCGGCAGAGAATCAGTCCAGGGGTGGCCAGATTGACGATCACAGCCCCAACGGTGCACCACCCTGCACACGCCAGCGGTTGATCGGGCACGAGAACCTGAGAAAATCCGACATTCACGCCGTCACCTGCTTTGGAGCGATATCTTGCGGTTTGTCGCGTTCCTGCGTAATCTCTGCTTCGTTTCCGTGGTTAGTTTAGGTCGCTGCGTTGCAGCCGAGCGATGTGGTGTCGGGAGCAATCCGCGGCTCTGGTTGTTGCTCACGTGGAGAGTGCCAAGATGAACACACTCGACGCCATGCTCGCAGCGATTGTTGCGGACCCGGTTGAGGAAACCCGTTGGCTTGTTTTGGCGGATTGGCTGGAAGAGAACGACGACGATCTGAGACGGGGTGAGTTGCTCCGCCTGCACCGGAAGTTGCTGGCCACCTGTTGTGAACCGGACGCAAACCCTGAGCGAACAGGTTGGCAATCGCGGCTGGTGGAGTTGTTGGTTGCTGGGGTTCAGCCGTGCGTTCCACGGAAGACGCTGGTGTTGCCGGGCGGTGTACCGATGACGCTCGCGTTCGTGCCGCCGGGCAGTTTCTTGATGGGGAGCAATCACCCAGAAGGCGAGGAAGATGAGAAGCCAGTTCACCGGGTGGAGTTGACGAAGGGGTTCTATCTGGGTGTTCATCCGGTGACGCAGTCGCAGTGGGAAGCGGTGATGGGGAGCACCCCGAGCCGGTTCAAGGGGGGGAAACGCCCAGTAGAGCAAGTGTCGTGGGATGACTGCCGGGAGTTTTGCGGCAAAGTGGGTGCAAGCCAGGAGCCAGGGTTGAGGGTGGAGTTGCCGACGGAAGCGGAGTGGGAGTGTGCGTGCCGGGCTGGGACCACGACGGAGTATCACTTCGGCGAGGTTCTGAACACCGATCTTGTGAACTACAACGGGGACTATCGGTGGAACGGCTCGGTGAAGGGTAAGAATCGCGGAGAGACGACGGAAGTGGGTTTGTTTCCGTATAACGCATGGGGTTTGTGTGACATGCACGGGAATGTGTGGGAATGGTGTTCGGACAGGTATGGGGATTACGCGGTGGGCAATCAAAAAGACTCGCAAGAACAATCAAACGGACTATATCGCGCGATGCGTGGTGGTTCCTGGCTCGACCTTCCGGTGCTCTGCCGCGCCGCGAGCCGCTGGATGAGCGGGCGTGGGAACAGTAACTACCGCTCCGGCTTTCGGGTTTGTTTCCGCCTGCACGCCCCCAAATCTTCGTTTTTGATTCAACTCGATTGGCCATGAGAGCGGTTCGGCGTCTGGGCTGTGGCGGCCCACGACCTCGAACGCTATACCCGCACCATGACTACAGTACCGCTGACCAGAACTACTTCGTATCCTTGAACACGGGCATATTCCACAGAAGCACGCGACCATCTCTGGCACCCGTTGCCAGCGTGGTACCGTCTGGGCTGATAGCGAGAAGATTGGCCTCGCGAGGTAACGAGCCGATCTGTTTTCCAGTGGCCACGTTCCAGAACCCGAACGTCCTATCGGAGCCGTTGCTGATCAAGATTTTACCGTCGGGGGTGAACTTCGGCGAACTCGTGGGCTTGGCGGTTTTGTCGAAGCTGCGAATCAGTTTCCCCGTCTTGGCGTCCCAAAGGGAAATGTTGAAGAGGTAGGATGCCGCAATCTGTTTGCTATCGGGGCTGAAGACCACATCCGAGGATTCGATCTTCAAGGTAGCGATGCTTTTGCCCGAAGCCACGTCGAAGAGTTGAACACTGGGATTTTTGACGGCGGTCGAGGATTCGATCTTACCCTGGATGCCACATTCCGCCAGGAGCAAGGAATTGTCGGGGCTGAATACGAACCACAGCCCGGCGGTCCCCGGCAGCGTCCGACTCTTCCCGGTGGCGACATCCCACAACATGATGTTCAGCTGCTCATCCTTGATGAGGAGAGTTCTGCCATCCGGACTGAAAACCATGGCAGGATTCCCAGACCCCAAACGCTGAAGATTGACCTTCTCCATCGTGACAATGTCCTTGCCAGTTCGGGTGTCGTACGGAGTCTTCAGCGCTCGCAATTTGGCACCCTTGCTGAAGACCACTTGAGCCATTCCGTCGGTACTCATGGCTATCACCTCATCGAACGAGGTCCGCTTGACCACTGTGTTTTTGTTATTGGCGATGTTGTAAATCTGGACTTCATCCTTCAGTTTTCTCGACAGGATGAGGAATTGGCTATCGGGACTAAACATCAGCGGATCGGGCAACCCTTCGCCGACCTGCGTCTTCTTTCCGGTGGCCACATCTCAGAGCAACACCGTGTTCGACCGGGTGACCAACAGCTTCCCATCCGGGCTAAAGAAGCCGAGGAACGGCCCCGTTTTATGCCCCGAAAACGTGTCGCGGAGCTTCGGCTCTGCGGCAAACAGTAGCCCTGAAGCGAGCAGGTACAAGCACGCGAACACTCGCGATACGAGAATCAGAATTGGTCGAGGCATTTGAGTTTCTCGGATGGATTGAGCTGAGCCTTTTGCTCTGCCGTGACGCCGTCGTATACGGCGTCTGGGTTGGGTGGCTCCAGCGGGGACGAGCACCCTCAGTCGCGGAAAGAATCCATGCAACCTCCGCGCCGCGCACGGCCCCTGACGGCCTGGATTCTGTTGAGGCGAAGAACAAACCTTCGTTTACAGCCTCACAGAATCTGGGGAAGCTGTGTGGGTTAGCGTGAAGGGTAATCTCCTTTCACACTTGTACGCTTGCGATGTCAACAACACCGGACATCATTTTGGCCATCGACTTGGGGCGGCACAAGAGTGTTGCGTGCATTTACGATCGACGCAGTCGCGACTATTGTTCCGCACCATCGACACCACGCCCGACGAACTCCCAAAGCTCCTCGCACGACATCCTAACTCGCTTGTTGTGATCGAGGCTTGTCCCAACGCCGGCTGGGAAGCCCGAAGGCGGTGACGGCGACGGCCCACAAGCTGGCGCGGATCGTGTACGCACTGATGCGTCAGGGTGTGGGGTATGTGAAGCAAACGAAGCAGGTGTACGCGGAGCAGACCCGTCAGAAGATGGAGAAGCAGTTCCACCGCCGAGCGAAGGAGCTGGGTTACGAGGTGAAGAATATCGAGTCGGCAACGCCGACATTGGTGACTTGAAGCAGGGGAAACGCCAAACCGAAGGGAGGTGTTGATGCGTGGAGAACGAGATCGGTGCTTCGCGGGATAGCAGGCTCTGCCTGCTGTCCGCGTCCGAGGTCTGCGCTTTGAGGCCAACCGGAACACTTCAAACGAGGCTACGTCACTTACGACTCACTTGAAGTTCCTGGGGCGGCGTCTTGCTGTACCCCAGCCCCGGCCGCTCACTCCGCACACCAAGTTTCGGTTTGCACGCGCAGTCCACCCGGCGGCATTTCACCGGCGGTGAAACTCTTGTCGGCGAACAGCACCCGGTTGGACGGCTGCGCCGTGAGTCGGCCGTTGTCGAGCGCGACGAAGATGAACTCCTTTGCCTGCTCGGGCCGATGCGTGTAGGGGTCGGCGATCGGGACGGCGTTAAACAGGTAACTGCCCGGCAGCCACTCGTCGCCGTGGCCGACCCGCGCACGGCAGTCGAGGCCGTCCAAGTACGGGTAAACTAACGTGGAGAACCGCTCGCCGTAGCAGTCCCACTCCTGGGCTTGGCTCGCCGACCACTCGGCCGCGGCGTCGGGGCGATGCCGCAACTGGTGCAGCGGTAAGTTGCGGAACAGGGCACCGCATTCGAGCAAGCAGTGGCACCCCCACGCTCGGCTGTAGATCGCTTGGAGTCCGAACCAAACCGCCGGCAGCGGACCCTGGCCATCGGGCTTCGCCAGCACCGATATCGGGTCGAGCCACACGTACTGGTGACGCGGCAACCCACCCGATTGAATCCCCAACCGCGCGTCGTATGGACTCATGGCCGCCTCCGAACTAGGAATTCGATTGCGCCGGCGCAAGATAACATTTCGGCCGGCTGGTCGGCCCACCGCGGGCTGAACCCGGAACTTGGTGTGATCTTGCAAGGTTTATGGCAGAGCACCTTACAGGATTCGCACAATAACACAGTGAACAAGATCGAACGCCGCTGTCATCGATCTGCATTTCGACATGCACATGGTCGGTGTCAACTCCAACAGCGTTTTGCCATCGATTAATGCCCCAAACGACCGTTACGAGTGCCGCTCACTCCGGTGTCTCGTCAGACACATTGAGTACGCTCTTCCGGAGTTCCTTGGCCACGGAACTGGGTAGCGAGTTCATCAGCACTGTCAGGGGCGGGCGTTCTTCGTACAGACCAAGGTGCCGGGCTAGTTTGTCCAGGGCAGCGAGTTTCTGGGCTAGCCGAACCTGGATCACATCAACCGTCTCGGTTACGGTCTCCCCACCGTCGGTCGTGCGGGTACGGGTCACCACCCGCTTCACCTTGAGCGAGGCGATCGCTCGGCGGGCCTCCGGTGGCACGTCGCGGAAGGATCGTAGGGCGAGCCCGTCCGGGGTATGGTCGAATAGGTCGAACACATCCGCGAATGCAATCGCGGCGATTTCTTGGATAACCCGCTCGGCGGTCGCCTGCGTCAGTCGCTTTACATCCCGCCGAGCGGCCGCGAGTTCGGATCGAATGCAAGGGTTTGCAAGGAGTCGTGCGGCCTCCGTCCGTGCGGTGTTGTAAGAGCATGCGGGGAACGCCCGGCGATAGGCTGCGGTGCCGTTCAGGTCCGTCAGGTATTCCCCGAGAAACCTCTCCTGCCGCGGGGTCAACCCCTTCGAGTTCTTCATTCGGCACCCCACTCGGTCGTTTCGATCGCGGGCCGCGTTCGCGGGGAATACCAGATTCTAGCAGGTAGCATAACCGGCTCCTTCCTTTGTGTTCTTGTTATTCTCCCACGGCAGCAGATCATCGCAGCTGGCGGTCGGCGTGTGAGGTCCGGAGTGTCTACGCTGTCTACGTCTACGAAACCCCGGCCCTGTCGGTATGGCTCCTTCCTGGCGCTCCCACGGCCGTGAAGCCCAGGGGAATAGCTGCAGTGATAAATACGAATTCTTTTATACGTTAGATCTTTTATGTCGGCAGAGCGTTTGCGGACATGGCACGCTCTGCCACCAGCCGGTACACTATTCCATTCTCAACGATTCGAACCGATTGGACGGACGCCCACCCATGGCGAAAGAAACCACTGTTACCAAAACTTGCCTGGCAGATCTCGACTTCGAGTCGGAACTCTGGAAGGCCGCCGATGCGCTGCGCTCCAACATGGACGCGGCAGAGTACAAGCACGTCGTCCTCGGCTTAATCTTCCTCAAGTACATCTCCGATGTCTTCGAAGAACGGCACGCCTTTTTGGCGAACGCAGTTAATGAGATAGAGAACGAGTATTACCTTAAGCCCGACCTGCCAAACAGGTCGGACGCGGTTTTGTCTCTTTTGGAAGACCGCGACGAGTACATTTCAAAAAACATCTTCTGGGTGCCACCCGAGGCTCGCTGGTCAAAACTCAAGGACGAGGCCAAACAGCCCACCATCGGCAAGATCGTCGATGACGCCATGCTCGCCATCGAGCGCGACAACCCTACTCTCAAGGGCGTGCTACCCAAGGACTACGCCCACCCGCGGCTTGACAAGCAGCGGCTCGGCCAACTCATCGACCTGATCGGTAACATCGGCCTCGGCGACAAGGAGAACCGCTCGAAGGACATCCTCGGCCGCGTCTACGAATACTTCCTCTCCGAGTTCGCCAGCGCCGAGGGCAAGAAGGGCGGCCAGTTTTACACGCCCCGGTGTGTCGTGCGACTGCTGGTCGAAATGCTCTCTCCATACAAAGGCCGCGTTTACGACCCGTGCTGCGGCTCCGGCGGCATGTTCGTGCAGTCCGAGAAGTTCATCGAAGAGCACGGCGGCAAGATTGGTGACATTAGCGTATATGGCCAGGAGTCGAATCACACGACGTGGCGGTTGGCCAAGATGAACCTCGCCATTCGCGGGATCGACTCAAACCTCGGTCGGGAACACGCCGACAGTTTCCATCGCGACTTGCACCCAGACCTGAAGGCCGATTACGTCATCGCCAACCCGCCGTTCAACGACAGCGACTGGCGCGGCGACCTGCTCAAGGGCGACAAACGCTGGGAGTTCGGCACGCCCCCGACCGGCAACGCCAACTTCGCGTGGATGCAGCACTTCATCGCGCACTTGGCCCCGAATGGGCTGGCCGGGTTCGTTCTGGCCAACGGCAGCATGTCATCGAACCAATCCGGTGAAGGTGAGATCCGCAAGAACATCATCGAGGCCGACCTCGTCGACTGCATGGTCGCGCTGCCGGGGCAACTGTTCTACAGCACGCAGATTCCCGTCTGCCTCTGGTTCATCACCCGCAACAAGGGAAACGGACGGTTCCGCAAGCGGCCCGGCGAGACGCTGTTCATCGACGCCCGCAAGATGGGCACAATGATCGACCGTGTTCAACGCGACCTCACAGCCGCCGACATCCGCACCATCGCCGAGACCTACCACGCCTGGCGCGGCGACAAGGGAGTGAACACTAAGTACATCTCCCCGTAAGTAGGGGAACAGTTTAAGATTCGCAAAGCAAGCTGGCGAAGCCCGGGACTTCTTGAGCAAGGTTGCTGCAATGGCAAAGCGTCAACAGCTCGTTTCCGTCACCGCGAAGCAGCGGGAGG
>JBGSLF010000064.1:0-39543 GCA_041740855.1 Gemmata sp.
CGAACCCCGGTAATTGGAGAAGGTCGGTCCAAACCTTGGAAACGCTCTCGCCGTTCATGGCGAGTCTCCTGAACTGTTGAGGAAACGCGGCCGGCAACTCGCTGAGAATACCCGTTGCCTATCGACCAAACCGACAAAAAATACTCTCATGTCCCCAAGAGTCGCGGAGAACCAAAAACTCTTGACTTGGGAATATAGTTGCGTGTACAAGTATCGACAGGAGGCTCGACGGGGCAATGGCGAAACCAATCGTAAGCATCGAGACGATTGCTACTACATGCATCGCCGGGCGGTTGCGCTTACTTAACCGAGTCGTGACCAAACTGTACGACGATGCCCTGCGACCGCTTGGAGTGAAGTTGAGCCAGGGGAATGTTCTCGCCGTTACCGCTAAACTTGGCGTCGCACGGCCCGCCGAGGTCTGTGACATCCTTGAACTGGACACATCCACACTTAGCCGCACGGTCGAACGAATGGTGGCCAACGGGTGGCTGGAGATCCTTCCGGACGACGACGGGCGATCTCACCCGTTCCGGCTCACCGATGCAGGGAAACAATTGATGCAGGAAGCGATTCCCGCGTGGGAGCACGCACAAGCCGAGACCAAGAAGCTGTTGGGAGATGATGGCTTGCATTTGCTCGATGTGGCTATCAAGCGTGTTAAGTCTGCTCCCGACCGGTTGTAGTTTTTTGCGATGATATTTGCATATACAACTATCGAGGTTCGCAATGACGATAGCAACAACTTCTAGTTTGAACGGGGTGGGCGAATCGAGCAAAGTTGATGCTTCGCGATTGCGTCAGCTCGCCCTTGATTGTGGTGCTGATGATGTCGGTTTGGTCGAGATTGGTCGCCCCGCGCTAGACGATCAGCGGGCCGACATTCTCCGCTTTTATCCGCGCGCCAAGACACTGCTGACTTTTGCGTGCCGGATGAACCGAGAGCCGATCCGCAATCCGGCTCGATCGGTGGCGAACCTGGAATTCCATGCTACCGGCGATGAAGTCAATGATGTGGGTCGGGCAATTGTCGCAACGATGGAGCGTGAAGGCGTTCGTGCTATTAACCCGCCAATGGGGTTCCCAATGGAGGCCGACCGCTGGCCGGAAAAGATGTGGATCGTGTCGCACAAACCCGTGGCAGTGGCAGGCGGGTTGGGAATGATGGGCATCCATCGCAACGTGATTCACCCGAAGTTCGGCAACTTCATCTTGCTGGGCACAGTCATACTGGATGCGGAAGCCACTGTGTATACCCAGCCAATTGCATACAACCCGTGCCTGGAGTGCAAACTCTGCGTGGCGGCGTGCCCAGTGGGGGCGATTGCGCCAGACGGGCACTTCGATCTTGCTTCTTGCTACACACACAACTACCGGGAGTTCATGGGTGGGTTTGCGGATTGGGTCGAGCAGATCGCCGATAGCAAGAACGGGCTTGATTATCGCACCAAAGTGAGCCGCCCGGAAACCGTTTCCACCTGGCAAAGCCTCGCCTTCAGCCCGAACTACAAGGCAGCGTACTGCCTCTCGGTTTGCCCTGCGGGCGATGATGTGATCGGCCCGTTCCAACAAGACCGAAAGGGGTTTCTCAGCGATATCGTCAAGCCGCTTCAAGAGAAAGAAGAGACAGTGTACGTTGTGCCCGGATCCGATGCCGAAGCGCACGTCAAGAAACGGTTTCCGTTGAAAACAGTGAAGACTGTGCGGGGCAGTCTGCTTCCTCGCACCATCGAGGGCTTCCTCAGCGGAATGCCGTACACCTTTCAGCGTCAGCAATCCGAAGGGTTGAACGCGGTCTTCCACTTCACCTTCACCGGCCAAGAAAGCCGCACGGCAACCGTCGTCATTCGTGATAAATCGATCCGCGTAACTGTTGGCCACGAAGGAATCGCCAATCTGTGTCTGACCGCCGACAGCGAGACATGGCTCGGGTTCCTGGCCAAAGAGCGGAGTTCGCTATGGGCGCTCGTGCGGCGGCGGATTCGCATCAAGGGTTCGCCGCGTCTGTTGGTGGCTTTCGGAAAGTGCTTCCCGTCCTGATCGGTTCAACACCAATTGGAGCATGGAATGAATGATTTTGTCGCACGCTTCGGCCCATGGGCCGTTGTGACAGGGGCGTCGTCCGGGATCGGTGAGGCATTCGCCCGCCGCCTCGCAGCGTTGGGGCTGAATGTGGTACTGGTGGCCTGACGTGAAGACCGGCTGAAGCAAATCGGGGCGGAACTTGCCGCAAAGCACGGCATCGAAACCCGGATCGTCCCGGTTGATCTGGCGCGGGACGATTTCCTGCCACTTGTTAAGCGGGCCACCAACGATCTGGAAATCGGCTTGTTGGTGAACAACGCCGGGGTTCTTTTGGCGGGTAAGTTGCTCGATCACGAACTGCAGCAGGAATTGATTCAACTGCACGTTAATGTTCGCGCCACGTTGATCCTCGCGCACCACTTTGGCGGTCCGATGCGGAATCGGCAGCGTGGCGGTGTGATCTTTCTGGCTTCAACGGTCGCGTTCGCCGGGGTTCCCGAGATGAGCGCTTATGCCGCATCGAAGGCATACGCTCTCACCTTCGCCGAGGGCTTTGCCAGAGAGGTGAGTAACGATGGGATCGCCGTCCTGGCTTTGTGTCCGGGACCAACGCAATCGGAAATCTGGCCGACCGGAGCGAATCCAACTCGACCTATGGAACCGGAAGCGGTCGTTGAGATCGCCCTGCGGAAACTCGGTCGGAGAACAACTGTGGTCGCTGGAGTGCTGAACCGGCTGATTACTTTTTCCACCCGATTCGCCCCGCGGTGGATGAACTCCATGATCTTCGGCAAAGTGGTCGGCGGGATGTTTAAGAATGTGCGGGCCAATGCAGATGCGGGGGCCACGAAACCCGCTGCGCGGAATGCGACGCGAGCACCGGCATCTACTGAATGATCGGGTTGTTTACAAATGTTCTGGGTGAACGACGGTGCGTTCGTTTCGCACTTCGCCCGTGTTTAGCGTGGTGGCCGGTTCGAACAACAGAACGTGAACTTCCTCGTCGGCAACCGGGCGGTGTTCAACACCTCGCGGCACGATCAAGAACTCGCCCACTTCCAGCCAAACATGGCGATCGCGGAATTCCATGCGGAACCGCCCTTTGACGACCAGGAAAAGCTCGTCTTCATGGTCGTGCTTGTGCCACACGAACTCGCCAAAGAGTTTCACCAACTTAACCTGCTGACCGTTGAGTTCTCCCACCACCTTCGGGTTCCAGTGGTCGGTAAATAACGCCAGCTTTTGTTGCAGGTTAACCTTGTCCATTTCACTATCGAACTCGTGCGGCACGGTGTTCACTCGTGGGCCGCGATTAGCGGCGAACGCCATCGATATCGAGCACATGCGCTGCGGCGAGTGAGTTGCCGAAGACCGTGTGGTTCTTGAATTGCCACACCACCTTTTTGTCTCGGGTCACTTCGAACAGTTGCGGATTATCTGGGCCAGCGTGGCAGTTGCCCACGATCAGGTTGCCGTTGGGTAGTGCGTGCAATGTGGTCACCCACGCAAGCGTGATGCCCGGCAGTTCCTTCTGATCGATGCTCCAAACCACCTTTCCTTCTTTGTTCACTTCAAGCACGCGGTTATTGTTTCCGCCAGCGATCACGGTGTTGCCGTTCTCTAACCGAATCGCGCCATACACCGCCGTGCCGTGCCCTTCCGGGCCATGCCCTGCCGATTCGGGCCGCCCGCCCAGATCCAGTGCATATTCCCACACCACTGTGCCTTTCGCGTCGTACTCGCGGATGCAGCCATCGCCTTCATGACAGACAAGATAGTTTCCGCTATTGAGCTTGCGAACCATGCGGGTGTCGCGGTGCGGGTGCGGTGCCTTCACCACCAGCGGAATCTCCTTCACGATTTTCCCATCTTTATCCACTTCCACAATGCGGCGATTTCCGCTCTCGGCAATCATGGTGTTGCCATCCTTCAATCGCTGGAACGCGTGGATCTCGACGCGCTCTTTATTCGCTGCCGTTGGCTTGGCCTGATACTTCCACACGATCTCTTTCTTGGGCGTCATCTCGGTGACGGTTGCGGCACCGGTGTGAAGCAAGAAGTTGCCGTTCGGCAGTAAGTGAACATCGTGCGAGTTGTACTTGTTCTCGACTTCCCAATCGATCTTCCCATCCAGCCCCACAATGGCGACATGCCCCTTGTCTTGTGCGAGCACGCGATACCCGCCCTTGGGTTGATCGGCGGCGAAAGCGGAGAGTGTGAACGTGAACGCAAGAATGGAAAGGCTGTATCGCATGATAACTCCGGGAGAGGTGAATTGAACAGCTGATGGAGAGCCGATCGCCCTTCAAACTGGCCGCATTACTGGCGATTTTCGGCACGCCATCAGGTTTGTGTGGGCTTTATAGCGTTTTCGATCATCGCCGTGAACGTGCGGAGTGGATCGTCGGCCTTCATTCGATCATTCGCAAATCAGATTGCCAAACATACTGTTCCCGACCCAACGATTGTGCCGATAACTCCGATGAGTGCTACCGTGCTTGAGGCGACCGCACGGCCACTGCTAAACTGGGCGAATGAATATTATCCACTCTGTGATGCGGAGCGTTTGAGCATGACGTCTCCCAATCTCTTCAACACCGGTAAGAAGCCGAAGCCCGCAGTGAATGACGCACTTCATGCGGCTGAACCGCGATCCGGCCTCTTCGCTCGCGTGGTGTTCGATCGCCCTCTCGATACCGAATACACGTACGCCGTTCCTGTTAGTCTTGTCGAGAAGATTGGGATCGGAAAGCGGGTGGAAGCTCCGTTTGGCAAGGGCGGCAAGACCACTTCCGGCTTCTGCGTTGGCATTACCGACGAACCGCCCACCGGTGCGTTCGAGGTGAAGGCACTCATCCGCGCGCTGGATGAAGATGCACTCGTCGATGATCACCTGATGAAGCTGACACGCTGGATGGCGGATTATTACCTGTGCGGGTGGGGGCAGG
This sequence comes from Gemmata sp., assembly GCA_041740855.1. Taxonomy (GTDB): domain Bacteria; phylum Planctomycetota; class Planctomycetia; order Gemmatales; family Gemmataceae; genus Gemmata. The sequence goes on from JBGSLF010000064.1 coordinate 4,974, forward strand.
TGTTGCACGCGGTGGTGCCAGCGGGCGTGCGTGAGAACGCAGGCACGCGCGTCGCGGCGTTCGTTGAGCCGGTTCCCAAAGACGAACTCCCCAACCCACTGCCAACCGTCACGCCACAGCAAAAGGCCGCGCTCGATAAGCTCAAGCGGGAAGGGCGACCGCTGGAGATGCTCCACCTGGCGAGAATGGCCAAATGCACTCTGGGTGTGGTAAGCGGATTGGTGAAGAAGGGCTTGGTTCGCAAGTTCAGTGAACGGATCGAGAACCCCAGCGCAGACGCCGCGACTCGTGAAGCACAGGCCGAAGAGAATGGCAAATCTTCCGCGGCGATTGAACTCAACGCCGATCAAAACCGGGTGTGGTCGCAGATTCATCCTGTGTTGCAATCCGGCAGCTACAAACCATTCTTGCTTCATGGCGTAACCGGGAGCGGAAAGACGGAAATCTATCTGCGAGCGATTGAAGAAGTGGTGCGGCAGGGGAAAGAGGCGATCGTGCTGGTGCCGGAAATCTCGCTGACGCCGCAAACCACCTCGCGGTTTCATGGGCGTTGTGGCAATGTCGCCATCTTGCATAGCCACCTCACGGATGCAGAACGTGGCGGCTACTGGCGGCGAGTGGCCAGTGGGCACATTCAGGTGGTGGTTGGCGCACGCAGTGCCGTGTTCGCACCCACGCGTAAGCTCGGGCTAATTGTGATCGACGAAGAACACGAGAACAGCTTCAAGCAAGAATCGACGCCGCGATACCACGCCCGCGATGTGGCCGTGATGCGGGCACGACTCGAAGGAATTCCCATCTTGATGGGTTCGGCGACGCCCAGCCTCGAAAGTTGGTCCAACGCGGCGAAGGGGAATTACACCCTGCTGAGCATGCCCAGTCGCGTGGAAAATCGCCCGCTGCCACTGGTCAAGATGATCGACCTGCGACACGAACCTAAGCCGAGTGGCAAGCACTTCGCGATTGGTTCCACACTCGAAACCGCGATGCGCAAAACGCTGAAAGACAAAGGGCAGATTATTCTGCTGCTGAATCGTCGCGGCTTCAGCACGCACGTGCATTGCCAGGCTTGCGGGCACGTCGCCCAGTGCGCGAACTGCGACCTTGCGATGACATTCCACCGATCGAAGGCGGCGCTTGTGTGCCACTTCTGCGGATTCGAGACGGCACCGTTTCAGAAGTGCCCGAGTTGCTCGCAACCGGCGATGCGCTACCAGGGATTAGGAACCGAGAAGTTGCACGCGGAGATCGAAGAAAAGTTCCCCGGTTATGTGTGCCAGCGAATGGATTCGGACACCATGGCCAAGCCCGGCAGCCATCAGCGGGTGTTGGATGCGTTCCGCGATGGCTTGGTGCAGATTCTCGTGGGCACGCAGATGATTGCGAAAGGACTCGACTTCCCGAATGTCACGCTGGTTGGCGTCATCAATGCCGATGTGGGGCTTCATCTGCCGGACTTCCGCAGCGCGGAACGCACGTTTCAATTGCTCGCGCAAGTGGCGGGGCGTGCCGGGCGGGGGGATAAGAGCGGGCTTGTGTTGATCCAGACCTTCACGCCCGATCACCCGTGCATTACGCTCGCGGCCAAGCACGACTTCGTTACCTTTGCGGGCCAAGAACTCGCACACCGCAAGCAACATGAATACCCGCCATTCCATCGCCTCGCGCGATTGATTGTGCGTAGCGAGAAGGAAGAACCCGCGGCACAGTTCGCCGACAAACTGGCGAGCGCGTTTACCGAAGCGATTCGCCGCTCGGTCGCAGGGCCGACACAGTCGAAGCCCAAGGGGCCAGGCGAGAAAGCCGGGCACCCGCCGGTTCGAGTTCTTGGCCCCGCCGAGTGCCCCGTGTTCCGTCTCAACAACTACTATCGCTTCCACTTCCAGGTGCAGTCGGCGGATAGCGCGGTGTTGCATGCCGTGCTGCGCGATGTGCTCGCCCTGGCGAAGCCGCCGCACGGAGTCGAATTCCAGGTGGATATCGATCCGTTCAGCATCATGTAAACTGCCACGGTAACCGAGCGATTGCGGCGATTCGCTTGGGCGAAGCACGCTCGTGTACGAAGCCGATTACAAGTTCAATGCATCGCGAACCCGTGCCGCCTGTCTCTCCCTCTACTAGCATGTTCCGAAGATGGCCGGGTCGATCCCCGGCCACTCACGTTCCGCTCGATGGTTGTGCTCGCATTCCCAAGGTCGTGCTATGCTTGTCCCGCTTTCCTGGCTCCGCGACTATGTTCCCGTTTCCGATCCGGCTGCTTTGGTCGAGCGGCTCACCATCGCGGGCCTTGAATCGTCCGGCGTTCGCGTGTTCGGGCTTCCCGTGCCGGACGGCATTCGTGTTAAACCGGAAGATGCCGGGTTGGTGTGGGAACGCGATAAAGTGCTTGTTGCGAAGGTGCTCGAGATTACCAAGCACCCCGAAGCCGACAAACTCAAACTCGTGAAGGTGGAACTTGGCAGTGCGGAACCCGTGACCGTGGTGACCGGCGCGCCAAATATCGCCGTCGGGCAAAGCGGTATGAAGATCGTGCTTGGCCTCAAAGGCATGCGCTACTTCTACACCGACAAAGACGGCAAGAAGACAATCTACACGCTGGAACCCAAGGCGCTGCGCGGCATCATGAACGATGCCATGTGCATGTCCGATTTCGAACTGGGAATCTCGGAAGATCACGAAGGAATTATCATTCTGGATGATGCCGATCCGGAACCGGGCACGCCCGTGCAGGGGCTTCTGGGCGAGATCGTCGTCGAATTGGATATCCTCCCGAACATGGCCCGATGCCTTTCCATGCATGGCATCGCGCGCGAAGTGGCCGCACTAACAGGGGCCGAAGCCCGCATTACCGAACCGCAAGCTCAGACCGTGGCCGAAAGGATTGATGGCAAGGTTGTGGTCGAGATTGCCGATCCGAAACTGTGCCCGCGTTACTCCGCGACGATCATTCGCAACATCACGGTTGGCCCGGCTCCGCGCTGGATGCGATCGCGGCTCCATTATGCCGGCATGCGGCCCATCAACAACGCGGTGGACATCACTAACTATGTGATGCTCGAACTCGGGCAGCCGCTGCATGCGTTCGATTACGATGTGCTGGTGAAACGAGCCGGCGGAAAGCCACCGACGATCCGGATTCGCCCTGCGACAACCGGCGAGAAGTTGAAGACTCTCGATGGGCAAGAACGCACGCTCGGTCCGGATAACTTGGTGATTGCAGACACCGCCGGAGCCATTGCGATTGCGGGCGTTATGGGTGGAGCCGAAACGGAAGTGACTGGCGCCACGAAGACGATTCTGCTCGAATCGGCGGCGTTCGATTTCGTGAGCATCCGCAAGACCGCACGGCAGTTCAATCTCTTCAGCGAAGCGAGCACGCGGTTCAGTCGCGGTGTGCCGGCGGAGTTGGTGAAGCCGGCAGCCATGCGTGCGGCCGACTTGTTCCGTCAGCACGCGGGCGGCGAGATTTTGGCGGGCATCATCGACAATTTCCCGCTGCCATCGGTTCCTGTGGCCATCGAGTTGCACCGCTCGGAACTCACGCGATTACTCGGGTTCGATATCCCCGCCGCCGAGGTGGAGCGGGTGCTTGGCGCGTTGCAATTCCAGGTGAAGCCGGAAGTGTATGGTTGGTCGGTCACACCGCCGCCAACGCGGTTGGATATCCAGGCCGGGCCAGCAGACTTGATCGAAGAACTCGCGCGTGTGTATGGCTACGACAAACTTCCCGAGCGATTGCTTCCGCTCGAATTGCCAGAACCGAAGGGGAACCGTTCGCTGGAACTCGAAGATGGCGTGCGCGATCTGCTCGCCGATCAGGGATTGCATGAAGCGATCACGTATTCACTCTCGAGCGTCGAGGCCGAAGCGAAACTCGCTCTGCCTTCGAGTGAAACCAAGACGCCAGCAGAGCTTGCTTCACATTATGTGACGCTGCTCAACCCGCTCTCGCCCGAGCGATCGGTGATGCGTCGCACGCTGCTTCCGGGCTTGCTCGCGGTGGCACATCGCAACATGGAAGCAACGGATAGCGTGGCCATGTACGAACTCGGTTTCGTGTACTTACCGCGACCTGGTGAGAAGCTCCCACAAGAACCGCGTCGCCTGGCGATCGTGCTATGTGGTCGCCGCACGGTGGGCGCATGGGACGACACGCAAGGTGTGAAGCCAGCACAGTACGATTTCTACGACATGAAAGGCGTGGTCGAATCGCTCGCGGCGAACTTGCACCTGCCGAAAGTGGCATTCACCGGCACCAAGGAGATTCCGCATCTGCATCCCGGGCGAGCGGCGAAGCTCATGGTGGACGGGCAACCCGTGGGGGAGATTGGCGAGTTGCACCCGAAGGTGGCAGCCAACTTTGGGCTGGGCGACCGGGCGGTTCAAGTCGCGGAGTTGGATATCGAGGCGATTCTCGCCGTGGCTCCTGAACGATTCGCGTATCGCCCATTCTCCACGTTCCCGCCGGCGAAGCGCGATGTGGCGGTGGTTGTCCCCGCGGATACGCTTTCCGAACAGGTGCTGACCGAGATCCTAACCGCCGGTGGCGACTTACTCACCCGCGCAGAGTTGTTCGATGTGTACACAGGCGAAGGGCTACCGCAGGGCACAAAGAGCCTGGCCTTTGCGCTCACGTATCAGGCTCCCGACCGCACGCTTTCGGATAAAGAGATTGGCAAAGCGCACGAGAAGATCGAAGGGCGGCTGCGGCATGTGTTGAAAGCCCAGATTCGCGGGAAGGATGTGTAGTGTTTGCGGATAACATGCTGAGGAGTCGCTTGCCGCACCGCGTTCAGGCGGCTCCTCTTTGCGTATCGTGCCCGAGCGAATCGCAAATATCGCCACTCGGATAACGAATTGCAGGTGTGGCGGCGTCCGTTGGCCAATCGCATTCACTTTCTGTGTGTCACTCATGAAACTTCTTGCAATTCCGTTGTTGCTCTCGGGTATGCTGCTCGCGGCCGATAACAAACCGACCGAAGAGCCAAAATCCAAGATCCCGGTTAGCAAGGAAACCACGCACGTTACCGGCCCGCTCGATAAGAACGGCTACGTGAACTTCGAAGCCGCACTTAACGAAATCCTTGCCAAGGGAATCACTCCCGAAACAAATGCGAATGCAAAACTGTGGCAGGCATTCGGCCCCGCACCCGAGGGCGGATCGGGCTTGCCGGATGAATACTTCAAACGCCTCGGCATTCCACGGCCACCAAAAGACGGCGCGTACTTCGTCGGCCTGTATCCGTTCATGAAGCAGCGGTTGAAGGTGGAACAGGTTGACCCGAAAGTGATGGATAAACTGTACGACCAGCAAAGCCTCGTGCGGAACACCCCGTGGGTGGCCAAAGATCACAAGGAACTCGCGGCGTGGTTGAAAGCTAACGAGAAGCCGCTGACGCTCGTAATCGAGGCGACCAAACGCCCTGACTATTTCAACCCACTCGTCTCGACTCCGCAGGCTAATGGCGAACCGGGCATGCTTATCGGCGCGCTGTTGTCCAGCGTGCAGCAGAGCCGGGAAATTGCGTCCGCACTTACGGCACGGGCCATGCTTCGCGTGGGTGAAGGGAAGCTCGCCGAGGCCTGGCAAGACCTGCTCGCGGTTCACCGGCTTGCTCGCCTTCTCGGTCGCGGGGCCACGCTGATCGAATCGCTCGTTTCCATCGCGATTCACCAGATCGCTTCCGATGCCACACTCTCTTTCCTCGAACATGCGGACCTGACCTCGAAACAAATCATCGCGCATCTTGGCGAATACCGCTCACTCGCGGCGTTGCCATCGATGGCCGACAAGGTGAATGTGGGAGAGCGGTTCTTTTTCCTCGATTCGTTGCAGAACATCATCCGCACCGGAAAAGATCCGCTCGGAGTGGGGGGTGGGATTGTTCTGAAGCCGCGTCCTGGCATGGAAGGGATTGACTGGGAGCCGGCGTTTCGCAATGGGAACAAGAGTTACGACCGGACCACGGCCGCCATGCGTATCGAGAAACGACCGGAGCGCGAGAAGGCGTTGGACCAGATTGAAGCCGAGTTGCACAAGTTGGTGAAGGACCAACAAGGGATGAAGGCGATTGAGCAGGCGGTGAAGGACGGCAAAGATCCGGGGAAACTCGTGGGGAAGCAGATTGGGGATGTGCTGATCGGCTTGTTGGTGCCGGCTTTCCGCAAGGTGCAGGCGGCGGAAGATCGCGCTCGGCAGTTCGACAGGAACCTGCAAGTGGCGTTCGCGCTCGCGGCGTATCGCAAGGATGCGGGCCGCTACCCCGCGAAGCTCGCGGACCTCGCACCGAAGTATCTCGCCGTGGTCCCAGGCGATCTGTTCACGGATAAAGAGCTGGTTTACAAGCCATCCGAAGCCGGTTATCTGCTCTATAGCTTTGGCCTGAACCAGATGGACGACGACGGCCGCTGGACCGACGACACCCCGCCCGGCGATGATCCTCGCGTGCGAATCCCGCGACCGAAGCCGAAAGCCGAAAAGTAGCGCACGGATCGGGCATCCGCAGGCGGTTATGGTTCCTACAATCTCCGCATGCACACGATCGTTTTTGCCTTGTTAGCGATTGGAGCCGGAGCCTGCATTGCGTTGCAGGCTTCCGCCAACGGCCGGTTCCGCTTCGCGCTGGGCGATAAGCCATTCTGGGCCGCGTATTTATCCATCTGTGGCACAATTCTCACCGCATCGCTGGCGATGATTCTGCTTCGCCCAACCATGCCAACCGCTTCAGATCTTCGTTCCACGGAATGGTGGAACTGGATTGGTGGGCCACTCGGGGCACTCATCGTGCTGGCGGGTGCCGCGCTCACTTCTCGCCTGGGCGCAGCACTGTTTATCTCGCTCGTTGTGGGTGGGCAACTTCTTTGCTCGCTGATTCTGGACCACTACGCGTTGATGGGACTGAAGGAACAACCACTCACTTTGGGGCGAGTTCTGGGGGCGTTGCTCGTTGTCGCCGGCGTGTTATGTATCAAGTACCTGTAATGGAAATGGGTGCTCGTTTCCGATCGGTGCTCTTGGTGCGTAAACTGAATGTGTTGTTGCCTGTCCCTCGGCCCGGGGAGTTCGATCCGTGTCAACGCCGCTACTCGTCGAAATGTACAGCCAACTACCCGAGTTGCGGCCCGGTGACGATGAAGATCTCTGGTTGGCCGGCGCTCAAGAGGCCCTGCGAGAGTTTCGCACGGCGGTTTGCGAGCGATATACCGAAGGCACACTCCAACGCGTTCTCGCCTCGCCCGACATCAAGACTCGCCGTGCGGCAGCTCTTGCCCTTGGCATGATCGGCACGATGGAATCCAACCCCGCCGTTGCCGCGGCGCTGCACGATCCCGATTCGTTGGTGCAAAGGTTCGCGGCCGACGCCATATGGGAACTCTGGTTTCGCGGTAGCAATGCGAACCAGAACACCCGACTCCGCGAAGCCGCACGCAATCCGGATTCCGCCAAAGCACGCGCCGAGTTGGATGCGGTGATTCGCGAGACGCCCGACTTTGCGGAAGCGCTCAACCAGCGTGCCATCTGGTTCTTCCGGCATGGCGAATTTGCTCGCGCTGCGGAAGACTGCGAAGCGGTGTTGCAACTGAACCCGTTCCACTTCGGCGCGGCCGCCGGTTTGGGCCAGTGCTTCGCCAAACTCGGCAAGCCTCAGGCCGCGATTCGTGCGTACCGCACCGCCCTGGACATTAATCCCGCACTCGAACACCTCCACGAAACCATCTCGCGGCTCGAACGAAGCGTTGATCGCGGCGAGTGACGCCGGCCTCGCGCAACGCTCATCGCCCTATCGCAATCATTAATCTCAATCGAAAATCCGTGGACGGGCCGGTGGCGGCGCGGTCTGATGAGCGGCGTCTCCCAATTCCGGAGTCCTGCCATGACGCGCGTCTGCATCGCACTGTTAGTGTCAATCGTTCTGGCAAGCTCTGCCCGCGCGATTGATCCGCCTCCCGTGGTTACGGGTATCGAAGGCCAACCGCTCGCGGCCAACGCCGCCCGTGTTATCAAAGCGCTCGACTTCCTCGGCGCTCCTTTTCCCGAACCCGTTGCCAAGGAGTTGGCGAAGGCCATCGAAGATAAAGACGCCAGCAAAGTTCAATCGATACTCGATAAGCACGTTTTGTTCGTGGTGAACATTAACCCGGAATCGCGGGTGAAGGTCGCACGCGGGCCGGCAGAAGCGGAGATTCAGCAAGCCGGGTGGACGCCTGTGCTGGTGAAAGTGGTTAACGAAAGCACCGTGAAGAAGCCGCTCAAGATCGCCAGCCCGCAATCTGGCGAGGTGTATAGCGGCCGCGGTGAACGAAACCCCAAAGACGACCCGAAGATCGTGGAGCGGTTTCTGGAATTGCAGATGTTCGGCGAACCACCCATGACCCGCGAACTCAGCGGTCTCGGCGTGGAATACGCGCTCGCCCTGTTCTATTCATCCGAGCCTGGCAAGCGTGAAGCGACCGTGGGGTTCGATCTGGGCCAGGGGAACCAGGACATCGGGTTTCGCGGCGAAGTGCCGGTGCTATTTCAAGTAAAACCGGCGATTCCCGTGAAAGTGAGCGTGACCGATTCCGATGGTAAGCCCACGGTGGGCCGGTTCACCATCACGGACGCCAGCGGCAAAGTTTATCCGCCACAACCCAAGCGACTCGCCCCCGACTTCTTCTTTCAACGCCAGATCTATCGGCCAGATGGCGGAACGGTTCTTCTTCCGCCAGGCGAGTTCACCGTTGAATACGGTCGCGGGCCGGAATACGTGCTGGCGAAGCGGAAACTCGTGGTCACCGGAAAGGCCGATGCGCTCGCGGTGAAACTCACTCGCTGGGTGAACCCGGCCGATTATGGCTGGTTCAGTGGCGATCACCACATTCATGCGGCGGGGTGTGCCCACTACACGAACCCGACCGAAGGCGTGATGCCGCAAGACATGTTCTTGCACGTTAAGGGCGAAGGGCTGAACGTGGGCTGCTGCCTCACATGGGGGCCATGCTACGACTATCAGCGACGCTTCTTCGAAGCGGGGCCGAACCGCCTCAGCGAGCCATTCACCCTGCTGAAATACGATGTCGAAGTGAGCGGCTTTGGGTCGCAGGCGCTCGGCCATGTCTGCTTACTCAATCTGCGCGATCAGACGTTCCCCGGTTCCGAAGGAACGAAGATTAAAGGTTGGCCAACGTGGACGACGCCCCTCATGCGTTGGGCCAAGGATCAAGGCGGCGTAACGGGCTACGCGCACTCCGCCAATGGTTTACAGGTGAACCCCGCCAACGCGGCCAGCCGGCTCTTCGCGCGATTGGATGCCAACAAGGACGGCGCGGTGAACGCCGCTGAAACCAAGGCGGGGCTGTGGCCGTTGCCCGAACCGTTCGCCACCATCGATGCGAACAGCGACGGGAAGCTAACCGAGGACGAGCTGTTGCGAAGCCATCAGCGTGCCATCACGCGGTTGCCCAACCTGGCGATTCCGGAGATGAACGGCATCGGCGCACAGGAAATCTGCGTGACCACCGCGATGGGCGTGTGCGATTTCATCAGTGCGATGGATACGCAGCGATTGCCGGAATGGAACTGTTGGTACCAGATCATGAACTGCGGCTTCCCACTCAAGGTTTCCGGCGAAACAGACTTCCCATGCATTTCCGGTAGCCGCGTGGGGCAAGGGCGAGTGTATGTGCAACTAGGCAAGACCGACGCGGTCGATTACGCCGTGTGGTGCAAAGGAATCCAGATGGGGCGTTCGTATGTCTCGGATGGCTACGCCCACGCACTGGAGTTCGCCGTTAACGGAACCTCGCCCGGCTTTGGCGATGTCAAGCTGGCAGCGGCCGGACCGGTGAAAGTTACGGCAAAGGTTGCATTCGGAAAAGAAGTCGCACTTGGCACTGCACCGGGCGCAATCGCACCCACGGGCGACACCCGGAAACTGGAGTTGGTGGTGAATGGGAAAGTTGTCGCCTCCAAGGATATTCCCGCCGACGACAAGACGCACGATGTGAGCTTCGATGTCGAGATCAGCAAGAGTTCCTGGGTCGCGTTGCGGCACTTCCCGCAGATGCACACGAACCCCGTGAACGTGATCGTTGGCGGCAAACCCATTCGAGCCAGCCGCGAAAGTGCGAAGTGGTGTGTTGGGGTGATCGAGCAATTATGGAAAGTGCGCGGGGCAGGAATCAAAGCGGAAGAACGCGCCGAGGCCGAGAAGACGTTCCAGAAAGCAATTGAGATTTACAAGAAGATCGCCGAGGAATCCGAGGATGAATGAGCACTTACTTCTTCTTGCGCACACCGCGAATCAACTGACGCACGCCGCGAAACCGTTCGCGAAATCCGCTGGCATACGACGCTCGTAGCAATCCGCGAAGCAAGTCGGCGGTCGCGGGATCGGGCGTCACAGCTTCATCCAGGTGCGGCCGGAACGTTCCTTTACGCACGGTCACCACCTGCGGAATTGTCATCGCAAGCAAGCCCTCTCCACCCTGAGTGACGCCCCAGCCACTCGCCCCTCGCCCGCCAAAGGGCGTGGCCGGGTGTGCGGTGGGTGCCAGCACGTCATTGATCGTCACACTTCCCGCCGGGATGCGACTGGCCAGCACCTGCGCTGCGACCGTATCGGCTGTGAAGATTGACGCACCCAGCCCGAACGGCGATTGCTTCGCCTGCGAAACCGCTTCGTCGATCGTGTGAAATGGCAGCACCGCCGCGATGGGGGCGAAGCACGCTTCACGGCAAATTGCGGCATCTGGTGGAGTATCGAGAAGAAACGTCGGATCGATATGCGCGGCTTCTCCTTCGCCGGAAAGCGAACCGGATGAAGCACGCTTTGCCCCTCGCGCCACCGCATCGTCGATCAGTCGCCGGGCTTGCTGATACTGCCCGGGTGTGACCAGCGACAACGGCTTTGCGTTGGCGTTTAGCTTCCGAAGTTCCTCCGCGAACTCCGCATAACGCGAGGCGTGCACGAACACTCGCCGGACCGCGATACATGTCTGCCCGCGGTTAAGCGTTAACCCGAACCATGCCGCTTTCGCCGCCAGCGCGAGGTTCGCATCGGCCAGCACGAACATGGCATCGCAGCCAGAGAGTTCGAGCGTGGATGGAATCAGCCTTTCGCCAAGTCGTGCCGCCAGCTTCCTGCCAACGACATCGGAGCCGGTAAAGACGATGTGATCGATTTCTGCTTCGGCGAGTTGCGGCCCGGCGTCGCGCGTGGCGGGGAGTTTCTGCACGAGATCGGGCGGAAATCCCGCTTGAAGAAACCAGGCGTGCGTCAGGTCCGCCGTGCGTGGGGCGTTCTCGCTGGGCTTCCACAACACCGCGTTGCCCGCAACAACCGCCTGTGCCATTTGCACCGCGTTCAAGAAGAGCGGGTAGTTCCAGGTGCCAATAATGCCTACCACGCCCCACGGTCTGCGAATGACAGTGTCGCGACAACCCATGAGCCAGGTCGGTCGTAGCCGCCCCGAGATTCGTTTGGAGGCAAGCACGCCCTTCGCTTCCCGTTCCAGGAACTTGAACGCGGCGGCGGTGGGCAATAACTCGGCGGCAAGCACTTCCGTGGGCTGCCGGCCAATGTCTGCTTCTTCCGCTGCGAAAAGGGAATCGGCTTGCCGAACGATCAGATCGCGCAGCACGCCAATCGGGCGAACACGCTCGCGAACGGAGAGGCTGGACCAATGCTCTTGTGCCACTCGGGCGCGGGCAATTTCGGATGCGAATAAAGACATGTAGTTAGAATAGGGCGAACGGCTGGTGCCAACAGGTTGCGGATAGCGTTTGCTTGCCACTTGGGGGCAAACGCCTTCACCAACCTCGCTAGCACCAGCCGCTTACGCAGACACACGATTTAAGGCAGGAGCTTCCGCACTTCATCGTCCAGGTTGGTCGCCTGGGCGTTGCGGTTCACGATCTTGCCGGTCTTATCCGTCACGAGAATGTGCGGAACCACAATGATCCCGTACTGTGCGGCCAGTGGGCTGCCATCAAGCCCGCCCGGTGCGTGAAGCACGATGCCGGGAAGCTCGTGAGTCTTCGCGGCTTGGTTCGCCGTCTGCGGGTCCGTGTCCAGGCAAACGGTCACCAACTCCAGACCTTTATCGCCGTACTCCTTCACGAGCGAGCGGAGCTTTTTCGCATCGTCTTGCAACGTGCTACTCCAGCTTGCCCAGTAATAAACCACGACGACTTTATCCTTGAGCGAAGCGACCGTGAAGGTTTGCCCATCTGCGAGTTTCGGCCCGCTCAATTCGAGTGGTTGCCCTTCGCTCGCGAGTCGCCGTACGGCACCGGCACCCTTGGCGGCGTGCGAATGGCCCGCATACGACTTCGCAAGCACTTCGTACCACTCCTTCGCCTTGGCGTCGCCTTCCTTGGTGCCCACGAATTCGTAGGCCATGCCCAGTCGGAGCGTGGCTTCCGGTGCATCCTCCGATTTCGGATGCGCCTTGATATACTCTTCCAACTTGCTCCGCCACTTCTCCTGAATGGCCGGGAGTTCGCCTGGCTTGGCCGATCGCAGCGAGATGCTGTTCTCGGTAAGCAGATAGTGGAACCAGGCGTATGGCCCGATCGCGCCCGGCTTGTCGCCGAATGCTTCCTTGAATTGCTTCAAGCGGATCACATGCTTGCCTTCGAGCGTTTCACCTTCAGCCGCAGCCGAGAGGCTATCCAGCAGCAGCTTGGTCCAGGTGTCGCGGATCTTGGCGGTATCTTCCCCGGCGTCGTTAGGAAGGCGGGCGAAGATCTGTTCGAGTACCTCGGCGCGTTTCGCGTTGTGGGCCGCAATCTCGGCGATACTGGAAAGATTCCCCCCCTGCTTATCAATCTCGTCGAGCTGAGCCACGAAGTCCTTGATCGCATCGAACACCAGGCGGGTGCCTGGGCCAATGTCTGCTGCGATTGGCCCGGCCGTTGGGCCATCGACTAACTTCCAGGCGCGGCCGATCTGTGCGAACTGCCCCACTTGCAGCGAGCGACTATTCGCACCATCTTTCACCAGAATGGTGCCGGTCTTGTGTAGCACTAGATCATCGCGAGCGCCGATGGTATCCGCGGCAATCGCCTGAGGAGTGTTCAACTCCAGATGCAGCCACTCCGCAGTGGGGCTGGCTTTGAAATCGTCGGCGGCACGGGTAACCCGCACGCCCACGCCTGCAGAACGATCCAGGTAACGCTGCGCTTCTGCCCCCGTAAAGCCGATCGAATCGAGGTTGCTCTTGTTCAGCGTGAGCGCCTCGGCGCGCTTGGCATCCCGAGTGAGCACCGCCTGGAGCAGTTCCTGGCTTAGCTCTTCCGGCGAGATCACGACCCAATCATCGATGCGACCATCGCGGTCTTTATCGATGCCCCACTTGGTGCCATTTGGCCCGAGCCAGCGGAACTGGTACGGCTCACCCTGTTGGGGCGGATAGACTTCGCGGTAGGCTTCCATCCCGTCCACATAGAACGCGATGATGTTGAAGCTCTTCCCGTCGTAACTCACAAACTGGCGAACCGGCTGCCCGCCCGGATCGCGCACCACATAGCCCATCGGATTTTTGGGATCCTTTGGGTTGGGTATCGGTGCCACCGTGCAACGGGGAACCGCATCCGGCGTTGGGGTGGTAACGATCACCCCTTTTTGCCGCGGTTGAACTTTAAACGCATCTTCGGCCGTCACCGCCGGCAACTGGGCCTGCACAGCGGGCACAAAGCCCGCCCACAAAGTTAGACCAGCCGCCGCACGCATCGTGAGCCGTTTGGTAACCATCCGTGGATACCTCCAAGGCACGTTCGGTTCGAAGCCGAACGCGCGGTTTAGACAATCAACATAGTCTTCGGCAATCTGCGGTAGCGAGGTTAACCCGAAGCCAGCGAACCCGCGCAAACCCGGCTTAACACCGCAAACTCTGTGACTGCCGGAAGCCGGCGAGATATTTTGTAAGCGGCCTTTAGTAAATGTCCTTTACAAATCGCGAGCACTCGCGCATTCTGTACGGTGATGACACCTTCTCGAACCAGTGCGAGCCTGCCCCCACTGCGGACCATTCGCCCCGCGGTGCTGGGGAAGTTCAACGAACGGCAAGTGCTCCGCCTGCTCCAGACGTTTGGGCCGCGGTCGCGTGCCGAGATCGCGCGTGAGAGTGGATTGAGCGCGCCAACGGTATCCAAGGCGGTCGTTTCGTTGCTCAAGGCGGGCTTGTTGGAAGAAGCCGATGCGCTCGAACTCGCTCGCGGGCGGCCGGCTCCGCGGTTGCGGTTGGCGACCACTTCCGCCCAGGTGCTTGGTATTGCGATCGACGCAGGCCGGTGTGAAGTGTCGTCGGCTGGGCTTGATGGCGAATTGCACGACGACAAGGTTACGGTGAACACGCCGAAAACGTATCCGGAGTTGTTGCAGACACTCGCAAAGGTAGCCAGTCAATTTATCGCGAAGCCCAGCGTGAAGACACTCGGCTTCGGCGTCAGTTTGCCGGGCTTGGTGGATCATCGCATGGAACGCGGCGTTCTTTCGCCCAATATGCCCATGACCGATGGCCATACACCTGCGGCGGATCTTGCGGCACGCCTGGGAATTGCGGGCGCGCTCTTTCAGGAATCGCACGCGCTTTGCCTGGCGGAACGGTATTATGGATTGGCCAGAGGACTCGAAGATTTCGCGGTGTTTGATGTGGGAACCGGTATCGGTCTGGGCGTGATGCTGGGCGGGCGATTACTCAAGGGGCATTCCGGGCTGGCGGGCGAGATTGGCCACATCACCGTGGTGGCAGAAGGTGGCCGCAAGTGTGGCTGTGGCAACACTGGGTGCCTTGAAACGGTGGCCAGCGATTCGGCTTTGGCTTACCACGCGGGCCAGAAGCTCGGCCGCGAAGTTCTGGCCGACGAAGTGATTGAACTCGCCCGATCACACGAGATCGATTTACGCGCCGAGTTGGCGCAGATTGCGGAATATCTTGCTGTAGGTGTGTCTGCGGTTGTCAATCTGTTCAACCCCGCGGTGGTGTTCGTCCATACCCCGCTATTCGATATCGACCCCGAGTTACTGCAGCGGATTTCGAATCGGGTGGCCCAGCGGGCGTTGCCGCCATCGTTTCGCGACTGTCCGATCCGGCGTGCTCAGGGAAGCAAGTGCCACGGTGCCATTGCCGGTGCGATTCAACACCTGATGGATTCTGTGGTGCCGGAAGTGGTGTGATCCGTTCGCCCCGATCGCACGCCAACAGAATACAGTTTGCCAAAGTTCGTGTTCACGATAGACAGGAGTTCGCAATGCGTTGGTTCCTCTCCCTTGTGGCCATGGCGTTCGCGGTGCCGTTGTTGGCGGCGGACCCGCCAAAGTTGAACGTGCTATTCCTCGGCGATAACGCCGGCCACAGACCCGCCGAGCGATTCAAACAACTCGCTCCCGTGTTTGCGAAGCGTGGCATCACGCTCACGTACACCGACAAGCTCGAAGACCTCAACGCCAAGACGCTCGCGGGCTACGACGCGTTGATGGTGTATGCCAATCACACCAAGATTTCACCGGAGCAGGAAAAGGCCCTGTTAGAGTTCGTGGAATCGGGCAAAGGCTTCGTTCCGCTGCATTGTGCGAGTTACTGCTTCTTGAATTCGCCCAAATACATCGAGATGGTTGGCGCGCAGTTCCGCAGCCATGGCACCGGCACGTTTCGCACCGATATCGTGACGCCCGATCACGCGATCATGAAGGGCTATCAGGCGTTCTCGTCGTGGGATGAGACCTATGTTCACACCAAGCACAACGAGAAGGACCGCACGGTTCTCGAAGTCCGCACCGACGGCGATTTGAAGGAACCGTGGACGTGGATTCGCACGCAGGGGAAGGGCCGCGTCTTCTACACCGCGTGGGGCCACGACAACCGCACCTTCGAGCATGTCGGCTTTCACAACCTCGTCGAGCGTGGGTTGCGCTGGGCATGCGGGCAAGATCCGGCGCTGGCGGGAACGTACTTCGAGCGGCCCGAGATGACGGCACCACGCAAGGATGTGAAGCCGTTCGAGTACGCCGACGCGAAGATACCGTTCTATCCGCCTCGTGGTGGCGCGAAAGCTGGGCCACTGAGCAAGATGCAAAAGCCGCTTTCCGTCGAAGAGAGCATGAAGCACTTCGTGACACCGGTCGATTTCGAAGTGAAGGTCTTCGTCACCGAAGAGAAACTCGGCGGCAAGCCGATCGCAATGACGTGGGATGAGCAAGGGCGGCTGTGGGTGAGCATCACGGTCGATTATCCGAACGAGATGCAACGCGAAGGCCGCGGGCATGATCGCATCGTGGTGTGCGAAGATACGACCGGCGACGGTGTATGCGACACCGTTACCACGTTCGCCGACGCGCTTAGTATTCCCACGAGCTTGTTGCCGTACGCGGGCGGCATCATCGTGCATCAAGCCCCGCACACGCTGTTTCTGAAAGACACCAACGGCGACGGCAAAGCCGATGTGCGGCAAGTGTTGTTCACCGGTTGGAGCACGGGCGACACGCACGCCGGCCCAAGCAACCTGCACTACGGCTTCGATAACTGGATCTACGGCTCGGTGGGCTATGCGGGGTTCAACGGCGTTGTGAATGGCGAGAAGGTGAACTTCAAGCAAGGGTTCTATCGCTTCAAGTTGGAGGCGAACATCGACACGGTTATCGATAAGCCCTTCAATGTGACCAAGCTAGAGTTCCTTCGCAGCACAAGCAACAACACCTGGGGGCTGTGCTTCGACGAGAGTGGCGAGTTGTTCGGCAGCACCGCGAACGGTTGCCCGATCGTGCATATGCCGATCCCCAATCGCTATTACGAGAAGGTGAAGGGCCTCACGCCCACGGTGTTGCAGAACATCGCGCCCGATAACCACATTGAACCGATCACGAACAAGATCCGCCAAGTGGACTGGCACGGCGGGTTCACGGCGGCGTCGAACATCTCGATCTACACCGCCCGCACGTATCCCAAGGAATATTGGAACCGCACCGCGTTCATCTCGGAGCCAACCGGCCACCTCACGGCCGCGATGACGCTTCAACCTGATGGTGCGAGTTTCCGTGCGAAGTATGGGTGGAACCTTGTGGCGAGTGATGATGAATGGAGTGCGCCCATCGATGCGCAGGTGGGGCCGGACGGGCATGTGTGGGTGATCGACTGGTACAACTTCATCGTGCAGCACAACCCGACGCCCGCGGGCTTCACGAACGGGAAAGGGAACGCCTACGAGACGCCGCTGCGCGACAAGACGCACGGCCGCATCTACCGTGTGGTGTACACCAAGGCCAAGCCCGAGCCGCGCGTGAACCTGAAGGACGCGACGCCCGAGAAATTGGTCGAGACGCTGAAGCACCACAACATGGGCTGGCGACTCCACGCCCAGCGGTTGCTCGTGGAACGCGGGAAGACCGATGTGGTCCCGGCGCTGACGAAGCTAATCGAGGATAAGACCGTTGACGAGACGGGGCTGAACGCGGGGGCAGTGCACGCCGTGTGGACACTTGGCACTCTGAAGCCAAAAGATTTGGAGACGTTCTACGAGTTTAAGAATGACACGGAGCACCCGTCGCTCGCGGTTCGGCGGGCGGCGATGAGCACGGCACCGCGAATCCCGCGTGTTGATGAGTCCTTCCAGATGGTCGGTGCATTGCTCTGGGACGAGCCGCGTGTTCGCCTTGCGGCTGCGCTTACGGTGGCGGATTTGCCGAAGACGGATATCGCCCAATCGCTAATCGCCAGCGCCCTCGCGGACCAACTGCTGACGGGCAGAGGTGACCGCACCGAGCGCGAGACGCTGATGATCGCCGCGAGCAACCGGGTGGGTAACCTCCTGATCGCCTCAGCAGCTGAGAGCAGTCCACCGACCACCGAGGGGCTGGCCTCGCTGGAACTCCTCGCCAAGCACTATGCATCTTCCGGTGGTGACAAATACTTGGGCGAGGCACTGGCGCGGCTCGGCAATGAAGAAAGCAAGCGGTATAAATCTCCGCGGTCTGATATCGCTGCGGCGATCATAAACGGTCTAGCGGCGGGTTGGTCGAACGGCGCGAAGCTGCCCGAACAGGACAAAACATATCCTCTCGAGCCAACCATTGCTCCTCTACTGAAGAAACTTCCCGCTGCTTCTCGCGGTCGTCTTCTCAAACTCGCCAGCACCTGGGGCGTGAAGGGGCTTGATGCACAACTTGCGGAGATCACGAAGGCCGCGTTCGCCACGCTCGCCGATGTGAAGGCCACCGACGCGGATCGCCTCGCGGCGGCACAGCAGATCGTGGAGTTCCAACCCGATAGCGACGAGGCCGCAAGGAAGCTTCTCGAAGCGGTGACGCCGAATGCTTCTGCCACACTAACGGCTGGCGTCTTCGACGCACTTTCCGCATCGAAGGCGAAAAGTGTTGGTGCGGAAGTTGTCGCGAAGCTCAAGGATCTTCCACCGACGGCACGCCCCGCCGCGCTGCGTCTCGTGTTAGCGAAAGCGGATAGCGCCAAAGCGTTTCTCGATGGCGTCGAGAAGGGCACGCTTCGCTTCGATCTTCTGGCGCTCGATCAACGCACCGCACTGGCGTCGCACCCGGATCAAGACATCTCCGCACGCGCCAAGAAGCTTCTCGCGCTGGGCGGCGGATTGCCAAGCCCGGATCGCCAGAAGGTGATCGAGGAGTTAAAACCGATCCTGGAGCAGACGGGCGACGTAGCCAATGGCAAGAAGATGTTCACCGCCCACTGTGCGAAGTGTCACAAATACGGCGGCGAAGGCGTGCAAATTGGCCCGGACCTTACGGGTTTCGCGGTTCACCCCAAGGAAGAGTTGTTCATCCACATCATGGACCCCGCCCGAAGTGTGGAAGGGAACTTCAAAGCGTATCGCGTGGTGACCACCGACGAGCGTACCATTATCGGCATCCTCGGGGCACAGACTGGAACTTCGGTCGAGGTGATCGACGGTGAGGCGAAGCGACATGCGCTGGCGCGGGAAGACATCGCATCGCTGAAAGAAACAGACAAGTCGCTGATGCCCGAAGGTTTCGAAAAGGTGATGAAGTCGGCGGAACTGTCCGATTTGCTGGAGTTCCTCACGCAGAAAGGGAAGTTCGTCCCGCTACCGCTGGATAAAGTCGCCACGGTCATTAGCACGAAGGATATGTTCTTCGATCGCGGCGGGGCTGCCGAGCGGCTCGTGTTCCCGGACTGGAAGCCCAAAGTGTTCGAGGGCGTGCCGTTCGTGCTGGTCGATCCGATGAAGGATACCGTGAAGAACGTGGTGATGCTGAATGGCCCGCAAGGGAATGTGCCGCCGAAGATGCCAAAGAGTGTAACATTCCCATTCAATGGCAAGGCGAAGGCGATTCACATGCTTAGCGGTGTGGGGGGGTGGTCGGCGCAACGGCCAACGCCAAACGGCACGGTGAGCGTGATCGTGCGACTCACCTACGACGACGGCAAGAGCGAGGATCACGAACTCCGCAACGGTGTGCACTTCGCGGACTACATTGGCCGGTTCGATGTGCCGGGGTCGAAGTTCGCATACGCCCTGCGGAACCAGCAGATCCGCTATCTCAGCGTGATGCCCAAACGCTCCGATGCGAGCGTGAAGTCGATCGAGTTTATCAAAGGCTCCGACCAATCCGCCCCGATCATCATGGCGGTGACAGTCGAAAGCCCATGAGTGCTAAGATAGAGGCACAGAGTTCGGAGGCTGTGGCCATGCTCAAGACGATTGAAGTCGTGTTCGACGGAACGACGTTTGTGCCGACCGAGCCAGTTGACCTGCCGGTTGGCACGAAGGCGAGTGTGTCGATCGCCGAGGATAACTCGACTCGTGTCACTCCGATCTCTGCGGAGGAAGCCGAACGGATTCTCCAGGGTGACGGTAGTCCGCTCCCGTGGGCGACCGTCGAAGAAGCGATCGCGTACTCCCGCGGTCGCCTGTGGCCGGAACTGGACACCGAGGAACGGCCGTGATCCTGCTGGACGCGGCCGTGATCCTGATCGATCGGAAGTACATTACGGATGTCCGCCACGCGACGAACCGCGCGGCCCTGAATCGGATGCGGGCAGACGGGCATTCCCTGGCCATGACGGCACACGCCGTATTGGAGGTAGTTGGCGTGATGAGTCACGGGACACCGACTGCCGACATCCCGCTCATTCCCACGGCCCTCCGAACGGTTTACGGTATGGCCATCGTCCCGGCGGACCCGACGATCGATGCAGACTATGCCCGCTGTACGTTCGACGATCTGCTCGTGCAGATGAGTACGAAGATGGCTCTCGGAGACGCGGTGCAAGCCGTGCAGATTCGGCTGTTCGCCCCGACTGTGGACGCACTTGTGACGTGGAACGCAAAGCACTTTCGCGGCAAGGTTGCCATCCCCACACTGACGCCCGAAGAATGGCTTCAACAACAAAACTCACCCGCCGCCTCCTCACCACCGACGGGACCGATCCCATGACTGTCATCTACTATCGCCGACTTATTGCGGTTGCGGTCCTGTTGATCGCGGTTGTGGCGATTGACACAACTCTGACATTTTCCGGCCGCGTTGCACATGGAGCGGAACAGCCAAAGTTCACACCGGAACAGGTGGCGAACTTCGAGAAGGACGTGCTACCGATCCTCAAGCAGAACTGCTTGAAGTGCCACGGCGACGATCCGGAGAAACTGAAGGGTGGGCTGAACCTCGCGACACGGGCCGGGGTTCTTGCCGGCGGCGACACTGGCCCGGCCTTCGATGCCGCCAAACCCGCCGATAGCCTGCTGCTGAAGGCCATCCATTACAAAGACGAAGCCTATCAGATGCCGCCCAAGGGGAAGCTCGCGGATAAAGACATCGCCGTGCTGGAGAAGTGGGTGAAGGATGGCTTGCCCGTGCCCGCAGCACGCATGGGCGAGATCGTGAAAGTGGTCCCCAAGGGTGTTATTACTGAAGAAGCGAAGAAGTATTGGGCGTATCAGCCGGTGAAGCGGCCAAACCTTCCGGCGATCAAGGATCAGGCGTGGGTGCAGACGCCAATCGATGCGTTCATCCTCGCCAAGCTGGAAGCCAAGAACCTGAAGCCGGTGAAGCCCGCCGACAAGGCCGCTCTGGTTCGCCGCGCGTACTACGACCTACTCGGCTTGCCTCCAACACCAGAACAGATCGATGCGTTCGTCAAGGATCAAAGCCCCGATGCCTGGCCCAAACTGATCGACACGTTGCTGGCTAGCCCGCACTACGGCGAGAAGTGGGGGCGGCACTGGCTCGATGTGGTTCGCTACGCCGAGACCAACGGTTACGAGCGTGATGGAACGAAGCCGCTCGCCTGGAAATATCGCGACTACGTCATTCGGAGTTTCAACGCGGATAAGCCGTATACGCAGTTCGTGAAAGAACAAATCGCGGGCGATGAATTCGTGAAGTTCGATGCCGATGCCATCACCGCGACCGGCTTCTATCGACTCGGCATCTGGGACGACGAACCCGCGGATCGCCTGCAATCGCTCTTCGATGGTTACGATGATATCGTCGCCACCGTGGGCCAAACATTCCTGGCCACCACCTTCAACTGCGCTCGCTGCCACGATCACAAAGCCGACCCGATTCCGCAGACCGATTACTACAAACTCGTGGCGTTCTTCCGGGATATCCGGCCGTTCAGTGATACCCGCTCCAATATCTCTTCGAACAATGTCGCAGATGTCACCCCACCCGAGAAACGAGCGGAATACGAAGCTGGGTTGAAGAAGCGGCAAGCTCGCCATGAAGAACTCACTCGCTTGATGCAAGCCATCGAAAATGAGGCGATCAAAGAGTTGCCTGCACCGGATCAACGCGCGGCTGAAGGGCCAGAACGCCCCAAGATCGTTGCCAAGATTGTTCCCATGCTCATGGGCAAAGTGAAAGCCACATACATGGCCTATCGTCGGGAGAAGGGCGAACTGAATGGGCAACCGCTCCCCGCTCAAGAGTTGACGATGGCAGTGAACAACTGCGACCCCCGGCCGCCTGTTACGCATCTGCTCGTTCGCGGTTCGCCGCATGCGCCGGGCAAAGAAGTGCGGGCGGGCTTCCCCGAGGTTCTGGGCTTGCCCGATCCGACCATCCCCGATGCGAAGCCCGGTGCCAAGTCCAGTGGTCGCCGCACCGTGCTGGCGAATTGGATTGCTTCGAACAATAACCCCTTCACCGCTCGCGTGATGGTGAACCGCGTGTGGCAGTATCATTTCGGTCGCGGCATTGTTCCGAGCACCAACGATTTTGGCAAACTGGGCGAAGCATCCACCAACCCGGAATTGCTCGATTGGCTGGCGGCGGATTTCATGGACGGCGGCTGGACACTGAAGCGGTTGCACAAGCTCATCATGATGTCCAACGTGTACCAACTTTCTGTGGCTGCCAGTGGCGAAAATCTGAAGGCCGATCCTTCTAACGATTTATTGTGGCGTTTCAACATGCGGCGCCTCACCGGCGAGGAAGTCCGCGATTCGATTCTGACGGTGAGCGGTTCGCTCAATCTCAAACAGTTTGGCCCGAGCACCTATCCGAAGATTCCGAAAGATGTGCTCGCCGGGCAATCCGTGCCGGGGCAAGGCTGGCCCACATCGCCGCCCGAGGTGGCCAATCGTCGCAGTGTGTATGCACATGTGAAGCGATCGTTGCGGGTGCCCATCCTGGTTGGCTTCGATCAGCCCGATCCGGATACGAGCTGCCCGGTGCGGTATGTCACCACGGTTCCCACGCAGTCGCTTGGATTGCTTAACGGCGAATTCGCCAACGAACAGGCGGCCGCATTCGCACAGCGAATGCAGCAGGAAGCGCCCGGGAATGTCAAAGCCCAGATCGTTCGCGCCATTCGCCTTACCACCGGGCGAGTGCCATCGGATGATGAAGTGAAGAAGGACATGGCGTTCATCGAATTGCTCAAATCGAAGCACAAACTCAGCGAAGCCGACGCGATGACACAGTATTGCCTGCTGTGCCTGAACTCGAATGAGTTCGTGTATGTGGATTAACGTAATCGGTGAACGTGTACTGAGAGTATTACCATGCGCAGGACCATCGCTCCTTTGCTGATCGTCTCGATCGCTGCCGCGGTTCTTGCAACCGAACCGGCGAAAGAAACCGCGCGCAAGACCACTATTGCGATTAAAGGCGAGGCGTTCCTGATTAATGGTGAGCCGACTTACAAAGGCCGCACATGGAATAGCAAGAAGATCGAGGGGCTACTGTTGAACAGCCGCATGGTTCAAGCCACCTTCGATGACTTGAACCAAGAGACGCGCGCGAAGTGGGCGTACCCCGATACCAAGAAGTGGGATGCGGACCGCAACACACGCGAGTTCGTTGCCGCGATGCCCGAGTGGCGCAAACATGGCTTGCTCGCCGTCACACTGAACCTGCAAGGCGGCAGCCCACAGGGTTATTCCAAGGATCAACCGTGGCAGAACTCGGCGTTCGCCGCCGATGGTTCCCTGCGGCCCGAGTTTATGAGTCGGCTGCAAACCGTGCTCGCCAAGGCCGATGATCTTGGCATGATCGTTATCCTTGGCCTGTTCTACTTCGGGCAAGACGAGCGCCTCACCGATGAAGACGCAATCAAACGTGCCGTGGATAACACACTGGATTGGCTCACCGAAAAGGGCTTCCGCAATGTGCTGATCGAGGTGAACAACGAGTGCAACGTGCGGTACGATCACGCCATACTCAAGCAAGACCGCGTTCATGAACTGATTGAGCGTGTTCGCAAGCATCGCGGGAAATTCCTGGCCGGCACCAGTTATGGCGGGAACACCGTGCCCAAGGAAAATGTCGTCAAAGCGTCCGACTTCATACTCATTCACGGCAACGGTGTGAAAGAACCCGCACGCGTCGCCGAGATGGTGCAACAGACCCGCAAAGTGCCCGGCTACCGACCGATGCCCATTCTCTTCAATGAGGACGATCACTTCGACTTCGACAAGCCGATGAATAACTTCGTCGCAGCGATCGGCGAGTACGCTTCATGGGGCTTCTTCGATTACCGGATGAAGGACGAGGGTTTCGACGACGGATACCAGAGCGTGCCGGTGAACTGGGGCATCACCAGCCCGCGCAAGAAAGGGTTCTTCAAACTCTTATCCGAGATAACCGGCGAGAAACCTTGAGTCATCGCCAAGCGAAATAAACGATTGGAACTATCCGTACAGGAGTCCGCAATCATGAACACCGCCGATCAATTCTGCCGCCGCACCCGCCGCGAGTTTCTGTGGGAATCGGGTGCCGGCTTTGGCGCGCTGGGCTTAACGGGGTTGTTCTCGCAGGCGCACGGGGCCGATGCGCCGCATGCGATGAGCACGAAGTTCAGCAATCCGATGGCACCCAAGAAGCCGATGTTCCCCGCCAAGGCGAAGGCGGTCATCTTCCTGTTCATGTATGGCGGGCCGAGCCAGGTCGATACCTTCGACGAGAAGCCGGAACTCGCCAAGCTCGACGGGAAGACGATCACCGTCAAAACCTTTGGTCGCGGCGGACACAAGAACCAAGGGCGCGTGGTCGGCCCAAAATACGCTTTCAAGAACTATGGGCAATGCGGCAAGCGTGTGTCCGACCTGTTCCCGAATCTTGGCGAGTGCGTGGACGATATCGCGTTCCTGCACAGCATGTATGCCGAGTCGCCGATTCACGGCTCGGGCTTACTCATGATGAATAGCGGGCGGTTGCTTTCGGGTAGCCCGTGTTTGGGAAGTTGGGTCACCTATGGGCTTGGCAGTGAGAACGAAAACCTGCCGGGCTTCGTCGTGATGCTCGATAACTCGGGTGGGCCAATCAGCGGGCCGAAGAATTGGTCGAGCGGCTACATGCCCGCCGCGTATCAAGGTGTGCAACTCCGCGCCGACAAAACACCCATTCACGATCTGGCACTGCCGCCGGGCACCACACGCGAACAACAACGCGATTTGCTCGATCGCCTGAAAGAGAAGAACGAAGAGCACATGGCCTCGCGTTCCGATAACTCGGAACTGATGGCCCGCATCGCGAGCTATGAACTCGCGTTCAAGATGCAGCAGCACGCGCCGGAAGCTGTGGACTTCACCAAGGAAACCGAAGAGACCAAGGCTCTGTATGGGATTGGTGAGAAACAAACCGATGATTTCGGCCGCAAGTGTTTGCTTGCTCGCCGGCTGGTCGAACGCGGTGTGCGATTCATTCAAATCTATAGCGGTGGCAACCACAACGATCATAACTGGGACGCCCACGGCGATCTGGTGAAGAACCACAGCCTCCATGCCGGGAACACCGATAAACCGATCGCGGGCCTATTGAAAGATCTGAAGCGAACGGGCTTGCTGGATAGCACCATTATCATTTGGAGCGGCGAGTTTGGCCGCCAGCCCACGGCTGAGTACGCCAAGGGAACCGGCCGCGACCACAACGCCTATGGCTTCACGTCGTGGATGGCGGGCGGCGGTATCAAGGGCGGCGTCAGTGTTGGCAAAACGGACGAACTGGGCAACTTTGCAGTGGAAGACCGCTTCCACGTCAAGAATCTTCACGCCACCGTGCTGCAGCAAATGGGCCTCGACCCGAATGGTCTGACTTACTTCTACGGCGGCCTCGATCAGAAACTCGTGGGCGTGGAAGGTGCGGAACCGATCAAGCAGATTATCTGATGTGAGATGGCCCAAGAAGTGGCAAGACGAGCGGTAAATCGAAGGCGGGTTGAGCAATGGAAGGCTTCCCTTTGCTCAACCCGCCTTGCGTTGCGTTTAGCTAATCTTCCAGCCGCCACGCCGTTCGCGTGCGAGCATCTTGTTTGCTTCAGCGTCGTTGAACTGTGATGTCTTCGGATCCCATTTCAGCTTCTTGCCCGTGCGCACGGCGATCGTGCCAATGTGGCACACAATCACGGAGCCAGCACCAACTTCCACTCCGGTAATGGGAGTTTCGCGCGACTTCACGCAATCAAGGAAGTTGCCCATGTGGTCGGTCGGCCGCGTGGGGTAAAGCTTGAGATCTTCCTTGAGTGGATCGAAGATCGCCTTATCGGAAGCGAGGAGCAAACCGCGACTGACGAACAGCGTGCCCTTATCGCCGATCACCAGCACGCCATTCTCGCCACCACCGATATCCTTGGCGGGCTTACCACTGGTATCGACAAGCCCTTTCGCGGTGCTGCCCGCCCCGTGGCTCACTTCAACGGTCACGCCGTTCGCATAGATGTGGTTCACTTTGAAGTTCGGGTGCGTGTTGTAGCCGTCGCCGCCCTTGTGCGGTTCGGTCGCAGACACGAACTCGACCGCGGCCGGCCCGCTGCCATCCATGCCGAGCATCCACTGCGCGATATCGATATGGTGCGCGCCCCAGTCGGTCATCTTGCCGCCGCTGTAGTCGTACCACCAGCGGAATTCGTAATGGCAATTCGTCTTGTTCCCTTCGAGGCGGAATGGCACTTTCTCGGTTGGCCCGAGCCACATGTCCCAGTCCAGTTCCTTGGGCGGTTCAACTGCTGCGATCGCACCACTAACGGGGTTTGTGCCGATGCGGCATTCGATCTTCGAGAGCTTGCCGAGCCGGCCGGATCGCACCAGTTCCGTGGCGAGCCGGAACTTGCCGCCCATTTCCGTGCGCTGTTGGCTGCCGGTCTGCAGCACGCGCTTGGTCTCCGCGACCGACTTCTTCATGGCGAGGGCTTCCTCGACCGTGAGCGTTAGCGGCTTTTCGCAATACACATCCTTGCCGGCTTTCATGGCCGCAATGGCGATGATTGCGTGCCAGTGATCGGGCGTGGCAACGATCACCGCGTCCACATCTTTGCTGGTCACGAGTTCGCGAAAGTCCTTGTGGCCTTTCACATCGTAGCCATCGCCCTTGTATTGCTTGACGGCGTGATCGAGGTGTCGGCCATCGACATCGCATACCGCCGTGAAGTTGACATGCTTGTACTTCTTGGCCGCGCCGTAAAGCGCGTTGGAACGGCGTGGGCCTGGGCCGACGCCAATCACGCCCACGTTCAGCTTTTCATTCGCACCGGTTGGCTTGTTGTTCTGTGCCGCTTGTGCAGCCGCGCCGAAGAAGGCTTCGGCATGCCAGGCTGGCAATCCCGCCGCTGTCAGTGCAGCGACGGAACGGTTCATGAATCCTCGGCGTGAGAGGTTGCCACGGTCCAACATTGTTGTCATCCCCTTTTGGGAATCTGGGAAAGGATTAGGTAGAGGCACGTTGTGTATGATAATCGAAGTGGAACGCGCTGGCGAAACGGAAAAGCAATGTCGTTATCGGTATCGTGCGCATTGGCAGCGATAACGAAGGGAGGCGGCGAATGGATATCAAAGCCCGGTTCTTCGGTCGGGGTATCTCACAGGCGGGTATGCCACCGGTTGCGAACAGCCGACTCACCGATCCGCCCGTGCTCGGCCTTTTATTCGCGAAGCCTTTCGAATTCGATGTAGAAATGCTCACGAAATATCTTCACGAGTATCATGAAGAACTATCGTCGGCGACTGCCGAATTGCAGTTCATGCCGCCGCAACCCGGAACCGATCCCAACGCCCCAACGGCACTCATTGGGCTGATCGCATGGGGCCGCCACGTGGTGAAAGTGGTGGGATACAACAACGTAATGGCGTTCGAGGTGGTTGATAAATGCGTGCGGCCGGGCCACTACGATCCCGCACTCAAGGAAGAGGCTTATGGGCATGCGGCGCATGTCACGCTCTTCTACGCGGGATACGATCCGGACCCCATTGAGCAATACGTTGTGCTCTCCGCGACGGCGGCAGCGTTCACCCGATTTGGCGCGCTAGTGGTGCTCAATGAAGCCGGCCGCACATCAATCCCCGCCATGGCCTTGCTTCCGCATGTTGAAGATGATGGCAACATTCTCCACACTCTGCGAACCTTCCCCATTCCGATGCTCTATGCCGGGTTCGTGAAGCTCGAGATCGATGGTCTTCCCGGTATCTGGATGCGAACCTACGGCTGTCCGCAATTGGGCCTCTCGGACTTGGCGTTCTATGCCGAGACGCATGGCAAAGGCGTTGCCACGTTCAACCTGTTCGCCGAACTTCTGGCACACCTTCGCGAGACGAACAATCCGTTTGCCCCCGGCGATCTTCTGAACGTGGGCGAGGGCATGAACCTTCGCGTTCGCGAACGCACGGCGGATGAGTGGTTTCTGGAGAGCAATGGTCAGTTGCTTGTTGTGGAACCGGTAGCGGGCGAGGAGGCGAAAGTATGAACACGCAATCAATCGCGTCGATCAGTGTGGCCATGATCGCGGCCATGATCGCGGCGATGCTCTCACCCGCTCCCGCGTTCGCAGGGCTGCATTATTCCGGCGAGCAATACGCGGAACTCCCCAGCCGGATGAGCGGATTCCTGGTGGATCATCGTTTGTTGCGAGCCGCTGCGATCGAACGCCCCGGTGATATCCCCGCATCACCGCTGCGCGACGACTATCTGATTGCCGCGGAACGACTGGAAAAGCTGGCCAAATCACGCGCCCTCACGGCGGATGAAGCCGCGGATCTTGGTGCGGTTTATGTTCGATTGGGCAAGCTCGATCAGGCTCTGAGCGTGCTATTGCCCGCGGCACGCAAGAACATCAACCACTTCCGCCTGGCCGCGAACCTGGCGACCGCGTTTCAACTTGCGGGCGATCTCGAACAAGCAGCGGAATATCTCGGCGAGGCTGTTAAGCTTGCACCGGAAAACCTCCGAGCGTTTGAAGAATGGCACCTCAAACTGGTGCGGATGCGGCTGCGTGAACCGCGCGAACGGAACGCGGTTGCGACGCTCGACGATCTCTTTGGCGTCACATACGCTGGCGAACCCGGAAAGCTCGCGGAAGCCGAACGAAAGAAATTGCCCGCCGATGCAGTCGCGATCGTGCAGCAACTGGCGCTGTGGCTACCGGCCGACACGCGATTGCTCTGGCAACTCGCGGAACTGGCCAACGCCCACGGCGATGTCCGCACCGCGGCCGCCATTCTCGATGGATGCGTGACGGAACTCGCACTCAACTCGCCCGAGGCACGCAAACGACGGTTGCTTTACCGGGCGGCCGCCGACGAACTGGCCAAGAAGCCCGAACACGAAGGGCACAAGATCACGTTGAAAACCAAATCCGCTCGCCCGCTGCTCAAGGCATTCGATGAATCGACTCTGCCACCCGTGCGGCCCAATGGCGTTAACCCGCTTCCGTGGCGTGTGCTGAACGCCACAACCATGGATGCCAAGGGCGGCCCCGCGTTTCTGGAGTATCTGGAACAACTTGATGGTAAGACCGTGACGTTGAATGGCTTCATGCAACCGGTTCGCGATGAACTGGCCGTCACGGGCTTTCTGCTGTTGGAATACCCGGTTGGGTGTTGGTTCTGCGAAACCCCGGAAGCAACAGGGCTGCTGAGTGTCGCGCTTCGCGCCGGGAATTCAACGGACTTCAAGAAGGGGTTATTGAAGGTTACGGGCACACTCGTGTTGAACCGCACCGACCCGGAAACGTATCTGTTCAGCCTTCGAAATGCCAAAGTAGGCGAATCCGATTAACGCTCACCATCATGCCATCACTTTGCTCCGCGGGTGTTCAGTGTGCGGGCGTATTTTGTGTCGCCGATCCAAAGCGTGAGTCGATCATCTTCGAACACGAGATGCTCTGGCTTCCCCTTCGCAGCGGGCGTTAGTACGCCGCACAACCGGCCGGTGGGGTCGTACACTTGCACGCCCACGTGCGTCGCGGCATAGATTCGCCCATCTCGATCGATCGTCAAACCCGTAACATCAATCCCCTTCGCCCCGTGTGGCAATCGCAGCGGGCAATACGCTGCGGCGTTATGGGGTTGTTTCTTCTCGTCCAGGTTGAATGCGATAACGGCTGTGCTATCGAGGTAGCCAACATAGAGCGTGGAATAATCGCTTGTGACGCTGTAGCAGGTGGCATTCTGCCCGCGCGAATTGCTCGTGCCGGGCAGGCTAATCCCCGATTC
The DNA here is from genome assembly GCA_041740855.1 of Gemmata sp. GTDB lineage: Bacteria > Planctomycetota > Planctomycetia > Gemmatales > Gemmataceae > Gemmata. Next base: position 34,876 of record JBGSLF010000064.1, read on the forward strand.
AACGGGCCGCGTCGCAGCGGGGACTTTCTTCCAACCTTCGCCGTCGATGAGAATCTGCGATAGCGGCATGTCCTGCGACTGCGCGGCCGCAGGGAAGATTGCCAGTACCGCAAGGGTAATCAGACTTCTCATCATGGCGGGATTCTCACTGCGATGATTGCGTGTGGTTAGCTTGGCAAAAGACCGCGTGCGGCCTTACTTCGTTTCGCGCCAAAGCCAGCGGAGCGACTCGGGAAGAATCACGCCGCCGTGCTTGCCGTTATGGCCGCCGTCGCCGAACGCGAGCTTGTAGTCGTATTCCATGAATCGCAGCGCCGCAGCCATCGATAGGTTCGCGAGCGGCCAGTTACCGTGCAAGTTATCCAGATCGCCGGACCCGTCTTGCAGGAAGACGCGGATCGGCTTGCGTTCGGTTTTGCGAATCAGTCCGGGGTATACATCGCCGCCGCGAATGTTGGTGAAACTGCCGACTTGCGAGAGCACCTTGGAAAACAGGTCGGGCCGTTCCCATGCGGCCGTGAACGCACAGATGCCACCGGAACTGATACCGCAGATCGCACGACCCGCAGCATCGTCGCGGAGTTTCACACTTTTCGCGACCTCCGGAAGGATCTCTTTCTCCAGGAACGTTACATACTGTTTGGAGGGCGTGTCGTACTCGAAACTTCGGTTCGTTCTCCAATCCTTCCCGTCCTTGCCGGGCGTGGGGAACTTGCCGGGATTGATGAACACGCCAATCGTGACGGGCATTTCCTTCTTATGAATCAGATTGTCGAACACGATCGGAACGCGAAACTGGCCCTTCTCATTCACATAGTTTCCGCCGTCCTGGAACACCATCACGCTCGCGGGCGTTTTGCCGTCGTATTGCGCCGGGACATAGAGCCAGCAATCGCGTTCGGTTCCTTCGAACACCTTGCTGTCCTTCCAGCGGAATTGCGTCACCTTCCCCTGGGGTACGCCCGGTTGTCGTTCCGAGTCGGGGCCGAAAGCGTAATCGTCCGCGGCGGGTGCCGGGCGGAGTGTGGCGGCCACCAGCAGTGTGAAAGCGGAGAGCACGATAAGCCGACGCATGTGGAGAGTCTCCGGTTACGGAATCAGCCAGAGGAGTGCGAACTTGTGATGGTAGCGAATGAGAAGGTAACACGCCGGCGGGTTTGGGGCAATGTTCCGCATTTGGAGACCAAGCAATGACGGCTGCCACATTCCCCGTTGAAGACATGCTCCAGCAAACACTCGATCGACTCGCACGCCAGGAGCAACGAATGGAGGCGATTGAGGCGTCCATGCTTCGTCCGCAGCCGTCCGCCGTTCATGGCATCCTGCCATCTCACGATGATCCATGGCCGAGTGGTGGGCAAACTGTCGCGCCGCAGAACGATCGCTTGAGAGAACTGGAAACGCGGCTTGCGCAGGCCGAAGAGCGGGTGCGGGTCGGGAATCGGTTCGAAACTCTCGGGCGGCTTGCTTCCGGCGTGGCCCACGATTTCAACAATCTGCTCACGGTTTTGGCGGGCGGTTCCGAAACCATTCGGCTTGGGTTACCTGAAGGGCACCCGCTCCGTGATATCGCGGATGCGATGCTGGATACTGCCCAATTAGCCGCTTCCTTAACGCGGCAACTTCTCACGTTCGGCAAGCCACACACAACCGAAACCAGCATGCTCGATCCGAATCGTGTGGTGGAATCGACCGTGAGGGTGCTGCGTCGGCTCACGGGCGAGCGCGTGGCAATTGAACTGTTCCTCGGCGAACAACTACCAGCTATCAAGCTGGAATCCGGACAGCTTGAACAAGTGCTGATGAACCTCGTGGTCAATGCACGCGATGCGATCGTGGGCGAAGGAACCATTACCATTCGCACCGCAGTGGTTACCACGAGTTCAGACCGCGTGGGCTGGCCCGAAGATATTGCGCCGGGCGAGTACATTGCTCTGACGATCACCGACACCGGCGTCGGCATGACAAGCGACGTGGCGAGCCAGATCTTCGACCCCTTCTTCACCACAAAAGGCGATGGCGGAACGGGAATCGGGCTTTCAACAGTGCACGATCTGGTGCGAAGAGCGGGAGGGCATATTGAGGTGGAATCGGCTCCCGGTTGGGGAACGAGCTTTCGCGTGTTCTGGCCCGCGTTCACGAGTTTCGTCGGGCTGCGATTATATCGCTGAGGGTTTACTACGGCTTCGCCAGCGAGCCATCAAAACGCAGGCGAAGCAGGTAGGAATGCCACTGTTGTTCGAACGCGAGTAAATCTTCGCCCACGAGATCGGCGAAGGCTTTTCGCGGGTCGCCCCCGGTGTTCACACTCGTCAAGTATTGCTGGAACGCTTCCGTGCCAATGATGTGCCGCTGGAACGTGAGATAATATGCGAGTGCCCAACTGGAAAGATACGCACGGTGGGCAGCGGTTTTGTCGTCCGCATGGGACGCCAGAAAAGCGTCTCGCCCGGATAGCAACAGATCCGAGAGCGGGAGTAAGCCGGCGTCGTTTTTCGCTTTGAGCCGCGCTTTGACACGTTCGAGGCGGTCGCGGTTGGGCGTGTCGGCGCGCAGTTCACCGGCCTCCACCACAGATGTCTCGAACACCTGTGCCAGCCCTTCGTTGAGCCATCGCGGCAACTCGCCGGTCCCTTTTCCGGCTTTCACTTCTTCGGGCTTAAGCGGCGGATAAACGAAGGTTCCCACATAAGCATGGAACGCCTCATGATACAGCACGGAGAAGACTCGCGCCGTGGCCTGATCGAACTTCGCGCCATTGGCATTTTCCGCAGCCCAAACACGGCGGCGTTCGCGCGTAAGTGGCGTGAGGTGGCGTTCGAGTTCCGGTAGCCGATAAAGCTGGCGTAGCTTCTCTTCGTAGCGATCGAGCGCCACGAGTTGCTGCGCGTGGTGGATGCGAGCCTTTTGAAGTTCATCGCCCAGAACCTTCAGATCGTGGCCGCACAGGATGCGTTTTCCTTCCGGATCGTAGACAGCCGGATTGAGGAGTGATTCTTCCCCAACGCGGCCCAGAAGCCCGCGGTATTCGGTGCGATCGGTCGCAAGCATAATGCGCGTGGGGCGGCCTTCTTGTGCGGGCGGCAGAATCCGTGCGAACGCCGCATACACCTGTTCCAACCGAACGGCCGATCGGCGGGTCAGTTCTTCCGATCCGGTCGAAACAAGTGTGAAGTAATCCGAATCGTATTGCTGTGCGGCTCCTGGCTTTCCGGGCCAGTCGGTTGCGATCAGTTCAAGCGATTCCATGCGAACTTGTTCGCCGGCACCAGAGGGATCGAGTTCCGCCAATCGGTTCGCCAGCACCTTTCGGTCGGCGTCCGACAAGCGCTTGACCGCGGCAATCTCTGCCCGGGTAAAATAACTGGTGAGCGTAACCGTTGGTCGCCCGGCGGGGCGCGAAACGGATCGGAAGCGGATTCCATCCGGGGCTTCGGATAGGATCTGCCCCTGAAACTTCGCCCCGTTCTTGAGTGTCAGTTCGTCGAATGACCACGCAGAAACGCGGAGCGGCTGCGCGGTGACCAGGGCAATGGGCAACAACGCGCACGCGAACAACAGGAAGAGTCGCGTCATGGCCATGCTCCCGGATGCGGTTGGTCTATGAATGTTATTGTGAGCGAAACTGGCGGCCTTGGGAAGTTGATCCTGCACCGGTTCGCCACGCCTGCTGGAGGAATTATGGCATCGGATCTTGTCGTCGCGTGTACGGGGGCCAGCGGATCGCCCTATGGTGTGCGTCTCGTTGAAGTGTTGCTGCGGGCGGGTCGCACGGTTCATCTGACGATCAGCCCCTCCGCCGTCGAGGTGTTCGATCGCGAAGTGGGCCGCTTATTGGTGCTGGGTGAACGTGAATTCGACCCGCGTGCCTTCCTCGGTTCGGCAGCCGAAGAACTCGATCTGACGCGGCTCCACTATCACCACTTTCGGAACTTCCAGGCCGGAATCGCCAGCGGATCGTTTCTCACTGCGGGGATGGTTGTTTGCCCGTGCAGCATGGGAACGCTCGCCGCGGTGGCGCATGGCGTGTCCGAGAATCTCATCCATCGCGCCGCCGATGTTCATCTGAAGGAGCGACGGAAACTTGTGCTGGTGCCGCGTGAAACTCCGCTCGGATTGATTCAGTTGCGCAATATGGCGGCCGTTGCGGAAGCCGGTGCGGTCATCCTGCCGGCCATGCCCGCGTTCTACACTCGCCCGCGATCCGTTGCGGACATGGTTGATTTCGTGGTCGGGCGGATCTGCGATCAACTCGGCGTGGAACACCGCCTCCTCGAACGCTGGGGCGAAGGTGAATAGGCGAGGAATTCGCGTGATACGTCAAGGGTTCGCCTTGTATGAAGACTTCGTGAGTCCGCTGTTTTTCACGAAGTAGCATTTGACAGTCTGAGCAATCGCGATTAGTATCTCTCCCAACACATCAGATCGCACTCTCCCGCGAACCGAAACGTACAACACTCTAACCTCAAGGAAGCAAGTTAAGAAATTGGAGCACTCGCAAATCTGAAATGGGTTTCTTCGCTAATGCTGAGCTCGACTGATGCCGATTCTGGGTGACCGTCCGTGGTGAGGTAGTATGAGGGTTGCTGAAGCTCCCATGGTCCTCGCCCACGGACGGCCGCCATGATTCTACCACCCGAGGCGCACGCGCTGGTCCAGGTTCTCGCC
>JBGSLF010000065.1:0-14807 GCA_041740855.1 Gemmata sp.
TTTGTGCGAAAACAAGGGGATTTCGCAACATTGCGATCTCCGGGCGGGAGGGTGGGGTGTCCAAAAACTCCGCCACCCCAGCGGAATCGCTTGGAAACCGAGCGATTCTGACACCCGAAAATCGGCATCAGTCGAACTTAAGGAACTCCACCCGGTTAAGGCAAACATGGTTCAGCTGCAAACACCAGTCGCTGTTCAGTTTAGGCACCACCGAACACTCCCAAGCCCAATAGCGGGTTACTATTTCACTCACCTAAGCGGTACTGTGACCGATTTGTTCAACCAACCCAAAAAACACTTGTGAAAGATTTCAGATTGTGTAGATTGGATGAAGAATCGGAGTGGTATAATAGTAGATCAAGGTGCGCGAGCCTTTACTCGAACCGATCAAAATAGCAAAGACAGGAAGTGGGAATAGCAAGAATGACAACCGCTAACATGTTTACCGAAGCCACGTTATCAGAGAGTGATACCCTTCAAAACCGTGATGAGTACATCTCTGATCGCGTTTCAACGTTTGCTGCCATGGGCGGAGGTGTGTTGGGCGTTGCGGTTGGCTCAATGACAGCCTACCTAATGGGTAGCGACTACTCATTGATCCTGGGCACGTTGGGTGTTTTTGTGGGCAGCATTACAGCCGCAGGACTTGGCTCTTCGATCTACCGCATCATCCAAAACCGGCGTAATTGCCAAACGGAATGATAATCACAACTCAAGCAAAAGATTGGCTATTCGTTCAGTAGGCAGTGCTTAGCACGATTCGAGCTGCTGCCAGCTCGAATCGTGCTAAGCAACGAAATATCAGGGCTTCTTCATGTCTGGATAGCTCAACAGATATTTCTGCCTCATCTCTGCGAAATTGCGAAGGTTCATTCCACCTCTTCCAGTAGCCATACCCGAACTAGTAACTGCTGTAGCTCTTCGGAACGCTTCGAAGGAATCGAGTTTGCGAGTATCGCTTTCAACCTCTTTCTCGATTAGCATTCGATACTCATCTACTACTGGTCCAAGCTTTTTCCAATCGAGTGCTTCTGTCGCAATGGTGCGAATGTCGGCAAGGTATTTTGTGCGGTAGGCGGGCACGGCAAGCACCTTGCTCCGCAACGGCTTGCTGGCATCGTTCAGAGCAACGAGAGAATCGAGTTCAACACCTCGACCGGAAGCACCGCCTGGTCCGCCCGGTCCGCCTGTACCCATTCCACCGGGAGGTCCGCCTGGTCCGCCTGGAGGCGGGTTTCCTTCTTTCATCAACTGTAATTGTTTGCGTTGATCTTCGTTCAGCACTTTGGCGAGTGTTTCGTCGGCTTCTTTTTGGAGCAAAGCCAGTGCTTGTCGTTGTTCATCTGTCAGTTGTAGTGTGTTCTGAAGTGGTAAGGGTAGAATCACACCAGGAGGTGGTGGTCGGAACCCAAAACCGCCACCAGGTCCACCAAACCCTGGCCCACCCGCCGGTCGGAAGGCCTCATTCATATCATGTGGAACAACATGAAACTTTCCTTTCTCATCCAGATAAAGTGCGTAATCACTCGCGCGAACCCAGTACCCATCATTGTTGATTAATGCTACATCCAGCGCGAGAAACCACAGCAAGCTATCGACATCCAGAATTGGCTCAAGTGCAGCGGGGAGTCGGTCAACTGGCGTTTGATTGAGGACTTTGCACAGATTCGCAAACGCTTTCCAGGCTTTTTCGTTTTCCCCAGACTTCATTTCGTATCTTCGCTTATAGGCCTCGATGTCTTCGCCCAGATACTCAAGCCCTCCACCTCCACCCGGACTTCCACGCACTTTCCAGCGGGTTCCTTTGGACGAGTTGTAGTTCTCTTTGAGAAACTCCTTGTCGAATTGCTGGGCACTCACATACACGCCCCAGCTTTCGCCGTTAATCACTACCTTGACAAAGTTCGCCTTCGGGGTTGGTAGGTATTGGCGTGCGATGTGCGAGTAAAGCACAGTGCTCATCATGGATGAGTCTGAGTGAGAGTTGAGCAGATTGAGAGTTTTGTATCCGTACAGCCTCTGGTCCGGGTTTGCCAAATCGAGTGACACATTCAAGGATCGCTTATAACCCGCAGATACTGCCATATAGGAGGACATGCCGCGGAAGTGGACACCAACATTGGGATAGCGTTTACCATCCACAATCAGTGTTGCCGGCACATCAACATCTGTACCGTGGAAATCCTGAATTTCCTTTTCCCAATCCGGGTTCTCAAATTCCAAGAACACGGTGCGCAGCACAGTCGGGTCGTAGAGTTTTGCATCGGGATAATTCTTCACACTGTTCGCTTCAACCTTCGGTCCTGGCTTCGCAGGAGGCATTGAACCGCCTTTGCCAAAGCCGCCCTTGCCAAAACCACCTTTGCCAGAACCAGTATTCTTCAATGATTCACGGGCTGCAGAGCGTTCCTCTTTATTGAGCCAACCATCCGTGTTCTTGTCGAAATCCTTGAGTATCTTTCGTTCCTGCCCGCCTGGCGGACCAAACCCACCTTTACCACCGGGCGGTTGAGTAAAGGCCATGGGGCTGAGTGTGATGAATACGAAACTAGAGAGAGCGGCGAAACACGCCGCCCCAGTGCGATGACGCATGGGTTAAACTCACAGTTAGAGTTCCGAAAAGCAGAGAAATCTACCCGATCAACTCCAGCGACGAAGAGACCATCGCGAACATCCAGACACTGAAGCGGCTTACTACTTTTCCGTGTCCGTCCACTCCACGTTCTGAACGCTTTCCACCTTGTTAACTGCTGCGAGCAGGTCAACGGGTGATACGGTTGGCTTGAGACTGAGAGTGAATGTCACATCGATCGCGGCCCCCTGTCTTGCGGTAACTACAGACACCAAACGAGTGCTCAGAGAAAAATCGGCGATCACGGCTGTCAGAGCCATAACGATTTCCGGGCGTAACCCGACCCTGACGACAAGAGTGCTCAAGGAAAGATCTGTGGGCGACCGCCGATTTCGCGCGACCAGCGGAGTCTTGGTGTCTGGATTACTACCGCCCCAGAATGCAAGTAACCAAGCCACGACTGCGATTAGCGGAATGCCAACGGCGGGCACTTCGTACACTCTTGCTCCGGCCGCCATTCCGGTGATGACAGCGAAAATGACAAACGCGGTGTCGCGTGTATCCTCGACCACCGTACGGAACCGAACAATCGATAATGCACCCACCAGGCTAAAAGCCCGAGCGATATCACCACCAATCACCATGCTGACCATCGCCAACAAAATTGTCAGCAAAACGAGGGTGGAGATAAACGAGATCGCCTCGGTTCGTGATTTCCGTTGAGTAAGAAAATAGACTCCTGCAACCGCGAACCCGAGTATGGCAGCCAAACAAAGTCTGATTGCGACTTCTTCAATGGAAAGCGTGGCCTCGGTCGCGGCTTGCTGCGGAAACAAGCCATTGGCATCAGACATCAGCCGTGCCTCCGGACTCCGTCGCGGACACCGCATGATTCAATGGTGCTTCTTGCGGGACGCAACCCGTGGCATTGATGAATCGCCGATACTTCGAAATGGTCGTCGGAACCAATCGATGATCGGCTACAACCTCTTTTAGCAGTGCTGGCAAGGCATATCGGAACTTGAACTCGCCGATCACGAACCCCGGCAGCAGTTCTGCTGCTTCTCGAATGGGAGCAACTTCCCAGTTGTTTGTCATTTCTCCGCGAATGTTGCGGTCAAAGGTCACGCGGATGGCTCCGCTGTCGGTTGAACCCATGAATGCAATTCGTTCGTAGCCAATACGACATACCGGTTTGAGTCCGCTTGCACGAATCGCATCTCGAAACCACACGCCCGCCCAATGCCCGTTGACTCCGCTTTCGGCATTCGTTTCATAAAGTGGGCACAAATCCCCTGCGGAAATCGTGGTGCGAATCTTCCGCACACGGTCGCCATCCTTATCCTTGCGTTCGAGAAACATCGGGCCATCTAACCCATAGCGACGAACGCGAAACTTCGTTCCGGCGTGGTTTCCGTTTCGACGATACACATCAAACCCAGCGGTGTCGGTGTAAAGACTCGTCGTGCGATATGCTCCCTGTAGCGAGGGATCGGCATAAGGATCTGGTGCGAGTCGGCCCTGCAACGCCACCGCGATGTCTTTCGCCTGTTGCTCCGTTAACAGGAATTTCAGCTCAAACGCCACCGCACCGTCTTGAGTCGCTCCGCTGGTTTGCGATTGGAACAAGGATGGCGATTCGAGTTCGTTCTTGGTGCGATCCGGAGGAGAGTCCGTTGAGTTTTGCCCATGCTCGTTCGGTTTCCGGGACAAATTCTCCATCCGTTTCATTCCTCTGAACTGAGTGGAAAACTCAGCATGATTACCAAACGGCAACATGCTTGGAACAGCGACAAGGCAACGCAAAAATAACCAACAACACACCTATTGGTTGTACTCGTGCGCAGCACAACGCGTCCACACATTCTAAACGTAAGATTCATGATAATTTCACTTTTAAGCACGCTCAGAATGTGCTTTCCGTTCCCGGATTCCGAAAGGCGGCATATCTTTCGTCGTGACCCTTCAATCCGTCACGCTCGCAACCAACTCCTCATCCTGCGTTTGCTTCCGGACTTGTGTACTCAAGAGTGTGGCTTAAAATGAATAGAGATTACGCGAGCCATTCCTCGCGTGACTCAACTAATGATCCTCAACCACGAGCCGCGAGGTTGCCGGTTATGGCCACCACACACTTAACAACCGAAGAGGCAGCCGCGCGACTCGACATTACAGTCGAGGAGTTTAAGCGACGGCTCAAGACAGACCCACTTTTCAAGGATCTGGAGCGGGGAAAGATTCGCGACGGTACTTCGTTTCGCTATAAGGAAACGGCCGTTGAAGAGTTGTCTCGCGAACTGGGTGCGGGGAGCAATCCTGGCAATTCCCTTCCCACGGTTAATCTTCCATCGCATCAGTCTGCGGACTTCAAAGTCGATTCCGCAGGGAATACCCCTTCTAAAGCCAAGCCCAAAGATGAACCGCTCGTCTTTGACAGCGACGACATCTTCTCACTCGCTGCCGATGAGCCGGGATCGGCGGCACCTTTGAAGAGCAAGCCGGATTCGGACAGTGATGTTCGCCTGGAGGAAAAAGCCAAAGCCAAGGGGAAAGTGGCAAATGAAGAGGATGCGATTCCGACGGAAGAAGTCGTGATTGACCTCGGCGAATCGGGAAGCGCGGTTATCAAGGGCGGCAGTTCGGCCAAACTCTCAGCGCCGAAATCGTCGGGCAAATTAACAACCGATTCCGGAAAGAGCCTGGCTAAACCGGGCACAGGCGAGAGTAGCGAATTCGAATTGAGTCTCGATGCCGATAGCGACGATTTTGAGCTGAAGTTGAACGCCGACGCCAGCGATGAAGTGGATCTGGGCGAAATGCCCAAGGAAAGCCCCGGTGGTAGCGGACGCCGTGGTACCGAGAGCGGCATTCTGTCTCGTAAACCCAACGATAGCGGACATTCACTCGAAAAAGATAAAGGGAAGTCCAAGTTGCCAATCTTCGATGAAGACAGCAACTCGGATGTGGACTTCGAACTCACGCTCGATTCTTCCGCAGCCGTATCCGGCACGAAGATTGGCAGTGCTAAGGGGAAGGTGCCCGAAACAGATTCGGATAGTGAATTCGAGCTTACTTTGGACGACTCCAGCGAATCGAGCCTTGAGAGCGCCATGCTCGAAGAAGGTGGTCCAGGAAAGGGTGACATTTTCGAAACGGACTTCGAAATCCCACCAATGGACGACTCAAGTTCGGAAGAAGTGGCTCTCGAATCTTCGGATCCGGATCTTGAAACGTCCGACTTCGATATTGAGATTGACGAAGAAAGTGGAGTGGAAGCAGAAGCCGAGAGCGGAGAAGTCGCTCTGGTTGAGGGAGATGACTCGGAAGATGTGGATCTCGCGGATGTGGATCTCGCAGAGGAAGAGGAGTCGGTTGGTGGTGCGCTCAAAGGTGTGAAGAGCAAGCGCCGCGATGATGATGATGATGAAGACGAAGAGGAGACTGTCGCAGCAGGTGCAGGAGCCTACCGCCCGGTACCTTGGGGCATTGTGCCCACTCTCTTCCTGGTTCCCGCATTCGTGCTCACGTTGGTAGGTGGGCTGATGGCATACGAGGTGCTTCAGACCATGTGGGGCTATCAACAGCCGCAAAAACCGGCATCACCGTTGGTGCGGGGCCTTGCCAAGAGCCTGGACATGGAACTTCGCGATCAGTGATCTGAAAGACTTTTGGAGAACGGATCGCTCGCGATGGGTCAACCTGGTTGTTCAGTCATCACCGCCGCTTGCCCGGCGGTGTTTTTTCTTATCCGCTTGCCTCCGCTTATCATCCAACCTTCTGCGTTGTGAGCCTTTTGTCGGTTTGGTTGCTTTGCGAGGAGTCGGTTCCACGCACGCTAATTGAATCATTTCAATTAACTTCTGCAAACAATCTTCTCGGTTGCGTTCTTGATCGCGATAGCGTTGGGACTGAATGATCACATCGCCATCGGTTGTAAAACGGGAAGGGAAGCGGCTGCGCATCCGGGCACGCACAGGTTCGCTGATCGAAGCAGTCGTACTGGTCATTTTCCAACGCAGGATTGCTTTGGAAGCCACCTTGTTGACATTCTGCCCACCTGGCCCGCCCGCACGAGCGTAGGACCATTCGAGTTCCTCTTCCGGTATTCGAACGAGATCCGTGACATCCAACATAAAGCTATCTCCTAGAAACAGCATACTTTTCGCGGCGAAACTGACTGCAATGAGCAAGCCAATTATCGCGGGTGCGAATGAAGTATCGCTCACGATTTGCTCTGTTCACGAAACAGTGCCGCAAGTGAGATGCATCATGCCCCGTACAGGTTCGAGGAACATCTGGATCGGTCCTGGTAACAACAGATTCTTGCGTGCGATGCCAAGTCGGGTTGACCGGCCGCAAAGGATTGCCTAACCTCCTGGCGCACAAGACCGGCCACATGGTAAGGACACCGGAGCTGGACACATGTCGGCAGAGGTCGGCGGACAACTGGAAACCCTACCATCGCGGCGATCCCTTTATCGTGCCGATTATTGGCGAATCGCTGTCCTGTTGATAGTTGCAGCGGCGGTGCATGGTTGGTTGGTTGCGAACACCGCCGTGACGGCCCGCGATAGTTTGGGCTATGCCCGCATCGCTCTGAATATTTCCGATCCCAACGCGGGCAAAGAACCGGGGCCTCCTCGTCAGCGCATGCAAATCATTCGCGAATCGATTCACCCACCCGGCTACCCCATCGTGGTGTGGTTGACCGATAAAGTCCTTCGCAAAACATGTGACCTTCCCGTTGAAGAACGCGTCCTTTTGGCAACACAACTCGTTAACGCAACGGCCGCCGTGTTGCTGGTTGTTCCGCTCTATCTCATGGGTCGAATCCTGTTCGGCCGGAACGTCGGATTCGGTGCAAGCCTGCTGTTCCAGGTGCTGCCTGTTCCCGCGCGTGTGACAAGCGATGGACTTTCGGAAGGTCTCTATTTACTACTCGTATCGGTGGCTGTGCTCTTCGGAGTTCGAGCCGCGCGGCGGCCGACCGTCGGAATGTTTTTACTTTGTGGTCTCATGACCGGCACAAGTTATTTGGTTCGACCGGAAGGTCTACTCGTCGTCGTCGCCGTCGGTGCTGTTGTCATCGTAGCAGGGTTCTTTCGTTATTGGCCGCGCGACCTGGCATTGGGCCGGTTAATCGCATTGGGCGTGGGTGTCGCATTGATCGCAGTGCCCTATATGCTTTTGATCGGCAAGATCACGAACAAGACAACGGGCGATTACTTGCTGAAATGGGAGTCGCGGATTCCACCCTTGTTCAAGGGAGCACCCGTCGATGCCAAGGTCGATGATGGCATAACAACCGGACCGCTGTTCGCAGAATTCTGGAACCCAGTGAAGCATGCCGGGCAAAACCGCACCCTGTGGGCGTTCACTGCTGTTGGGAAAGAGATTGGCAAAAGCTTGCACTACATCCTGGTGCTATTTGTGCTAATTGGGCTGATCGCGCGCCGGCAACAATTGTTCCTCCCAGATTTCGGGTTCTGGATTGTGATTGCTCTTGGTTCGTTGAACTTGCTGCTCCTCATATACCTCGCTTCTCGGATCGGCTACATCTCCGAGCGGCACACGATCCTGTTTGTGATGCTGAGTTGTTTAATCGCTGCCAGTGGTATTGGCCCAACAACTCGAGCCTTCCAACAGATTCCTGCGCTGGGGCGAATCATTGTCTACCCGCCCGGCGCACCGGCGACGCTACTACTAATTCTTGTCGCAAGTGCCCTCCCCTACACTCTGAAGCAACTCCACGCTAATCGCGAGGGGCATAAGTATGTTGGCCGATGGTTGGCACAGGAAACTCGAGCCGGGCGAATGCAGGCAGGAGACTTCCTGAAAGATCCGTTATCGTGGGCCGAATGGTATGCAGGAAGAACACTGTACAACCCGCCCCGATTCCACAACCGACCCAATTACGTGTGGGTGATCTGGGAGCACGGCAAGGGAAGCCCGCACTCTCGCCTGCCATTGTGGGATGAAGCAGGGCGACTCGTTCAAGGACTCCAACCCGTTTATCGTTGGCCCGAGAACGCTCCAGAAGAAGGGCCGGCTGTCGAGGTATATAAGGTGCCTTTCGAGCAGGCGGAACCATTATCGGTCGCGATCATGCCCGACCCTCCGCCCGCAGCCCCTCCGCCACCGAGTCGCCCATGACCTTGCTTCAAAGGTTATTTCCGCAGGATGTTCACCACGTTGCGGGGTTGCATTCCGCACTGGCCGAGGCGATGCCCCTGGGCGGTCGCGTTCTTGATTTGGGATGTGGGATTAACATCGATCTGGCGAGATACCGGACAGAAGAATGCCAAGTTTGGGGCACCGACTTCGAGCCGCACGCCGATCTGAACCATCCGCAGTGGTTTCGCCGTTTGGGGCCACAGGGCGAGATCCCCTTCCCCGCCGATTACTTCGATACAGTCGCCTCGGTTATGGTTCTTGAACATGTGAAGCACCCTGAACAATTCCTCCGAGAAGTTGCACGAGTGCTCCGCACCGGCGGCCGGTTTGTTGGCCATTCGATTAGCGGCACGCACTATGTCACGTTTCTCCGGAGGCTGTTTGGCGTGCTACCGCATTCAGTCAATCAGGCAATTGTGAAGTCACTTTACGGTCGCGACGAATCGGATACCTTTCCGGCGTATTATCGCATGAACACGCAGCGACAGCTCACCACGGCTTGCAACCAAGCGGGGTTGGAACTGCTAAGCGTGCGTCGCTATGCCGATCCAGGTTATTTCCGATTCATGAAGCCGCTCGAGTCGCTCGCCATATTGGCGGACCGCACGCTGGAATACGCAGGCTCGGGTTGGGGCCGATTGTATTTCACGGTCGTCCTATCCAAGCCCGCGATCGCATCAGTTGAATAACCGGATCAACTCGGTCACACCCTTGAGGTTCTCCAGATCCCAGCAGCGGTCGAGTATTTGGCTCGCTTTGGCTTGGCCATATTTCGGTTCAACCGCTCGGCGGAACTTCGCCTCGACCTCCGCATCGGTCATTGGGTTCCCCGCATGCCCGCGTGGGAACTCAACTTCCTTAACCAACTTCTGCCCATCGGCGAAAGTCAACGTGATCCGATTGGGGATGCCCTTGGGATAACGATCGTCCAATTCGGGGTCGTGATGCACTTTCACTTTGCTGGTGAATGCGACAAGTTGGGGATCGGTGAAGTGGGCTTCATCGAACGTCGGAAGATACACATCGCCATCGTGCAAAGCCGCTGCGGTGCAATAAGGCAAGCTGTGGTCGGCTGTCTCGCGAGTCTTGGGTGTCCAGGCTTCAGGGTATTTTCCAATGATGTTGTAGCTCGCCTCGAACGTGTGGATATCGATGGAGACGATGTTCGAGATGTCGCCTTTGAGTTCGGCGCGAAGTTGAATCGCGGCGTCGATCGCGCTTTGCGAATGGTATTCCGCGGGCCAGAATTTGATGTAGGTTTTGTTGATCATGAAACCGTCGGTGTTGCCAAACTCTGCACCAAACGGTGCGGGATCGAACGGTTCACGACTGACGAGGCGGAAGAAGCCAAGGTCGCCTTCAAAAAGAGGTGCGGGGCCAGTTAATCCTTCAGCCGCCAGCGTTGCCGCAAATACGCCGTTGCGGGCGGCATTCGCAAAGGCGCAGCCCTTCCACTCACTCAGTTCGCCACTGCGGGTTTGCCGCAACGCCACATTGCACACGCCGGCGAGCCCAACAGTGTGGGCCAACTTTATTGCATCTAATTTCATCAATTTCCCGGCGGCAAGTGCGGACGAAATGGCTCCATACGTGACGTGGTCAATGCCGTGCTTGCGAAGGCTGGCAGCATCGCAAAAGCGGCACTGAACTTCGTACGCCAACACTGCCGCCGTGATGAGATCCTTACCATTTGCACCCTGCGCTTCACCCACAGACAAAACCGCTGCGAGATTGTCGCTGGGATGTGCCGGTTCTTTGCTCAGGTAAGTATCGTTGAAGTCGAGATAACGGATCAGCAAGCCGTTGACGAATGTCGCCCATTCCGTGCTTGAAGCACCACCGCCAATGAGCGAAGCGCCCGGATTCCCACTAACCCGGAGTGCACACTTTTTTGCAATGTGGTAAGCCTCTGCGGGCATTGCTCCGACCGCAGTGGCAAAAGAGTCGATTAAGCGCCTCTTGGTTTCGTGCACTGCCTCAGGGGTGAGCTTTTCGAATGTCAGCCCGGCAGTGTAATCTGCAAGGCGTTGGGCAAGCGTGGAAGAAGCCATGTGTCGGATCTCGGTTGGAAGTCGAACCCGAGTTGTTGTAGTGGCTCTGCGACCCGCGCTCACCCCCACCGCGAATTCAAGCCACCTTCCGAATGCCCAACTTGTAGGAGTCCAACTGTTGGTTCTGGGCAAACGCCCGATACCACGCAATCGTTTCATTCAGTGCGGTTGCAAGAAGTGAATGAGGTCGCCAATTCAATTGATTAGCAGAAGAACTCGAATGTGCGAATCTTGGGGCCATGCCACGAAATGATGCCGCCAGGGCCTCCGCCATTTCCTGATCACTCATTTGCCAACCCGACCGAAACGTGATGTCGCGAGCCTCGCCACTTGCTCCAACGGAATCGCCGAGTGCAAGACACGCCCGTGCGGCGTCGACGACATAAACAAAGTCCCGAACGGGGCCTTCTGTGTTTGCCGCAACGTCGTTAGCAATGAGACCAATCGCTGTTCGCGGCACAATCCGTGCAAGATTCCGATCGCCTGGGCCGAAGACTTCTTCGAATCTGGCAATTCTAAGCGGAACGCCATCCCGTTCTTTACCGCCCGCAATCCGGAGTTGGTTCGCCGGTCGAGATACGATGACGGGCAATCGCGGATGATATTTTTGCGCCACACGAATCACAGCATCTGTCGTGCGACTCGGGCCGCCTTGATCTGAGCTTTCCAGGTGAAAGACTGCTGAGATTTCGTGAACGGAAAAGAGCGAAAACAAGCGGTTCGTATCTTCAACGCGACCATGAGCGGCGAAGAAACGACCGCTCGCTCGCTCATTGGTGTATTCGCTGCATCCATTCCGATCGTTGACTAACCCCACTACGACAGCACCGCAATCGAGCAATTCGCGGGTGACCGCAGCGCCGAGAAAACCCGTGCAACCGGTGACGAACACACGCCTGCCAACCCAGGTGTCTTGGTAATCGTGCATACGCGCCTCCCTGCGCAGAGAATCGGGTGCCGAAGGCTAAACCCGCCGGGCGAGATCTGTCAAGATCGAAAGATCGAAGCTGATTCAGAAGCTCAAACGGGTGCGAGTGGTGGTTCGCCACTCGTTGTTCCGGGAACACTCTCACCGCAATGCGTAAGTCTTTTATCGCTAAGCCGCACCCACCATAACATCGATTTCTTGCTCCACATCTTTTCGCACGATTTTGAGTTTTGCTTTGTCACCCGGTTTGAGTTTTCTCAAAGCTTGCTCAAAATCCTCGTGTGAATTCACTGGCTCACCATTGATTGCCAGAATCAGATCGCCAACCTGCTCAACGCGTCTCGTGCGCGGATTGACCCGTATCCCGATAACGCCGGCTTTATCGGCGGGCCCTCCGGGGATAATGGCTTCGACCATGACTCCATGATCGTACCGTGCGCGCCGGAGTGTGAGCTGATCGAACAGTTTGATACCGAGATCGGGCCTGAGTACGCGGCCCGTTTGAATCACCTGCGTCACAACTTCATTCACGAGTTCAGCGGGAATCGCAAAGCCAATTCCAATGTTTCCACCAGTGCCATCGGTGGTGGCGATTGCGGTGTTCACACCAATCAAACGACCTGCTTTATCGAGCAACGGGCCACCGGAATTGCCGGGGTTAATCGCCGCACTGTGTTGGATGCCACCTGCGATTGGCGTTCCTACTGGTGAACGAATCGATCTATCAAGCGCCGATACAATTCCCTGGGTCATGCTCAGATTTAGCCCAAGCGGGTTACCGATCGCGAAGACTTTGCGGCCAACTTCGAGATCATTTGCCGAACCCAGATCGATCTTTCGCAATCTCTCGGCCGATGGCCGACTGTGCGGAGCGAACTGAAGCACTGCCAGGTCATATTCCTCCGCCTTACCAACCACGATGGTGTCCCATGATGAGCGATCTGCGAGAGTGACACGAACAATGGAGTTGCGATTTCGGTAATGATCCGCAATCACATGGTAATTCGTGACAATCCGCCCCTCATCATCCCAGATGAAGCCGGAACCCGTTCCGGTTTGTTGCTCCAACACACGATTATCCCAGGAAACACGCTGCTGCTGAACAATGTCCACATTCACCACAGTCGGCTTCAACTTTTTGAAGAGATCTACAGCTTCCACTTCATCCGCGTTAAGCGGCAAAGCAGGAGAGATTTCGCGAAGGGTTGCCAAAGGATTGTGTGGTTCGGGTGCATCCCATCTTCGAAATCGATCGAACAGTAAAAGGGCAACAGTGGCCAGAAGCATGCCCGTCAGGAGCAACAGCGAAGCGGCAAAGGGGCCAATGCCAACAACGCGGCGTGGAACTTCGGCATCATCGCGATAGTCATGACTCATCTTGGCTTCCTCCTCTTTAAGTAGGATACGCTCTGCTTAGAGTCTGGTTCACCGGGATGTGTGGGTTGGCTCATGCTGGAGAAATGAAAAAACAAGGTTCGCAGCATCGCTTCCAGGGTTTGCTTAGCCAGCAGAGAGTAAACTAAACCGAATTGAGTGAATAAACACCATTATCTTCCTGGAGAAGATAGATCATGCGACACCTTCTCGCGGCAATGCTGCTTGTGATTATTAGCACGAGCGGCATCGCACAATCGGGCCCACTGGATCGCACGGAGTTGGATCGGCGCGTGGTTAAAGCGGTTTACGAGACGGCACGGATGGGAACCGAGATATTCAACAATGGGAAGCACGAAGAATGCTTTCGCCTGTATCAGGGAACTCTGTTGGCGGCGCAGCCGTTGCTCGATCATCGAGCCAAACTTGCGGAGAGCGTGAAAGCCAAACTGGAAAAAGCCGCAACGATGAAAGCTGCGGAAGGTGCCTTTGTGCTGCGCGAAGCACTCGATGAGATTCAGTACGCCATCGCACCGGGTGCCAAGATTACACCCAAAGTCGAACCTAAAACCGAACCCAAGACGACCGTCCTTTGGGATCGGCTGGGCGGCGAAGATACAGTACGCAAAGTCGTACACGATTTCCTTCTTCACGCGATCGATGACCAGAAAAATATCAATCTGCTTCGAGATGGAAAGTTTAAGCTCGATGCCAAAGGCGTCATGCGATTAGAACAACTCATCATCGAAATGATCAGTTCTAAAACCGGGGGGCCGCTAAAATATACCGGAAAGGATATGAAGACAGCTCACGCCGGGATGAAAATCACCTCCGATCAATTCGACGCCACGGCGGCACAGTTCTTGAAAAGCCTGGAAAAGTTCAAGGTGCCGAAGGCAGATGCAGAGGCCTTAATGAAGATTGTCGAAGATACGAGAGCTGACATCGTTGAGGTGAAACGAGACGAAGTGAAACGAGATTAAGTAATCAATAAACAAGCCGCTCCCGATTGTCGTGAATCGGGGCGACTTGGAGTGATTAGGATTGCTGAGCTTACCACCAGCGACGACCGAGGAAGCGGTAGTTGTAGGCCCCGTATGGGGAGATATACCTGTTGGGTTGGTAAAATCCAGGTTGGTAAAACCCAGATTGATAGCCCAGCCCTGTAAATGGGCTGTAGCCATACGATCGGCTATAAGTTTGACCGAACACGTTCGAACCGTACGTTTGTCCTTGCACAATGCCTGTGAACGGGTTGAAGAAACTGCTGGTTTGCTGATACCCGCCAGGGCCATATGCGAGGCGATTCGTTACCACGCCGTTCGTGCTAGGCACGGTGTAGCCATAGACGATTTGTGCATCAGCTTTGCTCGCGGAAAACATTCCAAGCACGGTCGCAATTGCAACGGAGGTAAGAAACGGTCTCATATCGCACCTCAATCCTTGTTGTGTATCTGTTGAAACGCATTGTCCTCAAAAACCAAACTCGGGAACCTGGTATTCGTTGGTAAATACCAACTCTCTTCTGGGTTATACACTCCCGAGTGATCTGGACTTACAAGTAAAACCAGGGCCATTCCTTTATTCACTCTGGGGAATCCCGATAAGCTTCCTTGCGGTCTCGGGATGGAGTTGAGGTAATTCGATGGCTTCGGGTCGGCTCTTTGCATCAACATCGGCCAGGAGGTGAATCACCACATTGCGAACC
>JBGSLF010000066.1:0-69295 GCA_041740855.1 Gemmata sp.
TCGGTTTCCAAGCGATTCCGCTGGGGTGGCGGAGTTTTTTGGACACCCCACCCTCCCGCCCGGAGATCGCAATGTTGCGAAATCCCCTTGTTTTCGCACAAACCCGACTCGGCCGACGACCAAAATCGGCATCAGTCGAGCTGAGAGTGACGGAATTAATTGCCCATCTCCGAGAATCCGCCCACTTCATCCGACCGCGCGAACCGGAGTGAACTATGGAAATGGTAATCTGCGAATTATCGATATGAACGCGATAGACGAAAAGACTGAAGTAACCGGTCGTCCGGAGTCGAATGATAATTCGGAGAAGTCGGGTTGGGACAAAGCGACCTTGGCAAATTGTTCAAGGTCATTTGCCCGCCATGGTTCACAGGATAGTGACCACTGGCCCAACCCCATGAATATGCGGCAAACGGGAAATCGACTCGCGAGCTGCTAGCCCAATCGGGCCGCTTGCACCGCCGCGGAAAGGATGCCACCACAGTACCGTACTTACTCGCTCGAACGTGAAATTGGCACTGCCGCGGGTAAGCCGTCGGCACCGGAGTTTCTTATCCCCTGAGGGTTACACCATGAAACAGAAGAACCTGGTTCTGATGGTCGTTGCGGTCGGTTGCGGCCTGGGCGCTGCTGTCCTGAGTTCGCAGATGAGCGGCAAGCCAAAGATTGATGAAGTGGAAGTCATCGTGGCGGTTAAGGACTTACCAACGGGAACGCGGATTACCAAGGAAATGGTCGAGAAGGTAGCGGTTCCCAAGCGGGTTGTGAAAAGTGCGTTGCCACAACAATACGTGGTGGATCGCGCAGAGATGGTTGGCAAACAACTGGCCCGCGCGATTCGCCAGGGCGAAGTGTTCAACCCACTCGACCTGACACAGGGGCCAACCACGATCTTCCTTGAAGGCAAGGACATCGTCTCCTTGTCGATGGTTGCATCGAAGGCCGCTGCCGGGGCGGTGGTGCCGGGTTCCAAGGTGGATGTGCTCGCCGGGCTGATGCTTGGCAAGAAGACTCGCTCGTTCCCGCTGCTCGTGGATATGCACGTTCTGGCGGTCAACGGCGAACCGGACCAAACCAAGAACCCACAGTTCCCGAACATGAGCACGGTTTCGTTCGCGGTGAATCAGGAGGAAGCACTGCTTCTGAAGCTGGCCGAGAAACGCGGTTGCGATCTGTCGCTACTGCTGCGAAACCCAGAAAAGCCGATCGACACGGAATACGACATCAAGCAAGTGATGGCGATGCTCGAAGACGCCACGCACTCGGTCGAAGCACCGATCAACGAAGATGGGTCGCCCAAGATCGTCAAGGAAGAACCGGTTGCAGTCGATACGGTTCGCGTGCTGGTTGCTCTGGAAGACATCGCACCGAACACCGAGATCACCCGCGATCTGGTTGAAAGCAAGTTGACGATCCGTGAGGTTCCCAAGGAGTTCGCTACCGAAGCGTGTACCGAACTGGCCAACCACTTTGGTACAGGAAAAGTGTTCAGGTCTGGTCTGGCTCGGAATCAGTGGGTCACGGAAGGGATGATTGGTTCTGCGGCTCTCAAGCCGGCTCCGCAAGACGACCGGATCGATAGCTTGCCCAAGCCTGGTCCGGAACCCGTTGCGGAAGTGCCTACCGCACCAAAAGAAGTGGCACCGGTTGTGCCTGGCAGACCAACGCGTGATGTTTCGCTGCACACCGCCAGCGGAACCATCATTCACCGCTACGAAGAGCAAGCACCTGGGAAATGGAAGCTCATCAAGATTCTCAGCCCGGAACAGGCCGCCAGCAAACCAGGCAACACAACTGAACCGCCACCAAGCGGGGAAGTTGAACCTGGCCCCACTGGCGAAAAGAAGCTCGATTGATCGGATTTGAAACTGGAGGTCTGGTGCCTTCAGGAACGTTAACCGTCCGGTTCGGCAGGAAGCCGCCGGGCGAATTGCCCCGATCGCGATTTATTCACGCGCGATCGTGATGACCCAAGTGCAGCCGGGCGGGCCACTCCGCCCTTCAAGCGAGGAGAGGTAAAGGATGTACCCGAATCGTCTCGCGCGACGCCACCTTCTGGGGTGTGTCGTGCTCGTGGCCGGATTGTCCGCTGCAGTGGTATACGGCCAAAACCCCGAACAAGTGCCGGTCTCCGGCCAGGTTCAGGTTGATAAAACCGGGACGCTGATTGTTCCACTGGGTGGGCTTGTTTCATACGACCCAATGCTTGATCCGAAGGACGTACTCACGGATGTGATCGTCGCTCGGGAAGATGTTCTCCAGGTGCGGCTCGATCCGAATAACCCTGGCAAACTGTTGATGACGGGCAAAGCCGCAGGACTGACAGAGCTTACCCTTGTGCTCAAGGATAAGCCTCGCGTGATTCGCACTGTGATCGTGCAGCCGGATCTCAATCTGCTGCGGGCACTCATCAAGCGAACCATTCCCACGGCCGCCGTGGATGTTCAGCCCGGTGTTGGCAATGTCATCATTGTGAGCGGTTATGTGACCAGCCCACAAGATGCCGAAGTGGTGATGCGACTCGCAACCAGTGCGGTCGGCAACCAAAACAATGTGATTAACGCGGTGCAAGTTGGTGGCGGTCAGCAGGTGCAGATTGATGTGGTCATCGCATTGGTGAACCGCAGCTTAGCTCGCGATCGTGGCTTCGACTTCGCAATCCGTGGGGGATCGGCTCGTTTCGATAGCCTCGTGAGCGGGCTGATTGGCACGCGACTGACGCCGACTCCGCTCGCCCTTGGCGGCAACCTGCTCCTGCAAGCTGGCACGGTTCCCGATCAGTTCTTCGGGGCACTCCAGGCCTTGCGGATTGAAGGTGTGACCAAGTTCCTCGCGGAACCGCGAGTGGTAACTCAGACCGGTCGCCCCGCATTCTTCCGCGTGGGTGGGCAGCAGGCGATCATCAGCGGCAGCTCGGGCATCACTGGCCCCGGTGTGACGCTGGTGCCCTTTGGTACCGAACTGGAAGTGGTTCCCATCGTTTATGGCAACGGCATGATCTGGCTGGAAATCAACCCCCGCGTTACCTCGGTGAACGCGAGCCTGGGGATCACAGTTGGTGGTTCGGTTAGCCCTGGTTTCAACGAGCAACAAGTGCGAACCGCTGTGATGCTTCAATCCGGACAGACCTACGCGGTGGGCGGATTGATCCAGAACAGCGTCACGGCCAGTTCGAACAAGTATCCCGTGTTGGGTGAACTGCCGTACATCGGTGCTGCGTTCAGCCGCGTGCAGCACCAGCAGACTGAAACGGAACTTGTGATCCTGGTCACGCCTCGCTTGGTCGCCCCATTGAACTGCGACCAAACTCCTCGCCGATTACCCGGACAGGAAACCCGCAACCCCGACGATTATGAGCTATTCTTGGAAAGCATCCTCGAAGCTCCTCGCGGGCAGCGGAAAGTGTGGAACAACCGGTGCTACAACGCTGCATGGAAGTGCGGCCCAACAGCCTCGGTCTTCCCTTGCGTAGGGAACCTTTGCACCGGCAGCAATGGAACGTGTGCCACAACGGCTGGAACAGTTATGGGTGGCCAACCGGTGATCTCCGGTTCCACCGCACCGACTGTTCTGACGCACGATCCGCTGGTGATGCCAGGCAATGCCCTCCCGCCAGCTGTGAATGCGGTTCCCGCTGTGTTGCCTCCAGCACCGCCGGTTCCCCCGCAAGAACTTCCGGCTGTCGATGCCGTGCTTCTGCCCAAGGCACCGGTGAAGGCAGCAGTGATTGCTTCGCCAGTGGCTCCAGTGGCTCCCGCTTCGCCATCTGGCCCGCCGCCGGTCGTCGTGATTCCTGAACTCCCGCGCTAATGGGGAGTATGTTTTGAACCGCTGCTCCGGCTCGCACCGGGGCGGCGGTTGCCACGAGCCGAATATTGGCTCTGCAACGCGAGACAACACACCCCGGTGGTGGCCATGCAACGTGTCGCGATCGTTGACCCGACTGAATCGACCCGCGAGTCGCTCCGGGCACTTCTGCTTGGGGTCGATAATGTCTGGCTGGATAACGAATGTGCTCGCTACGAGTACTTCGCAGATGTGATCCGCTCATCGCTGCCGGATCTGGCCGTGGTTGCTTTGGACGCAGACAAAGCGAGAGCCTTGCATGTGATTGGGCAGCTTTCGGCCGAGCATCCGCAGTTGCCGATCTTGACCATCAGTCACGATCACCAGGCTCTGCTTCAGTCGCTCCAGAAGGGTGCCAAGTTCTTCCTGACGCACCCGGTTGGCCTGCAAGACATGCTCGACGCACTGCGTCGGGTGTTCCAGGGTGCAGTGGGAGCAGGTGATACTGGCTCCAGCATGTTCACTCGCCAGGCTAGTTCGTCGTCGATTGTGGCTGTGATGGGGTCGCGTGGCGGAGTGGGAACCACAACGCTCGCAGTGAACCTCGCCGCCACGCTGGCCGCAGATCCGGCTAACGCGACCGCGCTGATCGACCTCGATCTGGCCCTGGGTGATGCCGACATTGCACTGGAAGTGAGTGGATTCGAGAACATTAGCATCGCGGATTTGGCCGCGAACATCGAGCGGCTCGATATGAACTTTCTGCGGCGTGCCCTGGCTCGCCACGATCCAACCGGGCTTTCGATCCTTCGCCACCCGCTGGAAATCGCACAGGTTGGCGTGATTCACGAGCAGCACGTTGAGCGGATTGTGAACCTTCTGAAACTGAGCTACACGCACCTGGTTCTCGATCTGAGTAAGGGTTTGCTACCCACGGATTTCATGGGCCTGCGATTGGCGGATCACATTCTGCTCGTGGCCCAACTCGAGCTTTCGAGCTTGCGCAATGTGGTGCGATTGATTCACTGCCTGGCAGGTGAAGAAGGGCTTACTGAGAAGATTCGCGTGGTGATCAATCGCCAGGGAGCGGACTCGGTCGAAGAAGGAATTAGCTTGAAGAAGGCGGAAGAGGTTGTGGGCAAGCCGATCTTCTGGCAACTACCCAACGACCCGAAGCCAGTTATTGGCGCACGTGTGGCGGGCCATCCGCTGGTGAAGTTTGCCCCAAAGAGCAAGATTCAGCAGAGCCTCGTAGGGCTTTCCCAGGCGCTGTACGGGAAACCCACGACGGCTGATGCCAAGGAAAGCAAGGCCGGATGGGGGCTGTTCGGAAAGCGGTAATCTTCCCAACACCAACGATGGACAACGGAGCGATCAATGAGCCGGCTTCAACAAGGGATCTCGAAGCTCAATAGCCTGAACAGCAATAGCGGGAGCATCTCTCGCCTGTCCAGCCCGAGCATGGGCGGTAGCAGTGGGGGCGGCAAGAACTACGAAGAGCTTAAGCGGCAGATTCACTCCAAGCTCGTGGAGCGGCTCGATTTCACGCGGGTGAAGGATCTCTCCAGCGATGCGATGCGTCGCGACATCCGGCGGGTGATCGAGCACCTTTGCGACACCGAGAATCCGTTACTCAATCGCATCGAACGCGAGAAACTGATCGAGGAAATCCTCGACGAAACGCTTGGCTTCGGACCACTGGAGATTCTGCTCAAAGATCCAACCATCAGCGACATTCTGGTGAACGGCCCGCACAAGGTTTATGTCGAACGACGCGGCAAGCTTGAGAGAACGGAAGTTAAATTCCGGGATAACGATCACCTGCTGCAGATCATCGACCGGATCGTGTCGAAGGTCGGGCGGCGTGTGGACGAAACCAGCCCAATGGTCGATGCCCGCCTTCCCGATGGCTCGCGTGTGTATGCGGTGATTCCGCCGATCGCGCTCGATGGTGCGAGCCTTAGCATTCGGCGATTCGGTGCGAACCCGCTGAAGCTCGAAGACCTGCTGAACTACAAAGCGTTCACGCCCGAAATGGCCATGCTCATGGAAGCGTGCATTAAAGCCCGCCTCAATGTGCTCATCAGTGGCGGTACCGGTTGCGGTAAGACCACGCTGCTCAATACGCTATCGAGCTTCATTCCGAGTGATGAACGGGTGGTCACGATCGAAGATGCCGCGGAACTCCAGTTGCAACAAGACCACGTGGTGCGACTCGAAACGCGGCCGCCGAACATCGAAGGCAAGGGTGCAGTCACCACGCGAGACTGTGTGAGGAACGCCCTGCGTATGCGGCCCGAACGGATCATCATTGGCGAGGTTCGCGGATCGGAAGCGCTGGACATGCTTCAAGCCATGAACACCGGTCACGGCGGTTCGCTCGCCACGCTTCACGCCAACACGCCCCGAGAAGCTCTGTCCCGCCTTGAAACCATGATCATGATGGGCGGGTTTGAACTTCCGGTGAAGGCAATGCGGCAGCAAATTAGCTCCGCCATCGATCTGATTATCCAGGCGAATCGACTCCAGGGTGGTCCGCGAAAGATCACGCACATCACGGAAGTGATGAACATGGAGCAAGACATCATCATCATGCAAGAAGTGTTCCGCTATAAGCAGGTTGGCATCGATCAAAACGGCCGCGCACACGGGCAGTTTGAAGCCACGGGCGTGCGGCCGACGTTTATCAGTCGCCTGGAATCTAAAGGCGTGAAGCTGCCTTCGAACATGTTCGCGGAACGAATTCTGATGCGTGATTAAGGCATGGCTGGTGTGGTGATGTGGCCCTCAAGGAATGGGAAGGCCAGAGCGAGGCGACCAAGGACGGCGGGACCCAAACAAGCGTGGGGTTAACCACCCCGCAGGTTACCCACGTCAGGTGAGAACGATGAACCCGGTTCTGATACCGATTCTGATTGGATGCCTCGTCGTCGTCATGATCTTGCTTCTGTTCTTCGCCTTCAGCAAAGGTGAAGGGGAAGCAGCAGATGATCGGCTCGAAGCTCTTGTCGGCAGAAACATGCGGCGGGAATCGTCGGCGGATTTGCTGCTGAAGCAAGCCCTCCTCGACGAGGTTAATGGTTCCTTGCTCGAACGGCTTACGCCGAAGGCACTGAACCTAACCAAGTGGTTTGAACAGGCCGATGTCAACATCAAGCCCAGTGCGCTGTTCGGGATTTCCTTGGGGCTTGGTGTACTCGGCGGCGGGTTGTGCGTGTGGTTAGTGAATCCTTACGTCGCACCGATTGGGGCACTGATTCTGTTCTGGCTCCCCTGGTTGTGGGTTCAGATGAAGCGAGCGAGTCGCCTCAAAATGTTTGCCGCCCAACTTCCCGATGCGATGGAACTCATCGCTCGCGCGTTGCGTGCGGGTCACTCGCTGGCGGCGGGTATGCATGTGGTGGCCGAAGAAATGCCGGCCCCGATCTCCCGCGAATTTGCCCGCGTCTACGAAGAGCAGAATCTCGGTGTTCCACTTGATGAATCCCTCAAGGGAATGTGCGAGCGCGTGCCAAACTTGGATTTGCGTTTCTTCGTAACCAGCGTCGCCATCCAGCGGCAAACCGGTGGCGACCTGGCCGAGATCCTCGATCGCATCGGCTATGTGATCCGCGAGCGGTTCAAGATCCTTGGGCAAGTTAAAGCCCTGACTGCGGAAGGCCGCCTGTCGGGCATCGTTCTGATTGCCATGCCAATTGGTCTGTTCTTCATGATGCTGTGGATGAAGCCCGACTACATCAGCATGCTCTGGACGGACCCAATGGGAGTGAAAATGTCGATCGGTGCAATCGTTCTCGTTCTGATTGGTTCCTACGCGATCAAGAAAATTGTGGACATCAAGGTTTGACCAATGCTGGGTGACATGATGAGCCGCCCCTCAAGAGTCGTTGCCCTCATAGCAGTTGCCCAGAAACATTGAACCAGCATCCATAGCGCACCCCGGAGATTCCCGTGACCCTCTTCGCTTTTCTGACGGCGGAACAGATACTGCCTCTCATGGTTTTCGTGGCCATTGGCTCCGGTGTGTTCTGGCTTCTGTCGATGATGTCTGACCGGAACAGCCAGGCCGAAGATCGATTGACAAGGCTGGGTCGTTCGAAATCACTGACCGATCTCGATGTGACTTCGGATGAAACGCAGGGGCGGTTCGCGGGACTGAAGGAGGCGTTCTCGCACCTGGGCGGCGCGATGGATAATGGGAACGAATTGGAGAAGAATTCGCTCAAGATCAAACTGGCGAATGCCGGCTTTCGGAATGAGAACGCAGCCCCCGTATACCAAGGTATCCGCGTAGTTTGCCTGGCCTCATTCCTTCTCCCGGCTCTTTTCTTTTTCTTGCTCAAAGATGGCTTCACCATGCGGTCGATTCAATGGACAGTGGCACTTGGTGGGATGGGGTTTTATCTTCCACAGCTCGTGCTCTGGCATTTGCGAACGACCCGACAAAAAGAGATTTTCCTGACTTTGCCCGATGCCCTGGACTTGCTCGTGGTGTGCGTGGAGTCTGGTTTGGGTTTGGACGCCGCGATGCGAAAAGTGACAGACGAGATGAAAGGGCATGCCAAGGTGATCTGTGAAGAGTTTTCACTGGCCAATCTCCAACTCCAGATGGGGCGGCCGCGCCGCGAGGTGCTGCACGATCTGGGAGTGCGAACGGGGGTCGATGATCTCCGCAGCCTCGCCGCCATTCTGATTCAGGCGGATCGTTTTGGTGCCTCTATTGCTCAGGCGCTTCGAGTTCAATCGGATTCGATGCGCGTTCGGCGAAGGCAGCGTGCCGAGGAGAAAGCAGCCAAGACAGCCGTGCAGCTGATCTTTCCGCTGGTGCTCTTCATCTTCCCGGCGATCTTTGTTGTGCTGGTTGGGCCTGCTGCCATCCAGATTCAGAAGAACTTGTTGGATAAGAAGGGCTGATTCCGACGAATACGGTTGAGATAGGAAATCTCGACCGAATCTCATGGAGGAGTGTGATGACTCGATACATGCATGCGGCCACAGCCGCCCTGATTCTCGCCGGCGGACTCGGGTCCGCTGGATGCCAACACGGCACAGGTGCCACTTCAGGTGCCACTTGCGGGGATCATTACCGCAACGCAGTCGATACCACCTGGCCAGACAATTACAACTACGCGGCCCGGCAAGCCACCATTGCCCCTTTCGCCCAACAGGCGGCTAACGGCCACTTCGCCGAACAGACGGTTTGGAACTGGTACTTCGAACCCGGAACGGATCGGCTGAACGGGGCCGGGATGGCCAAGCTCGACACGCTGGCCCAGAGCACACCGGTGCCCGATAACCGGATCTTCCTGCAAGCGGCTCGCGATGTTCCAGCCACACCGGACAATCTCGATAAGGTTAAGGGGCTGCGAGAAGAGCTGAGCGCCAAACGCGCCGCGGTGGTCCAGAAGTATATGTCCGCTCAACCGGGCCAGGCGATTGCCTACGACATTGCGATTCACGATGCCCCGACGCCAGGCATCTACTCGACCTTCGCCTCCGATGCGTTCTTGACCCAGCGTCAGGGGTATATGGGTGGGCTTGGCATTACCAATCAGTTCGGCCAGATGGTTACGCCAGGCGTCAACAGTGGCGTGACCTTGCAGCAAGGTGGCGGGGCTGCCGCCGGTGTTGGCCCAGCCATGCCGGTGCCAGTGGCTCAGCCGATCCGCTAATCGGCTAGGCGAACTTGTAGCAAGTTGAAAGGCCGAGATCGGGTTGGGAGGTGCGCCTCCGGCCCGATTTCGGTCTATTGTTGTTTCGCACTCCTTCAACTCCGCACGCGGACGCACCCATGAGTAGCTGGTTTAGCCCTTTCAAGATTGCCCTTTTGTGCTTGCTCCTGACATGTGCCCCCGCACTCGCGGCGGGTGAGGGGCAAACTGTGATCCTTGCCGATTATTGGGACGGATTCTTGAAGTACTGGAAGGATACCTTCCAGAAGCAGAACGGCGTCACTATGGGAATTCTGCTTGTCGGCGCTCTCTCGCTGTTCATCATCACGCGAGGCAAGTGGCAGAAATAGCTCTTCAACGAATGGGAACATCGATTCACGCACCACGCACCACGCACCACGCACCACGCACCATGAGACACGCCGATGACCATGACCATGCCACGCCCGGTGATGACCGACTGGGACGGTAACCCCGCACCGGAAGCTCCCGTTGCTCCGGAGTCGCTCAAAGAAGCGGGTCTTTCCACTGGCTTCGTTTGCGACATGCTACTGCGAACCCTGTACGTTCGCGGGTCCATGCTGGGCCGCGATCTGGCACAAACGCTGTGCCTGCCATTCAAGGTGATTCGCGAATCGCTGAAGTTCCTTAAAGACGAAAAGTGTATCCAGGTTGATGGTGGGGACTTGGTAGGCGAGGTGAGCTACAAGTTTAGCTTGACCGATTTGGGGCGAAAACGCGCGCAAGATGCGATGGATCAGTGTGCCTACGTTGGGCCGGCACCGGTTCCACTCGAAGATTACGTTGAGCAGTGTTATCGCCAAACGGTGACGGGTCTTCAATGTTTTCCAGAATCACTAAAGGCTCCATTTAGCCATCTGGTGATGAAGGAGGACATGTTCAACAACCTCGGGCCAGCAATTATCAGTGGTCGCTCGGTCTTCGTGTATGGGCCGCCGGGCAACGGGAAGACCGCGATGGCCCGAGCGATTGGCGACTATATGAACACGGCGGGGGGATCGATTTACATCCCATACGCATTCGTGGCCGATGGAAACATCATCACGGTGTACGATCCATCGCTGCACGTCATCGAAGATAGCAATGCCGAGAATATGGATGAATCCGATGCAACCGTTCGCAAGCTCCTTTCTACAGGTGCGAAAGACCAACGATGGGTTTGCATCCGGCGACCGGTCATTGTGACCGGTGGCGAACTGAACCTTTCGATGTTGGACTTGCGTTACAACGCGGAAGCCAACTTCTATCAGGCTCCGATTCACTTCAAAGCCAACGGCGGCGTGTTCCTGATCGACGACTTCGGCCGGCAGCAATGCACGCCCAAAGAGTTATTGAACCGGTGGATTCTCCCGCTCGAAGATCGCCACGATTTTCTCACCGTTGCGAGTGGCAAAAAGTTTCAGGTGCCATTCGAGCAACTCATCATCTTCAGCACGAACCTGGATCCGAAAGATCTTGTAGACGACGCCTTCTTGCGGCGAATTCGGCACAAGGTGGGTGTGAACGCGCCAAACCGCGATGTTTACGACAAGATCTTCGCTTCGAACTGCAAACGGCTGGGCATGAACTTCGATGTGACGGCAGTGGATTATCTGTATGAGCGTTACTACAACCGCGGCCGATCGCCTCGCGCCAGTGATTGCCGCGATTTACTGGAAATTGTGCAGTCCATCTGTCGATACAGACGGCAGCCTGTGCATCTGACGCGCGACCTGATGGTCGAGGCTTCGGCGAGCTTTATTGCCGAGTTTAGCTGAACCAGCCGCGTGCCGACATAACCCGGAGGTAGGCCATGGACGGCCGACGGATTCGTAAGTGGTTGTTCGCCGGGTGCATCGCTGCCGGGGCGGTTGGATGCAACCGGAATGAAGTGCGTGATCCTTCCGCAGTTTCTTCTTCAGCAATGCCCGTGTCAGGCGTGCCCATGCCCAACGCGAAGAAGAACATTTGGGAACCCTCCGCTGCGCAAACTAACGTAGCGGTTGAAGTGCAACCCGATGCGGTTCGCACCGGTCCGCCGATGCCAGAAACACTGGTAGCCTTTGCCAACGTGCAACTCGAAGCGGCTTTCGACGAGAAAACGCCTACGGCCAGCCGGCAAGAACTTCTGGACGCCGCGCGACAGGGCTATCAGAAAGCGCTGAAGCAAGATCCCAAAAACAAGACGGCCCAACTGGCGCTCGCGCGATACTACGCCCGCACCAATGAGAGTGAGAAGGCGGTCGATGTCTTCAAGAAGTATCTCAATTCGCACCCGAACGATCGTGAAGTTGCACGCGAAGTCGCCCTTGCCCACGCGCAGTGGAAAGACTGGGAAGGTGCGGTTTCTTGGTGCGAATACGCCTTGAAGATCGATCCCGAAAACCTGACGGTTCGCAAGACCATGGCGTTCTGCTTGGCTCGTGCGGGGCGATGGGAGGAAGGTCTAGAGATGATGCGGCAAGTGATGCCCGAAGCCCAGGCTCGGTATTTAATGGCCCGCGTGCTCGAACACCAGAACCACGCCTCCGCCAGCCGGCAGCAACTGCAAATGGCTCTGCTCGCCGATCCGAATTACACCGATGCCCGCGAGTTTCTGACGGAACTCGATCAAGCGATTGCGGGCACCGCTCCCAACCCCAATCCCAATGGGGCGATTCAGCAGGCGGGTTACACTCCGCAGCCGTAAGAACGCGAGAACGCGCGACCGCCGGGGCGAGAGTTTAACCACCCGGTGCTGTCGCGGGTTTGGGTAGGGGAAGGATCACCGCGGATCCGTCCGAGAGCGGGGCCATAATCGTTTCGCCTGCCACGCCCATGCTGGTAGCCGGAACAGCTCCGCGCAGTGTTGTTGCCAGAGTTCCAACTGTTTCGCCGTCCTTATCAAGAATCTTCACGCGGCCGCTCAAATCGCTTATCAACCAGCGCCCATCGCCCACCGAACTCGGCGACCCCACCAAAGTCTCGTTCCCGTCTGAACCAAGCTTTTTGAACCAGCGAACGGTTTCCTTGGTCGGGTCGAGACAAACCACGAACTGATTTGCCACGGTGTAGGTCAGTGGCGATCGATTGTTGCCCAGCGTTTGCGAAGTAAAGCCCGAAGTGGGTGTGCCGGATGGTAAGCCGGTGCCGGGTCGCCATCGCCGGGTGGGCTGGCCCGCGCGATCCGCCGCATACAGCCACACATTGCCGGTGACATCTGCAATCAGAAGTTGAGCTGGTTCATCCGCGGTGGCGGGCAACACCATGCCAGGCCCCGCGGCGCGTTCGCGCAGTTCCCAGCCTCCGCCAATCTGCGTCCATTGGCCAGCTTTGGGCCAGTTCCACTGGGCCAGCTTCTTCCCGCCATCGTTGGTGAGAAAAGATGAAGCGGTAACCGGTGTGATGAAGCCCTGCGCTGCGGTCGCGGGAGTGGCACCCGGCGTGGCCCCGCTCATCCACGATGGCCCGGCCAACAGTGTATCGGGGTTGGCCCGCCCGGTTCCCGCACTGTGCCGATACACCAGCCCATCTGCCACCGGCACAAGCACGGCGTCCCCCACAATCACCGGATCGCCCGCAATGATTCCCGGCGCTATCGCCGTGCCTTCGTGGCTCACTTGCCCACCGGTCAGCTTTCGGATCAGCCATTTCGCCACCGGCTTCCCGGCCTCGATTCCATCGATGGGCGTGATGGTGAAGATCGTCTTTCGGTCTGCGGAAACGGCGACGCGGGTTGGCCCATTGGCACGCTCGGAGGCACCGGCTAACACCCATGCGGGCGGGGCAACCGTTGTGCTTCCGCTCGTGGTGGCACCCATCGAGGGTATCGATACCAACGCACCATCTTCAGCCGCCAGAATCACGCTCCCTTCCTGCGGAATGGGTGGAACAGCGGGCACGATGCCCAGTTGGCGTTGCCAGCGCAGTTCACCCGTTGCGAGGTTCACCAGCACCGCGCGCGAACCGGCCGAGTTGGGCGGACGCACCACCAAACACGCGGAATCGCTGCGGTTGTTCAACTGCGGCGCTTGAGTGGGATCGCCAAGCGGAACGGCGGAACCGATTCTCGCTACTTCCAACCCGCGTGCCGGCACTAGCGCCAGTTGATACTTCTGCATCACACCATTCGCGACAACCCAGAACGCCGATTCCTCGGCGGGAATGATCAGGCCCGGTCGAACGGTTCCCTCGGCGGTTGCGGTTGGGTCCGGCGTGGGCAGCAGAAAGAGCGCGCGATCGAAGTTCCCCGGTTGGTTCACACCGAACAGGCGGAAGTGGCCGGTATCGGTGACCATTGCGAGCCGCTCGCCATCGGTTACCGGCGGGAACCAGACCCACCCCGGCACCGGGAGTTCGGCCGCAGCGGCAGCAGCGAATTCCGCAGGCGGCGTTCCATCGATAGGCGCGGTTGCGATAACGGGCAACTGAAACGCCCGGATCTTGGTCGCGGTTGGTCCGTTTGCCTGGGCGAGCACCATCCATCGTTCACCCGTCGTATATCCGGCAGGGCCGATCAACACCGGCGACGTTCGCAGCGTGCCCGATGGATGCCCGGTTGCAATAACCTGAACACACCGCGGCGGAAGCGGAACACCATCGTCGTTAATCGCACCGGCATCGATGACGAACACCCGGCGGGCATCTCCCGCGAGATAAATCAACCCGGTGCCGGGCCGCACCACGGGGCCGGGGCCAGCGGTTTGTGCGAGCTGAATTCGGCCGGTGCGCATGCCGGTGGTGAGATCGAACTCCAGCACGCTTCCTGCGGAATCGCGAATCGCAACATACGCACGCCCACCCACGATCGCGGCGGGGCCAACGGCCGGAGCCGGCAGCGGTTGATACCAACGGGCTACACCGGTTGCCATTTCATAGCTCGCCACCGCCGGGTTGCCGTCGCTGTTCGAAGTGACAATCGCCAGATCCGTTGGGCCGTCGTCGAGTGTCACTCGCGCGATGGCCGGCGCATCGGTAACATCTGGCCCGATCCGAACGGCCCACAACAACGCGCCGGAATCTTCATGCAGTGCGTACAAGATGCCGCGTGCGATGGCGAGGAATACCGAAGGCGCAGCGCTTTCTCCCACACCCCGAACCGGCGGGCGTTGTGTAACGCCTACTTGAGTCACGAACAGTATGGTTGCGGCCGCGCTCGTCGGCACGGCTTGCGGCGGCACCGGCACCGCTTCGGCTTCGTACTTGATCATCCCACGCAAGCGAACGCGGGCGTCGCTCAGCAACTTCTTGGCTGATTCGTCCGACACGAAACCCGCAGCGGTGAGGTCGCCTTCGACTGTATAGATCACCTCGTCGGATAGATTCTGCAGTTGCGTTTCGGCCCGAGCCAGTGCATCGGTGCGTGCTTGTTCGCGTTCGATCTCGCGTGCCGTGGCGTCGAATTGATCGCGGATGGAGCCCAGTGGCGTATCATCGGGTTCCGGTGGCGGGAAGGGTTCCAGCCATGTCAACAGTTCACGCCCGGTGCCAATCGCTTTCTCGGCGTCCTCGCGTGCGGTTGCGTTGGCCACACGATCGCTGCGAAACTCTTCGACCCGCGCACTGGCGAATGCGGCCACATCGCCGCCGAGTTTCCGCCCGGCTCGTTGCACGTCTTGTGCGTGGGGCGAGTCCCCTTTTACGAACGGCGAGTCCTTGTGCGTCCGCACGAACTCTTTGAGCAGAGCCACGGCTTTGTCCGGGTTGGTGCGATTGGCGGAGTCTCCGACTGCGAGGTGAAGGCGGGCCAGATCGGCGAAGAACTTGTAGCGTGGCGCACTCTCGCTGTCCGGGTAATTGGCGGCCAATGCTTCGAACTGTTGCTGTGCGCCCTGATATTGCTTCTTCTCGAATTCTTCGTCCGCAAGAGAAGCGAGCGTTGCTTCATTCTTCCCCTGGATGTTCAAAACATACAGCACGCCGAAACCGAGCAACATCACCACCGCGACGGACATCCCGATGAGCAACCACGGGCCGCGTTCCTTCTTGCGTCGTCGCCGGAGAATGGCGAGATCGTCGGCGTCCGGTTCGGGCATCGCTTCCGCACGACGCGGGCGCTTGCCTGCGGGTGGCGGAACGTCGGTTCCTTCGGTCCACACCACTTCTTTCACACGCGGCGGCTTCACCACCGCCGCATCCACCACCTTGGCTTCCACGACCTTGGCTTCCACCACTTCAGGCTCGGCCTTGGGCTTCGCGAGCTTTGGTTTATCCGGCGAACGGGGTTTCGCGGGCACTGTGGGCGGTGGTGGGGCGGGCGGCGGCGGTTCGGTTGGGCGTGCGCCGGCTTTCACGACGAACACTTTCCGACAGTCCAGATTCGGGCACTGCATCGATTTGCCGGCCATCTCCGCCTGAAGGTTGAACTTCGTTTCGCAGTGCGGGCACTGTGTAACGATCGACACGGCAATCCTCGATGGTTACCAAACGGAACGAGCGACCAGAAGAGCCGCTCGAATAACTTGATTCTAATTCCCGAATGCAATCCGTGCGACGCCGATTGCCATCGTCACACGGATTGCGTGATAACTTGTGCGGCCACAAGCCATCGGGTTGCGGTGGCTTCGCACGAATACTCGCTGAGGAACACCCTACCGCGTAAGGGTGTTCCTGAAGATTTCGGCGAGCCGCAGTCAGTAATGACGCGGGTTCTTTCCAGCAAGCCGCGGCTTATGCGGTTGTAATCAAGGTTGGGATCGGTCGGCTTTGTAGATCGGTGAGCAGTTCAATTTCACCGGTCACCACATCGTAAAGAGCACCAACAACCGCCACGCGATCTTCTCGAATCAACCGATCGATGGTTTGGCTTTCTTGGCGCAGTCGCTCGACCATGTGAAGCACATTTTTGCGTGCCACGCCGTCAATCATGGTTTCTTTCTGAGTGTCGCTCATATCGCTAACGGCGCGGCAAGCCAAGACATCGGTGGACTTCTGAATATCGTTCACGATGAAATCGAGGTGCTGGCAGCCCGTGGCATCAGCCGCGTTCTTGCCAGAACAGATGAGATCGACCGCGGCAGTGACCGCGCCGCACCGCGTGTGGCCCAAAACCAGAATGAGTTTTGCCCCCGCCACGGCGCACCCATACTCGATGCTTCCGAGCATCTTCCGGCTCACCACATTTCCCGCCACACGAGCGCTGAAGATATCGCCGACGCCCAGATCGAAGATAATTTCCGCCGGGCTGCGGGAATCGATGCAACTGAGAACGACCGCGAGTGGGTGTTGGCCCGACGCGGTGCCCACGACGGCGCGGCCCAGATCGCGTGTGAGCCGTTGGCCGGTGCGGAATCGCTCATTCCCCAGCTTCAAGATTTCGAGTACCTGTTCGGGGGTAACGGCCGATTGAAGTTCGCGCGTCGAATAGTCCACGAATTGAATTTGATCACTCAGATGATACTTGGATCGGAAGCCGAGCAAGCTCACATTGATATCGCGCGCCGGGCCAGTCTTGTCGTTGAAGTCGCGAATGAGGTCGAGCACATCCGGATCGATGTAGTCCGTGTCACGGGCGTCGAGCAATACACTGCCGCCCGGCGGGATGTTATCGAGCGTCCGAGCGAGTGCGGCTCGGTTCAAGAAGCTGACTTGGTTGGCAAGCATGATGTGAATCACTTCTCCGCCCAGGTGCTTCTCCACGATTTGCCGCACGGGTCGGCGCACGTTGCTCCAGAGAATAAACGCGGTGCTCACCACCAGGCCAATGACCACACCAATGAGTAAGTCGGTGAACACGATGGCGGTAACGGTGACAATGAAGGGCATAAACTGCGATCGCCCGCCGGCCCACATTTGCTTGAACAGTGCGGGGCTGGCGAGTTTCACACCCGTGACAAGCAGAATCGCCGCCAGGCACGAGATCGGAATGAGATTGAGCCAACTGGCAAGGAACATGACGCTCAAGAGCAACAGAATGCCATGCCAGATCGCCGAGAACTTGGTGCGCCCGCCGGAGTTGATATTCACCGAACTGCGGACAATTACCGATGTAACGGGAAGCCCACCAATCAACCCACACACAATGTTGCCGGTGCCCTGAGCGAAGAGTTCGCGGTTGGTGGGTGAGTTGCGTCGCCGTGGATCGATCTTGTCGACCGCTTCGATGTTAAGCAATGTTTCGAGCGAAGCCACGGCGGCGAGCGTGAAGCCCGCGACATAGACCGCACTGTTCTTCCACTGCGAAAAGTCTGGGAACACCAGAAAAGAGAAGAACTCGGCGGGGCTATTGGACACCGGCACGTTCACGAGGTGGTTGCCATCTATCGCCCAATAATCGCCGAATCGCCGAATAACCAGGCTCATCACCACACCGAGCAACACCACGATCAGTTGCGAGGGGATGGGGAGTTTTTTCAGCGCTTTCCACCGATCCCACACAATAAGCAGCAACAGCGAGACGATGCCAATCAACGCCGCGCCGGCGTGCATATCGCTGATGGTTTGTGCCAGTTCGGAGAACGTGTTCTCATGGTCCGGTTGCAGGAACGACATTTCCCCTTCGGGGTCCGGGTCGTGCCCCACGAGGTGCGGAATCTGCTTCAGAATCAGGATGATGCCGATGGCCGCTAGCAAACCCTTAATGACGCTGGTGGGGAAGAACGCCGCGATGAAGCCGGCCCGTGCAAACGCCAGCACAAGCTGAATGACACCCGCGATGATGAGTGCGAAAAGAAACGTTTGGAACGAGCCAAGCACGCCGATCTGCGCCGCGACAACAGCGGTTAACCCCGCCGCCGGCCCGCTAACGCTGGTGTGCGAACCACTGAGCAGGCCAACCAGAATGCCACCGACAATGCCCGATATCAGCCCCGCAATCAGCGGAATGTTCAAGTGTTCAGGAATCACTTCCGCAGACGCTCGCGACGCCAACGCCACTCCCAGACACAAGGGAAGCGCGACCAGAAACACAACCAGGCCAGATGTGAGATCGCGTGACGAAAACAGCGGGGTCGAGTGCGTTGTCGGTGTTGCCATCCTTTGGTGTCTCCTTGTAAACGGGAATCAATGATGAATCGCTTGAGCTGAAAGAGAAGATAATCAGCAACTCACCTGGAAGAACGCCCATGCACAGGCCAGAGCCTCATGCAAGAGAAAGCAAGAGGATGCGCGTCCTCCTGTTATAGCAACACGTGGCCCGAGTACATCGCCTCGCAAGGATAGGAACAAGAGAAGCCCCGATTGCGACGTGACGCCCATCGATATTGGTGATGCCTGCGTCTGTGTGTGCGTTCACACCGCACGATTCACCATCGGCGCGAGAATTTCGCCGTCATCTGATGATTTCGGTTCGGGATATTATTTCAGCAAGGGGGGTGCCGGTAGTGAACGAATCAATCCGCCCACTGCTACTTTGCGGAATCTCCGCGCGACGTGTTGGATTGGTTAGGCGTGGCTTCCTGTGTGGCTCGCACCTTGGGTTCGATGAGCACCTTGAGCACGAGCGTGACCAGTGCAAGCATGGTAAGGAGCGAAGCCAGCGCAAATGCCGCCGCGTTATCCGCACCTTCCCAGAGCTTCTGCACGCGCAGGGGCATCGTATCGGTTTGGCCTTCGATGCGGCCGGACACCACATACACCGCCCCGAATTCGCCCATCGCACGGGCGTTGCAGAGAATGATGCCGTAGAGCAAACCCCACTTGATATTCGGCACGGTGATGCGCCAGAACAGTTGCCATCCGCTGGCCCCCAGACTTCGCGCGGCCAGTTCTTCCTCTGGCCCCACCGCTTCCAGCACCGGCACCAGTTCGCGTGCCACGAAGGGAAACGTCACGAACGCAGTGGCCAGCACGAGCGCCGGCGGGGCAAAGATGACCTGATAGCCATGCTGCTGAAGCCAATGACCAAGCGGGGCCTGAAGCCCGAAGAGCAGCACGAAGATTAACCCCGCCACGACAGGCGACACCGAGAACGGGAGATCGATGAGGGTGATGAGCAGTCCTCGGCCGGGGAAGCGGAATCGCGCGATGGCCCAGGCCGCCGCCACACCGAACACGATGTTCATAGCCACCGCAACAGGGGCGACCATGAGCGTCAGGAAGATGGCGTGCCGCGTATCCGGATTGGCGACCAGACTGTTCCAGTACACGCCAAGGCCCGAGGCCGTGGCTTGAACGAAGACGCTCGCAAGCGGAACCACCACGAGCAATCCAACGATTCCGAGCGTGATTCCAACCAGCGTCCACCGCACATACCAAGGATCGGTCTTGGGTCGTGGGGGTGGCGGCGGAATGCCGTCCAGTATCGCCGAGGGTGTGGATGCCGTTGCCATCACCTCTTACTCCGGTGTTCGAGGTAATTGATTGCCGTGAGCAACAGAAAGGAGAAACCGAGCATCACCGACGCAATGGCAGCCGCTTCCGCATACGCGAATTCTTCGAGCTTCGCGAGTATGAGCATGGGGGCTACTTCCGTCTCGAACATCTTGTTGCTGGAGATGAAGACGACGGAGCCGAATTCTCCCAGCCCGCGTGCGAACGCCAGAGCGAAGCCCGTGAGCGCTGGCGGAATGAGCGTGGGAAGTATCACGCGGCGGAAGCTCTCCCAGCGCGACGCACCCAGCACGGCTGCGGCCTCTTCGGTTTCCGCGTCCAGATCCGCGAGCACCGGTTGCACCGTTCGCACCACAAAAGGGAAGCCAGTGAAGACCAGCACCAGAACAATTCCCAGGCGAGTGTATGCCACCTCGATGCCCAGCGGATACAGGTATTGCCCGATCCAGCCATTGGGCACATACAGGCTGGCATACACCAACCCGGCCACCGCCGTGGGCAACGCAAGTGGCACATCGACCAGTGCATCGACAACACGCTGACCCGGAAATTTGTAGCGAACAAGAGTCCAGGCCACGATAGTGCCCAGCAGAACATTCACGAGTGCGGCGACGAATGCCACGCCAAATGTGAGTGCATACGCGGCCTGTGCGCGCGGGGTCCAGGTGGCCGCGATGAAGTCCGCGGGGCCAAGCGACGCGGCCTTGAATAAGCACGCCGCCAAAGGGATTAACACCAGAAGCGAGAGATACGTGATTGTGTATCCCAGGCTTATCCCGAATCCTGGCAGTGCCCGGCGATTCACCCCACCATTCATGCCGCTTCCTCGCGCAGTATCCTCAACTCGCATTCACACGAGCCTTAACTTCGTCTTACCGCGATTGCCGCCCGGCGGCCTGAATTCGATCGAACTCACCACCCTCGGCGAAGAATCGCTGCTGAATGTCGGCCCATTGGCCAGAGGGAACCAGTGTGGTCGCGCGATGGAGTTCCATCTCGGGGAACTGATTGGCGAATCGTTGCAACACCGCCGGGTCTGTAGGGCGGTGGAAGTTGCGGGCGATGATTTCCTGTGCGGGTTCGGTGAAGAGGAACCGCACATAGGCGTCGGCTATTTCCTGCGTTCCTTTGCGTCGTACGTTGGCATCGACAATCGCAACGTGTGGTTCGGCCAACACGCTGAGCGGCTTCGCTTTGTTGCTTGCTCGCGGGTAAACGATCTCCAGCGCATCGCCGAGTTGTTTCACTTCCAGCAAGGCTTCGTTCTCCCAGGTTAGGAGCACATCGCCAATTCCCTTGTGTGCGAAGGTCATGGTGGCGGCGCGAGCGGCGGCATCGAGCACGGGCACATTCTGATACACGCGAGTGACGAATTCGCGCGCGGCTTCCTCGGCTTTCCCGCGCCAGATCTGTGAACCCCACAACGCCATGAAGCTCCATTTGCCGTTGCCGGAAGTCTTCGGGTTCGGCGTAATCACCTGCACATCCGGGCGAGCAAGATCGGCCCAATCGCGTATCCC
Source organism: Gemmata sp. (assembly GCA_041740855.1). Taxonomy (GTDB): domain Bacteria; phylum Planctomycetota; class Planctomycetia; order Gemmatales; family Gemmataceae; genus Gemmata. The sequence goes on from JBGSLF010000066.1 coordinate 21,227, forward strand.
TTTCGGGTTTCCTTTACGAACCAGGAACACGATGTTGGAAACGTAGGGAAGGGATCGGTTGGGGTAGCGGGTTTCCCAGTCGCTATCCATGAGACCCGCTCGCCGAATGGCGTCGGTATCGGTCCAGAGTGCCAGGCTCGTCACGTCGGCGGGCAAGCCATCGATAACCGCCCGCGCCTGGCTTCCCGAGCCGCCATGCGATTGGCGAAGCATGGGACGCATGCCGTGCTCGTGTTCGTAATGATCCAGAAACGCCGTGTTCAGATCGCGCCAGAGTTCTCGTGTGGGGTCGCAGGCCACGTTGAGGAGTTGCTCGTTTCGTGCGAACCCGGAAGCAAACACCCACAGCGCCGCCACCACAACGTATACACTGGCCAACACCAGCAGAACACGACCATACATGAATTGCCCTCTCCCTCGCCAATCCGGAACACAATCTGATTATGAAATTTGTACTGCGCCCTAAAATCTGGGCGCGGTGGAGAGCGGAAATATGCTGATCGTCAGAAGGTGTATGCAGGGCGAAGCCGAGAAAGTGATCTTTGATCTTCCCCAGTGAAAGTGGACAGAGTTTAGAGTGTGGGTTGTGCGAGCGTTCGTATTCGTCGGGGCTGAGATAGCCCAGAGTTGCTGCTTCGGTCATCGTCCGAAGTGTGAAGGGCCATTACCCTTCACATTAACGCACACGGCTTGCATGGATTCTTTCAGCGTTAGAGGGGGTAGCCAGCGACCGATGGATATGACTTCCCTAATCATCGGTTTCATGGCTGGTGTGGTAGTTACTGCATTGGTAGTGATGTTGTTCTTCGGAGGCCGACTCAAGTCGCTGGCGATCGGCAAAGATGGCTTGAAACTCGAAGCCAGGGAGGTAGTGGATCAATCCCAAGACGATTTAGGGCCACCGGAGGTGTTCATCGAAATACTGATCTCGGGCCGGTGGAGCGATAAAGAAGACAAACCCGGCTCAAGGTTCGGGCGCTACGAGGAAGGGTTGCCGACTCCGTCAAAAGTGCAGATCAGGCCAGGAGAAGTTTATAGTTTTGATGCCGACTTCGGCATCGGCGATGCCGATCTGAAGCGTTTGGCTGGCTTAGCCGAGCAACCGCAATTCCGATACCTGACGTTGTACAGATGCCGCCAGTTGACCCCGGCATCGCTTGCGAACCTTGGACGATTTGTGCATCTTTGGAGCATCGACCTGCGAGAGACGCCGGTCAGCGACCAAGTCTTGGAATCCTTTGCCGCCATGCGATCACTGCGGTTGGTAGACATCCGTGGTTGTCGGTGTAGCATTGCTGCCGTTGACAAACTCCGAACAAAATTGCGTGGGTGCGAGATTAGATTCTGAGCCAAGACACGCCACCTCAGGAACTTCATCTGAGTCGTAAGCCTCGTGACGTTGTTTGACACGCTTTGATCCACCCTTCGGGGCGGGGCGTACCTTCGAAGCTAACGGCAGGTTTGGCCCGATGCTCATCGGATGTGGGTGACCCAGCGGTCGGGCAGGCGAGCTTTGTTGTTATGCGGCGTGGCGTTCGAGCCGTTGCGGATGGTTTCGCACGCCATCCAGATAGCCGAACAGTTCCGACTCGAAACGTTCCTGCCGGAAGCGAAGGGCTTGCTTCCGAGCGATTCGTGGGTCGAAGTGGTCGCGGTGCTGCTCGAAGCGCTCAATCGCTTCCACCACCGCATCTGTGCTTTGTTCACCAAAGAACACGCCCGTGGGCGGCGATGACTCGCCAAGCGGGTGAACGGTTTCCCTCAATCCCCCGCGACCGAATCCAATCACCGGGCAACCACAAGCCTGGGCTTCCAGTGGAACGATGCCAAAATCTTCTTCGCCTGGGAAAAGCAGCGCACGCGCGCGGCGAAGATAATCGCGGATCACTTCGTCCGGTTGCCACCCCAGAAACTCGACATGTGGCCCGGCCGCGGCCCGCAGTTTCGCTTCGTGTTGTCCGCTTCCGATCACGACGAGCTTGCGACCGAGTTTGCGGCACGCTTCCACCGCCAGATCGAAGCGCTTGTAGGGTGCCAGTGCGGATACCACGAGGTAGAAATCTTCGCGCGGCTGATGCGATGGCGTGTAAAAGACCGTATCGACCGGCGGATAGATCACCTCCGCGTCGCGGTTATAGCAATCGCGAATCCGATCGCGAACGGTCTGGCTAATCGCAACATAATGCGTCACGCGATCCGCTGTGCGCCGGTCCCACGATCGAATGCGTGCGAGCAACTGATCAATCGCCTTGGCCTTCAATCCGCCGAGCAAACCCCCAGAGCGGAAGTAGGCTTCCCGCATGTGCCAGGCATACCGCATGGGGGTGAAGCAATAGCAAACGTGTGGCACACCGGGCGGAGCCTGAGCGGATTTCGCCACCGCATGGCTCAGGCTGACGACTAAATCGGCGTCAGTCACTCGCCAACCGGCCGCGAGTGGCATAATGGGTAAAAGATAACGATAATACCGCTCGACACGCGGAAGCCGGTTCAGCACGCTCGGCTGAATCTGCGTGGCTTCGATGACCGATGAAACGGTTCCGGGCTTGTGGAACAACGTGAAGAGGCGGGCCGCGGGCCAACGGCGACAAAGCGGTTCGAGGCATTTCTCGCCGCCCCGCATCCCGGTTAACCAGTCGTGAACCAGAACCACGCGTTCACCGGCATCCATGCCCGCAACTCCCGCCGATAGAAGATCCGTTGTAAGATTCCTGGGTGATGGAGTGTAACGACTTCTGGCGTTCCGAAAAAGCCGGCTCGCGGTGCTCCAGAAGTGCGGGAAGCGGGTTGTGCGGATTGCAGCCTGTTCAATAGCGTTGTAAGCTGAAAAAAGATTACCATTTGGTTCATGTATGGTGTGAACCAAACGGGCGGGCTGCACACGTGCGATACGGCGGGCCGCTTGGCTGCCTCACGTTTGGGGGGAATCGGATCATGGCTTTCACTTTGAATATTGGTAAGTGCAGCCTGCTGGGCAACTACCGCGAAAACAATGAAGATTCGATCGATGTGAAAGTGTTCCCCGATCTCACCATCAACATCGTGGCCGATGGCATGGGTGGGCAGGCGGCGGGCGAGATTGCCAGCAAACGCGCAGTGGAGATTATCCCGCGGGAACTTCGCAAGAACATGACGCCGAACTTGAGTGGCGAAGGTGTGAAGTCCGTGATTCGGCGAGCCATCGTGCAGGCGAACGAAGAGATCATGGCGATGGGCGCGCTCGATAAAGAAATGAAGAACATGGGCACCACCGTGGTGATGGCCACGTGGCGCAAAGGCGGCGAAATTCACATTGCCGGCGTGGGCGATAGCCGCTGCTATCTGATTCGCAACAAGAAGATTCAGCAACTCACGGTCGATCATTCGCTGGCGCAGGCCCTTGTGGAAGCCAAGACCATTTCCGCCGCCGAAGCAAAAGATCACCGGTTCAAGAACGTGCTTTGGAAGTATCTGGGAAGTAAAGAAGTGGGCGAAGGCCCGGAAGTAACCGTGGTTCCCGTGGAAGCCGGCGACCGATTCCTGATCTGCACCGATGGGCTTACCGGTGCGGTGCCCGATGAACAACTCGCAGAAGAAGTGACCGCGGCGAAGGACATGCAACAGCTCGCGGAACGCCTTGGCCAACTTGCGCTGGATCAAGGCTCCCGCGATAACGTTTCGTGCGTGGTGTTTGAAGTTATCGAAGGATAGCGGGCGTTTGCACGCCCGCACCTTACCCGTTTGCTCACCAATACGGGTGAATCGTTGGCTTGATGATCAACTCCGGCACGGATACTCGTGCGGGCAAGCTCGCCACGAATAGCACCGCTTCCGCAACATCTTCCGCCTTCAGTATTCCGGCCCGTTGTTCATCGGTCACGGGCCTTGGGCGTGCCGCGAGAATCGGTGTATCGATCTCGCCCGGATAGATGTTGCTCACACGCACTCCGCTATCCTTCTCTTCATTGCTTAGCACCATTCCCAGGCCGCCCATGCCAAACTTCGCCGCAACATACGCGGCACCGCCAAGCGGGTTGGCACGCTTGCCCGCCACGGATACCACATTCACGATCATGCCGTCTTTGCGATCGAACATCTGCTGCAGCACGGCTTTCGTGCAGTAGAACGCCCCGTCCAGGTTCGTGCGAATCATCGCATCCCAGGCTTCCGGCGTAAGCTCTCGAATGGTGCGGCCTTTAATGTTCATGCCGGCGTTGTTCACCAGAATATCGACGCGGCCGAAGGCTTTTGTCGCCGCTTCAATGAGCGCGGTGCATTGTTGCGCTTGCGTCACATCTGTCGGAACGGTGATGAGCGCGGCACCTGCGTTGAGTTCGGCGGCCACGCGGGCGAGTTTGTCCGCGTCGCGCCCGGCGATAACCACTTTCGCACCTTCTCGAAGGAAAAGGGCAGCCGTGGCCTTCCCCACTCCCGAACCGCCGCCCGTGATTACCGCAACCTTTTCGTTCAACTTCGCCATCATTGCTCCTTCACATCGGCAGGCCGCAGAATCGCGGACTTCTCGCCCTGGCCTTCTGAGCGTGAACCCTCTTCGCTATGCTATTGTCTAACTGTTCGCGCGGCGCAACGCCGCACTTCCTCAAACCAGGATACACGCGATGAACCCGGATCTTCGGCGGCGGACCGACGAACTGTGCGCTCGACTCACCCAGTTGCGGGACTCTCTTTGACATCGCTGGAAGAACTTCAGCCCGTGATGCCCTGGAAGCCAAACAAGCCGAGCCGGATTTCTGGAACAGCCAGGACCGCGCTAAAGTTGTCATTGGTCAGCTCAAAGTCGCCAACGCTTTGCTGAAGCCGTACGAGGAACTCACTTCCGCTGCCACCGAAATCAAGGCGATGGCCGAGCTGGCGGAGGAAGACGCCGCGTTTGAAGAGGAAATCGAACCCGCACTGAATAAAGCCGAAAAACAGTACGAGGCCTTCGAACTGCAAGCCATGATGAGCGGCAAGCACGATGCGGCCAGTGCGGTGGTTTCGATCAAACCCGGAGCCGGCGGAACCGACGCCTGCGACTGGGCCGAAATCCTTTACCGGGCCTATGTGCGGTGGGCCAACCGCCACGGATTCAGCGTTGAAGATGTGGACGAAGAGCCCAATATGGAAGCCGGATTGCAGAGCGTTACCTTCAAGATCTCCGGTCCATACGCCTACGGCTATATGCAAAGCGAGATCGGCGTGCATCGCCTTGTGCGTATGAGTCCGTTCGGTTCGGGCGACACGCGGCAAACCTCGTTTGCCGCCGTTGATGTTCTCCCGGAACTGCCGGACGATATCGAGATTGTGGTGAAGGACGGCGATCTGGAAATGCAGACGTTCTGCACCGGCGGCCCCGGTGGGCAACACCAGAACAAGACGCAATCCGGCGTCCGCCTGATCCACAGGCCCACCGGCGTGCGGGCCGAAAGCCGCGTGGATAAGAGCCAGCACAAGAACCGCGACTACGCACTGAAGTTGCTCAAGGCCCGGCTCTATGCGATCGAGGAGCAGAAGCGAATTGGCGACGTGGTGAAACACTACGATGCCAAGGGCGAAATCGCGTTCGGCTCGCAGATTCGCAGTTATGTTATGCAGCCCTACACGCTCGTTCGGGAAGAGCGCGATGGCATGGATGTCAAGACGCCCGCGGTCAACGATGTGCTCGATGGCGACTTCGACCAGTTCATGCACGCCTACTTGCGACACAAGACGGCCAGGCAGAACAAGACGAAGGTGAAGTAAGCCCGCCCCAATCACGATGACGCGGACCGCGACGAACCCGCCCGGTTCTTCTCGCCCGCGTCATCGGTACTATCTCTGCACTTCCGCCAATCGATGACGCAAACCCTCGATATTCCCGATCTCTCCGCCACCGAAGTATTCGGTCGCAAACTCGGGCCGTTGCTATTTCCCGGTGCGGTCATCGCGTTGGTTGGTCAACTCGGGGCCGGCAAAACGCACCTCACCCGTGCCATCGCGGAAGGGCTTGGCGTGCTCAACCCCGCAGCGGTGAACAGCCCGACGTTTGTGCTGATCCAGGAATACCGCGCACGCTTGCCGATCTACCACTTCGATGCATATCGCCTGCGTGGCCCGTGTGAGTTCGCCGAACTCGGCGTCGAGGAGTATTTTCAGGGCGATGGCGTTTGCCTGGTGGAATGGGCCGACCGCGTGGAATCGACGTTGCCGACCGAACATCTGACAATCACGCTGGAAATCGTGGACGAGAACCGCAGGCGCTTCCACTTGAGCGCGACCGGCGAACGGTACGCGGTGTTGGTCGCTCAGCTCACCGAAACCAGCGCCTGAATCCGCGGTTTGAGTTCTTCAAACACCGCTTCGCGCGGCGTGGCCCGTTCCGCCGTCATGCTTGCCACCAGATCGTACACCGCCCGGTTCAGGGGTGCGGGTGTGCCCGTTTGCTCGGCGAGGCGGAGCAAATGCCCGTTGTAGTTATCCAGTTCCGTGCGACCTTTCTGAATCTCGCCGGCCATTGAGCAATACGTTCCGCGCAGCGATGGTTCGAAGAACTTCGCCATCAGGGCCGCCAGCCATTTTCGCCGCAAGATCTTCGCGACCGTGGAAGGATGGAACGGCCCCACTTTGCCCAGTTCCACGCTCGCCGCGTGCAAAATGGCGTGATTCTCCTGGAGTAAGGCGAAGAACAGATTGCGCGCCACGGGAACCGAAAGGAGTTTCCCGTTATCGATGCCGGCCGCAGCCGCAAGAGGCGAAATCGCGGCGTTGTACATCAGCTTGCTGTGCTTGATGGGAGCGATATTGGGAACCGTGACCACACGGAAGAGATCGGAAGTTCGAATCGCGCGATTGGCGAACTGCTGAATCGGCTTCGAATTGAGAGCGGTTCGCCCTCCGAGGTGCAATTCGCCCTTGCGGGTGATCTGCGTGTGCGGGCGATCCGGCGTGCATTCCGAGACGAAGGACGCGATTCCTTCCCACTGGTGTTGCGATTCGTGCAAGAGCGGATCGAAGCCATTTTGAATGGGGATCAGGTTCACCCCTGGTGGCAATCGGGCGAGTATCGCCGCGTTGTCGTAACACTTGGTGCAAAGCAGCACCGTGGCATGGCGTGATGGCTGCCATTCTTCAAATGAGATGAACGTTGCGGGCAAGGGCGGTCGCACGCCCACCCGCACGCCATCGCGCCGGCCCGCTTCGATCTTCGCCGCGTGGGATTCCACAAATGTGACTGCTACGCCCGCTTTCCGTAGCGCATAACCTACGGCACACCCAATCCCACCGGCACCAACAACTTCAACGGCTTCCATGCCGGCCCTCAACTTGAATTCAGGGAGTTCTGCTGATAGGGTACGAGTTCGAGTTGCGTGATTCCTGTCCAATCCGCCAGCCGGGAGGGCCGGCCGTGCCGCTGACCCTCGATGAGTACATTGAGCGAATTCACACCCGTGCCGATCTTCCCTGGCCCGGTCCACCGAAGATAGAGCCTGTCAAAGCTCGGCCCGCCCTGCATCCGCTACCAATCAAGGTGGTATTCTGGACCGTGTACGGCACACTCGTCGCCATCCCCGGTGGCGAACTTCAGTTCGAACATGCGCAAGACTTCATAACGGAAGCGGCACTCGATAAACTCATCAAAGAGTTTAAAATGTGGCACTCGATGAGCCGCAAACCGGGTGCCCCTTCGGCGTACATGAAAGAATTGTTCCGCAAGGCGCTCACCACCATGCAACTCGCGGGCAGCGGGGGCGAGAAACACCCCGATGTGCAAACCGAGCGAGTGTGGGACGACATCGTCAAGAAACTGCAGCAGAAAGAATACACGTTCGACGCCACGACTTACGGCTCGATCGACGACTACGTTAAGAAAATCGCGTACTTCTATCATGCCAGCATTCAGGGCACCGGTGCTTATCCTGGCGCTGCGGACGCCCTCAAACTCGTAGCCGATCGCGGCGTAGCGCAGGGTTTGCTTGCCGATGGGCAATGCTTCACGCCCGGCCAACTACAGCGTTGCCTTCGGGTGCAAGATCCCAACATCGCACTGGATGCTGTAATGCCCGGTGCAATGCGTCTGATTTCGGCGGAGCGGAAAGCGAAGAAGCCATCGGAAACGCTATTCAAAGCGGCGGCACAAGTTGCCGCGGCCCGTGGGATATCGCCCTCCGAGATCCTGCATGTGGGATCGAGCGTGACGCGAGATATTTCGCCAGCCAAGAAGGCGGGCTTCCGCACCGCACTGTTCGCAGGCGATCGAAACAGCTTGGCCGCGACACCGGAACAACTGAAAGACCCCGCGACTCGCCCGGATGTGCTGCTTACCGAACTGCCACAGATCCTGGAAGTCCTCCCGTAGCGGTAGGGAGTGTTGGCCGCTTGTCATCACCCTCGTTGCTGGCTGCGTGCCGGTTCGAGAATTCGGCTCAGGAGAAGCCGCGTGTCTAGCGAACAACTCACACTCGATCTCACCGCGTTGGACTTCGACCATCCGGTGGTCAACCTTGAAGCCATCCGCGGGGTTAATCCGCAGCGATACGAAATGGAAATGCTTTCGGGGATCGTTCACATTGATCCGCAAAAGCATCTGATTGTCGGCTTCAAAGATACACGCCACGATGAGTTCTGGGTTCGCGGGCACATGCCGGGCTTCCCGCTGCTTCCCGGCGTGCTCATGTGCGAAGCGGCTGCACAGCTTTGCGCCTATTACTTCACCAGTCAGAGCGTGGGCGCACCCGGCTCACTGGTTGGCTTGGGTGCCATCGACGATGCGCGATTTCACCGCCCAGTGCGACCCGGCAAACGGCTCATCTTGGTGGGAACCGGGGTGAAGGTTCACCGGCGACTCACGAAGTTCCACGTTCTCGGCACCGTCGACGGCGAGAAGGCTTTCGAAGTGGTGGTTTCCGGGGTTGTTCTGGGCCGTCTCGAGGAGTTGCGTGGTGCGTAAACCTCGCCGGCTTGGCCCGGATGAACTGGCCCCGTTCGAATGGCAGATGCCGCTTCTCCGTGCGGGGAAATGGGGCGCAGGGCCAATCACGGCTGTGGGAACCGATGCGGAACCGGTGCAAGTTCCCGCCACGCTGCAACCCCCGCAGATTAACTGGCAGAAACTGTTTGGGAACGCCCATCCCGTGGAAGTGGAAGTGGGCATGGGCAAGGGGCTATTTCTCCTGAACACCGCCCTTGTGCACCCGGAAATCAACTACTTCGGCATCGAGATCATCCGCAAATATCAGTTGTACGCCACCACGCGTTTCGCCCTGCGCGAACTTCGCAACGTGAAGACCGTGTGTGCCGACGCGGGCTGGATTTTCCGGCAATTCGTGCCTGCGGGAAGCGTTGCGGGCGTGCATGTGTACTTCCCCGATCCATGGTGGAAGGCTCGGCACAAGAAACGCCGCGTATTCTCTCCGCGGTTTGCCGCCGACACTGCCAAGGTGCTCGCCGAAGGCGGCCACTTGCGAATTGCCACGGATGTGGGCGAGTATTTCGAGGTGATGACCGCGATCGTGCGAGCCATGCCGGCGTTCCGCGAACAGCACTCCGAGATGAGCACCGCAACTGTCGAAGAAGCTGGCTTCCAGACGAACTTCGAACGAAAAGCCCGCCAGAAGGGAACCCCTGTCTGGCGGGCGGTGTTTGAACGAACCGCCGGGCCAATCACCGAAGTGAGCGACCCGGCGGCAAGTTAACTTCTTACATCACATCACTTGCGTGCGACGAGAACAGCCGCACCCGCGATGGCGGCTTTGGCACCATCGTCGCAGCAAGGCAAACCGATATCGCAGCATGTTGCCTTGGGTGCGGTGCAGCACGATGCCTTGGAGATCGTTGTCTTTACCTTTTCGGAAGTGAAAACAACCGCCGCGCTTCCGGCGACAGCAGCACTTGGCGAAGCGGCACAGCACAACGCACAATCCACTTCACACAGTTCGCAGGTGTCGCACGCAACTGCGCAACCGTCGCACGGGTTTGCACAGCAGGAAGGAACCGCTGCGGTTGCGTCGTCGCCACCGCAACACGCCTTCTTCATTGCGGATAGCGGGCACGAACCGCCGCTGCAACCGAATGGGTCGAACTGCTGGTACACGCCAAAGACGGCCCCACCGGCCACTGCGGCAACAATCGCGATTGTCTTAAACATGAATCTTCTCCCAAGGGTTCATAATCAGGATAGGAAGCGGAACAATCCGCTGTCACGTTAAATCGGAAAGACTATGGTCTACGGATCACATTATGTCAAGATACCGCCAACAAGCTTACCTGCTAACAGCGCATGACATGGCGGGAGAAGAGTGCTTCGTAACGTGCATCGACACCGGCTCGCTCGGGCGGATCGAGACCGCCAACAAGAACGCGGTGTTCAGGAGGAATCGCCGCGGGAACGTGGAGCCACACCAGCAGAAAGTCGCTAGCATGTGGTTCACTCGCGATCGCAGCAGTTTGTTCCGGCGGAATCGCGTCTGGTCGCTCCTTTAAACAACAGCAACGGCTTGGCGTGGGTTCCGGGTCCGGTTTCGGTTGCGGTGCGGACTGTGAAACCGCCTTCGGTGCCGAATGGCAACACGAAGCAGGCTCGGGCAGTGCAACCGACGCAACCGTTGTGGGGCACGCGGGGCAATGGGAAATGGTTGGCACATCGGACGCAACCGCGATAACCGCCAACGCGCGGATATTGCAGCAACAAAATGCTGGTGCAAGCACCAACAGAATTGCCAGCCCGATGTGAAGAGTTGCCCGCATGTGTTAAACCAACACCGACGCGAGTTCACAAACAACACTCGCATGATACCTGCAGAAAGAGAGCGTGTCTAACCCAAAGATGGGGCGAAAAACCGCGTCAGGAAATGACGCGGCTCACGAACCCGCACGGTCACATTACTTCTTTGGCGGGTTGCGGTCTACCGCCTCTTCCAGGTTGTTCGGTACTGGCGTTCCATCCTGAATGTCGATCAAGAGGCGGAGAACCTCCGGCTTGAGGCGGGTTGGCAGTGACCGCACGCTACCATCGAGGAACAACGCGGCGAAGCGGTCCCAGTTGGGGTCGCCTAGCGCGGGTAATTTCTCGCCGAACGGCAGATCGTCGGGCTTGGACCAGATCACGCTGGTGCGCGCTTCCACAACACCAATCGTGTTGGATGTGCCATCGGGAATTTGCACCAGATTTGTGCGCACTTTTCCGCCTTCCACGAGCCACGAACGCCCCATGAAGGGAGCAGGTTGACCCGGAATTCCCGGTTGCGGGAACCCTGGCGGGCGAACGCCCTTTCCTTTCGCGGGGTCGGGGCTGATGAACGCCTGGAAATAAGTGTGGCCGTTCGGGGCTTCGCGTCCCGGCACCTGGAAGACCTTCAGCACAAGTTCGCTGAGCTTCTTGTTGTTTGGCCCGTCCCACGGTTCATCCATCTTGAACTGCCGATAGAGCGCATCTTGTTCGAGGAATGGCAGCAACTGAACGCGCCAACTCAACAGCGGTTCACCCTTGGGGCTATACACGTTCATCGGCAGATGGCCATTGGCGTCATGATAGCTATGCAGCGCAATTCCAATCTGCTTCAGGTTGTTTGTGCTCTCGACGAACTTCTTCCGTTCGCCCATTCCTTGAAAGAGATTGGCCAGTGCGGTTGCGGCGGCAGGGCCAACGTCGATCTCGGTTGTGGCCCGCACCAGCGTGCCTTCCGCTTTGACGGTGGCTTTCTTCATGCCGGTTGCGGCGATTTCGAACAGCGGAGAGAGCGCCGCATCGGGTCCCTTTCGGCCCTTCATGCGGGTCGCTTCTTCGATCGCCTTTGCAGAAAGTTCTTTCAATCCTTCTTCCAGCACGGGTGCGGCACGGCGTGCGGCCGCTTCGGTGTCGAAGGATAGTGTCAGCGTCGCTTTGGCGGGCTTGCCCATGTCGCCGGTAATCACTCCGGTGCGTGTGGCCAACAGTGCGGCGTATGGGGCGAGTTCCGGTGGCATCTCGCGCAGAAACGGAGGTTGTAGATCGCGTAACAGTGGCGGCAGATACACTCCGCCCGCCAGCGTGTGTTTGGTCGCAGTAGCAATCGCATCGGCTAGTGGGCTTGTCTGTTTCTTCTGAAGCAATTGCGAAACCAGCGACAACATCAGCATGTCGTGCGATGGGCCAGAAGCCGAGAGGAACACCAGGGTTCGTTCATCCACCATGAAAAGCAGATCGAACGGCGATCCCTGTAGTTCATAGATCTGCGGTTCGGTCGGGCCATCGGCGAGCGGTGCGTTGGCACAGGGATCTTGCGCATCACACTCCTTCGGAGGGACCGGCACTGGGGGGAACGGCGGTGGCGGTGCCTTTTCAGCGGGCTTCTCCAGCACGTCTACAGTCGAATTCACGGACGGCTTGACGTGTGCGTCTTCATGAAAGTGGCCATGATCGTCATGACCGAAGCCATGACCAAAGCCACGCTCAGAAACCGGCCTCGCGTTCAACGCTTTAAGCAAACGCACCTCGTTAAATGCTTCGCGTGTGGTTACCACGACGACCGGTTCCGGGCCGCGTTGCGAGATGGCGGGCCAGAACAGCGTTACGCGATCGATTTCATCCAACCCCACGCCGAAGAGCTGCGACAAACCTTCCACGGCATCGGGCGACTTCTTCAACTCCGCGAACAGCGGCTTGAAGTCCGGGTGATCAATCACATCCGATAGTTTGATGGAAAGGAACGCGGCCGTAGACTTCGGAACCACGGGCAGTGCAGTGGCCGCATTGGCATCGATCGGTGCCAGCACCGGCGGTTGCGCGGGTTGCGGTGGTTGCCCCTGCGATACCCCGACTGCGGCGGATAAACCAACCGCAAGCACCAATAATGGCAGGAAACGCGGGCGTGACATGGCTTCACCTCGTGATGATAACGCTGGCATTACTACGCGGACATTCGCGCGGACATGAGAAACCGAATCGGACGACTCGGATCATACACGGCTCGCAAGCCGCTTGGCAAGTAACGCCGGCGAGGCGAATCGATTTCAGCCGCAAGATGTGATGGGCGAGCATGCAGAGAGTGCGGATACGAAGCGAGGATCAATACGCGTGCTTCTGCTTCTGAAAGAGCATCCGCCAGATGGTGAGGAACATGATGCGGATATCGAACAGCGGGTTCCAGTGCGTGATGTAATAGAGATCGAATTGCACACGGCGGCGAAGAGAAGAGTTGCCACGCCAGCCGTTCACCTGTGCCCAGCCGGTCATGCCCGCTTTCACGGAGTGGCGAGCCATGTAGCCGGGAATGGTCTTGGAGAACTGCCGGACATACACCGGCCGCTCTGGTCGCGGACCCACGAGGCTCATCTCCCCGCGAAGCACGTTGAAGAGTTGCGGCAATTCGTCCAGGTTGGTCGCGCGCAGAATGCTTCCGAGCCATGTCTTGCGTGGGTCGTTCACTGCGGTCATGCGTGGCCCGTCGCTCTCCGCATCCACACGCATGGTGCGGAATTTCAGCATGCGGAACGATCCGCCATTCAAGCCGCACCGCTCTTGATGGTAAAACACCGGCCCTGGGCTTGAGAGCTTGATGAGCAGAGCAATAACGGCCATCAGCGGTGAAAGCACAATCAGTGCGATCGATGCCAGGAAGGTATCCATTGCGCGCTTCACAACCACGTTCAACCCGTGGTGGGGGCTTTCGCGCAAGCCCACGACCGTCATCCCGTGCAACTGTGTGGTGTGAAACGTCATCCCTGCCATTTGCGGCACATCGGCCACGAGTTGCACATCCACCACGATTTGCGAAAGCTCCGCGAACACACGCCGGGCATCCGCGTAGCGGTTGAGTGGAAGCGCGATAAATACATGGTGAATGTTGAACTTCTCGATCAATTCTTTCAGGTCTGCAATCTCGCCTACCACAGGAAGATCGGCCGCTGGCCCGCGATGCGCTTCATCTTCAACATAGCCATAAGGCTGAATTCCGGACCACGACACGGCACGTAACGTTCGAACGGTGCGGCGAGCCAATCGCCCGGAACCCACCACGAGTGCCCGGCTCTGATTCACGCCCCGCGAACGCAAACGGCGGACGGCTTTCCATGTGGTTCGCCGCAAGACCAGCACCGCGAACAGCGTGCCCGAGACGAAAATCGCCATCGCAATTCGTGATTCATAATGATTCTGTCGCGCGAAGCTCGTGGCCATGACCACCAGTGCCATCAACCCGATACCGCGACCCACGGCCCGGAGTTCTTCGCGAAAGCGACGCAGGCGATGAATCTCGTACATGCCCGCCGCGCGGTATGTGAACACGGCCAGAATCAGGATCAGTGGAAGATTGCTCAGGTAAAGATCGAACCGCGATTTTGGCTCGGCTTCGTCCGGAAAGAGGCCAGTGTGGAAGCGGAGACCATAGGACACCAACCACGCAATGGCGGTGAGCGTGAGATCCCACGCAACAAACCAGGCGGTCAGCGTTTGGCTGGTGCGTCGTATCATGGGTTCATCGCGACCGGGACTCTGGCGCAGGGGCGGAAACGTACCACCGCCTGACGCTTGATGTCAAGACAGGTAAACTATCGGGAAGAACCGCGTCGCAACATGAGACCGATCGGAGCCAGACCATGCTAAATTCGGACCAGTTACTCGCTCGCTTGTATGCCTTGCGCAAAGACTACGCAGACGACCCAGAAGACGAAACTTACCAGGCTTTGCACCACGCCTTCATGTTCATCTCGTACAACATGGCGGGCTTCAAGGACTATGTGAAAGCCGAGGCCGAGAAAGCCGAGAAGAATGCCGACTGAATGCGGCAACAGAAGCCTCTTCATTACCCGAACTCGCAGTGAGATGCGTGCATGGCGGATCAACCGGTGCTTATGGTTTCGGTTTCGGGCGTTCGTGGGATCGTTGGCCAGGGGCTAACGGCGGATGTGGCCGCGCGCTTTGCTGCGGCGTTCGGTTCCACCGTCGCCGGTAAAACGGTTGTCCTTTCGCGCGATGGTCGCCCCAGTGGCGATATGCTGCGCCATGCGGTGATCGCGGGGTTGCTCGAACTCGGTTGCACGGTCGAGGATATCGGCGTCACGCCCACGCCCACCT
The DNA here is from genome assembly GCA_041740855.1 of Gemmata sp. Taxonomy (GTDB): domain Bacteria; phylum Planctomycetota; class Planctomycetia; order Gemmatales; family Gemmataceae; genus Gemmata. The sequence goes on from JBGSLF010000066.1 coordinate 36,234, forward strand.
GCGGCTTCGCGGTGCGGCAACTGAAGGCGGCGGGTGGCATTCAGATCACGGCCAGCCACAACCCCGCACCGTGGAACGGGCTGAAGATGTTCGGTGCGGATGGTGCCGTGCTCTCGGCGGAAGCCGGGGCCGTGGTGCGAGCGTTGTACGAAGCCAACGACTTCCCCCGCCCCGGTTGGGATGGCATCGGCACCCTTCGTGTGCCACCCGATGTGTTAGCCGAGCATGCGCAGGCGGTGCTCGACACCATCAGTGTGGCGACCGTTGCCGGCCAGGCGTTTCGTGTGCTGCTCGATGCCAACGCCGGAGCGGGCGGGCCGCTGGGGGCGCAACTCTTGCACGATCTGGGCTGCGCGATCGTGCAACTCAAATGCGAACCCACTGGCCGCTTCGCCCACGAACCCGAACCGATTCCCGCCCACCTCGCGGATGTGGCCCCGTGGGTGGTGCAATCGAATTCCGCCGTCGGATTCGTGCTCGATCCGGACGCGGACCGCCTCGCTCTGATCGACGAGAAGGGAACCTGCGTCAGCGAAGAAACCACACTCGCACTCGCCGCGAAGTATCGCCTGCGACACGAGCAAGGGCCAGTGGTTATCAACATGTCCACATCGCGCATGGTTGAAGATGTGGCTCGCGAACTCGGTTGCCCCTGTCACCGTTCCGCCGTGGGTGAAGCCAACGTGGTGGCTCGCATGCGCGAAGTGAATGCGGTGCTAGGTGGCGAAGGAAATGGCGGAGTAATCGATCCACGCATCGGTTGGGTGCGTGACCCGTTCGCGGGCATGGCCTTCATCCTTTCGCTCATGGCGGAGGAGCGCAAACCGTTCTCGCAACTGGTCGCCGAGTTGCCGCGTTACGCGATGCTGAAGACGAAGTACACCGTGGCCCGCGAGAAACTCCCCGCGGCCTTCGCGGCTCTGGAACGTCGCTGGCCAGATGCCCGCATCGATCGGCAAGATGGGCTACGCTTGGATGGAAGCGACTGGTGGTTGCACATTCGGGGCAGCAACACGGAACCGGTTGTTCGTGTGATCGCGGAAGCACCGACCGAAGCCGCCGCACGCGAGTTGTGCGCCGCCGCCGCCACGGTGGTAATCGGCGTGTGAACCTTGCATTGACTGTTGTCGATCGCAAAGCTGGTTTGTTCTCTTCCATCGCCTCATCTATCCTGCATAGCGTGAAAAGTCTGCAGGTGGAGAACCGTTCTATGACCGAAGAAAACCTCACACGTGCGGTCGATTGGTTGCGGGACGCAAAGCGGGTTTGCGTTCTGACCGGGGCCGGTGTGTCCGCCGAGAGCGGCATTCCGACGTTTCGTGCGGCCGATGGATTGTGGGAAGGTCATCACATTGAGGATGTGGCAACCCCCGAGGGCTTCACACGCAATCCGAATCTGGTCTGGGCGTTCTACAACGCACGGCGAGCCAATGTTCAAGCGGTGCAACCCAACCCGGGCCACCACGCCATTGCGAAGTTGGAATCACACTGGGGCAGCGCTTTCACACTGGTTACGCAGAACGTGGATGGGCTTCATCGCGTGGCGGGCAATCGCAACGTGCTGGAACTCCACGGGAGCTTGCGGCGAACCCGTTGTTTGCGTTGCGATCAAATCGCCGATCGCGGTCTGGAACCGCTCAGCGCGTCGCCGGAATGCCCGCAATGCGGCGGTAAACTTCGCCCGGATATCGTGTGGTTCGGTGAAGCCTTACCCGAAAGTGTTTGGCGAGCCTCGTCGGAAGCCGCTCTCGCCTGCGACGTGCTGCTTGTGGTGGGCACTTCCGCAGTCGTTCATCCCGCAGCGTCTCTCATTACGATCGCCAAACGTGGCCAAACGATTGCGAAGGTGATCGAAGTCAACCTCACGGAAACCGAAGCCAGCCGACACGCCGACGTGGGGTTGTATGGTCCCTCTGGCCAGGTTCTACCCAAGATTGTCGATAAACTGGGGTTGTGAGTCATCGGTTCAGTCGAGTGGTCGAGTGTGGCCCAGAGTGGGAGATCGGTATGCCCGCGAAGAGACTGGATGGCAAAGCATTGGCCGCGACGATGCGGGCCGAGGTCGCCACTCAGGTGCAACAACGCACTTCGTCTGGTAAGCGACCGCCGGGGCTTGCGGCCATTCTGGTAGGCGATAACCCGGCCAGTCATGTATACGTCCGGAATAAGCACAAGGCTTGCGAAGATGTGGGTCTGGCGTCGTGGGTGCGCAATCTCCCGGCCGATACCACACAAGCCGCGTTGCTCGATCTCATTGAAAAGTTGAACACCGACCCTGCGGTGCATGGTATTCTCGTTCAATTGCCGTTGCCGGCTCAGATCGATGAAGATGCGGTGATTCGGGCCGTTACCCCCGATAAAGATGTGGATTGTTTCCACCCGGAAAATGTGGGCCTTCTCACCGCGGGCCACCCTCGCTATTACCCTTGCACACCCCATGGAGTGATTCACTTGCTCCAGCGGAACGATATCGCAACGCGTGCCAAAGAAATCGTGATTGTCGGGCGAAGTAATATCGTGGGGAAGCCGTTGGCTATCATGCTGATGCAAAAGCCAACGACCGCGAATCCAGCAGGCGGGGACGCCACGGTCACGGTGGCCCACACTCGCACCCGCGACCTCAAGGCGGTGTGCCAGCGGGCGGAAATTCTGATCGCCGCGGCCGGGGTGCCGCATATCATCACGCCCGATATGGTTTCGCCCGGGACGGTGGTGATTGATGTCGGAACCAATAGCGTGAACGGAAAACTGGTGGGCGACGTTCACCCCGATGTGGCCACAGTCGCCAGTGCGTTATCCCCGGTGCCCGGTGGCGTGGGGCCAATGACCATTACCATGCTGCTGGTGAATACTCTCGCGGCTGCTGTGCGAATTAATGGATAATGGTGCGTAAATTGCAGAAGTAAGATCGGCTCATGTGGCCGTTGCGGTAACTGACTATCCGATCCGGCTCAGGCCGGTTGCTCGCCGGGAATCCACCGACGATGAATCTGAACCTGACCACTGCGTCGCGGATTGGCCTGAACCTTTTAGCGGTGCTTGGCATCGTCGTGTTGCTCAAACTCGGCGCGAGCATCTTCATACCGCTTGTCTTGGCGGTGCTGATGGCATCCATCCTGTTCCCGGGTGCCAAATTCCTGCACAACGTCGTCCGGCTGCCGTGGTTCTTTTCAAGCCTGATCGTCTTGCTCGCATCGGTTGCGTTGTTCCTCGTGGTATTCATATCATTCGCCCTCGCCATTCCGCGAACGATTGAAGGATTGCCCAAATCCGAGGAAGCGTGGAAGACGCAGTACCGCAAGATCCAGGGGAACCTCACACTCTTCATTCCCTACAAGGTGGATCACTGGCTCCCGGCAGATCCGGATCAATCCAAGGTCTATTCGGTGGCCAAGGAAGCATTTAGCGAGAACAACGTTTCGCAGGCGGTGGGCCGCATTGCCCTGATTCTGCTCGATAATCTGTGGCAGTGCATTCTGATCATGTTCATCACGCTGTTCCTCTTGCTGGAGGGGCAGATGCTCTCGGATAAAGTGCGCGCGATATTCGGCCCATCGCGGCACACGCAAGACCGCGTGACCGTGGCCATTTCCCAGATGGCGGAATCCATCCGCACGTATCTTGTCTGGCGAACCATTGTGAACCTCGGGCTGGCCATCATTCTCGGCGCGGTCTACAACGCCGCCGGTTTGCAGTACTGGTATCTGTGGGCACTCACCGTCGCGTTCTTTAGCTACGTGCCCTATCTCGGAACCATCGCCGCGGGCATTCCGCCCGTAATCGATGCTCTGCTCTTTCTCGGCCCCATGGAAGCGATTGGCATCGCCATACTCTACACCGGCGTCGTCACTCTTGAGGGATACATCATTGTTCCCTGGGTGATGGGGCGCAGTATGGATCTCAACGCCACGACCGTTCTCCTGGCGTGCCTGTTCTGGGAACTCATCTGGGGCATGGCGGGTCTATTCCTGGCCATGCCGCTGATGGCGGCTATTCGTGCGGTGTGCATGCAAGTGGAAGGTTGGCAAGGCTGGGGCGAGTTGATGAGTTCCGGCCCCGCAAAGCCTCTGACGCTGATCGAAGGTGTGTCAGCAAGTGAACGGGAAGGGATGGTCGCGGAGCCAAGCGAGGGGCACGTTAACGGCGATGCCCACAATAGTGAGGCCAAGAGTGCCGCGAACCGCGAACGCGATCATTTGAAAGGGGGTAGCCCCGCTGCGGGCGACCCCAAAAGTGAACGGTACTGACTCCCGCACTCGCTCGCCTAGCCCTATCGGAATCGCAATTGTGTGGGCTGCGGGCACCGTTCTGGCGTTGCTCCGCAAGTCGCTCTCTCGCGAGAAAGGGAAGAGCCGCCGCAAGGAAAGCGACGACTCCTTACCCATGCGTTAACCGCGTTCTCACTTCAGCACGGCCAGGTTCGCCACCCAGCCCGCCACGCTCGGATCGATCCAATTCAACAAGATGGCCTGCGGGAAGATTCCCAGCACAATTGCCAGCACCACGAACGGGAAGAGCACAGCGGCCTCACGCGGTGACAGATCCGGGTATGCCTGCGTTTGCTCGTTGGTGCCAAGATAAACGCGCTGCCAGGTCCAGAGCAGATAGCCCGCAGTGAGAATGACGCTGAGAATGGCCGGCACCGCCAGTGCAGGCGAGAAGTTCCAGGCCGCCACCAGAACCATGAACTCACCGACAAACCCACAGAGACCCGGAAGGCCCATGGATGCGAAGAAGAGAATCGCGCTGAAGCCCGCGTAAAGCGGCATCGGTTCCTTCAGCCCGCCGAAGCGATTGATATCGCGATGATGCGCGCGATCGTAAACCACACCCACCACGAAGAACAACGCGGACGCGGTCACGCCGTGCGCGAACATCTGGAACACCGCCCCGTTCACGCCCCACTGCCAGTACTGCGATTGGGTACCCGAACCCCACGCCGCCAGACCCAGAACCACGAAGCCCATGTGACTGACGGACGAATACGCCAGGAGTTTCTTGAAGTCGGTTTGGCCCATCGCGACGAGCGCACCGTAAACAATGCCGATCACGCCAATGAGGCCAACCCACCAGGCGAGTTCGGCCGCGGCCCACGGGCACAGTGGGAACGCGAAACGGATGAGTCCGTAGCCGCCGAGTTTCAACAGCACCCCGGCGAGGATCATGCTCACGGGCGTCGGGGCTTCCACGTGCGCATCGGGCAACCACGAATGAAGCGGCACAATCGGGACTTTCACCGCGAAGCCGATGAAGAGCAACGCAAAGAACAGGTACTGGAATCCCTGCGTGCAAACCGGTTGCGCCTTGAGTCGTGCGATTCCTTCGGCCGCGCTCACACCAGGAGCGAACAGCGGCACGGGAATGGTGGCATCGCCGGCCACACTTTCGCCGAACTTCGTTTGCGCCACGAGGCGATTCTCTTGACCATTGAGAATCAACATGACCGCACGGCCCGCTTTGGCGAGCGTGACAATATCGAAGGTGTGGACCGTGACTTCCGAACGGGCGTCGCGCACCTGTTCCGGAGTGGGTTCGGCACCATGACGGCTCTTGGCGAAATCGATCGCCCGCTGTTCCACTTCCGCCTGATCCACGAAATCGCGGACGTTGACGGTGTACATGCCAATCAGAGCGACAAGCAAACCCACGCTTCCGAGGAGTGTGTAGATGACGAACTTGATCGCGGCATAACGCCGGCGTGAACCGCCCCACAACCCGATGAGGATAAACATCGGGATAAGCATCAATTCGTAGAAGACATAGAAGAGGAAGAAATCGAGCGCCAGGAACGCACCAATCACGCCCGCTTCCAGAATGAGAATGAGTGCCAGAAACGCGCGAACAGAATGCTCGATCTTCCACGAAGCGGCGACCGCCAGAAACGTGACCATGGCCGTTAGCACGATCAATGGTAGGCTGATGCCATCGACACCAAGGGCGAATTGCGCACCGAAGCGCGCGATCCACGGCCGGCGGGTGAGCCAGTTGTCCGATTGCATCGCCTTGGGAATCGGTTGTGCGGCATCGCTCGCCGCCTGATCGGCCCGCGAATCCAGACGCACTTCCGGCGCATATCGCGGATTTCCGCTGGCATCGGGGTAATGGTCGATCATCTGGTAATAGCCGATGACGACGCACAGACTCACAGAGAGTGTGCCAGCCGTGCCAAAGAGTGCCCACCACCGCATGGGTTCGTGCCAGCGAGACGGGAAGAGCATTAACCCCGCGGCACAAATCAGTGGGAGAAAGACCAACACAGAGAGCCAGTTCAGATCGGATTCCGGCATCGCGTTCCTCGCAAACCCATCCAAGTATCTGGAGGGTTATCCTACTTCGGAAGTGCCATGAGAATCCCTAACGCGGCTACTGTCGTCAAGGCCAGCGCGAGGATGTAGGTCCGGAGTTGGCCCGATTGCCACTGACGGAAGTATTGCCCGACCGCGCCGAACAGTTGGCCCACCGTGTTCAAGATGCCGTCGAGGGTGAATAGATCGAATCGCCGCGGCGGTTGCTCTGCGGTGCCACTGGCAGGCATCTCGGTGGGTCGTTTGTCGGCCGCGGCCGCGAGATGCGCCAGCGACAGCGTGGGCTTCACAACCAGTGTGTCGTATGCTTCATCGAAGTACCACTTCCCCCGGAGGAAGCGATACAGCACGCCGCCCGGTCGGTGCATGTCCACAGCAGCAGGTTGCCGCCGGCCAAAGAACCACCACGCCAGCCCAGCACCCGTAAGCGAGAGAAGCAACGCCACGGCACCCACGGCGAGGTGATGATGGTGCGCGGTTTCGTGTTCACTGGCAAACTGAATCGCCACGGTCGCCGGTTCGGAGTGTTTCAACACATCTCCCAGGTAGCTCGCTTCGGCATCCCACAATGGCCAACCCCAGGCCACACCAACACTGAACAACGCCAGAAGGATGAGTGGCCCGGTCATGATGAGCGGGGATTCATGGGCATGCTCATGCACGCGCGCATCGCGCGGCGTCCCGGCGAATGTCAGGAACCAGAGGCGAAACATGTAAAACGCGGTCATGCCGGTGGCCAGTATGGGCAGAACGAGCAAGAGCAGGTGTTCGCGATGATCCAGACCAAAGCCCGTGGCGGCCGCGAGAATCTGGTCCTTGCTATACCAACCGCTGAGCAATGGAATTCCCGAGATGGCCAGCACGCCAATGAGCATGGTGAACGCGGTGATCGGCATCTTTCGCCGTAAGCCACCCATGCGGCGAACATCTTGCTCGTGATGGCATCCGTGAATCACACTCCCCGAACAAAGAAACAGCAACGCCTTGAAGAAGGCGTGCGTGATCAGGTGCAACAACCCCGCGACCCACCCACCCACGCCCAACGCCAACATCATGAAACCGAGTTGGCTACAGGTGGAATACGCGAGAATCCGCTTGATATCGGTCTGCACCAGGGCAATCGTGGCGGCGATGAAGAGCGTGATGGCCCCGATATACGCGATGACGAGCAACACTTCCGGCGCGAACAGCGCGAAGCACCGCCCCACAAGATACACCCCGGCCGCAACCATCGTGGCCGCGTGAATCAACGCGGATACCGGCGTGGGGCCTTCCATCGCATCGGGTAACCACGTGTGCAGCGGCACCTGCGCGCTTTTCCCCACGCAACCCAGGAAAATCCCCAGGCCCATCACCACGAAGAGCGTGTACGGAATCGTGGAATAGGAGATGTAATTCCCCTGCGTGGGCACTTCGAACACTTCGTCTTTGTGCGGCCCATAGCCCGGCCCGTGGAAGTGATCGGCGTGCAGCCATACCAGCGGGAACAGCAGCACGTCGCTCCCGGTGTTCGATTCACTTCGTGGCGGGAGTTCGAATTGCGGCGTGCCGTCATTGGCAGGTGCCGCTGCGTTCACGCGAATGATGCGATTCGCCAGTTCATATGAGCCGTGCGTGTCTTCGCCAGTGCTGCGTGCTCGTTGAATTAACTCCGCGATATTGAGCGTTCCGAAGTACGAGAACGCAATCACGATTCCCACGAGAAAGCCCGCATCGCCAATGCGATTCACGATGAACGCCTTGTTCGCGGCGGCACTGGCGCTGGGGCGTTCGTAGTAAAAGCCAATCAGGAAGAAGGAGCAAACGCCCACTAATTCCCAGCTCACGAACACCTGAAAGAGGTTGTCCGCGATGACGAGATTGAGCATCGAGAACGCAAAGAGCGAGAGATACAAGAAGAAGCGGCCATAGCGCCCACGACGCTTGAAATGATGCGTGCCCGCCTGCTGATCGACCTCATGATCTTCCACCGTTTCCTGCGTCTCGTCCCGCATGTACCCCATCGAGAAGATAAAGATCAGCGTGCCAATCACCGTTACCATTGCGAAGACAACAGCGGTGAGCGTATCGATGCGATAACCAAGTTCGAGCGCCATCGCCAACCGGGGCGGCGGGCGGTTCGCATACAACTCGTTGCGTTGTTGTTCCCACGCGGGCAGCGATACGTTAACGAGTGGGTGGATACGAAGACGAACCCAATCCATCCGCTCGGCCCAGCGCGATTCACGGATCGATCCTTCACTCGGATCGTTCAATACCTCGACAAGCCCAATCACGCCAAGCACGGCGGCCGCAGCCATCAGCACTGTGGCGAGATACGCACCGGTTTTCAGCGGGCGATCGCCGCCGCACACCCAATACATGTTCGCACAAAAACCGCCTTCTTTGCGAAACGGCCGGCACGCGGTGCGCACCGCTCCGCCCAGAAGCAGAAAGACAAACGCCGCGAGTGGCAGCATTGTCGCGACAAGATAGATCCGGCCAGGAACTTCAAACATTGCGTGCAGGGGGCCAGGGTGGGAAGGTGATAGAGAACCGGAACAACGCAGAAATCCGGCGTGCGATGGGGAGTGCGTTCCCACTCCGTTTGCCACCCGCACTCATCCTTTCAACTCATTCGCCGCGTCCACGTCCACGGTGGCATGGTTGTTGTAGAAGTTCAGGATAATCGCCAGCGCGATCGCCGCTTCGGCCGCAGCAAGCACAATCACCATGAGCGCGAACACCTGCCCATCGAGCCGAAACGCCGGGTTAAACCGTGCGAACGCCACGAGGTTCAAGTTACTTGCGTTGAGCACGAGTTCCACGCCGATGAGCACGCCAATGGCGTTTCGCTTGGTGGCAATGCACACCACGCCGCAACCGAACAGGAACGCGGAGAGGATGAGGAACGGTTGCAACCCCAGTTCAGTCATGTCTTCACCCGGCGCTTCGCGCGAGCAAGGTAGGCCGCACCGATCAAGACCACCAGCAGGTGAACCGAAACAATCTCGAAGGGCAGCAGATACGCGACCGGTGTGCGTGGCCCCGCTTCACCCGCCGGAACGCCGGTCACGCTTCCCGCCGGGTTCGTTTCGCTGACACCCAGGAACGATAGCCCGAGTTGCGGTGTGCCCGGCAACGGTTCGTGGGTCGAAAGCGCAGGCGGTGGCAGCGAAATCTGCAGCGTGATCGCAATCAGCAACCCGACCAGCACCGTTCCGAGCAAGCCGGCAATCACCATCTCGGTGGGTCGCGTGCGGAGTTCGCGGAGCGGCCCTTGCGCGGTGAGCATCACACCAAACACCACGAGCACGAGCGTTCCGCCCACATAAACGATAAGCTGCGCCGCACCCACGAACTCCGCCCCGAGGAGAAAGTACAGGAGCGAGACGCCGATAAGGGTGAACAGCAGCCACACCGCCATGTGAATGACGTTTCGCGCCAGTACCACTCCCAGAGCGGATACGACGATGAGCGTGGCCAGCACGGCGAACAATGCAACAGAGAGGGACATCGGCGAGGGCGGACTCCTGAGGTCGAGATTCGTGCCATTACACTTTCGGGCCAACAACAACGCGCGAATCGTTCGCATCGATCTCGCTATCGCGGTGAAGCCGATCGCTTCACTAAGCACTGGGCCACGGATGGTTGGTCAATTCTTGAAGCTCCTTCTTGACGAGCCGGAAGCGTCAGCGACGGTTCAGCAATATCCGTCGCTGACGCTTCCGGCTCGTCAAAACATGACACACAACCCTGGCCATGTGTTTAGTCCTTACACTGCCGGTTTCCTTGACTGCGGTGCAACGGTGGCCGTGCGAACATCCCACGCACCGGGAAGTTGCCCGCGTTGGGCATAGACACCGGGCCGCGTGCGGAACAGGCTGATGAACACCACGAGCAGGAACAACGCAGTGCCAAAGGCGAGAATATACCGCACCAGCGTCGCCACATTCGCCGGCACAAGCAGCAGCCACAACCCCACGCCCAACAGCAAGCCACAACTGATGGGCAAGAAGTATTGCAGGCACGTCATCATTACTTGATCGATGCGAAGCCGCGGCAGCGACCACCGCATCCACATCATCACTAGCACCAAGAGCCAGCACTTCCCAACGAACACCGCCACGTTCAACAGATTCCCGAGCCAAAAGCCGAATTGCTCGGTTGGCTCGAACGGCAATAAGCCGGTGTGCCAGCCGCCCAGGAACAGAAGCGTCGCCAGCCCGGAAACCGCGAACATGCTCCCGTATTCCGCCAGGAAGAAATAGGACCAGCGGATGCCGCTATATTCGGTGAGGAAGCCCGCGACCAGTTCGCTCTCGGCTTCGGCCAGATCGAAGGGCGCGCGTTTGCAACTGGCGACCGATGTGATGAAGAAAACAAAGAACGCGAGATACACGAATGGGTTATGGAACAGATGCCAGTTCCAGAACCAACCGGTTTGCTGCGTGCCAATGGTGTTCAAGTTCAAGCTGCCGGCCACGCAAATCGCCACCACCACGCACAGCGCACGCGGCGCTTCGTAGCTCACCACCTGCGCGGCCTCACGCACTCCGCCAAACAGCGACCACTTACTTGCCGAAGCATAGCCCGCGAGCACCACGCCAAACACTTCGCTCGAAAGCACCGCGAGCATGAAGAACACCGCGATGTTCAACTCTTGGCCCACTAATTCACGCCCAAACGGCAACGCCAGAAACCCAACGAAACTGGCACAGAACGCGAGGTATGGAGCTAGCTTGAACAGAAAGCGATCGGCCGTGAGGGGCGCATGATCTTCTTTGGAGATGAGCTTGATGCCATCCGCGAGTGACTGCAAGAGACCGAAAGGACCAACCCGAGTTGGCCCGAGGCGATCTTGCATTCGACCGGACACTTTTCGCTCGGCCCAGATGGCGAAAAACGTGGATGCACCCACGAAGCCAAGGAGCAAGGCGGCGGCCGTTGCACCGGCAGCGGCGACGTTCCAGGGATACGCAAGATAGAGTGACCAGAACTCAGGCACGGTTTCGTCCGGGCAAGTCGGCGTGACGGCGGATGGCGGCTAATGTATCGTGCCGGGGGTTGAGGAACAAGCAATCGATTCGCAGACCGAACTGCACACTGAACTGCACACCTATGTTGCACCATCACTATCGCCACGGCACCGCAAACGCTCGCCCGCATTCCGTGCGCCCGGGGAATCCGATCCGGCCACTGGCAGGACGCCCTTGGCGGGCCATTCCACAAGACGAAGCGAGCCACGACCCGCACGCCCGCAATTCTCAACTTGCGAGGTTGGAAGCCGTGTTGCTCTTGGCGGACGAACCGCTCACATCGCGGCGACTCGCCGAGCTTTCCGGTTGCAAAGATACCGCCGAAGCAACCCAACTGATTGATCGACTGAAGGAATTACTCGATGCGGACGACACGGCGTTCCAGATTGAGGAAATCGCAGGCGGTTATCAACTGCTGACGCGGCCGCGCTATCACTCGTGGCTGAGCCGCTTGAAACGGACGGGGCACGAACTCCGCCTGACGCCCGCCATCATGGAAACGCTCGCAGTCATTGCATATCGCCAGCCCATTATGCGGGCCGAAGTGGAAAAGGTGCGTGGGGTAGCTTGCGGAGAATTGGTGCGGCAATTGATGGAGAAAGGGCTTATCCGTGTGGCGGGCCGCCACGATTCGCTCGGCCGCCCACAGCTCTATGGCACGACCAAGAAATTCCTACAAACCTTCGGGCTTCACACGTTGCAAGACCTACCCGAAGTGGAGGCATTGCGAAATCCCAAGCGATAATCTTGATCAGTTGACCAATAACTGGGTATAGATGCAACAAAATGCAATACTACTCCTTCTCTTGATAACGATTATGCATTATATACATACTTATTGCTTATCTTGTTGGCACCCATTGTTGGAGTAGTTCCGTGGCCAAAGCGAAGGCGGAAGTGACCGAGAAAGCCCCGAGTCGTATGAGTATGGTGCGAAATGCACTCGACACCCTTGGCATGGATGCTTCGCCGGGCGATATTCAATCGCACGTCAAGACGAGTTACAGCGTGGAATTGCCGACACAGGTGATTTCCAACTACAAGTTCCAGATTCGCACCAAGGCCGGAAAGCCGGGGCCGGGCCGCGGCCGTCGCTCCAGCACCAGCGCCGCCAACCTGCGCGTTGAAGACTTTGAATTACTTCGCGGGTTGGTCGATCGCTTGGGAGCCGAACAGGTCCGGCAGATGGTTAAAGTGGTGGAATAACCATACACTGCCCCGACAGACGAATCCCACGAGGCGTGAACAAGCCCGGTTGCGAACCCGCATATAACCTGGCATGATCCGCACGTGCGTCTGGGTGAGTGGTGGAATGGCAGACACAGGGGACTTAAAATCCCCCGCTCCGTGAGGGGCTTGCGGGTTCGAGTCCCGCCTCACCCACAAGAAAGGCCCACGGATCTGCATCCGTGGGCCTTCTGTATTTTCAAGCAAAAGCCTGCAATTACTTCTTAAACATCGCGTGGTTGCGATCACCACGAGAGAGCATATACGCCATCAAATCCAGAACCTCATCTTCCTTGAATGTGTCCAATAACCCCGATGGCATCATGGAGATGCGCGAAGGTTTCATGGTGTCGATGGTTTTTCGATCCACTTGTACGCTGGCACCCGGATTCATCATATCGGTGTTCACCATCACGTTATCGGTATTCAGATTCACAATGCGGCCAATAATGATTCGCTCATCCGTCGTGCGAATCTCCACGGCCTGGTATTGATCACTCACTTCTTTGCTCGGATCGAGTGTGGATTCGAGCAAGTCGCGAGCGCTGAAGCGGCCGGCGATTGCGGTGAGATCGGGGCCATTCGCGCCGCCTTCGTTGTCGTAACGGTGGCAGGCGAAGCACTTGGCGACGCCGAAGAGTTTGCGTCCGCGTTCGTAGTCGCGGCCCGACTTCAGGCCGTTGGCAATGGCATCTGTCAGGTCGGCCACTTTCCAGGCTTTCACGAATGGTCGCGGAGCGTCTTCCGGCACGATCACCGTCATTGGCTTTGCTTCAAGGATCACGGCCAGAGCCTTGGCTTCATCGGGTGCGAGTGTGGCCACGGCATCCGTTTTGATCCGTTCGAGGAACAACTGGAAGCTCATGCCGCCCTTGTAGTTGGCCGCGCGCACAAACCAGGTGAAGTACACCTTGCGTAACTCTGGCGTCCAGCCACTACGCAGCACCCGCAATGCCCGCACATACTCCAACTGCTCCTCTTGGGTGGGCGAATCCGCGAGCAACTTCATCGCCTTCGCGGCAACAGTTGGCTCTTGCAAGAAGACGAGCACTTGCAGCAATTCCACATTCACGAAGCGGTTCGCATCGGGGAACACCGCCGCGAGTTTCGCAGCCGTGGCCTTCGCACCGATCGGGTCGGGGCGGCCGAAGCGATTGAGCGCCACTTGATAGGTGCGGGCGATATCAATCTTCTGGTCTTCGGTGAGCGTGGCAAAATCAATCGCATTTAGTGCCGAAAGAATCTTCGCACCGAGTGCCACATCGCCCGCCAGCTTCTTATCGGGCGAATGTTGTGGGCACGGAGCCGAGACACGCGACAGAGCGAGCAGAGCGGCAATCGCCTTGCCGGGTTCCTTCTCGGTCAGTGCCTTATCAAGCCAAAGACTTGAGTCCTGGTGTTCGAGTGCAACGCGTGCGGCGAATCGAATGAATCGATCCGCGTTGTCCAGTTGCTTCCACGCCGCGGCCACGGCTTCTGGGCCAGTGCGGGTGTGCAACTTTTCGAGTTCCAGGCGTTGGGCGCGTTCAGTAGGCAATAAGTCGCGTTTCCCCGTGGCTCCAAGATCGCCCTGATATGTCACGCGATACAAGCCCGATTTCGTCCTGCGGCCTCCAATAGTAAAATACATGGCCCCATCAACAGGGTTGACCACAACATCGGTGAGCGGCAAGGGTGTGCCCGTTACGAACTCTTCAACAGTGGCTTGATACGCACTTCCCTTGGGCGTGAGTTGGACTGCATATAACTTGCCATAACTCCAATCGCATATGTAGAAGGCGTCTTGATATTTCTGCGGGAACTTCGCGCCATAACCAAAGCAGACGCCGGTCGGCGAACCCGGCCCAATATTGACAATTGCGGGCAAGGTATCGGGGAAATACGCGGGGAATTTGCCCGCTCCGTTGCGCCAACCAAACTCGCTGCCGCTGGTCACCAGGCACACGCGTGTGGGGCGATACCATGGCGTATTAAAGTCCCATTCCATGTCGGCATCGTAAGTAAATAAATCACCATCGCGGTTGTATGCGGCATCGTACTGGTTGCGAAATCCCACACTGAACAGTTCCCATTGTTTGCCATCGGCCGACACATTGTAGATCGCGCCGCCTGGCCCGAGGACACCCGCCATGAAACCGCGACCATCGGGCAAACGCGGCAACAGATGATCTTCGCCCCACACCGGCGGCACGCGCGTTGTGTCGAATTTCACGAGCTTGGTTTGGTTCCCGCACACCACGGTGAGGCGTTTGCCATCCGGGTGCAGCATCACGGCGTGCGGCCCGTGTTCACCGCCACCACCTTCGAACCCACTGAGCTTCTCCACGGTATCGAGCGTGTCGTCCTTCTTGGACGATGTCACACGAAACAGGCCCGAAGTATTCTTGGTTTTGCCCGGCGCATTGACGACCACATACAGAGAATCGAACGCCCATAATAAGCCTTGTGCCGAACCAATCTGGGCAGGGATTTTCTCAATAACCGTTCCTTCCGTCTTCCCAATCGGCGGCGGCGTCACGCGATACAGAGTCCCATATTGATCCGATACAATCAGTCGCCCTTTCGGGTCCGTACACATGTTAACCCACGAACCCTCCACTTCCTTGGGTACGGAATACAACAGTTCGACCTTGAAGCCCTTGGCAACTTTCATCGTCGCCGGGTCAGTGGCGGGCGGTTCGATGGGAGCTGCTTTGGGCTGGGCGAAACCAAGTGGTGCCGCCACGAGAAGCAATGCGAAAGAGAGGAGATGTCGCGAGCCTGGCATGGTTGGAATTCTCCGGCAAAGTAAGAGGAGGAACGCAGTATACCGGCAAGTGGGTGCCATCACACCCCACGGGTCGCCGGATCCCAGATCAATTTGTGAAGCTGAAGCTGAAAGCGGACCTGCTGGAACCCCGATTCCAGCAACCAATCTACAAGTTGCACCGGCTGCACGCTGCCAAACACCGGGCTAACCAGGCACTGGAATCGGGTGTCGAGCCGGTGTTCGCGGATCGCGGCGGCGGTCCATTCCCAGTCGCGTTGCGATGCGATCACGAATTTGATCTGGTCGGTGGGCTTGAGATGCGCGAGATTCTCCCAGCGGTTGCGATGGCTCTCGCCGCTGTCCGGGCATTTCAAATCCATGATGATATGCACGCGCGAGTCAACCGCGGACACATCGTGCGAGCCGCTCGTTTCCAGCAGCACCGTGCGGCCGGCATCGGCGAGTTCGGTCATCAGTGGGAACACTTCGGGTTGCAACAGCGGTTCGCCACCGGTGATTTCAACGAGTGGGCAATGGAATCGCAGTGCCTGATCGCGCACCACGGCGCGCGTCATTCGTTCGCCGCGATTGAATGCGTGCGGTGTGTCGCACCACGAACAACGCAGATCGCACACCGCGGTTCGAACGAACACGCACGGCAGACCCGCGAACGTGGATTCTCCTTGCACGCTGCGATAAATCTCGTGGATCAGTAATTCCCCGGCGGGAACATCTCGCAATAACGCGACGCGATGTTCGGCTTCCGGCGGCAGTGCTGCGAGGTTATAGGTCTTCGATTCGCTCATAAAAGTTATCTTAGTGGCCCGGCCGCTGTTGCACCGTGCTCGCCTCCCGGCTATAGCCCCAACGCAGGAGGCTTATCATGCGTACTCCCATCTTCGCCATCGGAATCGTTTTCGCAACAACACTGGTTAACCTTCGCGCCGCGGACCCCGCAAAGCCAACGGAAAAGCCAACGGAAAAGCCAACGGACGCTGGCATCGCCGCCAAGGTGAATGGTGTGCCCATTCACCTTGCGGATGTCGATGCAGCCTTGCGCGCGAACCTGGCGAATGTTCCGCTCACGCCTTCGCAACTGCGGCAGCTTCGCATCACGGTTCTCGATGACTTGATCGAAGATCAATTGCTCGAGCAGTTTCTGGATAAATCCGGTACGAAGTTGGACGCCGCCGAGATCGAAGCACAGATGAAAGCCCTGCATGCCAGGCTCATCAAAGAGAATCTCACCATCGCGGCGTACTTGAAAGAGACAGGGCGAACCGAAGCGCAAATGCGGGCGCAGTGGGCACGCGAGAACCGCCTCTTCAACCATGTTCGCAAGGTGGTTACCGACGAGCAATTGAAGCTGTACCACGCGGCAAACCGCGACCACTTCGATCAGGTGGAGGTGCGCGTTAGCCATATCCTCGCCCGTGTGTCACGCACACAACCACCGGCGGAACGGCTCGCCGCGCGGGAACGCCTGCAAGGAATTCGCGGCGAGATCGCGGCGGCGAAATGCGACTTCACCACCGCCGCACGCAAGCATTCGCAATGCACCACCGCGAAAACAGGCGGCGACCTGGGCTTCATCTACCGGCGGGGCTTGCCCGAAGATGAACCGCTCGCACGGGTCGCCTTCGCGCTAAAAGTGGGTGAACTCAGCGACATCATCGAAACCGATTTTGGCTATCACCTGATCACGATCACCGAACGCAAAGCGGGCACGCCATCGGAGTGGGAAAAGTGCGTGTTCGAGGTGCTAGAAGCATATGCCGAAGATTACCGTGTGGAACTGATCAAACAGCTCCGCAAAGATGCGCAGATCACGATCACGGTGCCCTGACCGCGAGTTTGGCG
The DNA here is from genome assembly GCA_041740855.1 of Gemmata sp. Taxonomy (GTDB): domain Bacteria; phylum Planctomycetota; class Planctomycetia; order Gemmatales; family Gemmataceae; genus Gemmata. The sequence goes on from JBGSLF010000066.1 coordinate 53,393, forward strand.
GCGAGTTGCACGGCTTTCACAAAGCTCGAAACATCCGCAACACCCTGCCATGCGATATCGAACGCGGTTCCGTGATCCACCGACGTGCGAACGATGGGCAAACCCAGAGTGATGTTCACTGCTTCTTCAAAGGCGAGCGCCTTCAAGGGAATCAATCCCTGATCGTGGTACATGCACACGAAGGCGTCCGTCTCCTTGCGGTACTTGGGCAAGAACGCCGTATCGGGTGGAAGCGGGCCACGCACATCGATTCCCGCTTCCTGTGCCGTGGCGATGGCCGGTGCGATGATCCGTTCTTCTTCGCCGTCGCCGAACAAGCCATGTTCGCCCGCATGCGGATTCAGCCCACACACCAGTAATCGCGGCTTGCGGCCACGCAGTTGTTCCATTGCTTGCGCCGTCAGGCGGATTGTCTCGCCCACCAACTCTGTTGTTAGCAGCGCTGGCACTTCGCGATAGCCAATGTGAACCGTGACGAGCGAACAGGTGATGGCATCGGACGTGAGCATCATACATGCTCGCGGCGATTGTGTGCGCTCCGCGAGAATCTCGGTGTGGCCCGGAAATGGCACACCGGCCGCGTGCAACGCTTCCTTGTTGATTGGCCCGGTGGCAATCGCATCGATCTTGCCCGCTAATGCCTCATCAATGGCAAAGGTCACGAAGCGATACGCCGCCGCCCCGCACGCCGCCGACACACGCCCCGGAACCAGCGTTGCAACATCGATGACTGCGAGATCGTGTACATCCGCCGGATTGGGAAGGGGCCAGCCAAGCGTGCGGGCCACGCGGTTGAGCACCGCCAGATCGCCAATCACTTGCGGAACGCACACCGCACGCACGCGCGAATCGGTCAGCAGTTGCACGCACAACTCGGGGCCGATCCCCGCCGGGTCGCCCATCGTGATCGCAATACGCGGGAGAATGTTCATGGAGAAAAGATACAAGCCCGGCATGAGCCGGGCTTGCAAGTTGGACGCTTGAAGGCGAACCCATCACCCCAGGCGATGAATCGTAAGCTTGTTGTGGCCCGCGCTCACAATCTCGGTTGCATCCGCGTTGATGGCGAAATCGTGAACGTGCATCGGGAGTTTTTCCTGCCGCAAGCTCTTCTTGGCGGACACATCGTTGAACAGGAAGAAGCCTTCACCCGCACCGCCCGCGCCAAGCAACCATGAACCATCGGATGCCCACTCCAGGCGGTTCACCAATCCCTTGAACTTGTCGCTTTCGTACATCCATTGCGACTTGCCACCGGCGAGATCGAAGACTTCGATGCGGGCTTTCCCTTCAAGGTGGTCGATGTTGCCGACCTTCCCCATGCCGCCAACGGCGAGTTGTTTGCCATCTGGGCTGAACGCGAGTGAACGAATCCCGCCGATCGAGTGAAGGCGCTGAACTTTATCCCAGGTGTACATACCCGGAGATTCGAGCGCGGAGAGTTCCTTACCGCTCGCCACGTCCCAAATCACGACGCGGCCAGTTTTGTCGCCGGTGGCGAGTTGTTTGCCATCAGCCGAGAACGCGACAGCGTAGAGCATCGAGGGGAAGTCGTTGGGCGTCTTCTCCGGGTGCCCGCGCAGATCGTGAATCAGCTTACCGGTGGCTGCGTCCCACACTTTGCACGCCATATCGTCGGCCACGCTAACCACGAGCTTCCCATCGGGCGAAGCAATCACTTTGCGAATCCATTTGGAGTGCGCTTCGACCGAACGAATTTGCTTCGCGGCGTCGATGTCCCACCAAATCAGGCGGCCATCATAGGAACAGGAAACGAGATTCTTCCCCGCAAGCGCGACGCCGGTCACGTAGCTCTCGTGAGCGTACAGTTCCTTTGGCTCAAGTTTGCCGGCGGTGAGGTTCGCGGAGTAGACCTTGAAGTCCGACGCACCCAGAAACACCGTGTCGCTTTCCGGCAGGCGAGCGACACCGAAGGCGATGTAAGGGAGTTGGAAATCTTTGGCTTGCTTCAAAGTATCAGGGCTGGGAGCGGGCATGTGTGGTATTGGGGTTGAAGGGTGGTTGGTGTGAAAGCCCACGGACCGCGAAAAGCCCGTGGGTGAAAGTGTCGACTCACATCAGCACAGCATCACTTCAGCACATCTTCGATCGCCTCGACGCCAGGATTCACCAGCGGAATCGGCCGGCTTCCCACATAGTAGTTCTTGTGCGGGTTGATCCCCATGGCCGAATAGATCGTGGCGAACAGGCTGCCCGCATCCACGTTCTCGGCCACCACCTTCATCCCTTCCTTGTCGGTCTTGCCATATACCGAACCGCCCTTGATGCCGCCGCCACCGGTCAGGGTGCTGCTCCAGGCGCTGGCGAAGTGATCGCGGCCCAGGCTCGCATTGATGCGCGGCGTGCGGCCGAACTCCGCCAAGGTGACGATCATCACATCGTCCAGCAAGCCGCGTTCGCTCAGGTCATCGATGAGCGTGGCCATCACGTGATCGAGTTCCGGAACCATTTCTTGGTGTGTCTCGAAGTTCTGCCCGTGGCTATCCCACCATGCGCGTGCGACGCGAACGAAGGGAACGCCTGCTTCCACCAATCGCCGGGCAATCAAGCACTGCTGGGCGAATTGCGTGGGGCCATAGCGATCGCGCACCTTCTGCGGTTCTTCGCTGATATCGAATAGCTTCTCGCTCGCCATGATGCCGCGAACGCGCTGATACGCCTCGTTCTGGCTGTTCAGAGTTTCGGACGCTCGGCCTTTCTCGAACTGCTTGCTCAGCAGTGTGCGAAGGTCCGCACGTTCCTGGTGATCGAGATCGGTGATGTCTCCGAGCTTCTGAATGAACTCGGGGTGGTTGTTGGTGGTCAGTTCCATGGGGGCGTAGCGTGCCCCGAGGAAGCCCGCATCGCCGGGAGCCATGCCGCGGCCTTCGGTCTGCGTGTAGAAGGTGACGTAATCGGGCACCTTGCTTTCGGCGAGGCCCATCTCGCGAGCGAGCACGGCACCCAGGTCGGGGTAGCGAAGTGCGGCTTCATCGCGGCGACCACGCATCATGACCTTGGCAGCACCGCCGTGATCGCCGTTCTTGGTGTCCAACCCGCGGATGACACAAGTGGTCTTCATCCGCTGAGCCATCTTCGGCATCAGTTCGGAAATCATGACGCCAGGCACATCGGTCTTGATGGCACGGAACGGCCCGCCGGTGCTGACGCCGGGTTTCGGGTCCCACGTCTCAAGTTGGCTGGCCCCGCCGGCGAGCCATAACAGGATGACGCGCTTCTGCGACTTCTTGAGCGTCTTGCTCAGGTCGGGCGCGGCGAGTGCGTTGAGTTGCGTCATGTCGGCGGCGAGTGTCGCACCGGCAGCGGCCGCACCGCCAAGGAACGCACGGCGGTTCAGATCGTGATCCGCGGAACGGCAGAAGTGTGAGCGGGGCATGGGGAACTCCGGGTTAAGCAATCGGCCGGCACACGCCAGCGGGTGAATGATTCGCCAACAATCGCCAGCACGACGCCGGCCACTTTACTAGTAACTGAACCGGAACTCGGGGCCTGTGACGAGCGCCCACAACACCTGACGATGCGCTTCGGCTTCGCGGCCTTTGCGCTTCTCGATGTAGTCGCCTAGCACCTTGGCTTCGTCTGCGGTGGGCGAGCGACCATACGCACTTTTCACCAGGAACGTGACCGCTTCGGCGGGCTTCATCGCTTTGGCCCGCGCCAGCGTGGTGCCGTTCCCATCGGTGAGAAACTCCTTGTTGATCCGTTCGCCATTGCTAAACAGCAGCGCTTCGCCGACGCCAATCTGGAAGTTATCGCCGGGTTGTGCGATGAGGCGGGCGAAGCCGCGGGCCGAAGCTTCCAGTTGTTCGAGTTTCTTCTCCACATCTTCCGGCTTGCCTTCCAGCGTGGCGGCGTCTGTGGCGGCGATTTTGAGCGATGTCGCGAGTTGGTCGGGCGTCATCGGCTTGAGCCGCGCGACCGCGAACAGCTTCGAATCCGGCAGGCTCTTGGAGTCGTAGCTACTGGAGCGCGAATAGGCTTTGCTCAGAACCAAGCCACGCGTGAGGCGACGCAGGTCGTAGCCATTGGCGGCCACATCGCGAGCCAGCCAGTTGAGCAAGTTCGGGTGGCTCGGCGGGTTCTCCGAGTGCATTTGATCCAGCGGGTTAACGATCCCGGCTCCATAGAAGCGATGCCACATCCGGTTCACGATATTGCGGGCGAAGAAATCCGCGTTGGCGTCCTTGAGTGCGACTTCAACCAGCTTCGTTCGCGCGCTAAACTTCGGAACAGGCGGCGGCGTTTTGGCCGCCTTCGCCTTTTCGAGTGCGGCCTTTTCGGCTTTCTGTTCCGCCGGCGTGGGTTCCTTGTTCGCGGCGTCTTCGACCACGGTGCCCGTCAGGAACATCATCTTCGCGGTTCGTTCTGGCCCGGTGGCGGGCTTGTACTTGATGGTGCCATAACCGCGTTCACCGAGGAAGCCGCCGTTATCGAACGTGCGAGCCAGGAATGCTTTCATTCCGAAGAAGTGGTCTTGGGTCCAGTCCATAACAAGTGGATGGTTGTGGCACTGCGCGCAACTGACATTCACGCCAAAGAACGTAACGCTGACATCGTTAGTGAGCTTGTCGGCATCCGCAACGCGGGCACGCAAGAACTCGGCGGCACCTTTGAGCTTCGCATCGGATTCATCGGGCAGCACGACTTCGCGAAAGATGCGGTCCCACGGCTTCGCGGCCTTCATCGCATCGATGAGATACTCGCGAACAGCTCCGCTATTCTTGGCGCTGCCTTCCGGGTTGAACATCGCCTCGAACAACGCCGCCTGATGCCGGGCGAAGCCGGGCGATGCCAACAGCCGATCCACGAGTTGAACTCGCTTATTCGCATCGGTCGATTTCACATACGCATCGACTTCGGCCATGGTCGGAATTCGGCCAACAAGGTCGAGCGTGAGGCGGCGAATCAGTGTTGCATCATCCGCCTGGCCCGCAGGCGTGATACCCGCTTCGGTAATAGCGGCTTGAATGTAATGGTCAATTACATCGGGAATTGGCTTGCTCTCGGGAAGCAAGTCGGCAGCGAATGCCGTTGCACCGTTAAGGCCAACTATGGCCGCGATCAAGAACGAAAGGAGCCGCATGCGATGCTCCGAAAAGCGAGTGAAACTTGCGGATGGTTTGGACAGCGGGAGAGCTGCCCGGTGGGTATAACCTTCTACACAAGTATAACCCCGCCGAACGCTGACGCCAGACCTTAATTCTCATAAACGAATTTCTGTTCGATGTGTGGCCAAAGCTGCTACGATCACATCATGTTTACCGGCGAACTTGCCCCCGATCTCACGTTGCTCCGCCCGGATGGTTCTTCCGCACAGTTGCGGGAGTTCCACAACCGCGAATTCCTGCTGCTTCTCTTTCTGCGGCATTTGGCGTGAATCCTGTGCAATGCCCACCTCGGGGAGGTGGACGCCGCCCGCGAACAACTCGCGGCGAAGGGATGCTCCGTCTTGGTGGTGTCGCAAGCCAAACCGGAAATCCTCGCGCTTTATCTTTCGCGGCAACACTGGCAGGTGCCCATTGTGTGCGACCCGCAACGCGTGGCCTACCGCGCCTTCGGGCTGGAGCGAACGTCGTGGCTCACATTCTTTCGCCCCAAAGTGTTGTGGGGATATTTTCGGGGAATGTTTCGCGGTTATGGCGTGAAGAAGCCATACGCCGGTGAAGATGTGTTACAACTGGGCGGTGATTTCGTGCTGAATCGCGGCGGTCGCGTGGTGTTTGCATACGCCTCGGCCAACCCCGTTGATCGACCGCCGCTAACGGCCATCTTCGGCGTCCTTCCATCGGTGGAACCAATCCATTCGCCGGGCGATACCGATGACCCAAGCGTTGACAGCGCGTTGAATTCAGACTAACGATAGTTTCACACCTGCCGCCCTCCTGCTAGCTAACCCTCTATTTCACGAAGGAACTCTCCATGGCATTCCGTCGGTTCGTGTCGTGCGTCGCACTGCTATTACCACTGCTCACGGGGCCAGTTTCCGCCGGGCAACCCCCGGCCGAGCCGGCAGACTATCAGTTGCCCAACGAAGCACTGATGACGCCGTTCAAAGATCGCGTGCCGGTTCTGTTCGTCACCCGCAATCAACCGGGTTGGGCCACGCTGAAGGAATTCTGGAACGATGCCACCGAAGAATCCGTTGACCCCGCAACGGGCGAAAAGGTGACACGCAAGGCGGTGAAGATCAAAGTGCCCTTCGGCCTCACCACCGCACCGCCGGTTCCCACCGAAAACCCGATAACGCTCGAGAAGTGGGTGCTGGGCAAGAAGCTCTACTACGATCCCATTCTCTCCAGCGATGCCATGGTTTCGTGCGCCAGTTGCCACGGCCCAAACAAGGGCTTCTCGGATGCCAAGCGAACCTCAACGGGCATTGGCGGCAAGATCGGGCCAATTAACTCGCCAACCGTGTTCAACACCGCATACAACCGCTTCCAGTTCTGGGACGGTCGCGGTTCGAGCCTCGAAGATCAATCGCAAGGGCCAGTGGGCAATTCCTCAGAAATGTTCGGCGGCAAAGAAGACCCGTGGGTTGAAGCGGTCATGCGATTACGGAAAAGCCCCGAGTATGTGAAAGCCTTCCAGAATGTCTTTGGTCACGGCCCCACGCGCGACGCCGCTGCCAAGGCGATTGCCACATACGAACGCACGGTTCTGTTGGGCGATTCGCTCGCCGATCGCGCCGAGGCCATCATGCGGCAACGAGTGATCGATGAAGAGTCGGGCAAGTTCGAGTTGAAGTCGCAAGACTACACCAACGCGCTGAAGGCCGAGTTCGCCGCGAATGGTTCCGCACTGGCAGATCTCGGGCTAACCGCCGCCGATGCGGGGAAGGTCGATGAGTTGGGCAAGCGGTTGTTGGACGGGCGAACGCTGTTCTTCAACAAGGCTCGCTGTTCCAACTGTCACACCGGCGATACCTACACCGATCACGGCTTCCATAACCTCGGCGTGGGCGCGACGAAAGAAGGCGAATTGCCGCTGGGCGAGTTCGGCCGCTTCGCGAGCCTGCCAACCGGCCACAAGGATCTGGCACTGGTGGGCGCGTTCAAGACGCCGGGCGTGCGTGGATTGCTGCAATCGGGGCCATACATGCACTCGGGCGATGAAAAGACGCTCGAAGAAGTGGTTGAGTTCTACGATCGCGGGGGGAACGTGAACCCGTATCTGAGCGAAAAGATGCGCGACACCGCCGCCGAGGCCGCGTACATCAAAGCGCGAGCCGAAGGGAAGCCGGTCCCCTCGGATGTGAAAACCTATGGGCCAAGCAAGAAGCCGATCATTCCGTTGAAGTTAAATCTGACGGCGCAGGAAAAAGCCGATCTCGTGCTGTTCCTCAAGGCACTCAACGGCTATCCGCTCGCACCCATTGTGGCTGATCCCGAGAAGTTCCCGGCCAAGTAACGCCGCTTGCGGATCGAGTTTCTACAACAAACCCACGGGATCGCCCGCGGGTTTGTTGCGTTAATGGGAGGCATCGATGTCGGCAAGCGACTCTTCCTCCCTCTCTTCATCAACGCAAGAATGGGAACCACTTCCCCCACTCGAACGCCGCATTCTCGGCGTACTGATCGAGAAACAGAAAACATCCAAGACCGCCGACACTTATCCACTCTCGTTGAACGGACTCGTCAACGGGTGTAACCAGAAATCGAACCGCGACCCGGTTCTCGAACTGGACGAAGTCGATGTCGAGGAAGTGCTCACGGCACTGCAAAAGAAACTGCTGGTCGCACGCATCACGGGCGGGCGTGTGGAGCGGTTCCGCCACACGCTTTACGAAACCTGGACGCAGCGCGGCACGCAACTCGCGGTGATGGCGGAGCTTCTGCTTCGTGGCCCGCAAACCAAGGGCGATCTCCGCAGTCGTGCGGCCCGCATGGACCCAATCGACACGCTCGATGATCTCGACGAAATCTTGAAAGAACTAGCCGCTCGCTCTCTGGTGATCTACCTTAACGATCCGGAACGGCGCGGAGCCGTTGTCACGCATGGGTTTCATGAACCCAGCGAACTCGCCGAACTCAAGGCGCGTTACGCCGGTTCGGGTGCAATCGATAGTCCCCGCCCCGTAAGCCCGCCTGCCTTTAACCCGCCCACCTCGCCAAATCTTGTGGCGATCCTCGAAGCACAGGTTGCTGAATTGCGAGATGAGATTGCGGAACTCAATCGCCGCATCACGGCGCTCGAAACAGCCACGGATATTTCGAAACGTTAATCTTTGATGAAGGGTACGCTCTGATAACTTCATCCAATCGGGTTATACCCGATGGCTCGCTCGATCCTCTCTCGGTTTCGTCGCACATGACTTCACTGGAATGGCAGCTTTCGACCGACGCCTTGGCCATGCTGAATGAAATGTTCCCGTTCCGAGGCATGGATAGTACAGAGAGTCAATCCCGCAAATCACGGCTTTATCTCATTGGATGTGCCCGCCGGTCGTGGAAACAGTTACCCGGCGTGTGCCAGATTATCACCACTTTGGCCGAGCGCGCGTTTTACCCGCGCATCACCGATGTCAAGTTGCGCGAAGAATACTATCAACATGCCGAATCGCTGATTCACTGCCGCGGCGAAGCGGATGATGTGAATGAGATCGGCAAGAACTTGGTGAAGTTGGGATACGCGAAAGATGTGGAAGTGTGGGCACCGCAAGATCTGATGCCCGAAGTCTGGCAAGGCTACGCACAACTCGCATTTTCGCCATTCTCGGTAATGACGCCTAACTTCAAGCGCATTCCCGCTCACCTTCACTCGGCGGAACTCGTCCACGAGGTGTTTAGTAATCCGATCGCCCATCTGCCGCCGCTTGATCCCACCTGGCGAACGGAGAACGTTGTACACCTCGCCCAACATATTGATTCGACCGGCGACTTCGCAACGATGCCCGTATTGGCCGATGCGCTGGAAGAAGCCGGGTGCGATCGCACCGATATTCTCGATCATCTACGGCGTGCCGAACATATCCGTGGATGCTGGGTGTTGGAGGAAGTGATCCGCCCAGACGATTCACTTAACGTTCGGAACGCTCCTATCGCAGCGATCAGTTGTCGCTCACGACTTCGCCGCCCGCGCGAGTTGTGAGTGCGGCAATCGTTCGCAGCGGCGTCGATTCGGTGAACGACCGCACGGAGCCATCGGCCATACCAAAATTCGCGACATTCGAGTGAAAGCTGTAGTACAGGAAGCTGTGTTCGTTGGTGGCGTTGATCTTCATGGTGCCGGCGTAAGCGGTGGGGAGTGCTGAGTTGCCCGTGTTGCACCAGAGTTTCCGCTGGCCAATCTCGTAAGGGTTATCGTTGGTGGCCCACGCGCCGCCCTGCGCACGCGCACAGTTGGTCAGCGCACGATTAGCCACAGAGAGGGTCATTCGGCCATCGCGCCACACATCTTCACGCCCGGCACATTCGCCAATCAGAATGGTGTTCGAAGTGCCATCGCTCACGGCCAGGAATGTGGTTCGCGATTCGGGAACCGGTCGCAAGATGCCCATGAGTGCCGCCGCGTTGTTGCTCAGGGGCTGTTGCCCCAGTGCGGTGAGTTCCGCGTTCATGCTGGTGCTAACACCTTCGGGAACAAAGTAATCGGTGCACGCACCCTTTTTTCGCGGGGGCGAATCGTTCTTGTCCTGAAATCGGTTGGGGTTCGGGCTTGATGGGCATTGCAGAATCTTGATCTGCGTCATCACCACGCCGGTTTCCGCCACCGGGTCGCCTTGTTCCCACCAGTTCACCGCCAAATCGAAGCCCGCAGGGCCACCGACAAGGTTGTTCTGTTCGATGAAGGGGAACACATCGAGTGCCCAGCTGCGCGCTCCCGCCACGCCCGCCACCGCCTGCGCTTCGGTTCGTTTGGAGTTCGGCAACTTCCCGTTCGCGTTCTCGTAACTATGCAGCGACAGCACGATTTGCTTGAGGTTGTTCGCACACTTCATTCGCGATGCGGCTTCACGCACCTTTTGAACGGCAGGCAAGAGCAAGCCGATGAGGATCGCGATAATCGCAATCACAACGAGCAATTCGATCAGTGTGAACGCGAGGCGACGGCGTGGCGGCGTGAGCATGGAACTCCGGCTCCGTTGAACGAAAGTGTGGCCCATTGGCGGGAATCGGGTTCCTCCAATAGCAAACCGCATACCGGGCGGTTTTCGAGTGGTTTTCCGCTTGTTTGGCGCACGCATTACGCACGCGTGTTCCTCTTGTGACCACCTGGTGGCAGTGCCTGACCACCGCAGGGCTTCCGTTGAATACTCGATGTGACAGTCTAAGATGAACGACGATACGAGGAGGTTGTGGAATGATTGAACGCAAGTACCTGTTCCCTGGGGTCATCGAACTGAACCTTCAGGCCGGCCGGCCCCTTGGTGTGAACTTGTACCTGATCGACGGCGGAACCGAGTGGGCACTCATCGATGTGGGCCAGGAAGATACACTCGACGAAGTGATCGAACTCATCCGAGAATTAGACTTCACCCTTTCCAAGTGCAAACTGCTGATCGCCACCCATGCGGATGCGGACCACGTGCAAGGGCTAGCAAAGGCTCGCGAACGCCTGAAAGCCAAGACGGCCGCCCATGTGCGGGCCGCGGCCGCGATTGAAGCCGGCGACGCCGTGGAAACTTACGCCAGCATCTCCGCGCAAGACTTCCACATTCCCATGCCGCCTTGCAAGATCGACGTGAAACTCGATGAAGGCGATGAAGTCAAGATTGGCAAGCAGAAGTTGAAGGTGTGGCACACACCCGGCCACACGCCGGGGCAGTTGAGCTTCAAGCTTGGCAAGCTCCTCATGAGCGGCGATAACATCTATAAGGATGGCTGCGTGGGCGTGATCGACGCACACCACGGTTCAAGCATTCCGCACTATATTCAATCGCTGAAGCGAATTCGCGACGACGACGCCGAGTTCCTCTTGCCCAGTCATGGCCCGGTCTTCCGCAGAGACCCCGCCATGCTTCAGGTGACGATCGACCGACTCACGCAGTATCAGCACATGGCCGATTTCGGAACCTGTGCGGTATCCTGGCCGCTGCAAGAGCAGTACGAGAAGGACATTCTCGCCGGGAAGATGCCATCGTTAGATTAACGCAAAAGCGATCGCCGCCATCACTCGTTAATCTCCAATTGCGAATCATCTCTTATCAAGTGGTGAGCCATGAAGATGGGCCTCGTAGGGTATTCCGGAACCGGCAAAAGCACGGTGTTCGAGTGGCTTACGGGCGAGAAGCCCGATCCGTCCAAGGTGCAGCAGGGGCAAACGGCGATGGCCGACGTTCCCGACGACCGGCTCGCGCAGATCGCGGCGGTCCTGAAGCCGAAGAAAGTCACGTACACCAAGGTGGCGGTGCTCGATACGCCCGGCTTAACCGCTGGCGGCGATCAAAAGGATAACGCCCGCCGCCTGGGCGTGATTCGCGAAGCCAATGGCGTGGTCGTGGTGCTCGATGGCTTCACACGCACGGACTTTGCCGACCAGTTAACCAAGTTCCGCGAAGAGTGCCTTTTCGCCGATATGGAGATTGTGGGCAATCGCGTGACCAAGCTCGAAGGGCAGCTCAAGAAGAAGGCCCGCCCCGCCAAGGAAATCGAGGCGGACGAAACGGAATTGGCGTTGCAGAATCGCATCATCGCCACGCTTGAATCGGGCCAACCTGCGTCGGTGTTGGTGCTAACGCCAGAGGAAGAGAAGTTGCTTCGCAGCTTCCAGATGCTCACGCTCAAGCCGGAAATCGTCTTCATCAATCGCGGCGATTCCGGCTTCAACGATCCACTCCCCGCCGATCTTCTCGCACTTGCACCCACTGCCTTGCAAGCACCGGTGAAACTGGAAACCGAACTGCTCGCGCTTGGCGAAGAAGACCGCAACACCTTCATGGCAGATCTGGGGATTACCGAGTTCAAACGCGACCCAACCATCCGCGCGATGTTCTATGGCGTGGGGCGGAACGTCTTCTTCACCGTGGGCGAAGACGAGTGCCGCACCTGGAGCATTCCCGCCGGTTGCGAAGCCGTGGAAGCGGCCGGTTGCATTCACAAGGATCTGAGCGAGAAATATGTGCGAGCCAATGTGATCGGCTTCAACGATTTCGTGGCGTGCGATTACTCGGAGAAAGAAGCCAAGACCAAAGGGCTCAACCGCACCGAAGGGAAGACTTACATCGTCAAGGATGCCGACATCATGCACATCCTCGCGTCGAACTGAACCGCATTGCAGCGCAAGCCATGTCAGACGCATGCCCGCGTTGCGTGTTGTTCTGCTATCGTTCCAGGCTCACTTTTTCTCGGCTGGTCGTTTGTATTGCTTGGGCAGTTCTTTAAGTCGAGTCACTTCGAGAATATCCGTCTGATACCAGATCTTGTCGTCCTTCTGGTAATGGCCGATGGTGCGAGATGGATACTTCACGCCATCCGTTTCTTTCCATTCGCTGAAGCGGTGAATGCTGCCTCGCCAGTCGATGCGAAACAGGAGGTTATCTTTCTTGTCGAAGTAGAGTTTCATCGGCGGCGTGATGGTGCCGCTTACTTCAATGCCAAAGAGTTCGGACTTGTTATCGGTAACGTCTGGCACTGCGGTCAGCTTTGATTTCGGGTCGGTGATTGCGCCAAGCGTCCACGCCCAAACCAGGAACGTGGCCGGTTCCTTCTGCTCGCTCACGCGCTCGACCTTGCCAAGCCACCAGTAATTCGGCGGTTCCAGCACAGATGTGCGTTGCGAACCTTTCTTCACCCCATCGGGGTTCAGCACCAGCGTTTCCTTCAGGCTGAACAACTTCAGCAGTTTCTCTTCACCGCCTACTGCATCAACAGCTTTCTTCACTTTCGCGGCGACATCATCGGCATCGGCGATCAACTTCGGTTCAGCGGCCGTGGTAACGCTTCCTGCGAGCAGAAGACCACACAGGAAGCACGTAATCGTTCGGAGCATGGCGTTCCTCTTGGGGAAGAAGTTTGCGACTGCGTTAACACTGTCATCAGTCTATCAAGAACGGGTTCGTCTTCTTCTCGTGGCCAATCGTGGTAACAGGCCCGTGACCGGGATAGACGACCGTATCGGGCGGCAACGACCACAGCACGCGGGCGATGTTCGCTTTAAGTGTCTCGAAGCTCCCGCCGGGGAAGTCGGTGCGGCCCACGGAACCGCGAAAGAGCACATCGCCACCGAGCACCATGCAGGGCTTCGATTCCCGCAGCACATAAACCACATGGCCCACTGAGTGGCCGGGAATATCGAACACTTCCAGATCGATGCCCGCAACCCGCAGCACATCGCCTTCGTTCACAGTCTGCTCGGCGGGCGGGCTGGTAATGGGCATGCCAAACGGGCCACTCAGGTTCAGGTCCGCATCGGTGAGCATGGCGGCGTCGCGCGTGCCAATAATCACGGGGGCATCAGGGAATGCTTGCTTCAACTCGGCGTTCCCGGCAATGTGATCCACATGCCCGTGCGTGCACACAATCGCCGTGAGCGTCAGCCCGTTTTCGGTCAACGCTTCGAGGATCAGATCAGGTTCGAACCCCGGATCGATCACGAACGCGTCCGTGCTGCCTTCACGCCACACCACATAGGAATTCTCCGCGAATGGGGCGGATTCAATCGTGAGGATTTGGATTGTCATGCGGGGATTTTACGAAACTCGCCTTCCGCCGTTCGCCTGGTCACGCTATTCCCCGCAACACGGCTGTGTCAATCAGAAAACGCGAGGGTTTTGCCATGACAGTGCGAAAGTGGGCGATTGGAATAATCGCGCTGAGTGGCGTGATGAGTGGCATCTCCGGCGTAATGCTGATGAGCGGAGCGCTCGCACAGCCGCCGAAGAAAGGCCCCGTGGTTCCGGCCTCGGGCACCACCACGCCGGCGGCGAAAGCGACTACCGCCCGCCCCGCCGATTCACTGGGCAACATGCTCGCTGAGGCCAAAGCGGCCCACGCGAAACTTCGCGACTATTCCGGTTCGTTCACGCGCCAGGAACGAATCAACGGCACGCTATCGGCGGAACAAGTCGGCGAGATGAAGGCCCGCGTGAAACCGGTGGGCATGTATGTTCGCTTCGTGCGGCCCGAGGCGAGCGCGGGGATGGAAGTGGCGTATTCGGATGCCGCCCGCGATGGCAAACTGCGTTACCGCCCCGCCGGGATCGAAGGCAGCAAAGGCTTCAAGAAGATCGACCCGGTTGATCCGAAGTTCCTGGCCGAGAATCGCCACGCGGTCGCGGATTGGGGCATCGGAGCGGTGATCGAGCGCGTGGCAACGGCAACCGCCCGCGAACGCACGCTGAACAACCCGGTGGAAGTGTATACCTCCGACTATCGCTTCGCGAACCGCAACGTCACTCGCTACGAGATCTTAACGCGGCGACCGCACGCCTTCCGCTACGCGGCCCGCATGGTGGTATTTGTGGATACCGAGACAAAATTGCCAATTCGCTTCGAAGCGTATGATGATCCTAAATCCGGAGCCACGACGGGCGAATTACTAGAGGCATACAGTTTCACAGACTTAAAGTTTAACGTCGGGGTAGGCGAGAGCAGTTTCGACTACTAAACGGCTCGCAGCCTGAACGACTTTAAAGCTTGGGCGGCATTCCGCTTGTCTATGCGCCTGTTTCATGCATAAATTGGTTGTGTACCCGGCATTGTCCGGGTCTTTAGTCATTTAACGAGTCTTGAATCACTTAACAGGGGTGCGAACATGAGTTACCTCGTCGATGGTTATCATGGCGAAACCGTGGCGGCAGCCCCGGTCAACGAGCGAGTGGCGTTCATCCGCCGCACATACGCTCACCTTTTCGTGGCGGTATTGGCTTTCGTCGGGTTGTCCGCCGGGTTGATCGCTTCAGGCGTGGCCGACAACCTCCTGTACGACATGGCGAAGCTCGGCAAGGCGGCCTGGATTGGGATAATGGTGCTGTTCATCGGCGGAACCTTCGCCGCTCAGTACATGGCCCGCTCGCGAACCTCGATCGGCATGCAGTATGCCGGGCTTTCGTTGTATGTGCTGATGTACACGCTGATGTTCGTGCCGATCCTGACGATGGCCGCCAGCCCCAACTACATGAACAAACCGGAGTTGCCGATTCAAGCCGGCATTGTCACGCTCGCGGTGTTTGCCGGGCTAACGGCTGCGGTCTTCGTCTCGGGCAAGGATTTCTCGTTCCTACGGCCGGTGCTGATGATCGGCTCGTTCCTCGCATTGGGCGTGATCATCGCCGCGGTGATCGGTGGCTTCAGCCTGGGCTTGGTGTTCTGCTCGCTGATGGTGGCGCTGTTCTCGGCGTACATCATTTACGATACCTCGAACATCATCCACCACTACGGGGTGAACGAGCACGTTGCCGCGAGCATGGCGTTGTTCGGCTCGTTCGCGATGCTGTTCTACTACATCCTGATGCTGTTCATGAACACCCGCAGCGAGTGACCGTTAACGGGTGATTGCTAGCTAATCCGGGGCGTCGGCGACTTGTGGCTTACACCACAGGAAGCCGACGCCCTCTTTATTTTGCGCGATCGCGCTGCGCACACACCAGCGCTGACACCAGAGAACCCAAGAGAACCCAGGCCGTTGGCCTGGGCTGATGTTACGCGGGCCTTCAGCCCGCGGAATCACGGGTGAAGGTCCGAAGGACCGACCTTCCTTAGCCCAGGCCAACGGCCTGGGTGTGCTGGGTGTGCTTGGTGAAGGTCCGAAGGACCGACCTTCCTTAGCCCAGGCCAACGGCCTGGGTGTGTTGCGTCACCCACGCGAGGAGGCGGTTGCGCTGTGGGGCGGCCGCTCATCCGACTTTGGCCGATTCGGAACCACCCTCGCCGCTGAGTTCGTGTAATTTTTTCGCGATGGGTGAGAGTTTCATTGTTCCGAAGGAGCCTTCATAACGCTGTGCTT
>JBGSLF010000067.1:0-12881 GCA_041740855.1 Gemmata sp.
GCCACTGGCTGCGTGGCGGACGGCGTGACGGGTCGTGCGATTGGCTGTGTGGTCGGTCGCGTCGTCGGTTGCGCCACCGGCTGCGTCACCGGCTGCGAGGCGAATGGCGAATTCAGCCCGGACTGATAGCGCGACACTGGCGGGGTTGGCTGTGTTGGTGTTGCGGGTGCGCGTGTGACCGGTGCTCGTGTGACCGGGGCAATCGGGGGAATCGAAGTCTGTGGCCGCGAGGAAGTGTGCGGTGGCACGCTCACCTTGGTTTCGGGCGGTGATTTCTTACCAAAGAGCCGCTTGAGCAAACCTGGGCGTTCCGGTTCAGCTTGCACCGTCTCGGGTTTCTGCGACGACCGACCGATGCCAGGGAACGCGATCGATGGCATAATCCGCCGATCTTTTTCTCCGCCCGCGTCGCTATCGGGCAGTGAGTTCTTGAGCGGAGGAACGAGCGGATCGCTGGTTCGCGGTTTGGCCTTGGGAAGCCCAGCGTTCGCTTCCGCTTCCTGGTTGCGCGAGAAGATGGAAGACTTCGGCTGCGCGGGTGGGAACGGGGCAGGTGTGTTCGCCTTGCCGCCGCTCTTGGCTGCAGTCTGGCCTTGTGCGGGTGGCGTGGCATCGCCCGGCCGATCCATGAGCGTGAATGTCTCGCCGCTCTTGAGATCCTTAACTTCGGACAGATACGAGCCATCCGCCTGCTTCTCGGACTTCATCACCTTCACCTGGCGATCCGGCCCGTCGCGGAACTTCAGCGGGATCACATCGCCAACTTTGGGCGGGCCTGGGGGGGCTTCCTTGCCTCCCTGTGCGGCCACCATTCCGACCGTTGCGCTGGTACCAACAACAACGGCCCACACCCATCGCTTCCAGAACCAACGCTTCATAACGATCTCCGTATTCGCATCCACCCAATCCATCCGTGCGAACAATTAGCATCGAACGGGTTCGATGCTCCTTCGCGTGACAGGAGTGCGATGTCTGCTTAAAGAATCGGCTGGCGCGGCTGTGCGGGTTAACTTGTATCGGCCGGTAGTGCCGATACCGCACCGGAAGATGGGTAGACTTTGCGAAACAGGGAAAGATGCGCACGGCTTGCAATCACTTCTTGCGGCTGGCAAAGAATTCCGCGATGCGTTGCCGAGAGTCTTCGCCGCCGGCGAGTTGCAGGAATGCGGCGGTTTCGATTGGAATCGCGCTTTCGAGTGGTATCGCCACGCCTGCGAGCATCACGCGCTCGGCCTCGGCCGCCGCTCCGGTTAGATCGGGTGTGGGGCGGAAATCGGCGCGTGCCGCACTGGGAACAGGCATCCGCTTGCGTTGGCGAATGGCCTCCGCATTCGCCGCGTTAAGAACACGCTCGGCCGCTGCTTCGATGAGCGGTGCCGGGCTTTCCACGGGTATCACAATTCCCAGATCGGCCGCTTCACCCGCCGCAATACTTCGCCCGGTGGTGAGCATCCATGTTGCGGTCGCGAGGCCCACCAGGCGTGGGAGTCGCTGGGTTCCGCCCCATCCGGGAATCAATCCGAGCGTCACTTCGGGCAATCCGATTCGCACCTTCTCGTGCGTCGAACACAATTGCAGGTCGCACGCCAGCGCCACCTCGAACCCACCGCCCAGGGCCGCGCCATCGATTGCGGCGCACGTGGGAAATGGAATCGCTTCGAGTTTGTTGAGGACACGCAGCCCCAGTTCGATGAACGCCCGCACGGCGGGATCGTTGGGTGCGTTCGCATTTGCCAGCAGCTTCAAATCCGCCCCGGCAATGAACACTCCGGGCTTCGCACTGGCAAGCACCAGACCGCGCACTTCTGGCCGGTTCGCCAATGAATCAAGGTTGGCTTCCAACTCCGACCAAAGATCCGTGGTGAGGATATTCGCCCGGCTTTCTGGTTGATCGAAGGTGAGAATAGCAACGGAATCGGGCCGCACAAAGAGATGAAGTGCAGACATGGCGAACCCCCGAGTGAAGGCCGGATTCGCAATGAAGCCGGCGATTCGTTATACCACGCGGGGCGTGCTCAACGAACGAATCGCCGCAGGATCAATTCGCCTGGCTCGCGGCGGATTACGCCGTACTCTTCGAGGCCCAACGCGGAGAGAAGCCAATCTTGCGTGGGATTGGAATTCACGAATGCTCCGCAGCGAACGTAGCGTGCCGCCAGCCGGCTGGTGCCCGGTTCGCCCACTTGCAGCACAGGTTGAATGCGGTGTTTCAGTCGCGGGTCGGCATAGGTCACAGCGTGTACGCAGTGCGAAATGGAATGGTTGAAGCCGAGAGAATCGAACACGCGATAGCGAGTCTTGCCAGACTCCAACTTGTTGGCCTGTGCCACGGCGAGTTGGAAGCGTTCCGCATCAATTTCGTATGGTCCCCAAACTGAAACGCGCGATTGATCGCGCTTGGCAATCGCAAGTGTTTCGGCCAGATCGTAATTCTTCCCTTCCACGGAACGCAAGCGGAACGGTTCCACACTTGCATCGGCTGGTAGCCAGCTAATGGTGATAGGTTCAATTACTGTTCCACCGGATGGGTCGGTCGTGACCTTCACAAACGTGGCCCATGTGTGCGCTGTTCGCGGCACGAAGGGAATTGATTGGCTACCGAAGAGAAGAAAGAAGTATCGAGGTTGGTTGCATACAGCGGGTTGAGGTGGAGAAGCAGACAGCGATGCAGCAACAAAGAGTGTGGCGAACATAGTCTGTTTCCAATGAGGTTCCTTCCAACGCAATCGGTTTTCCGACTGTTTATCTGCAGTGAGAACTTCCAGCCGTTCCCCATCGTGGAACCCGCTCGACTGAGTATTTGGCACCTTCGTAACACCACAACGCCGCGCTCGGTCGCGTGGTGTGGTTGTGTCGCTAATTGCTGGCATCGGGAATTGGGGAGTTGTTCAGCTTGGAAGCGTTAGCGGGAATGTTGGGGCCAGAATGCCAGAACCCGATGGCGTGCTTGCCACCGGGTTCGTGCGGTTCGTGCGGTTGAGTTGTTACTTTCCGATCGTGGGCTTGAAGTCCAGCGACTTCACCAGGAAGGCCCAGGCATCGGCCACTTCCTCAATGATCTTTGCGGTTGGTTTGCCGGCACCGTGGCCTGCCTTGGTCTCGATGCGGATCAGCGAAGGGGCGTCGCCCGCCTGATTTGCTTGCAACGCCGCGGCGAACTTGAAGCTGTGCCCGGGCACCACGCGGTCGTCGGTGTCCGCCGTCGTCACCATCGTTGCGGGGTACTTCTTCGCGCCGCTCTTGAGCAACACATGGTATGGGCTGAATTTGTAAAGCGCCTGGAACTCGTCCGCCTTGTCGCTGGAACCGTAATCATCCACCCAGAAGCGGCCCGCGGTGAACTTCTGGAAGCGGAGCATGTCCATGACACCAACAGCGGGCAAGCACGCACCGAACAGATCGGGCCGCTGCGTCATGCACGCACCCACGAGCAAGCCGCCGTTGCTGCCGCCCTGAATCGCGAGCTTCGCGGGCTTGGTGTAGCCTTCCTTTATCAGATACTCGGCCGCAGCGATGAAGTCATCGAACACGTTTTGCTTGGTGAGCTTGGTGCCCGCACGATGCCATGCGTCGCCGTATTCGCCGCCGCCACGCAAGTTCGCCACCGCCAGCACGCCGCCCATTTCCATCCACTGCAACCGGCTCACCGAGAAGCCCGGCGTCAGCGAGATGTTGAAGCCACCATAGCCATACAGCAGTGTGGGGTTCGTGCCGTCGAGCTTCAGCCCCTTCTTATGCGCGATGAACATCGGCACGCGGGTGCCGTCCTTGCTTGTGAAGAAGACTTGCTTCACTTCGTACTGAGTCGGGTCGAACTTCACTTGCGCCTGGCGGATGAGCTTGCTTTGCCCCGTGAGGATGTCGTACCGGTATGTGCTCGTTGGCGTGGCGAAGCTCGAGAACGTGTAGAAGGTTTCGGTGTCGGTGCGTTTGCCACTGAAGCCGCTCGCCGTGCCGATGCCGGGAAGTTGCACATCGCGAACGAAGTTCCCTTCCATGTCGAACACCTTCACCTGCGACTTCGCATCTTGCAGATAGCTGCAGATGAACACGTTGCCGATCAGGTTCACGTCTTCGAGTGGTTCCTTCGCCTCGGGCACAATGGTCTTCCAGTTTTTCTTCTCGGGTTTGCGTGTGTCGATGGCGATGACTTGATACTTCGGTGCGTTGTAATCCGTCTGGAAGTAGAACACCGGGCCATCGTTGCCAAGAAACGTGAACTTGTTCTCGTGGTTATCAACCAACGATGTGGGCAAACCGAATGGCTCCGCCAGATCTTTGTATACCACACGCGCCTTGCGGCTGGTTGTGCCATCGCCCACGGAAATCAACAAGTAGCGGCCGTCTTCGCTCACAGTGCCGCCCAGAGTCCACGTGGGTTGATCGGGCTGTTGATACACCAGCACGTCTTCGCTTTGCGGCGTGCCAAGTCGGTGGTAATAGAGCTTCATGTTGACGTTCAGATCCTGAAACGCGGCATCTTTGCCCGGCTCGGGAAAGCGGCTATAGAAGAAGCCGCGGCCATCGGGCGTCCAACTTGCGCCGCTAAACTTCACCCACTTCAGTTCATCGGCCAGTGGTTTGCCCGCGGCCACGTCGAACACTTTCCAGGTGTTCCAATCGCTGCCGGCTTCGGCCACACCGTAGGCGATGTACTTGGCGTCGTCGCTCACCGCCATGCCCGCCAGTGCAACGGTGCCATCCTTGCTCCAGGTGTTCGGGTCCATCAACATCGTGGATTCGCCATCGAGCGAGTTCTGCGTGAAGAATACGTTTTGGTTTTGCAGCCCATCGTTCTTGAAGAAGAAGTAACGCCCGCCTGCTTTGAATGGGGCGGAGAACTTTTCGTAGTTCCACAGATCTGTGATGCGCTTCTTGATGGCTTCGCGTTCGGGGATCGATTCAAGGTAACCAAACGCGATCTTGTTCTGGTCTTCCACCCACTTGGCGACATCCGTTGATTTACGCACATCGTCTTCGAGCCAACGATACGGGTCGGCCACTTTGGTGCCGTGGTAATCGTCGGATTGCTCGATCTTCTTCGTCTCAGGATACTTCAACTTCGTCTCCTGTGCCATCAGGCTCAGTGCGGCGAATGTGGCCGCGGTGAACGCGAATGCCCAACGCATGAGTGAGGCTCCTTCAAAGATGGCGAGTAATGGGCCGCGACTCGGATTGAAGCGTGAAACAACACGCCTCCGCCCGCGCCGCGGCCACGCAAGGAAGAACATTAACTGTCGGGAGTCGATTCGTCCGGCGTATTGGGCAAGAGCGTGTCGAACGCTTCTCGCATTACCCAGGCTTGCCGTGTCACGTTTTGCATGGTGCTGGCCTGTTCGAGTGCGGCGCGCAGCACTTCTTTGGTGGTGTCCGGCACGGCAGTGGCGTTCACCATGAGTCGCGCGGCACAGGCATAGGTTTCGTAGCACCCGCGATGGTCGCCGGCATTGTAGGCCGGTGCGCCCAGGCGAATGGCGAGCGAGAGATACAACTGCACTTCGCGCGGCGTGAGTGACGTGGTTTCCCCCATCTCGCCAATGGCATCGAATGCGTGCCGCAACATCCACGCTTGCTCGTTCGGGTCTTCCAGCGCTGCGCAGGCTTCCAGAGCTTCGCGAAGCTTGGCGATGGCTTCCACCGGTCCGCCAACGGTGGCGACGATCATCCGAGCGGTGGCCGAATAAACGTCGTAGCACCCTTGCCGATCGCCCACGTTGTACGCCGGCGCGCCAATTGATATCGCCATTCCGATATACGTCTGCGCTGCCACCAGTGGTTCAGTGCGCACCGCCGGTTCTTCTACTTCATCGTCGCCCAGCAGGCTCTCGATGGCGGTTTGCAACTCCGCGACTTGCTCGCTGGGTTCGGCGGTATTTTCGGCTTCTTCCAGCGCACGTTCGAGTTGAAAGTCCGCGATCTCGTTTAACCCTTTTACCTTGCGGGTCAATCGGGCCGCACAGGCGAGCAGTTGGTAGCAACCCAGTGCGTCGCCCGCAATATCCGCTTGAATGCCAAGCCGCAGCGCCGCAGTCAGGAGTGGCCGGGCGGGGCCAAGAAGATCGAGATCATCGTCGGACGCCATGAGGACACCGTAAGAGCTGGAATTCTGTTGGTGTAGTTTAGGCCGCCGGTCAATCCGGGTTCCAACTGGGCAATTCGGAGAATCAGGCCCACAACCGGAGCAATTCGGCCGGGTTCGAGAGATCGGCGAAGAGATAATCGGGCGAGTGGCTCGCGAGTTCTTCCATCGGGTGCCAGCCGGTTCCCACCGCCACCACCTTCGCCCCCACCGCACGGGCACAGCTGATATCCAGCGGCGTATCGCCGATTACCCAAACATCTTCGGCGGCGAAATCGCGTTGCAGGTGCGCCCGCACTTCCTTCACCGCCATGCGGGCCACATCGTCGCGTTCAAAGTGCTCATCGCCGAAGCCGCCACACGGGAAGAAATCCCACAGGCCGAAGTGCTGCAACTTGTGCCCCGCCCCGCGGCGAACATTGCCGGTTAACAGACCGAGCAACACTTCCTTGCGCGGTTGCAACTCGTTGAGTAACTCCGGGATTCCCGGGCACACGTTGCCGCCATACTGTTGCAGGCTCGGTGGCAGATGCGCCAGGTACGCCTCTTGCAGGCGAGCTTGGTTTGCGGCTGTCGCTTCGATGCCATGCACGCGAAGCAAGTCGCGACCAATCGCGCGATCGGTCCGCCCGGAATACGGCACCCCGTCGCGGATCTCCGTGAGGCCGAACTCATCACGCAATGCGGCTTCCATGGCCGCTTTGCCTGCTCCGCCTGTTCGGATCAGAGTTCCATCGATATCGAAAAGAAGAATTGGCATAGCGATGTTATAGTTCGCGCGGTGTCAGATGAGTGGTACTTTTCTCGGAGTCTATCGTACGCATTACCCGAGTAACATCCCATGCGCTTGCTTGCGATCGGCGATATCCACGGTTGCCACGATCCGCTCGATGAACTTCTCAATTGGGTGCAGCCCACGCCCGAAGACACACTGGTGATGCTCGGCGATTATGTGAATCGCGGGCCGAACACACGCGGCGTGCTGGAAAGGTTAATCGCACTGCAACAGCAGACCAACCTCATCTGCCTGCGTGGCAACCATGAACAACTGATGGTCGCGGCGTATCGTGGTGATCGCGGTTGCAAGCAAATGTGGCTGGGCGTTGGCGGCGTTGAAACGCTTGCGTCGTATGGCGTCACCACTAGCACGCCCGGCACGCTCGATGATATCCCCGCCGCGCACTGGGATTTCCTGGAGAACCGGCTCGCCGATTACCACGAGACCGCACACTTCATCTTTGTGCATGCGGGCGTGCTCACCGATATGCCGCTGGAAGAACAGCCCGATTACGCCCTGCGTTGGGACTTCCTCCCCGAAGCCATGCGTCACCACTCCGGGAAGACGGTGATCTGCGGGCATAGCTCGCAACGATCGGGAATGCCCAAGATCATTCCCGGTGCGGCGTGCATCGATACTCGCGCTCACGGCGGCGGCTGGCTCACGTGCCTTGATGTGATTAACGGCCGCTACTGGCAAACCAATCTGTTGCGTCGCCACCGTGAGGGGCGAATCGATTACGAGTGAGCCGCGTGTGCGTGCGTGCGATTACACCGGGAATAGGCCCGACTTCGCGGCGAACGCGAACGATGCCCGCACGTTCGCATCCTCGGCGTTCAGTTGCCCTTTCATGTCCAGAGTGCTTAATCGCGGCAGCGGTTCTTTGCGGACCGATGCGCGAACGAGTGCAAGTGTGCGGGCCAAATCGCGACCGGGCACCCGTTCCAGCGTGGCCCAGTATTTCTCCGTCAGGCACGGAATCGAAAGCGGGTCGCGCGTGATCATTTCTAACTGAAATCGCGCCGCGGGGTTCGCCTTGCGAATGCGTTCCACAATCGCCTTGAGATCGAGAATTCCCTGCCCGAGTGGCACCTCGGCAAGGCGGAAACCATCCGCCGCTTCTTCCACGCCCATGTCCTTCAAGTGAGCCGTGAGCACGAACGGCGCGAGTGCGTCGATGGTGTGAAGCGGTTGTTCGAGCAGTGCGAGATTGTTGCCGGTATCGAGGCAAACGCCGACGAACTCGCTCTTCAATCGCTTGAGTAAATCGACTTGCTCATCGGCGCGGAAGTCTTTGTGGTTCTCCACCGCGAGTTTCACGCCGTGCTTGCGGGCCACCGGCTCTGCTCGCAGCAATGTGGCTTCGGCTTGTTTGGCGAACGCGGGATAATCTTCGGCTTTGGTGAAGGTTTCGTAACGCCGCCCGCCAAGCATGACCGTGCGAACGACACGCACACCACAGGCTTTCGCGGTCGCGATTTCCGAAGTAAAGCGATCCAGCCCCGCGCGATTGTCCGCGGGTGGCGAGACGATTCCTTCGAGGTGCATACCGAACTTGTCGCAGGTGCCGCGAATGGCGGCGGCTTGTTCTTCGGTGCGAATGCCGAGCGGCATCTGCACCGCGTTGGCACCGCGCGAACGGGCGAACTCCAGGAAGCGTGACGGTTCGCCAAAACCCGCTTCCTTCTCGGCGCGATTGCGAATCCCATACGAATACAGCAGCAACCCGAGGCCCACCGCAGCGGGCGGTTCTTCTGCGTGAGCATGAATCGGTGCTATGGCGAGCGTGCTTGCAGTGGCTGTGGCATTGACGATGAATTCGCGCCGAGTGATGTTCATGGGCGGGCCTCTGAAATGATCAGCTATCCCGATCGTATACAGCAGTTGAAAGTGTGGCGATGGATGCCGTGGAGAGGAATGAGCGACGAGTCGCAGTCATCGGCGGCCTCCGGTCGTTGACATGCAATCCGGTCGCGCGCGATCCGAGTCGCCCGCGACCGGAGAAGTTCAACTCACTTCTGCTTGATGTCGTAACAGAGAAGCGTGTCTTGATCGAGAATGTAGAGCTTCCCGTTGGCAATCACCGGGTGGCTCCATGCATTCTTTTTCGTTCGCTCCGGCTGATCGAACCGCCCCTTCTCGACGTATTCTTTCGGGTTCGCTTCAATCAGGTAGATGGTCCCTTTGCCACCCTCGTTGCGAAAGTAAAGGTGGCCGTCGGCATACGTGATCGATCCTTTGCCCGGTGTGCGTTCTTCCCACGCTACCTTGCCAGTCTTGAACTCGATACAGCGGAGAATCCCGCCGCCTTCGCCGTACAGATAGCCATCCACCAGCACCATTCCGCCGTGGTGATTCTGCATCTTCTTGTCGAAGTAGACCTCTTTGGCTTCGAACTTATCCCCGGCCTTGGTCACGTTCACCAGACCGCCGCCATTCCCATAACTGGACGCAGCAAAGACATTGTCATTACTGACAACAGCGGTCGAGCAGTTGGCGGTGCCGTTGGCCGGAGCATCGTATCGCCACAGGAATGAGCCATCCGACGCGCCAACCGAGACGATCCCTTTCTTGACGAACTGAATGTATTGCCGTTGTCCGGCGATCTCTGCGGCGATGGGCGATGCATATTGCGCCTGATCGGCCCCGGGCACGCTGGCCATCCAGATGGTTTCGCCGGTGTGCTTGTTCAAGGCCGCGAGGGTGTTTTTCTTGCCCGGTGTGCAGATCACTTTGTCGCCGTCGATGAGGGGCGATTCGCAGAATCCCCAACTGGGTCGCTCGCCGCCGAAGTCTTTCTTCAGGCTCTTCTGCCAGACGATCTTGCCATCGGCAACCTTCAGGCAAGCGAGGTCGCCGTCCACGCCGGTCGCGTAAAGTTGATCGCCATCCACCGTCGGGGTAGACCGGGATCCCTCAGGGTATCCCACCCCCTTTTTGGGCAGGATTACGGCGGCGATCTTCGTGGCCCAGAGTTCCTTGCCGGTCTTCTCTTCCAACGCCCAGAGCACTTCATCGCCGCCACGATAGCCCATGCCAAAGATTTTGCCATTCGCGATGGAGGGCGTGCAGTAACCGCCGCCGAGGCCGGTCACCTTCCAGGCAAGTGTCGGCCCGTCCTTCGGCCATTCCTTTAGCAAGCCGGTTTCCTTCGAGACTCCGGTGCGGTCGGGGCCTTGCCACTGCGGCGAATCGGCAGCGGGGGTTGTGGTGGTGGTTGCCAGAATTGCGATAACCGCAATGACAGGGAGGAACGCTAAACGAGACGACATGGCAAACGACTCCAGGATGGCGGGTGGGTTAGGTGGGACTGCGCGAGGCAGCAAACAACGTGGGAGGCGAGAGTGTGGCCCCCGGCGTGCCAGGGCGGGTTGAACAATGCGACAGCAATGACACGGAACGCCCGGCATTGCCGGGCGTTCTTCACAAGGGAGGAGGTTTACGAACCGGCGGGATCTTTCCCTTCGGTCCAAGGGCCTTCGAGCTTCTGGTACGCCGGCGGAGTCAGCAGGCTGCCGGTGTCGCCTGCCTTCCAGCCCATCACCTGGCTCGGCTTGCCGCGCTTCTTGCTGCGGGCTTCCAGGTTGGCCGCCCAGCTTGCGTCGGCTTCCTTGGGCGCTCGCTTTTCCTTGTCCCACATCAGGGCTTTGCCGAAGCGGTAGCTCTGCACACCCATGTTCACGGTGCTGAACGCGGCCGCGCCCAGTTCCGGTGTGCTGAGCGTTTCGCGCTGGCGATCACGCACGCACTGCAGGAAGTTTTCCCACAGGTAGTAAGTGGCGTTGTGGCCCGCCTTCTGCGCTTCGTCGGCCTTCTCGTTGTTATAAGTGAAGACCGGCTTTTCCTGGCCGTTATCGCCCTTGGGCTTGGCCGGGCCACCCGCGATGTTCTGGCCGTACACCTCGAAGCCCTTGATGAAGTCGCCGCCGCCGACGAACTTCATCGTGGCGAGGTGGCCGCGGATCATCTCGCCCAGTTGCACATCGTTGCACATCGTGGCCGAGACAACGAACTGGCAGCCTTCGTCGTAATCGGCAACCACGGTAGCCACGTCTGGCACATCGCGGCCATCGTATTCCATGTACAACCCGCCGCCGCCCACCACGCGAGCCGGGAATCGCAGACCCATGGCCGCGATCATGTGTGTCGTTTGGTGAACGAAGAGATCGGTGTACATGCCGCCGCCAAATGGCCAGTAGCAGCGCCACTGCGCCCACACGGCGCGATCGAAGGGCATTTCCTTCTCGGTCGGGCCGAGCGGTTCGCCATCCACACTCTTGAAGCCGTTCCCGAGCCACATGTTCCAGTCCACGGTCGTGGGCGACATTTCCCTGGTCAGCGGATAATACCGCCACTGGCCCACGCTGCTATTGCGGAAGTAGCTCGTCTGGCCCTGCATCACCTTGCCGATGTTGCCGGCGGCGATGTATTCGTGGGCCGCACGCCAGGTGGGGTCGGCCATGCTCTGCACGCCAACCGTCACGATCTTGTTCGTCTTCTGTGCCGTATCGACAACCGCAATCGCTTCGGCGATTGTCTTGGTCATCGGCTTTTCCATGTACACGTCCTTGCCCGCGTTCATGGCATCAATCGCCATGCGTGCGTGCCAGTGGTCCGGGCTGGCGATGCACACCAGATCCACGTCCTTCTGCTCCAGAATCTTGCGGTAGTCCTTGGTCACATGATCTTTGTCGTCCTTGTTCAGCCCGCAGCGTTCGGCCGATGGATATAGCCCGCGGCCCTTGATCACGCCAGGAACCACTTGCCCATCCCACACGTCGCACACCGCGACCGGGGCCACGGGCTTGCCTTCCTTTTGCATCTGCAGGATCACATCGATGTGCTGCTGGCATCGGCCGCCGACGCCCAGGAACCCGACGCGCAGTTTGGCGTTGGCGTTCTGGATGCGGGCATAGCTGGCCGCGTTCATGCTGAGTGTCGCACCGGCGGCGGCAGAGCCGGCGATGAACGTGCGACGGTTTAACGGAGTCGTCACGGGAAAGGTCTCCTTCCGAGGATAAGGCGAAAAGTAAAGCAAGCGGCGAACCAGTGCGCACCGCTCACGAACAAGCAAGCTTACTTCTTCTTCTGCTCTAACAACCAGGTGTAGAGTTCGTCGGTGCCATAGGCGGCGTCCCAGGAGTTATGCCCCACCTTGGGATACTCGGTATACTTCGGTTTCGCTCCGGCTTTCTGCAAGGCTTCGATCATCTGGCGAGAAAGATCCACCTTCACGGCGGTGTCGGCGTCGCCGTGGAAGCACCAGCACGGAAGGTTCTTGATCTTGGCGGCATCGGCAGTGTTTCCGCCACCGCAAACCGGCGCAATGGCGGCCCATCGATCCGGGTGCGCTGCGGCCAAACTCCAGGTGCCAAATCCGCCCATCGAAAGGCCCGTGAGATACACGCGGTTCGCGTCGGTCTTGTACTCTTTCATCACGTCATCCAGGATGGCCATCGCCCGCTTGCCATCGGTGGAATCGGCCCGCCACGTTCGCTTTTCCGATTGCGGAATGACTGCGATGAACGGGAACGTCTTCGCCCGCTTCTTGATCGCTGGCCCAATTCCGACTTCCGCGGGCATTTTGGAGCCGCCCTTGGTTTCTCCCGAACCGTGGAGAAACAGAATGACGGGGAATTCCTTCTTGCCGTCGTAATCCTGCGGAACGTACACCACATACGGCGAAGCGGAACCATCCGCGTTCTTATACGTTTTCTCGACGAATCCGGTTCCCGGTTTGTCGTCGGCCGCGGCCACAGCGGCGAAACACATGATCAGAACAACGGTGAGGCGGCGCATCGGGCGCTCCAGTAGGAGAGACTGTAGGCGATTCTAGAAAGCGTATCATACTGCGGGAAACATCGCCACAACCGGCGCGAAAATGAGAGGTTCTTGCGCGTTTCGCCCTTGGCGGGAATCGTAGGTGCTGCTGCCAGTCGCAAAATCGCGTTACCCCAGCCTTCTCGCAATTCAAGCCGTTTATTTCGTTGTGCCGATCACTTTTTAGGATTTCTACCCCAGCAA
>JBGSLF010000068.1:0-3337 GCA_041740855.1 Gemmata sp.
TCTTGTCAATTTTTGTCGGATTTCAGCAAAAACCGCATAACAAGCAAAGCAAAAACAATCTGCGCAAGTCGCTTTTATACCATATCTTTGCGTCGATATTGTCTAGTTTCACAACGGAATCCCTCCCTCTCCGCTAAACGCATGTGCAGTATCTTGCAGTGAATCGCACGGGGAAGCAACAACCGCTTCCCCGTGTTCATTTTCGGGCAACGAGTTCCGTTCGACGCGATTGCCTGCCGCTGGCTGCTGCGCCGGTTTTTGCGCCAGTAGTGCGCCGGATTCTGTGCCACTTACCGCCCGGTCGAAGTGATCCTCGGTTGTCTGGGCGTAGTGCTTCAGACTCACTTTCGCGTCATGCCCCATCCACAGCGCGACGACGTGAACGGGGAACTTCTCCAACAGTTCTGTTTCACGCGAACTCCGCAGGTTGTGGAACAGTCGGGGCCACGGTTCCAGTCCGGCCCGTTTCACCAACTTATCGAACGCCGTCCGCAGGTTGCAGTTCTTCCACCCAGTCGGCCCGTTAGCCTTCGCCAGGTGGTCGCCGCCGATGACGTGTGTTTGACCTGCGATCGCCAGTTCAAAGGCTTCCTCCAGGTATGGCCGCAGGTCTGCGAACAGTGGGATCGTGCGGCTCGCCTTGCCGTCGTAGCGGTCGGTCTTGGGCGACGGAACGGTCAACCGGCCGCGCGCCCAATCGATGTGCCGCCACTCGAGGGATAACACTTCGGACGGGCAGCGCAGTCCGCCAAACCGGGCCAGAGCAATGATGGTACGCCAGACGGGGTTCGCGGCGTCGAGTAGCTTCTTCACCATGTCGCGGTCGATGAATCGCTGCCGCAGACTTACGTTGGCGGTAGGGATTTTCACCTCGGAGAAGGGGTTCTCGTCGATCAGCTTGTGCTTGCGGGCAACATGCAGGAAGGTGCGGGCAAACGATAACCGTTTAGCCACAGTTGCCGCCACGAGCTTCTTGGTGAGAAGCCATGCTTTGAACTGATCGCAATCCCCAGTGGTAATGTTTCTCAATGGCTTATCCGCGCCGAAGAACTCGGTCAGGTTGCGACAGGGTTGCTGCCACACTTCCAGCGTGGCCGGTTTCACGTCTGGGCGAGACAGGATGTAGCTCTTGAGGAATTCGCCCAGCGCCGCTCGCTTGGGGGCTTCGATTAGCCCAACAGCTGCAATCCGGTCCTTCAACTTTGGGGCAAGTCCCGCGAGCCACGTTGCCGTATCGCGGGCAAAAGGTTGGCCGGTGATCTTTGCCGCGAGCAGGGCTTCGACGTGCCGGCAAATGCTATCCGCGGTTCGTCGGTCGCACTTGCCGAGCCGGATCGTTTTCCGTTTCTCGTCGGGTGCCACGAACAGGATCCGTCGCCGGCCGTTCGGATCATCTGCGATCGATGCCATGTTTTTCGCTCTCTGGATTAGTCGGGTAATTGCGTCTGCGGGTTGGCGAACAACTGGTCGCCGTCCAGATCGTCAGGGTTGTTGAAACCGAACGGGAATAGCTCGGGTTCGCTTGCTGGTTGTGCTTCAGCGGCGTCTACAGTGTCTACGTCTACGAAACCCAATTCTTCAGCGTGAGTTGGCGGGGTTTCGTAGACAGTAGACACTGTAGACAGCATGAACACGCGGGATGGTCGGCCACCCTTCTCACTTTGTTCAGGCATTCGCCAGGACCCGCGCCCGGACTTGACCAGTTCTTCCAACGCTGCTTCCGCCGTGCCGTGTTCCCTTAGCCAGCGGCACCCCTGTTGCACTTTGCGAGCAGTCACGGAACTGCCTTTGCCTGCGATCCACTCCACCAATCGCCGTTTCTCACGGTCCGCTTCAGATTCGCCAAGCATCGCATAAACTCGCCGGGCTTCACGCTTGAACCAGTTCGCCAGCGTGATCCCCGCGTTCATGCTCTGTTCGTCAAGCGTGGCCGAATCCGCCAGCTTCGGATCGCGAGCGGCCCATCGCGTGAAGTGGATCACCAACGCCAGCCGGGCCGCGTACTCTTCAAGCTTTGACCAAGCGGCCGATAAGTCGCCGGTCATGTCCGCTTGTTCGATGGCGTGAGTGTTGAAATAACCGATCCAGGCCGCCTTCCCAGATGGGCTTAACCGCACTAACTCGGGGAGCAACTCGCCGAAGTGATCGGTCATTTGCAGCCCATAAAGTCGATCGAACAGCGCAGCCAACTTCGCTTGTGCCCCCGGGTCGATATCGGCCTCAGTCCACTCCTTCGGCTTTCGAGGCGGGTAGCAGAGCAACAGCCGTGCGGCCAGCCCAGATTCCCGATGATCTGTTCCTAACGCCCGCTGCAGGATGCCAAATTGAATTCCGCCGCACACGCAAACCGCTGCTTGCGGAACGCTGATCGTGCGTGGCGTTCCCGTCTTGCGGTCTACGGAAAGTGGTTCAGCGTTAAACATCGATAGCCAGTTAGCCGCGTCTGCACTGGCCATTCCCTTCCCGGCGTAACGATCAAAAGAACCAAACCACCCGGCCAGTTCGTCGCGAGCCAGGAGTAGCCCGCGCGGGCTTGCCACCAGGATCGGGGCCAACGCTTCAACGGTCGTGTCCGACACGACGAAACGCTCAGCTTGGGGCATCACCGGCTTGGTGGGCGGATCTCCGGCCGCGCCCTTCGGTCGTTTCCAGTTCGCTAAATCCTTCTCCCATACGGCCAACACCTCTTGGTGCCGCTTCTCTTCTTCGGCGTGGCGATTCAGCGATCTCTGCTGTCGTTCGCGGACCGGTTGCATCACCAGCTTGAAGGCCGGAGTTTTGGACGTCCCGCTTTCGCCCACAACCGCGCCCCAAAGAATTGGCGGTACGGCCCAACCGCGTTTCAGTTCCAACCGCCGAGTGTTGCCGATAGCTGCCCCCAGCGCGACTAACAGGGGCAGAGCCAAATACGATGGATCGCAGCCGATGGCCTTAGCACCGGCCGCCACGAATCCGCGAATCGGTTGAGGTAGAGCGTCCAGCGGGAATGGCTGGAATTGCATCGTATCGCCTGTTGACGGCTCAGGGGCTTCCGGCTCGACTTCTTCCGCCCCGGCTTCGATCTCCGCACGCATCACCTCGGGCTTCTCGCCGTCGCCGTGGGCCGCGATCCAGTCAACGATGTCGCCCTTGTCGGGCAGGTCGGGCAACTCGACCACCTTCACCACCGGGGGCGGGCTCAGTTTAGCGAGGATGCCCGCAACGGTTTCGGCGTACGTCCGGCCGGCCACATCGTTGTCGGGCAGAATCCAAACTTCCTTGCCGGCCAGCGGCCGCCAGTCGGTCTTCGCGGCCACTTGCGAGCCGCCGGCCGATGTCGTCGCGGTGAAACCCAGCG
>JBGSLF010000069.1:0-79059 GCA_041740855.1 Gemmata sp.
TGCTGGGGTAGAAATCCTAAAAAGTGATCGGCACAACGAAATAAACGGCTTGAATTGCGAGAAGGCTGGGGTAACGCGATTTTGCGACTGGCAGCAGCACCTACGATTCCCGCCAAGGGCGAAACGCGCAAGAACCTCACCAGCCTATCGAAAGCCTTGATCCTATTGCGAGCCTCGCGGAGAATGCATGTGTCGCATGCAACATCCGCGAGGTATTCATGACCGCGCCACACCACACTCCTATCTATTATGCCATTCATGCAAGCCTTGCGGGCTTGCTTGCCGGCCTCATGATATCGCTGACCGCAAACGGGGCGGAAACGGTTATCCTCAAGGATGGTTTCGTACTTCAGGGGAACGTGCGCAAGGAAGTGACCTCGATTAACGACCCAGCCACGGGAAAGACGTTCCCGATCGCAAAGGCGACTGGGTTAGACATGATCGATGAAGGACCAAAGATCGTTATCTTCAGTACCCACGCCCGACAACTCGGCGAAGTTGGCAAGGATGTGAAACTGCGGCCCGATTACAAAGCGTACACGCGATTCAACAGCAGCCGCAGATCGAACCATCCCTTGCCGAGTGTAATGGCTCCACGTGATCGCGATGCAGCCGAGTTCAATGATGCATGGCGGCGGACGATCCATGTGAACCTGCCAGGGAACAACTTTGATCGGATTGAGCAACAGATCAGTTACATCGATCCTTACTTTGTCTATCTGTGGTCTTCGACCCACATCTGGCGTCTGGGCTATCGCACCAGTGAGATGGATCCGGCGAAAGTCGAGACGCTCCTCTCTACGCACCCCGAGTTGATAGAGGAGAAGGATAAACCCGATGCGCTGAAACGAATCGCCAAGGCCAAGTTCAAACTGGATACAGGATGGATTGATATTGCTCTGCAAGATCTCAATTCCATTCGCAAAGCGTTTCCAGAAGGGATACCCACTGAAGCTCGTGAAGCGTTCGACAAACTGACGAAAGAGATCGACGTGGCCATTGCCGGGCGTGTCGTGCGTGAAGCGGAGTT
This sequence comes from Gemmata sp., assembly GCA_041740855.1. Classification (GTDB taxonomy): domain Bacteria; phylum Planctomycetota; class Planctomycetia; order Gemmatales; family Gemmataceae; genus Gemmata. Next base: position 1,031 of record JBGSLF010000069.1, read on the forward strand.
CGCACTTGAATCGGGGCGTTATTCATTCGCGCAAGATGTTTTGGCTGTCTTTCCCGAAAAAACTGCTGATGCCAAGCAAACCGAAGAAGTCACGAAGTTAATGGCGAAACTCAAGGCCACCCAGGAACAGTATGAGACCGGCAAGCGACTATTGAATGTGGTGATTGACGGAGTAACAGGTCTCGATCATGCCAATCCGATGTTAGCAATTGCTGGCGGGCCATCTCTGGCTGTTGTGCCACGGAAAACCTTGGCTCCGCCACTCTCCTCGCTTGTTGCAGCAGCCGAAGAAGTGAATAATGAACTTCACCCGGATTCTGCAAATCGCATTGAATTCTTCGTGAACCTCGCTGCACAGGTCGAACGTGAAACGCGACAGGGTCGCGACCCGAGTAAACGGCCCGAGGAATTGCTTGCGACCGCCATCAGTGGTTGGGTTAAGGGAAAGAATGGTGCCACGACCGATGTCAAACTTGCGCTTGGTTTGTGGGCCGCTCGTGAAACCGTTCTCAGCTTTCAGCGTTCTAACGATGTGGACACGCGCAATCAGATACTGACTGCATATAAGACGAAGAGCACGTTGAAAATTGATGAGCTCGCCCAAGTCATATCAATGCTTCCTCCATCGGAACCGGAAGATCTGCTGTTCCGCACCGGCGATTCCGTACCGCTTCGCGAAGGGCTGCCATCCGGTGTGTATCGTCGAAAGATTCCCGCCGGGCGTGATGGTGGTGATATCAGTTACCTCGTGAAACTGCCGCCGGAGTACCATCACGGGCGAGCCTACCCGGTTCTGATCGCGCTCACGGATCCTAATGTCGATGCCCGCTTTTTGCTCGCGTCGCTTGCGACAGAGGCCGACCGACACGGCTACATCATTCTTGCACCAGAATGGGCGAACCAGTTCGGGCGGCAAAAAGAGTGGGACTATAATGGCGACGATCACGTTTATGTTACTGCTGTGCTTCGCGACGCGATCCGACACTTCTGCGTAGACAACGACCGCGTCTTTCTGTTTGGTGCCGCAAACGGTGCCAACATGGCAATGGACGTGGGCGTTTCGCACCCAGATTTATTCGCGGGTGTGCTCGCCATGGGTCCAATTCCCAGATGGGTGGGTTTTTTCAGCGAATACTGGAAGAACGCCCAGAAATTGCCCTTCTATGTGGTTACTGGCGAGATCGCAGGGAACTCGGTTTTGAATCTCCGCAGCATCTTCGAGAAGTGGATGCCATATGGCTTTCCGGGCCTCATGGTGGTCTACAAGGGCCGCGGGGTGGAATGGTATTCGGCCGAAGTGCCCGTCATGTTCGATTGGATGGGACGCAAGAAGCGTGTGGCCGGAACAGCTACATTGCAACTCAACACCGGAGCACGTTTCAAGTGGACGACGATGCGGAAGACCGACAACCACTTCTACTGGATTGGGGTAGATGAGATCCACGAGCGGAACCTCATGGAGAATGCACGCGGTACTGTGGTTCCTGCGGAAATCCAGGGCGACATCGCCGGCAACAACGTCATTCACATTACATCGCGCGGTATCACAAAGATCTCGGTGTGGCTGAGCCAAGAGATGATCGACTGGTCGAAACCCGTCGGTGTGAACATCAATCGCACCATCGCTCGCGGCTGGAAAGCGCGGGTGCTGGAGCCGAGACTGGATGTTCTGCTGAATGATTATCGTCAACGCGGTGACCGCCGCATGCTGTTCCTCGAACAGCTCACGTTCGATGCGATTCCGTGACAAGCAAGCACCCGGAAGAGAACGCACGCTACGACGAATGGGATGCGGTTACCTGACCCAGTAACCGTTGCGATTACCCTGCGGCTTGCTCGCCTGGCCCACCGAATTCACTCTTGAAGCCACGCAGGTGGGCAGCAAGAATCGGCTTGAGTTTGGCGGCTGCAAGGTGGTCAGGAGTGACGAACCAGAGCTTTAACACCTGTGTGCCATCGTTTCGGTTGGCATCGATAGCCGAATCCTGCCCGATGCCCTCAACTCGTTGAAGGTTAAGTTCACCCGCACCGCCCACGAACCATGCTTCCAAGGCTGCGGATTCTTTAGTTTTCACCCTTGCCCAGAAGCGTGAAGAACCGCTAGGGCGAATGGTGATAGCGTCGCGCACATCCCACTTGAATTCCAGGGTGGGGTCGATCTCAAGAATCATTTTCACGAAGCGAGAAAGCACGGATCGGTCCCACTTGGCACCCTTGCCAGATGGAAAGCCTTTCTCGCCCATGTGCCACTTCTCGCCATCCTTCTTCCAGGGCATGTTCCCTTCAATCCCGCCCACCGCGGTGGCTGCACGGCCTTGCACCACATCAACGGCACGTGCGAGAAAGTCCTGAAAAGCGGTTGTGTCCACCTCAACCTTGCTGTGAATGACAATCACAACTTGCTGCCCAGCAGGGAAGTTGCTGACCTCGATCCGGTTGCTATCACGAGAAAGACCCTCCAGCCCAGGAGTGTCACTGAGCGGTGGTAGCGCGAGTTTGGTTGCGAGTAACTCTTGCTTGAAGGGCCGACCCGGCAGGCGGAACACAAACTTGATGTAGGCTTCGTGCCCGGTCATGGCGTGCAGGAACCAGCCCTCGGATTTCTTGGCCAGCGGCACCTCGACGATGCTCCGATGATTCCAGTTAGTTTCGGCGAACTCACCCAGTTCGTGTATTCGATCGATGACTGCAATCAAAGCGTTGCCGTCCCACTTGCAAGTCTTGCCGGTCGTTGTCACTCGATCTTGCGTATGCCAACGCTCGCCATTGGCTTGCCACGGTAATTGTTGATCTTTACCAACATCATTGATATCCAGATCACCTTCGCGTTCACGCAATGCAAGAGTTGGGTCAAACCTTGTGCGTTCGGCGTGCGGCCCGGCTGCCAACACCGGCTTCATAGCGCGACCTGTGTAGGTAATCGTTCCTCGATTGAACTCTTCCACGATGGCTTCGGGGGTGCCCGTCGCAACAACGGTTCCACCCCGGATGCCCGCGTCCGGCCCCATGTCGATGATCCAATCCGCTGTTTTGATCAAATCCAGGTTGTGTTCGACCACCACAACCGAGTTACCGAGATCGACCAGTCGATGGAGCACTTCCAGTAGTTTCCGAATATCGTCGAAGTGTAAACCTGTCGTCGGTTCGTCGAGAAGATAAAGCGTTTTGCCGGTACTGGGGCGTGCCAGTTCGGCGGCAAGTTTCACTCGTTGGGCTTCGCCACCCGACATGGTTGGTGCGGGTTGGCCCAACGCCATGTAGCCCAGGCCAACGTCCTCGAGTGTTTGCAGGATGTGGCGGATTTTGGGAATGTTGGCGAATAATACGAGTGCATCGGTTACATGCAAGTTCAGAATATCCGCGATGCTTTGGCCGTGATACTTCACTGCCAAAGTCTCAGGATTGTAGCGGCTTCCATTGCACACATCGCACTCGACCCACACATCAGGCAGAAAGTGCATTTCGATCTTCTTCTGCCCCATCCCCTCGCAATCTTCGCACCGGCCGCCTTTCTGATTGAAGCTGAAACGACGCGGGTGATAACCGCGGACTTTCGATTCCGGTAAGCGTGCAAATACTTCACGAACCAGATCAAACAACCCGGTGTAAGTCGCCGGGTTAGATGATGGCGAGTTACCGAGTGGGTCTTGATCCACATTAATGATCTTGTCCAGACGCTCCACGCCGCGGATCTCGTCGTGAGCGGCACCAGGAGTTTGTGCCCGATTCAGTTTTCGTGCGAGTGTGTTGTAAAGCACTTCGTTAATGAGCGAAGACTTGCCGGATCCACTCACACCCGTTACGGCCACAAACGCACCCAGTGGAATAGCCACATCGATGTTCTTCAGGTTGTGCTGTCGCGCACCTCGAACATCCAGGAAGTTCTTGAATGGAAAAGCAGATGATGGACTCGGCAAGTCATTCGGCTTGCTTGTCTCTCGTTTTTGCTTGCTTCGCGTGGTCTCTGGTTGCTGCGACACTCTTCGGTTGGTGGGCACCGGTATACCCAGTTTCCCACTGAGGTATTGCCCGGTAAGTGAGTTCGCGTTCTTGAGAACCTCTTTAACCGTTCCCGAAGCGGTGATTTCGCCGCCGCCTTGACCCGCACCGGGGCCGAAATCGAGCAAATGGTCCGCGGCAGCGATGACTTCGCGATCGTGTTCGACCAACACCAAGGTGTTCCCTAGATCGCGAAGCCGCTGCAGCGCCTGGAGCAATCGCTCGTTATCGCGCGGATGTAGCCCAATCGTGGGTTCATCGAGCACATAGAGCACGCCCGTTAACCCCGATCCGATTTGTGATGCCAGCCGTATGCGTTGTGCTTCGCCGCCTGAGAGTGTGGGTCCGGTTCGCGAGAGGGAAAGATAATCCAGCCCAACGTCGACCAGAAAGCGCAGCCGGTTTGTGATTTCGCGAACTACCTCACCGGCCACCTTTTTGACCAGATCTGTCATCTCGATTTCTTCAAAGAGTTTGAGCGTTTCACCCAGGCTCTTGTTGCACAATTCACCGAGGGTCATTCCGGCAAAGCGAGTCGCAGCCGAATCTTCTCGGATTCGCGCGCCGTGGCAGGCGGTGCAGGGGACTTCGTCAACAAGATGAGTGAGTTTGAAGCGATAGACCCACGATACGCGTGAAGCTTCGTCAATCGCTGGGAACAAGCCCTTGTACTGGAAACTTTGAGCGGAAGCCGGTGCTGCGAGCGTGGCGTCCGATGCTTTCTTTCGGCTTGTTTTGCTTTTCGTCGCACCGCTTGGTGTGCCACTTATCAGCGGAATCCACGCTTCGCCTGTGCCATGCAAGATGGCGCGTTGATGTTCCGGCGAGAGCTTTTCGAGCGGGGTGTCGAGATTAAATCCCAACATGCGTGCAAGGCTCTCGGCGAATGGGAGCCAGGGTGAATCTTGCCCGAGCGTTGGCCAGGCAACGACGGCACCCTTACGGAGCGACAATGACGTATCACCCAGTAACAAACTCTGGTTCGCTCCGCGTTGAAAGCCTAAACCTTCGCACGTTGGGCACCAACCCAGAGGGCTGTTGAAGGAATAGTTGTGTGGATTAAGCGACTCGAAGCTGAGGTTGCAGTGCTCGCAGGCGAGGTGTTGCGAGAATCGCTCAATGGTCCATTTCTCTTCGGGTTTCTCGGCATCCACATGGGCAATGTGCATGATGCCTTGGCCAAGATCGAGCGCCTGCTCAACAGCTTCCGCGAGCCGCGTGCGTGTGCCTGGTTTCACCACGTTTCGATCAATCACCACCTCGACGGCATGCTTGCGGCGATGATCGATGGCCGGTGGTTCGTCGATGTTGTAACTCTTGCCGTCTACTCGCATCCGGGTATAGCCAGACCGTCGAACTTCTTCCCACAGCGTCTCATACTTCTCTTGCCCCTTACGCTCCAGCGGGGCCATGATGTAGAGCTTCGTTCCCTCGGGGAGTGACAGTACCTTGTCAACGATCTCGTCGGCTGTTTGCGTTCCAACGGCTCGCCCACACTCCGGGCAGTGGCGTTCTCCCAAACGGGCGAAGAGGATGCGCAGGTAGTCGTACACTTCCGTGATGGTTCCGACGGTCGATCGCGGGCTTTTGCTGGTTGTCTTCTGTTCGATGCTAATGGCGGGAGACAATCCAGTGATCTGCTCCACGCGTGGCTTCTGCACCTGACCGAGGAACTGTCTGGCGTAACTGCTTAAACTCTCGACGTATCTTCGCTGCCCTTCGGCGTAGATCGTGTCGAGTGCCAGCGAGCTTTTTCCGGAACCTGATGGCCCACAGAACACGCTCATCTTTTCGCGGGGTAAACGGGCCGACACATTCTTCAAGTTATGCTGGCATGCCCCCTCAACGCAGAGATGAGAGATGAACTCCTGCTTGGTGCTCAGAGAAGGGTTTTTCGTGCGAGCAGCGCCTTTGGCGGAGGCGCGCTTCTTCGCGGGAAATAGCACCGAACTCAGCACCTCTCCCGTGAACGAGTTTGCGTTCTTGGCAACTTGTTCAGGAGTTCCGGTGGCGACCACTTTGCCACCGCCCGCACCCCCTTCTGGCCCCATATCGATCAGCCAATCCGCAGTCTTGATCACATCGAGACTGTGCTCAATTACCAGGACGGTGTTGCCGGCTTCAACAAAGCCGTGCAGCACTTCAAGAAGCTTGCGGGTATCTTCGAAGTGAAGGCCAGTCGTCGGTTCGTCGAGAATGTAGAGCGTCTTGCCGGTTCCGCGGCGGACAAGTTCTTTTGCCAGTTTGATGCGTTGAGCTTCACCGCCCGAGAGTGTTGGCGAGGGCTGGCCGAGTTTGATGTAGTCAAGCCCCACATCGTGGAGCGTTTGCAACATGGCGTGAATCTTCGGCACATGCTCGAAGTGTTCGAGCGCCTGGGCCACCTCCATTTCAAGCACATCCTGAATCGATTTACCGCGATAGCGAACCTGTAACGTTTCTCGATTAAACCGGCGACCGTCGCACACGGGACACCGCACCCAAACATCCGCGAGAAAGTCCATTTCCAGCCGGTTCGATCCGTTCCCTTCGCACGCTTCGCATCGGCCGCCCGGTCGATTAAAGCTGAACCGGCCAGGCTGATAGCCGCGAACCTTCGCATCCGGCATGTTGGCATAAAGCGAGCGGATCTCGTCCCACAACTTGATGTAGGTCGCGGGGTTCGATCGAGGTGTTCGACCGATTGCGGTCTGATCGATGTCGATGATCTTGTCGAGGTGCTCGGTCCCTTCAATCCGTTCACACAGCTTCGTTGATAGTTGGGCAAGAGAAGCATCCGATGTATCCTCGACTTCCTCCTTTTCAACTGACTTTCCGGCTGCGGACTTTATCGCCCCTTTGAGAACATCGTTTACCAAAGAACTTTTGCCCGACCCACTCACACCGGTCACACACACGAACAGTCCAAGAGGAATATCGGCTGTCACGTTCTGGAGGTTGTGGTGTGTCGCTCCCACGATTCGCAATTGCTTCCCATTCGGTTGACGTCGAACCTTTGGAACCGGGATAACTTTGCGACCCGTGAGGTATTGAGCGGTCAAAGATTCTTTGGAAGCGAACACCTTCGCGGGTGTGCCAGCAGCAACCACCTGGCCGCCACGAATTCCAGGGCCAGGGCCGAAGTCCACGAGATAATCCGCGGCGCGCATTGTCTCTTCATCATGCTCGACAACCAGGACGGTGTTGCCCATGTCGCGAAGCCGTTCAAGGCTCGCAAGCAACCGCGCGTTATCACGTTGATGGAGGCCAATACTCGGTTCATCGAGGACATACAGCACGCCAACCAAACCACTTCCGATTTGGCCCGCGAGGCGGATTCGCTGGGCTTCGCCACCAGATAGAGTGGGAGCGGAGCGATCGAGCGAGAGGTAGTGCAGGCCCACGTTGAGCAAGAAGCCAAGTCGGCCGCGGATTTCCTTCAGCAACTCGCCCGCGATAACTCGATGCATGGGCGATAGCTGCTGTTCGTAAGCATCAAACCAGGGAACAAGTGCGCCCACAGCGGTCGCACCAAGTTCAACCAAGGACTTGCCTCCCGCACGAACCGAGCGTGCTTGCGGGTTCAGGCGTTGCCCCTGGCACGATGGACAACTTACCACTCGCATATACTTTTCGAGCTGCATCCTGCGCGGGCCGGCCGCGGTCTTTTTGAATTGCGAGAGAAGTTGCGGAACGATCCCTTCCCACTTTCCGCTGTGCTTCCACACCTTCCCGCCGCGTTGTTTCCATTCCCAGACGATGTGGGCGTTGCCGCTGCCTTGCAGCAGGAGTTCCTGGTGCTGTGCGGATATCGCGTTCCATGGTATCTTCAGATCAATGCCAAGCGACTTTGCGACTCCTTCGTAAATGTGCCGTCGCCACTTTCCCATCGCCTTGAGCGGGCCAACCAGTGGAATCGCACCTGCGTAAAAACTGATGTTGCTATCCGGGATCAGGAGATCGGAATCGAAAGTGTACTGGCTACCAAGGCCATCGCAGTCGCGACACATGCCATGCGGGCTATTGAAGCTGAAGAGCTGTGGGGTGGGCGATTCGTAGCTGATATTGCAATGCGTGCAAGCGTAGTGGGCAGAGAGCAGAATATCTTCACTGGTATTGGATTCGGTGGGACCTGATGTTGCTTCGTCTTCATCACCCCTCGCACCGGTGCCGGTGGACTGTTGCTCCAGATGGAGAATGAGGTTCCCTTCGGCAAGTTGAAGTGCTTGCTCGACCGCTTCGGCAACTCGCACGCGAAACGCACCACTGCCGGTTTCCGGTTTCCGCTTTCCTCCTTCAATCCGTAGCCGATCAACGACGATCTCGATGGTATGTTTGATCCGCTTATCGAGCTTCAAATCGTCCGTGAGCTTAACGATCTTGCCATCCACCCGCGCGCGAACGTAGCCCCTCTTCACCATGTCGGCAAAGAAGTCCTTGAACTCACCTTTCTGCCCGCGTACGACCGGGGCAAGAATTAGAAATCGCGAACCTTCAGGCAAAGCCAGAATGCGCCCCACGATCTGCTCTCGCGTCTGAGCGGTGATCGGGCGGTCGCATTCGGGGCAGTGACCCTGACCGAGGCGAGCATAGAGCACCCGCATGAAGTCCGAGACTTCCGTAATTGTGCCAACAGTGGAGCGGGGGTTGCGTCCTGCTGTCTTCTGCTGAATGCTAACCGAGGGTGAAAGCCCACCGATATAATCCACATCGGGTTTGGGGAGTTGCCCGAGAAACTGTCGTGCGTAGCTCGATAGGCTCTCGACATAACGCCTTTGACCTTCGGCGTAAATCGTATCGAATGCCAGGGAAGATTTCCCCGATCCGCTCACGCCGGTAAAAACGATGAGTTTGTTCCGGGGAAGCTCAAGATTCACGTTCTGGAGATTGTGCTCGCGCGCACCTCGAACCACGATGGTCTTTGTGTCCATGACCGCGAGTGCTCCTCCTGAGAAGTGCGGATAAGGGTACAGATGATTAGTATAGTTGTGCCCCGCATTGGTGCGTAGTTTCGGCGACGAACTATTGCCGCCGCCACACGCGGGGTTTCGTAACGATGCCAAAGGAACAACCCCATGCGATGTGATGTTCCAAAAGCTGATCAGCTCAGGCACTTGAATACGGATGCCGCCATCATCGTGCTATAACTTCCATAAAGCCACGTTTGGTTGATGCACTGAGGGTTCCGGGAACTTGATGCTCTCCAATCACGTCCAAGGCGGTAGAAGGTTGTGAGCGACGACGATCGTAGGTTAATCGCTGAATGCTTGGCAGGCCGCAAACAGGCCTTTGGCGAAATTGTAATTCGCTATCAATCAAGGCTTTACAACGCAGCAATCCGATTAACTGATAGCCCGGAAGACGCAGCGGATGTGGTGCAGGATGCGTTCCTGAATGCATACCAATCGCTGCATTCTTTCAAAGGTGATGCTGAATTTTTCACGTGGCTTTATCGGATTGCGTTTAACACCGCGATCAGTATGAAGCGGAAGAAGCGTGCGACGGTTAGTTTGGATTCTTTGCGGCCCGATGGTGGATTTGATCCGGATGATCCATCTGAGCTTATCCGACCCGGAGTTGCTCTTGAAAGAAGTGAAGAAGAACAGGAACTTCGAGACGCTCTCGCTCGTCTCTCTTTCGAACACCGCGAAGTTCTGGTTCTGAAGGAAATCGAGGGAATGCGGTACGAGGATATTGCCGAGCTTCTTGGTGTGCCAATTGGAACGATTCGCAGCCGTTTGCACCGTGCCCGCCTGGAATTGCGCGATTTATTGCAATCGAATGATGGATAACAAGAGGGGTTAACCCTGGCTCCGTTTGTCGTCTTAGGCGGCAGGAGTTGAGGACAATGATTAGCGATACACTACTAAAACTGATGACTGCCGCAGTCGATGGTGAGGCTTCCGCTGCTGGAGTTCAGCTTCTGCAGCACGCACTGGATTCGAATCCAGAAGCCTGCACATTATTTGGACAGTTGCAGTTGGATGGGAACCGCATTCGCGCGTTACCCAAAGTTGCGCCTCCTGCCGAACTTCACCAGCGCATCATGGAATTGGTAGCATCTGCGGATGCTCCAATAGCGGACGTTCCAGTAATGAAGCCAATTGCGCGGGATCATCGCCTGCCGACCACCGAGCCGGTTATTATCCCTGTCGGTTTCAAATCGCGACGAATGTCGAGTCGTTGGCTTCCTATTGCTGCCGCCGCAAGCGTATTGTTTGCGATAACGACAAGCTCGTTCATGTTTTTCCAGCAGCAGTTACACACAACCAGAGTCGTTAAGAATCTTGAACAATCGCTAACGACAGACTTGAACTGGGCGAAACTCTTGCCCGCAGACAATAACGGGCTTTCCGCCACACCGATCCCGCATGGCAAGCAGGGTTCGGTCGATCCTGACACCTTCGTCGGTCCTGCGATCCCGGGTATTCACGCGACACCCGATCCCGAAAGTCTGGCTATTGCACCATTGCCCCGACAACTTCGCCCGAACTTCCATGGTGCTGCCCCACTACCCGAAACACAGTTCGATTACCTTGATGTGCGGGTTCCATTCCTTCGCCAAGTTGCGGAATTCGATCGCGAGGATACACGTGAACAACTGATCGAAGAGTTGGCTTTCGATCCTGCTTACCGAATCGATGTCTTCGTTCGCAACCCGACGAGAGCAGTTTCCTTATTGCGTTCGGCAGCGAAGGCATCCGGCGTAACGCTGTATCTCGATTCGAACTCGATGATCCAACTGCAAAAATCGAACACGAATTCCCTGGTGATCTACTCTGAAACCATGACACCAGATGATCTTTCTCAACTCTTCGCCAAGCTTTGCGCAGTAGATGCGAAAGTGTCGCCCCGTGTTTTCGACTTTATGCACACAATGGCCGTTTCAACCAACGACGCCAAATTTTTACGCGAGGTTCTGGGATTCGATCCAGGGCTGTTCAAACGGTTCGCCCCTGCAGCGGGCACGGATCAGCCAAAAGCCAACGGTAACGCCGAACCGATTGGTGCCGGCACCGCGGACCACATCGTTAAAGCCCTGACTGCAGGCAAAGCCAAGGAAGTTGCTCAATCCGCTATCTTGATGACATGGGCACCGCTTTCGGCACGCACGTCGCCAGAGACCTCAGCGGAAATGAAACAGTTTGTCGCCAAGCGCGCGGAACGCAAACCGAATGCAGTTCCCGTTATGATTGTTATCCGACCCGCAAACTGACACTCCCAGCCGTTCATCAACATTGCCACCTATTCTGGTCAGCAAACCCCAGGCGAGATCGCTGGGGTTTGCTGTTGAATGGATGACTCCAATCGCAGTTGCCACCGTAACTACTTGGTAACTTCCGTTTACCCCTCCCATCGCGATGGCAAGTTGGCTCGTCTTATAATCGCGGAGTTCCTCCCAGACATAACTCGACCACAAGAGGTGGACCATGCAAATCCAACGCCTCGCTCTCCCGGTTGTTGTTGCTATCTTTGCGCTTGCCAGTCCTGCTCGCGCGAACGGCCTGCTCATTCCACAAGACAAAACACTTCCACCTTTTGCAATGGTGAGCCACAAAGTTGTGGCCAGCATCGATGAACAGGTAGCCATCACGACCGTTGAACAAACCTTCCGCAATCACACCGATCGCAATCTAGAAGCAACTTACGTGTTCCCTGTGCCACGCGGTGCCAGCGTGGACAAGTTCACCATGTGGGTCGATGGAAAGGAAACGGAGGGGGAACTGCTCGACGCCAAGAAGGCACACCAAGTCTACACCGAAATCGTGCGTCGGACACAAGATCCCGGATTGCTCGAGTATCTGGGCAATAGCATGATGCGCATGAGGGTGTTTCCCATCCCACCCCGAGGCGACCAGAAGGTAAAGATCAGCTTCAAGTCGATCGCTCAAAAAGATGGTAATCGGGTGGAGTATATTTACCCGCTCAAGACGGACGGGAAGAGTACGCAGACGCTGGAAGACTTTTCGGTCAAGGTCACGCTTCGATCACAACACGCCATTCACAATATCTACAGCCCAACACATGCGGTGAACGTAACGCGTCGCGGTGATAAAGAAGCCAGCATCGAGTTTGAGAAGAACCAGGCCGTGCTGGATAAGGACTTCCAGCTCTTCTATGGCTTTGGCGATTCGGATATCGGCTTCACATCGCTGCTTTACAAACCGGTGACAACGGAAGATGGATATTTCATGTTCCTGGTATCTCCGCAGCAAGACGCGGAAATGAAACGTGTGCCTCGTGATCTTGTGTTAGTGCTGGATACATCGAGCAGCATGTCCGACGTGAAGATGGCTCAGGCGAAGAAAGCGCTCAAATACACTCTGGGCCAACTTGGGCCAGACGATCGCTTCGGCATTGTCCGCTTCTCAACAGGCGTCACGCCGTTTCGGGACAAACTGGTGCCAGCCAATCGCGAGTATCTGGAAGCGGCTGTGAAGTGGGTAGAGGGAATTCGGCAACAAGGCGGCACGGCCATTCTGCCCGCTCTGGACGAAGCAGTTGCGATGCGAACGGATGATAACGCTCGCCCGTTTACCGTTATCTTCTTCACCGATGGGTTGCCCACGGTTGACGAGACCGACTCGGATAAGATCGTGAAGAAAGTCATGGACAAGAATTCCGCAAACACTCGCATCTTCACCTTTGGTGTCGGGGACGATGTGAATGCGGCCATGCTCGATCAACTTGCGGAAGCCACCCGCTCAGTAAGTACATACGTCCGCCCTGCAGAGGATATCGAGACGAAAGTTGCCAGTTTATACGGCAAGATTAGTCACCCCGTGTTAACCGATGTTCGCCTCACGGTTGGGGAAGGGGTTCGCCTCGATGAGATTTACCCATCCAAACTGCCGGACATCTTCAACGGCACTCAACTTGTGGTTATTGGCCGTTACTCTGGGCACGGACACAAGGCCGTGAAACTGAGTGGCATGGTTGGTGGCGAGAGAAAAGAGTTCGTTTACGAAGTAACATTCCCGGAGCGGACGGCGGCTGATGTGGGCAAAGACTTTGTCGAGCCACTCTGGGCACGACGCAAAGTTGGCTTTCTTCTCGATCAGATTCGCGTGAACGGAGAGAAGAAAGAACTGATTGATGAAGTCGTTTTGCTCGCCAAGCGATACGGAATTGCCACACCATACACAAGCTATTTGGTTGTGCCCGATGGCCCGATGCCGATTGTTCCCCCCACACCTCGCCCGGAATTTGGCCCGCGCCCAAGGCCTGTTCCGCTGTCGGCTCCCATCGCGGGCTTTGGTGGTGCGATGCCGCCGGGGATCGCAGCGGCACCTGGAGGGTTGCCAATGCGAGTGGAAGACTTTGCCAAGAATCAGGCGGGAGGCGATGGAAAAGGGTTGCCTGCCAATCGCGGAGTTGAAACGGACCGTCAGTTGAAAGAAGGTCTTGAAAAACTCTCCGCAGAGAAAGACCCGTTGGCACGTGCCAAGCTCGCCGATGAATATCGCAAACTTGGTGAACAGAAGAAATCACTCGAGGACGCAAACGCACGGTTCAAGGGTGATAAAGCGGGTTACCAAACCGGCCGCCTTGGAGTCGATCTGGCACAATCGTCGAAAAACCTCCGCAATCAGCAACGCGTCTCCCTGACAGCGAATCGACAAGTGCAGGGTCGCAATGTGCTCGAAGTTGGAGGCGTTTGGATCGACGATGGCTATCAAAGTGATACGCGTTCTGTAACTGTGAAAGCCCAGAGCGATGCTTATTTCCGCATTCTCGAGAAGCACCCCGAGATGAAAGATGTGTTCCGGCTTGGCAACTTTGTGGTATGGGTTAGCCCAAGTGGAGTGGCTATTGTTGTGGATCAGAATGATGGAAAGGAAACGCTTTCGGACACGGAAATCGATACGCTCTTCGTAAAGAAGTAATCGCATCGCGAAATCGCCTGGTATAGACTTGGGAAGCCCGTCACGTTTGTTGGCGGGCTTTCTTGTTGCCTCTCTACTGGAGCCTCTCCATGTCGTCTCCCGCCCGTGATCGCCGATCGTTCCTTGCCGCTTCGGCAGCAGCAGTTGCAGGAATGGTAACCGTACCGCATAGCACGCATGCCGCGGAATCAGAGAAAGTTGGTCTCGGGGTGCAAACCTATACGTTCCGCAATTTTGATCTCGAACCAGCCTTGAAGCGGATGAAAGATCTTGGGCTCAAATACGGTGAGTTTTACTCGAAACATATCCCTACGGATTCGAGCAATGATAAGCTCAAAGGCATCCTTTCTTTGTGCAAAGAATATGGTGTCGCGCCCGCCGGGTTCGGGGTGTCACGATTCACTTCCGATCACGATGCCAACAAGAAGTTATTCGAGTTTGGCAAAAAAATCGGGCTGACTTATCTTAGCGCTGATCCGTCACCCGACAGTTTCGATAGCCTCGACAAGCTCTGCGAAGAATACAAGATCGCCATCGCCATTCACCCACATGGGCCAAGCGGGAAGGATAATCGCCATCGGTGGTGGTCTGCCGCAGTGATCATGAAAGCTGTGAAGGATCACAACAAGCTGATCGGAGCATGCTTGGACACGGGACACCTACTCCGCATGGCGCAACTGGGAGAGAAGTTGGATCCGGCCGAAGAAATTCGCACGATGGGCGATCGGAACTTTGGCATGCACCTTAAGGATCACGACAATAAACGGCGAACCGATGTCGTATTCGGCGATGCCACAGGCAATCTCGATGTGGCATCAGTGTTCAAAGCGCTTGAAGACGTGAAGTTCAAGGGCGTAGTGAGCATCGAATACGAGGCCAATCCCTCGGATCCGTCGCCAGATATGAAGAAGTGCGTCGAATATGTCCGCAATATCGTCAAGAAACTCGACTGACCGTTTGGCACAAGGTGTTCGTATAACTGATTAACAGGTGTAACAACTCCCCCGTGGGCAACTACGGGGGTTTTTGCTTCTTCTCGATTTGGCAATACAGACCCATCATCGATCATGATGATGGGCTGGTAAGTAAGATCGGTGTATCGATGAGTCCAGAGGAAATAGAAGAGCTCCGAGCACGAAGGTACAATGGCACCGTTATACACCTCGAGAAAATACACACGGACCTGATGATCCTACGCGTGAAACCGGATTTCACCCGCCACGATCACCAACCGGGGCAATACTGCACGCTGGGACTGGGCTATTGGGAGCCACGAGCTGAGGGGTGCCAAACCGAGGCGCTAAAGCCGGATGAAGAATCGAAACTGGTTCGTCGAGCGTATTCGCTGAGTTGCTCAATCGAATCCGCACCGGGTCAGCTTTTTGCCCTGGACCAAACCGATTGGCTTGAGTTCTATATTGTGCTTGTGCGCGAGAACACGGATGGTCGAGTGCCCGCACTCACGCCACGACTGTTTTCCTTGAATACCGGGGATCGTCTTCAAATTGGCGAAAAAGTAGCGGGTCATTACACTTTGGATGCAGTTCTACCGGGAGATAACGTCATCTTTCTGGGAACAGGAACAGGCGAGGCACCCCACAACTATATGCTCTGGGAACTGCTTCGCCGCGGGCATACCGGAAAGATCCTTTCGGCCTGTTGTGTGCGTTATGCGCGCGACCTTGGCTACCTTGAAACTCATCGTCGGCTTATGGGTCAGTATGCCAACTACAAATACCTGGGTTTAACCACACGCGAGCCTGGTGTAACCCGAAAAGTTTACATTCAAGATGTGATTACGAGTGGGGAACTGGAAGAGCAACTCGGAGCCGCACTCGATCCTGCAAAGACTCATGTGTATTTGTGCGGGAACCCCAAGATGATTGGGGTGCCAGTGCGAGACAAGGCGACCGGTTCTGTCACGTACCCGCAACCCCGTGGCGTGATCGAAGTACTTGAAGCGCGCGGCTTCCATGCTGATGTGTCGGCGACGAAGTTTAAGGGTAACATCCATTTCGAAGAATACTGGTGAGAGGGCGGCATGGCAGATATCAACGAAACGGTTGGCGGCTATCGGTTGCGGAATCTTCTCCAAACTGGACAGACATCGCAGGTCTTCGAAGTCGTTGAGCCGAATAGCAACCGGCACTTTGCCATGAAGTTGTTGTTGCCCGAAGCTGCTACAGAGTCGGAGCACCGCCGAACCTTATTCAACGAAGCCGAAGTCGGGGTCAAGTTAACGCACCAAAACGTCATTCGGATTCACAAGGTAAATCGCAGCCCGACGACACCCTTCTTCATCATGGAGTTTTTCCCATCTGGCAGCCTCCGCTTGCGGCTCCAGGCGAAAGAGATGACCTTCATTAAGGAGAATGCTCGCAAAATCTTTAAGGAGGCTGCAACGGGATTGGCTTACATGAATGCGATGGGATATGTCCATTGCGACGTGAAGCCGGATAACATTCTGGTTAACGCGCTTGGCGATACCAAGATTATCGATTTCGCGATTACCAAGAAAATCCCAACTGGCTTTGCACGCTGGTTCCACCGAAAGCGTAAGCCACAAGGCACGCCGAGTTTCATGAGTCCGGAGCAGATACTTGATGAGATCCCAGATGGGCGGGCGGATATGTATAGCTACGCCTGCACGCTATACGAACTCACTACAGGTCGCCCGCCCTTTCGCGGAACAAACATGAGCGACCTTTTGGGTCGGCACTTCAAAGAAAAGCCCTCACCCCTGACGGCGTACAATCCGGATGTGACGGAAGAGTTCTCGGACTTCGTTATCAAAATGCTTGCCAAGAAGAAAACCGATCGACCGGCGAACTTCCATGAAGTGCTCATCGCACTCAAGAAGGTGCGACAGATCTTCAAGTCTGTCACGGATAAGAACGAAGAAGAAATGTGATTTACGGCGACTGAGGAGTCAAGAGTATGAGCGTTCCCGCACCGCTCCCGTTCGAGCAAGATATCCATGATCTCGAAGAACAACTCGCGCGGCTGGAAGCCGGTGCCGAGGCACCCGGAACTGCGGATACGATTCGTCGCATGCGAAAGGAATTACTTAGCCTGAAACGTGAGCGATATGCGGGACTTAAAGCCTGGGACATCGTGCTGGTGGCTCGACACCCCGCACGTCCGCAAACGATGGACTATGTGGAAATGATGTTCGATGAGTTCGTCGAACTTCATGGCGACCGGGCTTTTGGCGACGATCGTGCGATCCGCACCGGGTTTGCGAGGCTCGATGGCCAAAAGGTGATGCTCATCGGCCATCAGAAAGGGAAGAGCCTCGCAGAACGCCAACAGTGCTATTATGGCTGCGCTCACCCCGAGGGATACCGCAAAGCCATGCTCAAGATGAAGCTGGCTGCGAAGTATCGCCTACCGGTGATTTGCTTGATCGATACGCCCGGAGCTTTTCCCGGCATTGGTGCGGAAGAACGCGGACAGGCACAACTCATAGCCGATAGCATTTTGGAGATGACACGACTGGCAACGCCGATCATTTGCGTTGTAATTGGCGAAGGCGGATCGGGCGGTGCTCTCGGAATTGGCGTCGGGGATCGCGTGGGAATGCTGCAATACGCTTACTATTCTGTGATTAGCCCGGAAGGCTGTGCCGGCATTCTGTGGAAAGTAGCCACCGATGATACCAAGCCCCGAGCAGCGGATGCCTTGAAGTTAACTTCCGCGCATCTGCTGAAA
Source organism: Gemmata sp. (assembly GCA_041740855.1). GTDB lineage: Bacteria > Planctomycetota > Planctomycetia > Gemmatales > Gemmataceae > Gemmata. The sequence goes on from JBGSLF010000069.1 coordinate 18,607, forward strand.
CTTGGTGCGGTCGATCATGTTGTTCCAGAACCTCTTGGCGGGGCGCACCGTGCGCCACGGGATATGGCGAACTCTTTAAAATCATCACTGAGCCGGCATTTGCGCGAGTTATCCCCGCTGTCGTCTGAGGAACTTCTCGCCCAGCGTTATGCAAAGATTCGTGCGTTGGGAATGCTCGGTTGATGAGTTGATTTCTCGCTTGCGCCACTCAAACAATACTCACTCCAAACTTGTCAGGTCGCCCTTATTCGGTTGTTGAATCTCGGTACCTGCTGCAGGGCAACCCGCTTCAATGTAACTTTGGAGAATAATCTGTGCCGCGACGCGATCACGGCGTTCGCGTCTTTTCTTGTGTGTCATTTTCGCGTTGATGAGCGCTCCTTCTGCCATCCATGTTGTGAACCGTTCATCCCAATAAACCACCGGCAAACTGGTCTTTGCAGAAAGCCAATTTCCATAGTCGCGGGCTGTGCGGGATGATTCACTTTCTTCACCCGAAGCATGCAACGGTAAGCCCACAACCCACCCAACGACACGATGATCGGTGGCGACCTTGGAAAAGTAGGCGAGATCTTCATCGGCAGAGCGGCGCGTATGGGTTGCCAGTGGCGAAGCAATGAGCCGATCGGGGTCGCACACGGCAAGCCCAATGCGCACCGTGCCGTAATCCACGCCAACAAGTGCCCCGTGCTCGGGGATCGGACCCGACACAGATCGACTCACAGAAATCGCTCCAGACCGGCGGCTTTAAGTTTCGTTATCAGATCCTTGACGTTTGCTTCGCCTTTGCGCGTTGTCACTAGGGTGGCATTCCCGCACTGAACAATAACAAGCCCTTCAACATCGATCGTGCCAATCAGATGATCGGGGTCGGAAACAATCACGCAATCCTTGGTGTTCACTCCGCAGTGCAAGCCTTGCACGGTATTGTTGGCCGCGTCCTGCGGATTATGGCGTTCCAGTGCGAGCCACGAACCGACATCGTCCCATTGGTACGGTGCGTGAATGACCAGAACCTTGCCCTCTGCTGCAGCATCTTGCATCACGGCAAAGTCGATACTGATCTTTTCCGCTTGTTCGTATTCGGAGCGAAACACTTCTGGCCCGCGATTCGTTCCCCATTCCGCGGCAATCCGATCGATGGCCGCAACAAGTTGTGGTTTACGTCGCCGGAGTTGTTCGAGTATGGTCGCGGGCTTCCACACAAAGATCCCGCTATTCCAAAAGTATTCTCCGGATGCCAAGAACTGCTCGGCTTCCGAGAGATTTGGCTTTTCGCGGAACTTTTGCACTTGGGAAATCGGAATGCTTTGACGAGTACCAACCCGCTCCCCGCGACGAATATAGCCGTATCCTTGTGAAGGATAGGTTGGACTGATTCCAAACGTAAGTAAGCAATCGGGAAAGTCGTTGGCAAACTGCTCGGCCGCGTGAGCCGCCCGGCGGAACTCCTGCTCCGGTTCGATCAGATGGTCCGCTGGCATCACCATGATGGTGGCATCGCGGTCTACATTCTGAACCAAAGCGGCACCTAACCCGACACACGCGGCGGTATCTCGTCCCATCGGTTCGCCGATCACTTGCGTTTCGGGAACCAACCCATTCAGTTGTTCAGCCGCTTCTTGCTGATGCATCGCACTGGTTAACACCCATGTGCGCTCGGGCGGAACCTGTGCCCCAATTCGATCAACAGTAGATTGCAGCAAGGTGCGGTCGCCACTGAAACGCAGGAATTGCTTGGGGCGAACCGAGCGACTCCGGGGCCAGAACCGCGTACCGCCACCACCGGCCATGATCATTGCGTGAAGCATGCGACGGCTTTCCCTGATGACATGGCTCGCACAATGAGCCGGGGTTGAGTGACTTTGATAGTTACTGCGAGCAGTGAAGTTCGTCGATCGAAAGAGTCCTACCGAAGGAGCAATGGACCCGTGATCGCGAAGTCTGGGGGAATGTTCCGTTGTAGCTCTTCGGCGTCAAGAGCGAACAACGGTGAAACTTCCACCGGGAAACCCTGCGTGGAGCAACCGGCTTGTTCGAACCACGAAGTATAAAGGGCGATTTGAGCCGCTCGCACCGTTTCTGGTGAATCCGCACCGGTCGCATTCTTTAGCGGGGCAAATTCACTCCGATCGGTTTCCATTGCCATCCATCGTTCGGCCAACGGAAGCGCATCGAAGATGAACCTTTCAAACTTGTAAGCATTCGGTTTACTACCCGGATCAACCATCAAGCCAGTTTGTGGATCGAAGTTTGGCACGGCCTTGTGTGCGATATGATAAGCCAGCCCGCCGGTTGAAGTAATGCGTTGCAGAAGCTCGACTGTGAAAAGATGAATCGCGGGATTACCGGCACGAAACCGTAAGACACCGGATGGTTCGCGTTCCGATGCAAGGTCGTTGCTCATGTCGCTGTATTCGATCATTCCACAGCGGTCATTTATCATTGCGAACACACCCACCTTTTCTTCTGGTCGCTCTTTGAAGATAACCTTTGAAGAGACCTCGGACTCTAGCAAGATGTGCCGACCCAGGAATGCGGGGTCGCAGATTCGCAAGAGCGGATTATCGACCTGGAAGTAATAAATCTGCTTGACCCCACGATTCTTGACCTCTGCAAGCACACCGCTTTCGACCACTGCTGTTAAAGTGCCACCATGCCCGTTGGGGCTGAGAAATAATCGCCCGCGCTCTTCGAGGAGAAGTTTGCCACTTTGCGAGCTCACGGCTGGCATCGTGCCCTGTCGGAAGAAGATTACATCCGATGGATGAAGCCCGAAGTAACGCTGTTCATGGAAGTAATCGCGTGTTGCAGCGTCCGTGGCCGGGCTTGTCATAACAAGAAATGGGATGGGTTTGCCATATCGACGAGATAGCGCCAGTAGCTTCTCCGCGTGAATCTGGAACAAAGAACATCCCGATATGGGTCCGACTCCGAACATACCCTTTGGCTTATCGAAACCCAACCGGCTCCCCTGTCCGCCTGCCACGATCAACGCAGCAACCTCGCCACACCGCAACGCCTCTTCACCGCGTTCACGCTCTCGTGCCGTAGCAATTAGCGGCGTGACCAGGAGTGGCTGGATTGCTTCGTCAACCGGCTTTGATGTCTTCAACCGTGCTAGCTCGACAAGCGAGGTGATTTCCTGCAGGTTGATAGCGGAGAGCTGAGAGATGTACTCGGTCTGCTGGTCGGGCGTGAGCTTATCCCAACAAGTGAGCAAATGGTCCTGGTTGAAAGCCTTCAGTCGTGCGAACAGTTCGGTTGGAACACCGGTCATGGATAAGCCCCCTGCGAAGAAGACTGGTGCCACGTTTCGAACGATGTCACGCATAAGCTGTTGCCGCACGTTGATCGTGGTTTTTCAGAACGGGAAACTCAGACCATCATGCGCGGGAGCAACGTTAGGTGGAAGTACTCGCACAAGAGTATCGTATTCCATGGTATGCGACATATGAGTGAGATACGCCTGCTTCGGCTTCACACGTTCAATCGCCTCCAAAGCCTGATCGAGGCTAAAGTGTGCAGGGTGAGGGTGCTCGGGTCGCAGAGCATCGATGATGAAAACATCAAGACCTTCGAGAAGTCTCCAACTTGACTCCGGAATGAGGCTCACGTCAGTGCAATAGGCCACATTGCCGATACGAAAGCCAAGGCAGTTGAACCGGCCGTGAATGAGGGGGATAGGTGTGAATTGCTCTCCTAATACCTCGAACGGTGTGGTATCAATTCGGTTGAACACCAATCGCGGGAGTAACCCAGCTGGTAATCCTTCCGCCCCCGGATGGAACGCATACGAAAAAGCCTGCCGGATCACTTCCTCGACTTCATCGTTGCAGTAGATCGGTAGCGAGGATTTTAGTGCGAGCGGGAACAATCGCAGATCATCAAGCCCAAATAGATGATCCACATGGTAATGCGTGTAGACCACCGCATGAATGAGCTTCACGTTCTCGCGAAGAAGTTGGAGTCGGAGTTCCGGTGTGGTGTCGATAAGAATGTTGCCACGCCCGGTTCGTATCAACACGGAACAACGATAGCGATTATTGCGCGGATTGGTCGACCTGCAGACCGAACAGTCGCACCCCAGCATCGGCACACCAACCGATGTCCCTGTGCCGAGAAATGTAAAGGCGCGAATTCCGAGTTTGGCATCGCTCACCCCGACATTTCACAAAAGGTACGACATGATGACAAGGGGTGCAAAGAAGCCGAGCCGCTGAGAATGACTCAGCGGCTCGGTTGCGCAACATTAATGTTTGGCCAAATTCGATTGCTGATCCAGGTGAACTTGCTTGTAACCGCCTGTTAGCAGGAAGTAGAAGATCAGGAGCAGGAACCCGACCGCCAAAGCGGCGGGCACCGCAGCGGTGTAGAGGAGGGCCGTCTTTGCTCCATACAAGCGAGCGGTTTCAATCGGTTTTTCATCAGTGCTAAAGTTTGGTTTGCCCTGCGTGAGCCACCAACTATTCAGCGCGTTGAGATTCCGCTCCAACTCTGCCTCGACGGGGTTCCCCTCGCTCTTCAAGCTATTCAGTGTAGCAAGATCTGTTTCCAGCGTGGTACTAGCGCCTGGGATGCGTTTGCCCTCGGCATCAAACCCGGCTTTCCAATCATCGAATACCTTCAGTTTTGCATTGTCCAGACCCGCGACAGGCGGAGCGGCATTTGGGAAAAGCTGAGTAACAACAGGGAATCGGCTGAGTACTGGATTGCCATCGGCATCGCGTGCCATGTAGCGTTCCAGTGTCGCAGGTGACGTTTCATTTAGCTTCTCCACCGCAAAGTAATCCTGCTTGTAGCCAATCCCAGGGCTGCCAAGCAAACCCGCGGCCATCATTCCGATGCCACCGCTAAGGCCCAGCGCGAGTGCCCCACCTTTCGGGAAGCGTTCCGAAATCACACCCAGGAGTGTGGGCCAGTAAAAGGTTTTCCCAATGCCATACACAGTCACGGCGGCAATCCACGGCCAGGTGCTATTAACGGATGGTTGCCCGAGCAACCAGAGGCCAATGGTGCCGAATATCGCACTGACGAATAGCAAGCCGACAGGGTTGATTCTTTCAACGATTGGGCCTGCAAAAAATCGCAGTGTGAACATCAGCACATTCGTCCAGATGAATGCCATCAAAGCCAGGTCCTGGTTCGCCAACACTCGTTCGGTGATATTGGTGATCCAGCTATCCGTGCCGAGTTCCACATATCCCACCAAAGCATGCAGAACGTACAGGAAAGCCAACACCAAACTGCCAAAGGCAAATCTGCTGACGATCCAGTAAATCGCGAGTAAACCACCGGCGGCGGCCCAACCGATCCATTGGGGTGCGTCGATTCCCATCTTCTTCAAGATGCCAGGTAGTTCGTTCGTAAGCAGCACACCCACTAGCGCCATGGCGACTGCCATGCCCAGCAGCCCAATCTGCTGCATGCTTTGGAGAAGTGAAACACCCGAGGCATTTGCTTCCGATCGCGGGAAGGTACGGCCCACCATCAATAGCCCGTAGATCATGACAGGGATCAAAAACACACTTAGCTTTATTTCCCATTTGATGGGTGTACCAGCCGAGTTAAAGCCCAAGACAATTACCGCACCCAGAATAAGCCCCAGTGGCCAACCCGCATGCAGAATATTGAGCCAGTGCGTTTTGCTCCGCGAAAACAACGTCGCTGTTAGCGGGTTAATAACGGCTTCGCAGGTTCCGTTTCCAAGCGCGAACAGCCACATGCCCACATACAGACACCAGTAAGCACCTTCTTTGCCATACTGAGCGAAGACCGGAGTTGCAGCGAAAGTAACAACCGCTGAAGAGGTATGAAGCAAAAATGCAACAAGCATTAACTTGCCGTAGCCAAATCGATCCGCAAGGAAACTGAAGAAGATAATTGCCAAACCAAACCCGATCAGACCACCGCCTGTAATTGTGCCGAGTTCGCTCTGGGTAAAGCCGAATTGCTGGCCCCAGTCTTTAAGGATCGCGCCACGAACTGAGAAGCCAATTCCGGCCGCGATTAGGGTAAAGAAACTCGCCCAGAACAAGATCTTGTCATTCTTCCCGGGCGATGCCGCGGGAAAGGCAGCAGTACTCACTATCGACTCCGTAGGGAGAGTGGAGATTCAGGGTTTGGCAAGATTCGCGTCGGGCGAGTTTAGCAACCACACTCCCCAGGTTCCACCAAAAAGGATGTGTACGCAGCCTTATCAGCAAAGTTCACAGTTCCTTATCTACTGAGAGTTCCATTTATCCGTTCACGAATAGGTGGCAATTCGCACTGCGGAGAAAACAGCTTCAGTAGCAGAATATCGCGTGTCGATCAGGTTACTGAGAATAAGGACTTCTGAAGGAGGGCGTCAGTGGTACGTGAACTCAACGTCCTCGCACTCATTAAGGGCGAAGAGAAATATATCTTTGTGTATGACGACGGGAGCCATGAATTCCTGGTTGACGATATACGAAACAAGGCCGCCGATCCCACAATCGGTATCAACTGGTTTGATGCTGCCGTGCTCACGGAACGAGTGCGCATTCACCAAGACAGTCCACACGAAGCGTTATGAGAACGCTTCATGGTTCGGATTACCGGGACTGACAACTTGACTCTCGAACAAGGTCTTGCCGAGTTCTTAACTCACCTCGGCCTCGAAAAGAACTCTTCGGACAAAACCGTTAAGTCCTATCGCGAGGACCTTAGCCAGGCTCTTACGTTTGCTCGAGAACGCCTGAATAAAAAGCACATCGAACCAGCGGACTGGAATACGCGGCTTCTTCGTGCCTTTGTGGCATGGCTGCATGAACAAGGCTACGCGAAGGCCACAATCGCAAGGCGATTGGCTGCCGTGAGATCCTTCGGCAAGTATTTATGTCGCCAGGGTACTCTGAGTGAAAATCCAGCTAAAGGACTTCGTGGTCCGAGGCAAGAAAAGAAGCTGCCACATTTTCTAACGTTGGCGGACATTCAACGCTTACTTTCGGCTCCCTCCAGCTCAACTTGGGCCGGCCGGCGTGATCGCGCGATGCTTGAAACACTTTATTCGGCGGGCATTCGCGTGAGTGAACTAGTCGGGCTTGATATGCTCGATACGGATCTCAGCGATGGAATTATCACAGTTCGTGGCAAAGGCAAAAAAGAGCGGCTCGCGTTGCTTGGGCCGGAAGCAGTTGCGGCGATTCGCTGTTGGCTGAGCGATCGCAACACGCTAATTGAAAAAGCTCAAAAGGAAACGACGGCGCTGTTCCTCAACAACGGTGGCACGCGCCTCACTGTGAGAAGTGTTGGTCGATTCCTGGCAAATCATCTCAAGACTGCGGGACTTGATTCCCGGACTTCGCCCCACACGCTCCGACATAGCTTCGCAACACATATGCTCGACGCGGGAGCAGACATCCGCGGCGTGCAAGAACTCTTGGGACACAAAAGCCTGACGACGACGCAGGTTTACACCCACATAACCACGCGGCGACTACAAGACAGTTATCTCAAAGCTCACCCGCGTGCCTAAAGCAATTGCCAAGTTACTGACGATTTCGATGTGAATGGGAATCAATTGGGTATGTGGCGTGTAGCCTGCCGCACGTCACAATCGCGTTTGGTTCGCTTGTTTGCTCCGCACCTTGCGCCCGCACCAGGGGATCCGTTATGCAGCGTGGACTGACCAGATTGGTTGCTTTGCAACCACTGCTCGTTGTAGCGTCGATGATCTGGCCAAGCCCAGCCTTAGCGACGGAACCGGTGAACTGGCGCGCGGATTACAATGCGGCACGCAAAGAGTCTGCAGAGAAAGGGCTTCTCCTCTTATTGGTTGTGGGTAGTGATAACTGCTTTTATTGCCGCAAACTGGAAGCGGGGCCGTTACGAGATCCTGGTGTTGCGTCGCAAGTCGCAGCGAATTTCATTCCGCTTAAACTCAACGCGACCCGCGACCCCGCACTCGCCAAAGCATTAAAAGTTCAGCTCTATCCCACGATTGTGTTAGCAGGACCGGACGGGAAGATCCACGCATTCATCGAAGGCTACATTGAGCCCGAGCGGTTGGCGGATCAACTCAAGCGTGCTGTGACCGCTGCCACGACAGCGGATTGGATTGCCAGGGATTTCGAGCAAGCCACCAAAGCCTTGGCGGCAGGGGACTATCCACGCGCCGTCTCGCTCCTAAAAGGGATCATGCGAGAGTCCGCCGATAAACCGGTTGGTGTCAAGTCGAGGCAGGTGCTCGATGATATCGAACGATTAGCAACTGGCCGACTCGTGCGTGCCAGGGAACTTGAACAACGTGGACTCACGCAAGAAGCGCTGGATACGCTGGCGGAAGCGGTCAAGACTTATGCCGGAACGCAGTCTGCAGCCGACGCTGCCACGCTTATGACAGGTCTCGCGGCTAATCCTGAGAACCAAGAAAAGCTGCGGACACGTGCTGCTCGTGATCTTCTTGCCGTGGCCCGGGACAATTTGCGGACCAAAGATTTCTATGGCTGCCTGCAGAAATGTGAGCAACTTGCGACAGTGTACTCGGATCTGCCAGAAGGAAATGAAGCAACGCGAATCAGTGCGGAGATAAAAGGCAATCCGGATCGACTCGCGGCGGCCTGTGATCAAATGAATGAACGCACTGCTGCGATGTATCTGACACTTGCGGAAGCCTGGAATAATAAGGGACAGACCGCCGAAGCAGTGACATGCTACGAAAAAGTGATCAAGCTTTGTCCGCAATCACGGCAAGGCGATATGGCGCTGAGTAATCTCACCAAACTCAAAGCAAACGGGATGGCAACACCCGCGAGTCTGCGAAAACCCTAAGCTCGATTCGAATTCATCTAGCCCATTTCAATGAAGGATGCCGAAAGGGAATTGGTATAGGAACGCCTTGCGTTCCAGCCAATCACTCTCGGCATCCTTCAAATTCAATCAGGATCAATAGACCGCGTTGGGGTCAACTTTGCCCGGTGTGCTCGCGGTTGTGGTTCCACCGCCGTAACGAGCATGCCAGCCCTCTGTGGCTCGCATACCGTGCAATTCTTCTGTGGTCAGGCCGTACTTCGCAAACCAAGGTGTGCCGGACTTCACGATTGAGTCGGCTTCCTTGACGCGGCGAACACATTCTGTTTCCGCGAACTTCTGCCGTTCGGCGGGGCTGGCGTAGGTAAAGAATTCTTTCCAGAACGCTCGGCCACCCAAGATGCCACTGGCACCAGCCTTCATCGCCATCTCAACTTGCTTCTTGTATTTGTCGTAATCCACACCCGCGCTCAGCAGTACCCAAGGCTTGGCACAGGCATCGTTCAGTCGCTTGAGATTATCGGCTAGTTGGGCATCGGATTCGACATCGAGTGTGCCGGGGAATTCCGCTTTGTAAACGTCGCAGTAACGGCTGAGAAACTTGGCCGAATCGATAACGGTTTTCGCCTTACGAGCCACCTTGCTGGGGCTATCGTCTTTCTCGCCGTTGTAAGCGAAGTGGATGGGTTCAAGCAAAAAGAGAATGTCGTTTGCAATGCACTCGTCGTGCATCTGGCGGGTGAACTCGAAGTTGTGTTCAGCGCTATCGAACTCGCCTGGTTCGAACTGCGCTAACAGCTTCACTGCGTCGGCTCCGCAGCGTTTGATCTTCGCGACGCTCCAGCCGGGTTCCACTTCGCCACACGGCGCACCAGCGGCATTCTTGGTTGCACCAGACTTCTCGACGCGGATCAATAGCCCGGTTGATGCGGGCACCGCGAAGGCTGCGACCGTGCTTGCGTAGCCGTAATAACCATCGACGAGCAATCCGGAGCAGTGTGGCGACAACGCCCGCGATAGCATGACTTTCGCGTCAGCGATTTCCGAGTAGGTCGGGTCTTTTCCCGTTACCTTTTTCATCATCGACATCATCGAGCTGTTCTGGTCGGTGGCGACCATTGTCAGCGTGCCATTGGGATTACTGATCCGCTGAAGTCCGCGAAGCTTGCCGGGTGTCAGACCAAGTCCTAACAAGCGTGTGACCGACGTGGACATCGTTACGAATCCCCAGTTAGTGGTAAGTATTTGAAATATCTTACTGCCGAGAATTCAGACGGACAGGCTACGAAGTGGCTCCGCTCCACAACACGGGACCAACAGATGTGCGATGCGAGCCAAGGGGTGCAGAAAGATTCGACTTTGTGGCACGAGAGATGCTATTAATTAGGTGGCGGGATGAACGTCGTGAGTTGATTGGGCGACGACTCACGGCGGGCATCCCGCTCTTTCATTTCTGATCACGACAATCCGTGCCTGCACTCAGCCATGCAAGCCGCGTTATTCATTCATTCAGGAGTGGCATACCCCTCCGTGAAACAATATCCCAATCCGAACGAATATGGCATCAGCGAAATTATCGCGCCTTTGCTCAATTCTTCACTCGTCACGACTTCAAATCAGGCAGTTTCATTCTCAATGACAGGAATGCAACTCCCAATCGAAAGCAAGCCGTTAATCACGGCAATTCTTTGATGTAGATGTTCTTGAACCATAGCGGGTCGCCGTGGAACTGAAGCTCAACCGGCCCCTTCTCGGGAAGAGGTTTTCCTTTGTCCCAGTAGTTCAGCAGTTTCCCCTTTTCCACAACCAGTTCGTTGTTCAGTTTGATCGTGACCTCATCGCCAACCACCACGATGTGAAACGTATTCCATTCCCCGACGGGCTTATCGGCCTTCTTCAGTGGCATTTTTGCCTTGTCACCCATGGGGTTGTTCCAGAGACCGCCGGAACCTGATCCTTTGTCGGCACCGCGAGCGCCGGGTGTGTTATCCGAGTCCCAAATTTGAACCTGCGGCTGCCCTCGGAGATAAAGCCCACTGTCGCCATTCTTCTCAATCTTCCAATCGACCATCAACTCGAAGTTACCGTAGTCTTTGATGGTTTGAAGGCTGACGCCACCTTTGCCATCGCAGTGGATCGCTCCGTCGCTCACGGTCCAGTGTTCTTGAGCCGTTTTGGTCTTCTGAGCAAGCACTTCGGCCTGCTTTTCTTTAGGCAATGTCGCCCGCTGTCGCATGTCCAGATTACCTTGCCAGCCATCAAGATTCTTGCCGTTGAACAGGGCGACGAAACCCGCCGGCGGTTTGGGTTCATCGGCTCGAACGGAAAGTGTTCCTGCGATGCAGGCGATGCCTGCGGCGAGTGGAATTGCAAGGCGCATGGAAAAACTCCGGGAGAAAGTTGAGGCGTGAACCCGATGAGCGGGTCGGCTCAAGCTTACCGGAGTGCGAACAACAGGCAACGAGAATATGGCCCGCAGATCAACTCCGGGCCAAGATTATTGACTCACTCAAAGCAAACACTGCGATCAAGCGTGGATTTCTGCCAAGGCCCGATACAGTTTCGCCAGAGAGTTCCAGCCACTGGTTTCAGGAATCACTTCAATTGCTTCAGAGAGAGTTACTGCCGCTTCTTCGAAGTTGCCCAAAAACAACAAAGCCATGCCACAGTTGAACAACACGGCCGGGCTGTCTGGTAACTTCACCCATTGAGAAAGTGCTTCATGCCATTCACCCCGCTGCCAGAGCAATGCCGCACGTTCATTGTCCGCTTCGGCAGGCAGCAGAGACTCAGCGGTCTCGAAGTCGCCGAGCAATCGGGATAGTCCCGCAGCCAGAACGGGTTCGCTTGCCGCGTGCTTGCTGATCCAGTTCCGCAAACCCGCCGGTTGTGGGGCGATTTGTGTCGCTGTTTGCCGAAGTTCCGTTGGGTTGAATTGGGCAATAAGCGGTTGCAGATCCCGCACACGTTGCGGAAAGTTTCCGGCTGCCATGGGCACAGCATAGGCGGCTGAAGACTGATTAACGAGAGCTGCCCAGTCGCCGGGAATCGGCATCGGGACGGCAGTGATGTTGCTCGTAGCGTCGATCCAGGCCGCCCGAGGGTCCACGCGAAACCCTGCTGTCGCCTCGTGCGGCTCGAACTCGCCAGACTCGACTATGTCTGAGCCTTTGGCGAGAAAGCGTACCATCAGAGTTTCGATGGATGGCTGGCCGGACGTGTTGGCGGTGTTCCGGGTCATGATTGGACTCCTCGTGTCCCGGGTTAGTGCCGCGGGGTTTCACCTTGGGAACGTGCAACTGGTCTCGACTTGCGCCGCTTTTGCGAAAAAAGTGCGCGCGAACGCACCGCCAATGAAAAGTCCGGTCGCCAAACGACCGGACATGGTAGAACGCCAGTGCCTGAAACAACGCCACTTACTGATTCGGATTCTTCTTAACTTCTGGCTCTTTCTTGGGTTCTGGCTCGGGTGGCGGGGGCGGAATCAACGGCGGATTATATCCCCTGATGCTGTCCAAGAACGCATCCGGCTTGTGATCGAGCAATCCTTTAAGAGTCAGGAACTTACCACGCAGCGACACATCCGCTTCGTTGGATGCGGCCTCCACAATCGGATCGATCAGCGATTGTGCTGTAGCTTTGCCGTTGATCTGAATGTGCTTGATGGCTTCGTCAGCCGCTTTCGTTCGCAAGGGAAGGGGCTTACCGATATTGAGTGCCACACTCAGTAACGCTTGTTGGGCATCTGCCGAACCGAAGCGACCAACCGCAGGAATGGCGTCTTCGGCCAGTTCCTCAGAGCGAAGAGCGGCCCGAAGTTCGGGTTCTGCCGCTTTCACATCGAAGCCAGGCAATTCTCCAGTTGCCATTTTCCTTAACCACTCCACTGCGAGCTTTCGGTCGCTCTGCTTGGTCGCCATGCTTCTGGGTGCCAAACCTGGTTCCGTTTGTGCCGCCTGAAGATCCTCGGCGAGAGCCGATTGACCGAACGGCTCTGGCACGATCTTGATCGCAGGGTACTTTTGGAATGTTCGCGCGAGTCTCGCCTCGGCAACGGCGTCGCGGAAGGTTTCAACCGGAAGCCCGAGTTCGACGGCATCCACCTTGGAATAGATCGATTGGAATCGCTTGCGAGCATCGGGAACGCGGTCGAGGTCGATCTCGAACCGCTCCATTAGTTTCAAGAGGTCCGCCGTCGGTGTTCCCATGCCGTAACGTGGGCTGAGTGGCTGCAGCGCGATCTGATTGCGGAGGCTCTTGATGTTCTCAGTTATTTTCGGAGCCGAGTCGGGCGATATGGGGAATTCCGCACCTAGCACCGCAAGCGTAATCAATTCGATTCGCAAATCGAGCAGTAAGCGTTGCGTTTTCGTGAGTTCGACGCCGGTCGCCTCGATCACACGGTTCAGTCGCTCGATGCGCTGTAAAGCCGTGTTGCGGAACTGATTATCGCGGTTCTCCTGGTTATTCCTGCGAGCCGTGGTGATCTCGGTTGTGGTCATTCGCGAATCCGGCACAAACGGGGCGGGCATCGGCACGGCGCGGTTTTCGGTTGCGGCGATGAGTGCCGAAAACCTGACCAACAACTGATCGAAGGTTGGCAAACGCGGTGTGTCGGAAGACGCGACAATGAAGGTCGGCCGATTGCTGATCCGCGGATTCGATTGGAGTTGACCAATCAGATCGATCAGTTCCGGGTTAGGGGTGTGCTGATCGATAAAGAGAACATCAAAATCCGAACTTCGGGCAACGCGACGCAGAAGATCTCGACCGGAACTGAACACCTCGACTTCGTACCCCAAACCACGAAACAGCACGGAAACCGCGCCCGCACGGAATCGGCTGGGATCGGCAATGAGAGCGGTTCCTTTGGATTCGGGGTCGCCCGCTTCGCTGCCCGCTGCTCGCCGAAGGATATCGACGATCTTTCCTTTCACGGCCGGCGGTGTGGGCACCGGAGAACGGAGCAGGGCATTCGCGGCCGCCATTTGAACGGCAGGGTCCGGATAGTCCAGAGCTTTGACGAGCGCTGGCCCGCTGGTTTTATCCGCGCGATGGCCCAGAACTTGAACCATGGCCAGAGCCAAACCGGTTTTCTTACGCGTGAGAGACCGCGACAAAATATCTTCGAGTACGGGGGAAGGGGCATCGGATAGCAACTTGAAGATGCCGGGTTCCGCTGATGCGAGATCGCCGTGGTTGGCGCGCTGGATCGCGCGCTCGGCTGCCAGAGCCAGAATCAAGAGTTGTGCGGGTTCATAATCCGGTTTCCGCTCCAAGGCCCAGCGAGCATAACGAAGCCCATAGTATTCTTCCGCTTGCCCAACCGGCACATCCTCCATCTTCTTCAATTTGGGACTCGAGGGATCGGTTGTATCCCAGACCCAGATGGGAACGGTTGTCTTGCCATCCGGATCGGATTTCGCACCATCGAAGCGGGCGGTTCGCTCGTAAAACGTGTTGGCAAGCTGAATCAGTTCCGTTTCGGGCGATCGGCTCGCGGCTTTCGTGCCGGGCTTGAGTACATTCAACAATCGCTCTGAGAGAGCCGAGAGCGTCGGGCTTTGGCCGGTTGGGCGAGCCATGACGCGCCAGAGCATGGGTGCGAGATCGGTTTGAGCGTCCGCCTGCATGGCGATGATGTCGTCGCGCGTGGTGATAGCTTGCACAACGCCGAACTGTTGATCCGGGCTAAGACCTTCAAGTGCAGCGATCCAACCAGCCATCGTTGGCCGATCGAGTTTAGGGATCGTGCTTAATATGCCATCGCGTAGATCGGAATCCCGTGTGATTCGAAGTTCATCCACCAGAAACGGAATGGCGAAATCGCCCATCCGGCGAAGTTCTTCCGCGGCGAACGCACGCTCTTCAAATGTCGCGGCCAGGTTGCGGATGTACTTTTGGACTCGGGCCGGATCGCGTAGCAACTTTTCGCTTGCCGCCTTCGCACGCTTCACTGCTTCTTCCACGTTTGCGCGGGCCTGTTTGTCACTTTCGGGTTCATCAGACCAACGTGGAATCGTCCGCAATCGTGTGAATGCGGTTGAACCGTAGTTCTTCTCGATTTCGAGAAAATCCGCATCCGTGGGCTTCGCATCCAGAAAGGCTTGGAGGGCGTTCGCAGCGATATCGAACTTGCCATCGGCCATCAATTCGCGGAACTGGTTGTATATCTGTTGCGGTTTTGGTGCCTGACCCACAGGCGGTTGCTTGGCACTGGCGGGCAGCGTGAGTGAGACCAGCCCCAACAAGGCCAGGAACAATTGAGACAACGGAGCGGTTCTCACCGGGAAATCCTCCGCAGGCGGCCGGACATCGAGTCCCGCTCACGGGTGTGAGTGGGATTGGTATCAATGGGTATTGTGACGGCGCGAATCAGATAAGGCAATCGTCCTCGCACGCGACGAGGTCTTTGAAGGTCTCGCGACGCCGGATCAATCGGTGCGTGCGGCCTGTAACGAGGACTTCCGCGGCTCGCAGGCGAGCGTTGTAGTTCGAAGCCATCGACATTCCGTAGGCCCCGGCGGAGAACACCGCAAGCAACTCGCCCCGATTCAGCGCGGGCAAAGGCCGATCCTTCGCGAGATAATCACCCGATTCGCATACTGGTCCTACGACGTCCTGATTGAAACAGTTCGTCATCGCACGAAAGGGATTCGGATCATTCGGATCCCCGTTCACATCCGGTTGCACCGGTACATCCGCTGCGGGCTGAACGGGCCACACCCGGTGGAACGATCCATAGAGTGTAGGGCGGATCAGATCATTCATCGCCGCATCTTGAATCACGTAGTGCTTGCCGCCGGTAGATTTGGTGAACAGCACGCGGCTAAGCAGAATCGCTGCGTTCCCGGCAATGAATCGCCCCGGTTCCAACACCAACTGGCAACCAATTTCCTTAACGGCAGGAAGAATCACTTCGGCGAACGCACTGGCGGGCTTGGCTTCATCCTTGCGATAGTTGATGCCGAAGCCACCGCCCATATTCAGATACCGGATATCGTGGCCAAGATCGCGTAAGGCTTTGATAAGCGCGACGCCTTTCTCGCAGCCCTGGCGATAAGGCTCGGTAGTGAGAATCGGTGAACCGAGGTGCATGTGCAGGCCAACGACCGCCAAGCCAGGATTGCCAACCACGCCCTTTGCCACATCGATAACGGTTTCGATATCCAAGCCGAATTTAACACCCTTAACGGATGTATCGGTTTTGATGTGCGTTTTAGGTGGCAAATCGGGGTTCACCCGCAATGCAACGGCGGCTTTCTTCCCCATTCCTTTCGCAATCGCACCAATCGTGTGCAGTTCTTGTTCGCTCTCGACATCGAACAGGAAGACATTGTTTTCGAGTGCGAAGCGGATCTCGTCGTCGGTTTTGCCGACACCTGCGAAAACGATTTTCGCATCGGGCGGACCGGCCTTCAACGCACGGTAGAACTCTCCGCCACTTGTGACATCGAAGCCCGCTCCATTCGCACCCATTAACCGACAGATGCTGAGGTTCCCGTTGGCTTTCACGGAGTAGCAGATAATCGGGTTCGCCACCGCGAACGCCTGTTGAATTTGCTTGAGGTGGTGAAGCAATGTCTGTTGTGAGTAGATGAATAACGGGGTGCCATAGATCTTGGCCAACTCGGCAACTGATACTTCTTCGCAATAGAGATTGCGGTCGCGATACTCAAAATGATCCATTGATGCGTCCGTTGGTAGGATTCAGTTGATATCGATTAAGGTATCACCGTTACCGTGCAGCGTCCGGCGGTATCGGCTCGGTCTCTTTGAGCTTGTGTTCGAGCAAGAACGGGCCGAACGGAACAATCGATGCAATTGCAGCGAGGCCGAGAAGCTTGCTGGAAAGGTAGCCTCTGCCCCAGGCCCAGAATGCCACGAGTGCGTACGCAATGAATAGTGCGCCGTGAATCGAGCCGACCCATGTCACGGCCGATTTGCCAAGCATTGGTTGTCCAGAAAGCCCCTGGAGGGCGGTCATGTATTTCAGGGGCATCGCGACGAGAAACAACAGCAACGCCGAACAGCCCTCGATCAGTCCAACACCGCGGACTCGGCCGACGGGTGTGTGCCACATCTGCTTGGTCTCCTCCAAAGTTAATCTGCGTGCGTGCGACCTTAAAGCCCCAGGCGCGTCTTCCAGTCCTGGAGTTGCTTCGCGACTTCGGCGGGTGCGGTGGAGCCATAACTTTTGAACGCGGCCAGTGCGTTGGCCACACCGAGGCTGGCTTTGATCGACGCACCCGATTTCGCGCCTTGCCCAGGAACTAGGATCGCGTCGAATTGTTCATCTGGTAAATCGACGAGGCGGCACTTGCGTTGCTCGCACTCGCGAACCAGTTTTCCAACGGCTTCGTGTGCGGAACGCATGGGCACACCTTGGGCAATCAAACCTTCCATCAGTGTAGTTGCATCCAGAAAGCCATCTTCAAGGCGCTTTGCGATTACCTCACGCCGCAGTTTTGTTTGCTGCACCAACGGAGCCGCGACCACCAAACAACCCGCCACGGTGTCGAATGCATCGAACACCGCGAGTTTGTCTTCTTGAAGATCGCGGTTGTATGCGAGCGGCAAGCCCTTGATGAGCACGAACAGCGATTGCAATGCACCGATCACGCGGCCCGTTTTTCCGCGGGTGAGTTCCAGCACATCCGGGTTCTTCTTGTGCGGCATAATGCTGGAACCGGTGCAGAAGCCATCCGGCAGATCCAGAAAGTTGAACTCGGTTGTGCTCAAGATCACCCACTCTTCCGCCCATCCGCTCAGGTGAGTCGCAATCAGTGATAGTGTGAACACGAACTCAAGCAGATAGTCGCGATCGCTTGAGATATCGAGGCTGTTTCGGGCCATCGAATCGAAGCCGAGTTTCTCGCGCACGGAATCGCGATCAATCGGTAACGAAGTCCCGGCGAGTGCCGCACCGCCAAGCGGCAATACATTCACTCGTTTACGGCAATCGGCCAATCGTTCGCGATCACGCTGAAACTTCTCGACGTAGGCGAGGAAGTAGTGCGCCGCCAAAACGGGCTGTGCGCGTTGCAGGTGCGTGTAGCCCGGAATAACAACGCCACGCTCGCGCTCGGCAGAGGTCACGAACGCACGCTGCAGTTCAACGAGCAACTCATCCAGGTCATCGATCGCGTCGCGTACCCACAACTTCACATCGGTGGCAACCTGATCGTTGCGGCTGCGGCCGGTGTGAAGCTTGCGGCCAACATCGCCAAGGCGAGCGATGAGTGCCTGCTCAATGTGGGTGTGAATATCTTCCAGGGAAATCGAGAACGTCATTTTCCCCGCTTCAATCTCCGAACCAATCTCATCGAGCGCCGCCTGAATGGCATCGGCGTCGATCGGCGTAATCAACCCCACTTCGCCAAGCATGGCAGCATGCGCGCGACTGGCACGAATATCGTGGCGAAAGAGCCGTTTATCGAAGCTGATCGATTCGGTAAACCGCTCAACTTGGGCATCTGTGCCGCCTTCGAACCGGCCGCCCCATGTCTTCTGACTCATCGTTCGCCCTTACCCGGATCGCCCAGTCGCTCGCCGCGCCCAAGTGCGTGACGGATGTCGCTTGGTTTTATGATTTCGAACCCCGCATTGACACCCATACCCGGAACGCGGGTATATCATGGCAACCCGGCTTCGATGCCGGTTAACGAAATGAGAAGGAGAACTCATGAGAACCCGCTGGTTACTGGCACTTATCGCGGTAATGGGATTGTGCGGAACCGCAGATGCACAAGCCAAAAACAATGAACCCACAGTCGAACTTCGTGTTCGCTCAGTCAAAGATCTCCTCGATAAGGCGGAGTATGTCGCGGGATTGGCAGCTCAGGAAGAAGCGATTCGTGGAGTGCGTGAGTTCGTTAAGTCTCTCACAGTCGAAGGGAAGGGGATTCAGGGCATCAATCCCGATCAACCTTTCGGGCTTACTGCCACCCTCACGCAAGATGTGATTGATAGCCCGATCCTCGTGATGGTCCCAATTTCCGATCAGAAGCAATTCCTCTCAATGCTTTCCGAACAATTAGGCATCACCCCGGAAAAGCAAGACGACGGCACATACAAGGCCGATGTTCCGTTAGTCAATGCGCTTTATCTCCGCTTTGCCAACGACTACCTCTACATTGGCCGGTCAGCCGATGATGTCGATCTGAAATCGATACCCGTGCCCAAGAAGTTTTTTGCCAAGGACGATGATTCGATCGCATCGGCCACTGTTCATGTCGATCGGATTCCGGAAGACCTGAGAACACTGCTGATTGGGCAACTCGAACTGGCGATTGCCGAGCAGCGCAAGAATAACGCGGATAACGAGTCGCCAACCGAGAAGGTGGTATTGGATTGGCTCAGTGAGCATTTCACTGATGGCGTGAAGACTTTGCTCAACGATGCCAAGCAGATAACCGTGCGTGCGTTTATCGATGAGAAAAGCGATGAACTTTCCGGCGAACTGATCCTTACCTCGAAAGCTGGCACCACGCTGGCCAAGAATGTCGCAGGTCTGGCCGGGCGAAAGAGTTTGCCAGCCGGTGTTGTGAATGTCGTCAAGGATGCATCCGTGAAAGTGAGTGGGAAGGCTGGCTTACCCGACGGCGTGAAAAAGGATCTCGACAAAGTTGTTGATGCGGCGATTGTCGAAATCACCAAGTCGATTGAAAAGCTCGAAGATCGTGAAGGTGCGAAACTGTTTTTGGATAAGATCGCACCCACTCTGAAAGCAGGTGAAATGGATCTGGCAATGGCACTCACCACACCCGATGCCAAAGGGCACTGCAAAATGCTTGCAGCCATTGAAATGGTGAAAGTGTCTGAACTGGAAGCCTTGATCAAGTTGGTGGCGTTATTGAGTCCGGAAGTCAACAATGCCGCTGAACTCAAGTTCAACGTGGAAAAGATTGGGGACTACAATCTCCACAAAATCACACTCAAGAACGCACCGCCCGAGTTCGAAAGCTTCTTCGGAACAACAAACGTGTGGGTCGCCGCTTCAAACAATCTCGTGGTTGTGAGCATCGAGGAAGATGGCAAACTCCTGCGCGAGGGTTTGAAGGCGAAGCCGATCGAAGTGCCCGTTATGACGCTCGATCTGTCCGCCACGAAGTTGATGCGAATCTTCGCAAAACATCTTGCTCCGGATGAACTCAAAGCGATCCTGGTGGATGCATTCCCGAAGGGTGATGCTGAAGGGAAAGACACGTTGAGTGTCACCATCACGGGTGGCGAGAAGTTGACCGTGAAAGGGAAATTGAAAGGGAAGGCCGTTCGCCTGGTGGCCGATCTCTTTCAGCTTGGCGCTAATTAATTCATAAAGTTGCTGCGACCGGAACTCTGCTTCCGATCGCAGCAACTTCTCTACTTTTGCATTTCTGATTCGGTATCACACGTCAATCAATCGTTCGGATTCTTCGCAAGCGAACCCGCACTTCACAGTTTCACGCTTTCACCGGCACCATGATTGGCCCCGCTTCGATTGGCGGCTTCAATGAAGGCCATGATTTCGAGCGTCGTTTGAGGGTCAACGGGCGGTTTACCGGTGGTGAAGAACGCAACGACTTGTTTCAAGAGTTCGCGATAAATGAATGCCGTTCCAATCGTGACAGGCTTGATCGCTTTCTCTGCGTAAGCGGTGAAGCCATAGCCGCTGCTTCCTCGCCGAATGCCTCGCACACTGGCGATTCGCCCATCTTTCCAGTGGCCGGTTACCACATCATTATCCTTCTCCGATACATTGGTCACCCGTTGACAGCCCGGACCCATTAGCGTGTAAAGCACTTCAACGGGATGGATTCCGTAGTGGTACAGCCCGGCGTTTCGCTCTGGGATCGGAGAGAGCGAGGCAGGGCCATGGACCGCACAGCCGATCACTTTTCCGGGCTTGGGATCAGCGATGTATTCCACCACCTCGGGGGCATATCGCAGCGATGACGACGAAAATACCGGTGCCTTGTGCTTGGCAGATAACTCCAGGATTGTTCGTGCGTCTGCGGTGGAACAGGTGAACGGCTTATCGATGAAGCAGGGAATGCCGGCTTCGAGAAATGGCTTCGCGCGTTCCAGGTGAACGGTGCCATCGACTGACTCTATGAGCATGCCATCGACTTTCCCGATCATGTCTGCGGGCTTATCGACAAGCGGAACGCCATACTTCTTCATTTGAGCGGTGAAGCCTTCGACTCGTTCGGGCGAGAGTTTCGATTCGCCCGGACAACCTGCCACAATCTTAGCGCCTTCAACAAACTGTTCCTTGGCGGTGCCTTCGATTTGGTTCAGGCGCTTGGTGAACTCGACGGCGTGCGAGGTATCGAAATCGAGGATACCGAGCTTGATCATGGGTGTTACTCTCTTCGGAGTGCGGGAATAACAGGCACACGCAGAATACCCGCTGTAGCGGCGAACGCCACAACCAACCCCACGATCAGAACCAACAAGAGAATGGCGGCGAGCCGAAACCAAGGGATCTCTGCACCCGCTGCGATGTGCGGCGAAACCGAGATGAGCGCGGCCACAACTCCGATCGTAAGGCCCGCGACCAGGAGAAGAACATTCTCGATCACGACCAAAAACTGCAACTGCGAGGTGCGATACCCAACAGCGCGGAATAACGCGAGTTCTCCCACACGCTCCCACACGCCACGAACCACGACCACGACCAGACCCAGCACACCCAGCAGCAAGCCCAGCCCACCAAGCAATTGGAATGTCGAGAGGTAAGCACCGATAACTGCTTGATAGGTCGCGACTCGTTCGCGCGTGGGCGTGGCGATGAAGCCATTCGCCCGGTAAGCAATCGCCAGCGTTCGTGCGACCTGCGTTTCCGCCCCGAGTGCCGTACGAATCAAGAACACGCGATAGCCGCCTGATTTCGGAAAGGCTCTGGCAAAAGCCGCGTCGGCCATCACAAGTTCGCTTTGGAATGGGCTATCGGCGAATGTGCCAACGATGCGGAACGTAAGTTCCTGGCCATCGTCGCCAGGCATCTTGATCTCGCCTCCAACAGCAGTCTTCAACATCCACTGGGCGGTGTTCTGCTCGCAAAACACCGGAATCGGTTTGCCAGTTTCGGCCTTCGATAGAAGAAGCCAGGGATTCTCGCGTTCGGCGGGTGTTGCGGCCTCGGTCGCATAGAATTTGAAGCCGCCGCGCTCGATCAGCGAGTCTGGCACGCCGAGCACGCGCGGCCGGGCGGCCTGATAAAGATTCATGCAGCTCGCGTCGTCGCCATCGCGAAGCCGCAGTGCGAAGACTTCTTCCATCTTCGCAAGCTCCGCACTTGCTGCGCGAGACGCATCAGACTCGGGCGGCTCGTCGGGATTCGCATCCGCCGGTGCGTGCATTCGCTTAAGTTGTTGCTCCAGATCAACACGCCCCGGCCCGGCTCCGAACGACTGATAGAGTGGCACATCACTTTCGGCGATGAGATTAAACCCACCACTCCCGCCCGATTTATCAAGGAAATCCACGCCTGGTTGTCGCCGGAAGCTCTCCACTGCAACAAGCAAGAAGGCTGCGGACGCCAATAGTGCGATGGTGAGCACGCTGCGAGTCGGGTTGCGAGCGGCGTTCCTTGCTCCAAGCCTGGCGAGTGCCAAAGTACCACGACCGTTCACTACAGCGTGTCTCGTTCGCCTCATCCACACCCAACACGCCGAAAGCCCCGCAGCCAGAAGCAAGCCGCCGCCGCCGAAGAATGTCATCGCCTGCAAATCGGGATTGGAGACAAACTTGCCCGCGATGACGCACACAATACCCAACGGGATCAGCAACAGTACACCGAGTTGGGCCAATCGTGGGGGAGACGAAACGCCTGCTGTTGCAACAGTAGTTTCCCCGCGCAGGAGCGACGGCGGGCTAACCTTAACCAAGCCACGAATGCTGAGCCATAACGCGATCAGTGCCATGAGAACAGTGGCGAAAAAACTGATTGCGAATGTCGCAGGCGTGGCATGTGGGCGCAGAACATTCGCGACTTCTTTATCGGGCCAAAGATCGAGCAGCACCGCCAACAGCAGCCGGTTGTATAGCACGCCCAGAGCTAGCCCGATCAACGATCCCACGATGGCAATGGCCAACCCTTCCAGCAGCAGCAATCGGCGGACGCGTCGCACATCAAAACCAGTCGCCAGTAACAAGCCAACTTCCTTGGCTCTGCGGTCCAATGTGAGCCGAAAGAGTAAGCCGACCAGCATCAGCGAGGCTGCGATCAGGAAAAGGCTAAAGCCAAGAAACAGCCCGCCGAAATCGGTGCCGCCGCGGCTTGCGGTGACCAACCGCTCACGCACATCATCGAATGCAAAGCCCGCCGTGGCAGGGTCGAGATGTTTCGCGAGAAGGGGTTCGAGCTTTGCCGCGATCGCTTCCGCATCAAGTCCAGGTTCGCCCGCGACACGCACCGAAGTAATCGCGCCGTAACGGCTACCAAACAGCTTGGTGCCCGTGGCGAGATTCACATACGCCATCGGTGTGGCTTTATTCGTGTTGAAGAATGTTCCGCGCGGATGTGGCGGTTTATCAGGCACGCGTGCCCTGATCTTCGCGTTGGGAAGCACGGGCGGGCGGTCCCAGTTATAAAGGTCGGCTCTGGGATCGGTCACACCTTTGATTTCGGGTGTGAGGTTCGGATCGCGCGCGGCCCCTGCAAGTGGGATGTAGCCCTTGAGGCTTAACTCGGCGGCCTTCAGTTCTCCTTCGCCTTCCACTTCCGGATCGAAGTAAGAAATGGAGACTTTCGTGCCCACTGGCACCTTGTTGAGTTGCGATCCGGTCCACTCCAATAACACGATCTCATCGTTGGCGATCGCGTCAACCCCGGCTGGGAGAAACGGCCCGAGCGGAGCCGTTGCGGTCGGATTAAGACCCACAACGATCGGGTACGGTATCTCTTTGTCCGCTACAGAAAGTGTGTCCGCAACATAGGCAATCGTGGGTTCCACACGAAAGCCCGCTTCCAGAGCCGCCTTCTTCACGCCTTCGACGAGAGCGGGCGGCATCACCAGTTGATCGAACTCAACGCTCGCGTAACCACGCCGTGCAATCTCGCGAGTGCGAATGCCAAAGTCTTCGGGTAACAGTTGCGAACGCAAGCTGGCATTCAGTTCTTCGGCTGTAGTTCCGCGAGCCAGCAGCGTGTTCACGAGAGGTTCACTGTTGCCCGTTACGAGCCTCGCAACCGTTTCCAACGGAGCAAATACATTGAGTGGCGCTGCGGGGTTCGGCGTGAGATTGAAATCGTTTATGTCTAAATTCGCAGGCAAAATGGCAGCAACGGTCAACTCTTCGGTAGCAGTCACATCGGCGACTGCGCGCTTGGCGAGCGAAGACGATCGCGGGACATCAGTCAGGCGTTCTGCCCCAAGCTTCACTCGGTCGCCAGTTTTGACACCCAGTTTCTCTGCGACACGATGGGAAAGAACAACCTGCTTATCGTTGCTACTCCAGTTCACCAAGCCATCGGGCACGCCTTCGGGTTTGAAGCGATTATCGACGCCAATCACTGTGATGCGACCGAGAAATGCGGCACCAATACCTTCTTGGGAAATGGCTTCGATGCTTCCAGGCACAAGCATCACCGGAGCAACTACTCCCGGTAGAGCATTCGCAATATCAGCACGAATCGCACGCGGGAACATGGCGACAGCATCGACACCCGCGAGTTGCCGTTGAACACGCGCCCGCAAGCTGCCACGCAAGGAATCGCCGACGAGCAGCGCACCGGTAAGCACCGCAGAAGCCACGACAACACCCAGCAGCACCGCGAGGTTGCCACGCCAGTGATATGCGATGTTGCGGGCAAGAAGTTTGGGGAGGGTAAGCATGTATTGATTGCCAAACTCGAGTGGGCGGGCCGGTTAGATGGAGAGGAGTTTGCCGTCGTTTACTTCGGCCCGTTTCGGGAAAAGCTTGGCCAGTTCCAGGCTATGCGTCACGACCACGAGAATGTTGTTTTCTTGCCGATGAAGTTCCAGAAGTAGTTCGCCAATCGATTGTGCGTTCTTTTGGTCCAAATTACCGGTCGGTTCATCCGCAAGCAGCAGTACCGGCTTCAACACCAACGCACGCGCGACGGCAACCCGCTGCCGCTCTCCGCCGGAAAGCTCCGCGGGGCGATGATCGAGGCGGTTACCCAAACCGACGCGAACCAGGAGTTGTTGCGCATAGGCCAGTGTTTCGGAGGGGTTCCCGCCTTGGCTTACCAACGTGGGCACCAGTACGTTTTCCAGAACGGAACACTGCGGCAACAGATGATGATCCTGGAAAACGAACCCGATCCGTTGGTTCCGAAAAGCCGCCAAACTGGCTTCTGGCAATCGAAACGGATCGGTGCCTTCCAGGGTGATTGTTCCGGCGGTCGGGCGGTCAAGAGTGCCAAGCATGTGAAGTAGTGTGCTTTTGCCAGAACCGGAAGGCCCCATCACCACGAGCGCATCACCCCGCTCTAGTGATAGGTTCACTTCCCGCAAAACGAAGAGTGTGCCACTTCGTGTGGGATAATCTTTGGCAACGTTCGTGGCTATCAGTGACATTGCAGTGTCATTCTCTCACGAGTGCAGCCAGGGCAGGAGTGCCAAGGCCATAGAAAGTGCGTTCCGCGAAAGGAAAAAACACCGGGAGATAAAGCATAGTCAAGGTTTCCGTTCGCGCATCTCGCGCACCAAAAGCACACTCAGCACCGAAAATCGCCCCAAAGGTGGCGAAATAGTTCCCGGAAAGATGCCCGGTTTTCGATGCCTCCGCGATGATCTTTATAGGGAGTTCAGTCGGGCAAACTCGCCTGCCAGCGGGAGTATCGCCGCATCATAGGCGCAGACCATCGATACCGCCGTAGACATCGCCAAGTTTGAGCTTGCCCCGGACGAACAACATGCGGTCGGTGGCCCGCCGATAGAAGTCGAGGAGCGGCCCGGCAACCGCCTCGCCCTCCAGAACGCCGAGAGCTTGGGCCACCGCCTCGTAGGTCGACATGCGCCCCGGGCGGTTGCGGCGCAATGCTGATCCCTCGAAGGCCCGCGTTGGGAGCGCAATCTTCACCGCCCCGGCGAGGAGTGGCAGTCGCTTCACCATGCGGCCCGCCTGCTTCCAGTTGCCGTCTGGGACGATGAGTGCCAGCGGTGACGGAAGAGTGGCGACGAGTTCCGGGGTCAGCGTTCGGGCACCGCGACCTGGGAAGAGCACGACCGGAGTCGCGCCCGCAGGTATAAGGGACTCCAGGTCGGCCGGGGTTTCCCGCCCACCATGACCGACGAGGATGGTGTCGCGGATCGCCAACGTGAGGAGGCGAGCCGTGTTGCTAGTTCGCCCCAACTCGTGAACGTGGACGACGAGGAGGAGCGAGCTGCGGGGCGCGACACATGGCGCGTGCGCGCACATGCACAGCCACCCGTGGAGGCGGCAAACTGGGCACGGGGTGGGATCGCGGTCAGGGGTCATCAGGCTCATCAGATGGCAGCTTTCCTGGGCACAAGACACTTCCTACACGGCTGTGCACTGAATCCAAAGGTGCCGGTCGGCTGGCACCGCGCTCTGAAGTAACTTAATTTCCAAGCATTAATGCCGCCAGGGCAAGAGTGCCAAGGCCGTAGAAGGTGTATTCCACGTCGGTTTCTTCATCCCAAAGGCCGCCGCGAAATCCGCCGATCGGTCGCTCGCATTCATCCGCATAGCTCTGAATCGCTTCCCAATCGAGGCGATTGGCACAGCCGATTTGATCCAGCGTCCAACCGCCGGTAAAGGTCGAAAGCAGATCGGCAGCGGGAATGCGGTCGTTGGCGCGAAGTCCGCCTTCGAAAGGTGATGGGAGATTCGCCAGGAAATCCGCAGTGCCCTGTTGCTCGCTCGCGTCAAGTTCTCCGAGAATCTGCAACACGCCAACGCCTGCCGCAGTGGGATTGGTTCCACTCCGTTTCATGGCGGAGATTTCCACGTAACCCCCATCCGGTCTGCGCCGCGATTTCACAAATGCCGCGAGGCGATCGGGCTGCGGAATCGCTTCGCCGAGCAATTGCAAACAGAGACTCACCAGGAAACTGGTGTAGGTGCTTCCATGCGGAACACCGGGTGTTTTGCCATAACCGCCATCGGGCGTGCGATAGGTTTCCAGTATGTTCGCAACACGCAATCGCCAGTCCGAAGGGGCATCGGCCAGAACATCGGGACCACCGCCAAGTGGTACGAGATAGCAGCACACGACCAGAGAGAAGAAATCAACGACGCCAGCAGAGCCGGTCATCTGTGTTCGGAGAAATGCAGCGGCCTTACCACACACATCCGGATTGAGGGCTTGCAACACTGCGAGCGAGCGAAGCGCGAAGCCGGTGTAGTACACATCCGATCCACCTTCGCGACCAGAGAAGCCACCATCGGGATTCTGTGCGGCGAGCAGGTACTCAATGTTGCGTTCCCGCACGTCTGCCGGCAACTGTTCAACCCCTTCGAGCAAACGGTTTGTGAGCCGCGACAGATACGGTTCAACCTCGTCCAAGTTCACGCCTCCAGCATCTTTCGAATCGGGTCGGGGATCGTAAGCGACTCAATCTGGTCCGGAGTAGTTGTTCGGCAGAACACGGCCGTAATGCGGCCCACTGCGACAGATTCACCGTGCTGATTCGTGAAATCGAAGCGATAACTTACCGACTTGGTTCCAAGCCGCTCGATACTGACTGCGATGCTGAGCACATCTTCGAACCGCGCCGGCTTCTTGTAATCGCAGGCCACCGAAACACGCGGAAAGCCCACTTTGCCGCTGTCTTCTCGCCAGTTCACGCTTAACCCGCGCGAACGGAGGAATTCAGTTTCCGCGACCTCCATGAACCGAAAGTAATTCGCAAAGTACATGATGCCGGCCATGTCGGTATCACCGAATTCGACTCGGCGTGTGGTGGTGAATGTAGCCATGTTGAAGAGTTACAGTTGCGTGGGGTAGTGTGCGGATGAACATTTGCCATGCACTTGATGTGCTAAGCACTGGGCCACGGATGGTTGGTAACTTCTTGACGCTCCTTCTTGACGCTCCTTCTTGACACTCCTTCTTGACGAGCCGGAAGCGTCAGCCATGGGTATTGCTCAAACCGTCGCTGACGCTTCCGGCTCGTTAATACAAGACACACAACACCGGCCATAGGTTTAGTTGGTCTGTTGCGTCGTCATGTATTGGCTCCCAATCGTTGCAGCGATGCTATCGATCGTTTCCGTGGCCATCGCGGCAGCATGAAAGCGTTCACGCACTGCAAGCTCACCTGCTCGCCCACATTGATCACGCAAGTCGTCATCCATCAACATGCGAATCAGACCTTCCGCAAGTGAATCTCGATTCTCTGACTCAACCAGAATTCCGCCGCCGGTCGCTTCAATCAATTCAGGGAATGTGCCATGCCGAGGTAACACGACCGGAATGCCATTGGCCCAGGCTTCAAGCACATACAACCCCTTTGGCTCATGGTAAGTCGTGGGCACGGAAAGCACATCCAGAGAACGGAGAAAGTTCACCTTATCATCGTGTGAAGGGCAATCGAGATACTCAAAATCATCGATGAGGCCGGCGGCGCGGAGTTTCTGAAGTTGCTCTTCGAAGAACGCACGCTGATTATCGCCAAGCCAACCGCCCGCTCGCAGTTTCGCATTCGGGGCGTTTGGATTGTTGCGAAGTTGAATGTAGGCATCAACGAGATTGTGGAAGCCCTTCTCCGGACAAATGCGTGCGAAGTATCCGATGGTGAGCGGGGCTTGACGATTAATCGGTCGCGGTCCGCCGTGCCCCGAAAGATTCAGCCCCGGATAAACAACCTTCATCTTTTCGCGAGGCAGCCCGAGATAATCCGCCATGTAGTCTGCGTAAAAGTGGCTGGTGCAAATGAACCCGGCTACGCTGGCACAGTTTGCTTGAATCAGCTTGATGGCCGCAAGTCGATCGGGTGCCGGAAGTGCATCCAGGAAAATATCATCGCCCTGGAGCGTTACGAAAACCGGTACATCCAGATCGCGGTGAAGCGTGGGAACGACGCCGGAGAGCAGTGCGTTAGTGAACACAATCGCTTCGGGTTTGACATCGCTACCAAGCCAGCCCGAAAGCTTTTCCACTTCTTTGCGTTGGTGCCCATGCTCGCCGCGAAGCATGGATACGGTTAATTCGCCAAGTTCGCTGTACTTGGTTTTGGAGGCAAACCGCGACACCCATCGCAACAGCCACCGAAAGTTCAAGAGGCGATCGAACAGCCAAGGCGTATGGCGAAAAAACCAGAACTTCTGTTCGAGATAAACATTCACTCCGCCGAAGAAGATGCGGCTCTGGCTCACATCCGATTCATCGGTTGTGATGGGTGTGTATGTGGGAACCAAGAGTGCCTCGTGGCCGGCCTTGCACAACGCGGCAACGAGTGTGTTATCCCGCATGCAACTGCCACAATACATTCCAGCGGCACCGGCGGTGATATAAACGATTCGCATAGCGTTCAATGCATATGGAAACTATGGGGCGTGATCACTCATGTATACGCAGGATATCGAAAAGGCTTTCATCCTGGTGCAACAGATTGAAGTGAGAAGATTAATCTCGCCAGAACGCCATTGGCGATTTGGTGAAGTGAGCCGATGCCTCTCAACATGCAACTGGTTTGACCAATCGCATCTGGAAAAGCGAACGGCTCATTCCGCCTTTGATAGCAGTGATACGTCTCGTGTTACTTGACTCGCTCGGGAGTGAGCTTTCCCAGGTTATCGAACAACCGCACCAATGAAGCCATTAGCTTTTTGAAGTCGCCCTCATGCAAGGACTCGTTCGGAGCGTGCGCATTGCTGGCAGGGTCTTCGATTCCCATTAGCAGGGCAGGAGCGCCACCGAAGAGATCCGAGAGCGGCCCGACGAAACCGATGCTGCCACCGCAGCCAATGGCAACCGGGTCGCGGTCGAACCCGCCACGCATGGCGGCCAACGCCGCTTCGAACGCGGGGCCATTCGGATCGGTCATCCACCAATCCACCGGTGGCCCTGCGGGCGTCACCTTCACTTCGCAACCCCAAGGCGGATCTTTGGTCAAGAACGCGGTGAGATCCGCGAGAACCTTTTCGGGCTTCTGATCCGGCACAATGCGACAGCTTACCAATGCGGATGCCCTGGGTAATACCTGGTTCGACGCACCCTTGATAGAACTCGCCTCTTGCGCGATCACAGTGACAGCCGGGCGTCGCCATGTTTGCGAATACGCATTATGACCTTCTTCACTCGCCCACCTCGCCGTGGGAACAACGCCGTAACCTTCGCGTGCCTGGTTGGCGTCGAATGGCAACTTGTTGAACGCCGTGCGTTCTTTGTCGCTTAGCGGGCGAACCTCGTCGTACATGCCGGGAATCGGGAGCGGCCCGTTATTCCAGTACAGACGACCGAGAATCGAATTCAACGCAATCGCCGCATCCGGAAGAAAACCACCGGCCATCCCGCTATGAACCGGGCTTTTTGCCGTGGATACGTCCACTTGAACGCCCACGATGCCGCGAAGCGAATAAGTGATGCTTGGGATGCCGACTTCGATATTCTCGGTGTCGCATACCACGATTACATCAGACTTCAATCGTTCCTTGTGAACTTCGAAGAACTTCAACAGATACTTCGAACCAATCTCTTCCTCGCCTTCCACCAGCATCTTGATATTCACCGGCAGAGTGTTGCCGGTCTTGCGATATGCAGAGACAGCGCCAAGAAAGGCCGAGATCGCGCCTTTATCGTCGGCTGCTCCGCGTGCGTACAGGCGATTGTCGCGGCGGGTTAACTTCCACGGGTCACTTTTCCATTGTTCAACGAAGTTGACCGGTTGAACATCGTGGTGGGCATACAAGAACACGGTTGGCTTGCCGGGGGCGTCGAGCCATTCGCCGTATGCGTACGGAAGGGAACCGCCTACCTTGATGGCTTCGACGTTGTGCAAACCCGCCTGCCGCATCATGTCGCAGGTCATTTTTGCAGTGCGATCAATCTCGGCGTGGTGTTCGCCGTCGGTGCTAATGCTTTGGATCGCGACCAGATCCGCCAGTCCGCGAACGATATCTTCGTGATTCTTTTCCAGCCAGTTCAGTGCCTCTTGCGACATCTGTTCCTCCGGTTTCAGGTCTCAGTACTGTAGCCGTTCAATGTGGCGGGGTAAACCCGCCCGAGTAAGCTAACCGTGTGAACCCAACTTCCCTCACACCGATCCGCAACAACTATGCCCAATTCTTCCACACATTCCGCCGACGAGTTACGGTTCCGTGCCCGACTGTTTCAATACGGCTGCATTGCGAATATCGCACTCCTGCTATTGCTACTTACTGTAGTTGCCGTGGTGTTCCCCGCGGTGGCACGAACTCTTGGCCTTAGTACGCCCGCTGCGGATGAAGCGGTGATTCGTGGGGTTCTTGAAGCGCAGGTGATGGCGTGGAACAAGGGCGATCTCGATGGCTTCATGGCTGGCTACTGGCGAGACAATGAACTGTCATTTATATCGGGCGATACGGTGACGAAGGGATGGGATGCCACGCGCGATCGCTACTTGAAAAAGTACTTCACACCCAACGCGGAAGGGAAATTGGCGGAGCGCGGCGAACTGGCATTCGAGGAATTGCAGATCGAGAGCTTCAGTCCAAATGCGGCCATGGTGCGTGGGCGATATATTCTCAAACTCGCCAATGAAACCGCGACGGGTCGCTTCACGCTCGCTTTTCGGAAGCTTCCCGATGGTTGGAAAATTATTTCCGACCACACTTCCGCCGCCCCGAAAGCGAGCTAAATGAGTTCGCACGACGCACGGCTTCAACTTCCCGGCGTTCGCTTGGCGCGCGCGCTATCGTCTTCGTAAGCCTTCACGATGCGAGTTACGAGCGGATTACGCACGATATCAACTTGATCGAGATGAACAATCGCCAGCCCTTCCACTTCCTTGAGTCGCTGGATCGCATCGTTCAATCCGCTTCGGATGGTTTTGGGCAGGTCGGTTTGCGTGGGGTCGCCGGTAACGACGATCTTGGAATTCAGCCCCATGCGCGTGAGGAACATCTTCATTTGCGATGGAGTCGCGTTCTGGCCTTCATCGAGAATAATCACGGACTGGTTAAGTGTGCGGCCACGCATATACGCAAGTGGCAAGATCTCGATAATGTCGTTTTCCATGTACTTCTTCACGGTCTCGGCATCCATGATTTCCGTGAGGGCATCGAATAGTGGCCGAAGATAAGGGCTAATCTTGGCGACGAGATCGCCGGGCAAATAGCCGAGACGTTCGCCGGCTTCGACTGCGGGCCGCACAAGCACGATCTTCTTGACCGTGCCACTTCGCAATAAGCCAACCGCCCAACCCACGGCGAGATAAGTCTTCCCAGTCCCGGCCGGCCCCACGCAGATAACCACATCGTGCGTCCGCAACGCCTGCACATAGCGGCCCTGGCCATCGGTGCGTGCTCGCAGCCCGCGGCCAGATTCCATCAACGTCACGTTGCCACCCGCACGGCCATCGCCGCCGCGAACGACCTCGATCACCGTACGCACATCTTCAGCGGTTAGCTTCCCTTGTTTGCGGAGAATCTGGCGGAGTTGCTGGAACGCGCGTTCCGCCTGCTCCGCAGTCGTCGCGTTTCCCTCAATCTGAAGTAGATCGCCACGAGCCACGAGTTTCACGTTGAGCGCATCGCGCACCGTGCGCAAGTGGACATCGCGCGGGCCGAACAAGATCACCGCCTCGTCGCGGCTATCGAGAGTCAAGTTTCGTGTCACATTGGAATCGGTCATAAGGGAATCCTGAAGATTCGCCGTGATTGTGCCGGTAACGCAAGGAAGGACAGTGTGCCGGGCTTCAGGTGATCATAATTCTGCATTCCCGTTAAGGGTTGGAAATTAATGCCACGCAAACCAGAGATATGCAACCGGTGCGGCGAACAGCACCGAATCCACCACATCGAGAAAGCCACCGAAACCGGGAATGCTTCGCGATGCATCTTTTGTTTTGCAATCGCGCTTAATTAACGATTCTGCCAGGTCGCCCAGCACACCCGCAAGCCCGACCACTAGCCCGAAGCCAACCGCTTCCCGCACCCCGCCCGGAAAGATGCTCGTCGCCAGCGCAAATCCCACGGCGATCGCGACGCCGCCGAGCATTCCACCCACAAACCCTTCCCAGGTTTTCTTGGGGCTAAGCAGGGGCATCATCTTGTGGCGGCCCAAGAAGGTGCCCGTGAAGAACGCGGCGATGTCGTTCCCCTTTGGCACAAAGATTACTGCGGCGAGTTGCAGTGCGGAATTGTGCGACAGGAAGCGGATCTGCGCGAAGTAAGAGGCGAGCAACCCGAGGTACGCGACAGCCAGGAGTGTTGCGCCGATGCGAGGCAGCGCCTGCCCCGGTTCACCGGTGAAGTTTCGCATTTCGATCAACAGCGCAGCGAGAAGCACGGCGGTGAAGATCCCGACAAGCACACCAGGCACGGTAATGACCGGCAAGCCATAAGCTTCACTGAGGCGCGGATACCAACTCGCCGTCAGACAAAGCACGATGCCAGTAAGAACGAGAGGTTCCGGAGGCCGAACAGATTCTGGGAACAAGTGAACGAGTTCTCGCCCCGCGAGCACGCCCATGGCTATGAGGCAGGTGAACAGGAACGGATACCAGCCGGGTGCGATGTGATCATCGCCGATGAGCATTCCTGCAGCGGCGGCGGCGAGAATGGTCCCGACAACCAGCCGGGTACGAATCATGGGTTAAGTCCGCGGGGCATTCGCGGTCTCCGGTGTCAGTCCGCCGAACCGCCTTTCGCGTTGTGCGTAGTCGCGGAGGGCATCGTGCAATAACTGCGCGTCGAACTCAGGCCAGAACTTGGGAGTTACCCATAGCTCGGCATATGAAATTTGCCAGAGCAGGTAGTTGCTCACACGCATCTCGCCGGCCGTGCGAACGAGCAAGTCGGGGTCGAGCATTCCGGATGTGTAGAGGGAATGCGAGAGCGTGGTTTCGTCGATCTGTTCGGGTTCCAGTTCGCCACGTTTCACTTGCATGGCGAGCGCCTTCACTGCGTCCACAATCTCCGCGCGACTGCCATAATTAATTGCCAGGCACAGCGTGAGACCCGTGTTGCTCTTGGTCAGCCGCGCGTTTTCGTCAATTTCCGCCAGCACTTCTTCGGGCAAACCTTCGCGCCGCCCAATAACCGTGAAGCGGATGTTTTGATCCAGGATTTTCTTTCGCTCGCCAAGCAAATATTGCTTGAGTAATGCCATTAAGAATTCGATCTCGGGCTTGGGCCGTTTCCAGTTCTCGGAACTGAGGCAATACAGTGTGAGTTGCCCGATACCCAGGCGGCAGCATTCCTCAGTCACTTCGTCCACGGATTGCGCGCCGCGAGCATGCCCTTCGATCCGTTCTTTCCCTCTTGCGCGTGCCCAACGGCCATTGCCATCCATGATGATGGCGATGTGCTGTGGGAGCTTGCTTGGGTCCAACCCCAGAGTTGCAGCGTAGTCGGTGGGGTTGTGCGGCATAGTTGCGTGGTTAAGTCGGCGGGTTTGTAATCGTGCGAACGCCGATTGTTGTCGGCCGCCAGTCCTTAACATCTTATTGTTTGAGCACGATCGGGGCCGACCGACACCACCGATACCGGTAACTCAACGAGTTCCGCAACTCGATCGATGTAGCGGCGAGCGGCGGCGGGAAGATCACTGAGTTTGCGTGCCGTTGTGATATCTTCCGTCCAGCCGGGAATCGTTTCGTACACCGGTTGGCAGCGTTCCAGTTCGTATGCATCGCTGGGGAAGTGTGTGCGGCGATCGCCGTCGATATCGTATGCCACGCAGAGCTTCAGTTCCGGCAACCCGCTGAGCACATCCAGCAGCATTACAGTGATTTCATCGGCACCTGAAAGTGTGGCGGTGTAGCGCACGGCCATCGCATCGAACCAACCGCAACGCCTCGGGCGACCGGTCACCGTGCCATATTCGCGGCCAATCCGCCGAATTCGCTCGCCATAGCCGCTGGGGCCATCATCAAGCTCGGTAGGGAAGGGGCCTTTGCCCACGCGGGTGGTGTAGGCTTTCACTACGCCAATGATGCGCGAAAGATTCCGCGATGGCACGCCCGTTCCGCCCCAAATGCCAGACGGCAGACTGCTCGAACTGGTGACGAACGGATAGGTGCCATGATCGACATCCAACAAACTCCCTTGCGCTGCCTCAAACAGCACGCGCTTGCCGGCTTTGATGGCTTCGTGGAGTAGTCGCGATGTGTCAGTCACATATGGCCGGATTCGCTCGGCGTATCCGAGGTATTCATCCGCCACGGCGGACGGTTCGAATGTGCGGAGCGCGTTGGCCTGACCGTTGCCCCACGCATCCATGAGGCGATTCTTAAACGGAATGATGCGACCAAGTCGCTCACGCAGATGGTCTGGCCGCAAGAGTTCGCCCACGCGGATGCCGAACCGCCGGCCAACTTTGTCTTGATAGCACGGGCCAATGCCACGGCCGGTTGTGCCAATCTTTCCCTCCGAACCACTCTCCGCGATGCGTTCTTCTTCCATGTGATACGGGAAGATCACATGGGCATGATCGCTCAGAAACAAGGAGCGGGATACATCCACGCCGCCTTGCAACAATTGTTCGACTTCTTCGAGAAACCTTGGCGGATAAACAACGACACCGTTGCCGATTACAGATGTGATGTTCGACCGGATCACTCCTGTTGGCAGCAGTGAGAGCTTGAATGTCTTGCCGTTGGCAACGACCGTGTGCCCGGCGTTCGCGCCGCCGTTGTAGCGAACGACAAAGTCGAACTGATCGCCGATGAGATCAACAATCTTCCCTTTTGCCTCATCGCCCCACTGTAGCCCGACTACGCACGTTCCGGCCATTTGCAAACCTGCTCGAGTTGTTCTCAGAGAGAATACGCCTGACACAAAAACGCCCGGAGCACTGGCACCGGGCGAATCGATCCATGTCACACCCGAATCACGGTAGTACCGTCAGCATAATGCGTCAAGTGCCGCAACTGCTGGTTCTGGGCGCATCAGCGGGTAGAATCCGTTTCACACTGTTGCAATCGGAGGGGAACCCGTGACCCGCTTTGCCATTCTATGTTGCATCGCGTTCGCGCTCGAAAAACCATTGGCATCACAAGCTGTGGATTCCGATCTGGTCATTCGCACCGGCGATGATTTCGTTGAAATCGAAACCGATGCTTTGAAAGTAATGATCAAGACGAAAGGTTACGTGAGTGGCACAGCTGCGGGCGGGCTTCAAGACAAGAAAACCGGTGCACGCGATCTTGGCTTTGGTCTGCATATTATGGATTTCTTGCTCGCACCGGGCTGGCGTGATGATGGCTATTTGCGCGAACCCAAGTATCACGGCGACTTGCCGAAACATTACGTGGAGGGGCCGCAAATCTGCACACAAGCGAAGGAACTCAAACCGGAGATCATAAAAGGCAAAGGGTTCATCGCGGTCCGGTTTCAGTACACCTTTCGCGAACCAGGAAAAGGCTACAAAGCGGGTTCAACCTGGGAACAGATATTACTATTCCAACCCGGACTGCGCTATTTCCTCTCCGCAGAAACAATCACGTCCGTCAACACCGTGAACAATCTCTTCTATCGCATCGACATGCCGGGGCATATCAAGCACAAAGGCGGTGATACCTTCGAGCAAATTTATTTGAGTTATCTGGATGAACCGTTGATATCTTCCGCTGCGTTTAAGGAAAACTTCGCACCCGATGCCAAGTACCTTTATCAGCGGAAAAACGAGAAGATCCCAGATCGCATGATTCGTGCGTATCAGGTGAAACTCGACGGCAAACCCGGACCGTGGCTCGCAGGAATGACGCTCGACCCCGCCGTTGTAAGCGAAGCGTGGTGCCACCAACGCGGCTACATTTGCTTCATCGAGGAATTGCATCGCCGGCCGGTTAAAGCGGGCGATCGCTTCGGGGCCGCGTACGCTGTTGGCTGGTTCGATGATGTCAAAGAAATGGAGAAGGTGTACGACGGGCTAAAGGGTAAATCGAAGATCGTCGTCGGCAAAGATACGTTCCAACTGGAGTGACACCCGGTTGTCAGTTGTCCACCAATTGCGACCATGTTGCCACACTTACTTCATACCTTCCTGATCATAATACCCGCTAACCTGAACACGATGGTACTTCTCATGCGAACACACAGAATACTGCTTGCACTGCTGGTGCTTGGGGGAACCTTCATGACGGCGACTTCGGACGAAGGGATGTGGCTTCTCAACGATCCGCCCAAAGAAATGCTCAAGCAGAAGTACGGATTCGATCTCACCAACGAGTGGGTCCGCAATGCCATGCTGGCGTCGGTGAGATTGAACAGCGGCGGTAGTGGTGGGTTTGTTTCGCAAGACGGTTTGCTTGTCACCAATCACCATGTCGCAGCGGACTCGGTGCAGAAACTGAGCAAGCCGGGATTGGACCTTTATAACGACGGCTTCTATGCTCCCACGCGAGCCGAAGAGTTGAAGTGCCCGGATCTGGAAATCAACGTGCTCCAGGAAATC
Source organism: Gemmata sp. (assembly GCA_041740855.1). Taxonomy (GTDB): domain Bacteria; phylum Planctomycetota; class Planctomycetia; order Gemmatales; family Gemmataceae; genus Gemmata. The sequence continues at coordinate 55,901 of JBGSLF010000069.1, forward strand.
ATCGACGTAACAGCAGAGGTGAATGCCGCAGTGAAGCCGGGAATGTCTGTGGCCGAAGCGTTCGCGGCTCGACGCGCGGTGATGGGGAAGATTGAAAAGGAATCGCTCGACAAAACCGGTCTGCGTTCCGATGTGGTTACGCTTTACAACGGCGGGCTTTACCATCTCTATCGGTACAAGAAATACACCGATGTGCGATTAGTGTTCTCGCCCGAGAAAGCCGCTGCGAGTTTCGGTGGCGACGTGGACAATTTCGAATATCCACGCATGAACCTCGATGTGGCTTTCTTCCGTGCCTATGAGAATGATAAGCCTGTCAAGACTCCAAACTACTTCAAGTGGAGCGAATCTGGCCCGAAAGAGAATGATCTGGTGGTTGTAACGGGGCATCCGGGCACCACGCAACGCCTGGAAACATTAGCCCGTTTGAAACATCGCCGCGACTTCACATTGCCCTATACCTTGCAACGGCTCCGAACGCTTGAAGCCGCACTTTCGCAGTACAGCGAACAGCATCCGGAAAAGCGGCGACAGGCCGTTACCGATCTGCACAGCGTGGCGAATGCACGCAAGGCATTTAGTGGGCAACTGCAAGGTCTCCTCGATCCGAACATTCTGCAACAAAAGCAACAATCGGAACGGGAGCTGATTCAAGCTGCTGCAGAGATCAAACGGCAGGCACACATGATTCCCGGAACCATGGATCCCAAGGCGTTAGCGGCATTCGATAACCTCCTGGATTCCTTGGCACAGATTGAAGCGGTGCAGCGTAAACTCCGCGCGTTCGAAAAGGAGTACTCGCTGATTGAAGTCGGGCATGGCTTCTTTTCGCCCTTATTCGGCATCGCCCGTCATCTTGTGCGAATGGCGGACGAAGTGCCGAAACCATCAGCCAATCGACTCCGCGAATACCGCGACTCGAACCTCGATTCGCTCCGTTTCTCGCTCTTCAGCCCCGCGCCGATTTATCCCGAGTTGGAGCGCGCAAAGCTGACCGCGTCGCTTACCTTTCTTGCCGAAAACCTTGGTGGCGAGCACGAACTCGTTAAACTCGCGCTTGCAGGAAAGAACCCGGCGGCGCGGGCCGATGAATTGGTGACCACGAAGTTGTTTGACCCCGCCGAGAGGAAGAAGTTGGCGGATGGTGGTCGAGAAGCAATTCAAGCAAGCCAAGACCCGATGATCGTGCTGGCTCGAGCGATTGATGCAGCAGCCCGACGCTTACGCACACGTTACGAAAATGAAGTTGAAGAGCCGGAACGCCAAGCATACGCCACCCTCGCAGACGTGCGATTCCGGGCTTTCGGAAAGGATGTTGCCCCCGATGCGACATTCACCCTGCGGCTCGCATATGGCACTGTGAAGGGCTACGAAGTCGGCGGAGCAACATTGCCATTCCACACAACATTCGGTGGCGCATTCGAGAAATCAACGGAGTTGGGCGGTAAGGAACCGTTCGATTTGCCCAAGCGCTGGCTCGATGGCAAAGCCAAACTTGATCTTGAAACCCCCTTTAACTTCGTCAGCACAGCCGACACCATTGGCGGCAATAGCGGATCACCCGTGCTCAATCGTGCGGGCGAACTTGTCGGCATTAACTTCGATCGCAACCGGCACGGGTTAGTTCGGAATTTTGTGTACACCGACGTGCAAGCGCGGCACATTGCGGTGCATTCGCGAGCTGTCCTGGAAGCCCTGCGAAAGCTCTATCCCGCTGCTCCGCTCGTGAAAGAACTGACCGGGAAGTAAATCGCCAACGAAGGATGAGCCATGCCCGCCAAGAAGGTTGCCGCCGTCGTAACGGAGTATCGCAAGTGGTCGCATGCCGATGTGATACTCCGCAACCTGCTCGATGGTTATCCAGACGGCACGCGACCAGTACTCGAACTTGTTTCGCTTTATACCGATCAAGTTCCCAAGAACGACATGAGTCGGGATTTGTCGCGTAAACACGGGTTCAAGATCTTCGATTCAATTGCGGACTGCCTCACGCTTGGCGGGAAGACGTTGGCCGTGGATGCGGTTCTCTCGATTGGCGAGCACGGGAAGTATGACAAGAACGAACGCGGCCAGACGCTTTATCCCAGGCGACGGTTTCTTGAAGAAATTACCGCAGTATTTGAGAAAACCGGCAAGTCGGTGCCTGTCTTCAATGACAAGCATCTGTCAGCGACGTGGGACGATGCCAAGTGGATGTACGATCGCGCCAGGAAGCTGATGTTTCCCTTAATGGCTGGATCATCGCTACCGGTAACGTGGCGAAAGCCTTCTCTGATACTGCCGAAGGGTTGCGAACTCACAGGTGCCGTGCAGATTGGCTACGGCCCCCTGGAGCATTACGGCTTCCACGCGCTGGAAGCCTTGCAGTGCATGGTGGAACGCCGCAGCGGTGCGGAGACCGGCGTGCGAGCCGTGACATGCCATAGCGGGCGGCCGATTTCCGAACCGCTTGAAGGGAAAATGTGGAGCCTGGGGCAAAAGGCTGGGCGATATCTGGGCATCGGTCCGATGTGGGAAGCGTTCGATAAGCAACCGTGGGCTAGTCCCTTACTGGACGCCGGCTTGAAGCTCGTAACGGCCCACGCGAAAGGCGACCTCCGCGTGTTGTCTGCCGGTGCCCGAGAGTCCGCAATTTTCGATATAGAGTATCTCGACGGCTTTCGGGCGTTTGTCGTCTTTCCCAACGGCTGGATCCACGAAGGCGATGGCGGCGGGTTCATCTTTGCGGCCCAACGCAAGGACGCACCCGCACCCGACGCCTGTCACTTCTACTTGCAGCAGCCCGACCCGTTCGCACACTTCGCGGAGCTGACCAAGGCAATCGCATCCATGGTGCAAACCGGTCATTCGCCTTATCCGGTGGAACGCACGCTCCTCACCACCGGAATGCTCGATGCGCTCATGATCAGCTATCACGAGAAGGGGAAGCGCATCGAGACGCCGCACCTGGCAATCAAGTATGCCCCAACCGAGTGGGGGCCAGCGAAGGGCGAGATCCCGCCCGTTACCAAGTGATCAAGGAGTACAGCAGTGCCACGCAACCGGCACGAAGAACCTGAGGACGAAGACGAACCGGATTGGGGCGATGGGGACGACTACGACCCGGATGATCCCGAAACATACCCCGAGGGTTTGTACGACGACGATGGCCCGCCCACGGTGTCATGCCCCTATTGCAAGGCGGACATGTTCGAAGATGCGGACTGCTGTCCGGCATGCGGAACATATCTGTCGCGAGAGGACGCGCCGCCTGCCAAGAATTCGGTGCCGTGGTGGATTTTGATTATGCTTGCTTTGGCGGCCGTTGTGATGTGGGTGATTGGCTGAGTTTGTTCGTGCTCACCGGCCGGGGCGGATGAACCCGTTCCGAATGAGCGCGATCACCAGTTTTCGCATGGTGTCCTCCCACCGGTATTTCGTGGCCCACTTCGCGGCCTCCTGGCCGAGTTCTCGCGCTTCGTGCGGATTTCGAACCACACGTCGCATTGCCCGAATCGTTTCGCCATCATCTGCTGCCGACCACATACCGCGGTAGATCGCATTCATAGCACCAATTGGCCGATAACGTACTTCGTAGCCAACCTTGTTGTGAAAGAACGCACCGACGCCGCCAAAGCGAGATGAAATCAGTGGCGCACCGCATGCCATCGCTTCGAGAAGATGCAGCCCGAAGCCCTCGCCGGCGGAAGCATTCACAAACGCACTAAGCGAACGATACCAACCTGCCAGTTCGTGTTCGCTCAAGTGCGTATCAATCACTTCGATTCGCTCATCGCCATGCGTATTCACGCGCGGCGAATGGGGCGTAATCTTGACACGAAGGCGAACACCGCGATCCGATGGAAACGCTTGCCGAAACAACTCGATCACGTGTTGCACGTTCTTGCGTAGTCCGCCCTCGTCCAGCGCTCCTGCCGTGCCGAACACAACATGAGCCTTCTTCAGTGCGTCTTTCGATGGAGGTATTTGGCTCAGGTTGAACACAGTGGGATCGTAGCCCAGCGGAACCACTTCGATGGGCACTCGCACACCATTCGCCCGAAAGGATTGCTCGCCCCATCGACTCGGAACAATAACCAGTCCGCAACGGTTGAGTTCCTTCACAGTGCCATGCGGAAGTGTGTCGGTTTCCCACATGGTGAATGCGGCTGTTCGGGCATCGGGCTTGTAGCGTCGCAGTAAGTGGGGCGGGGCGATTGCCAGTCGCGGTTCCGATCGCTTGCGACGCAGTTCCGTTGGCCGCAGTTCAATAGGCACGAGTTGCTTTCGGAAGCACGCACGCCGATCGCGGCACACATGAACACCCGCCTCGTTTAGCCCGCGCAGGATGTTCAACACCAGGTGATCGTAGCCGCCAAGCCCGAGCACATGCCCCGCCAAGAACAGCGAAGGACCAGTCCGTTTCTCTTCAAACGGAAGCGCTTCCCGAGCATCGGGCAGTTCATTCAGCAGTTTGCGCGTGAACGTGCGCAATTGGCCACGAAGCAGGAGCTTTGCCCCGCGTGATGCAGCGGGCCAGAATGTGTCGTACGCCGTGAGGAGGCGGAACTTAATCCGTATCGCCCGGATGGTGAGTCCAACATGGGAGGCGACCATGTACGCAAATCCTCCACCAAAAAGAACGGCGAAGCGTCCGCAAATATCGCGATGGTGTCAAGGCGAGCTGATTTGCGAATAGTGAACAAACGATCACGCACGGAATTGGTGGGTAAAGCCCGCATAATCGGTCCTTTCCGCACCGCTGTAATTGGTGTCGCGGGGAGTTTCACTGGAGCCGATTGCACCGGCTGCGTAAAATCGAGAAGATAGATCAAGATTACTGCTGCTACACCTGCACCAAGAGCGACAACGTGATTCATTCATTCCGCACGGCACGTCGCATGGCTTTCGGCCTGCTGGCGACCGCATTGTTTGTACTGCCTGCTGTGGGTTCTCAAGATGAACTGGATGACGTACGCAAAGAGATTGCGGACACGGAGAAACAGCTTGCGGATCTCCAGAAGAAACTGGAGGCGCTGAAGAGCCGCCCGTTAGTTGGTAATGAAGCGGCTCTGGATTCCGCGATTAAAAAGATGAACTGGCGCTGCGTTGGCCCTGCCAACATGGGTGGCCGAGTCACAGCCCTCGCCATTGTTGAAAGCGACCCGAGCACATACTACGTGGCGACTGCATCGGGCGGATTGCTCAAGACCACGAACAACGGAACCACTTTCGCCCATTTGTTCGATAACCAATCAACCATTTCGATTGGCGATGTTGCGGTGGCCCCATCGGATCCAAACATCGTCTGGATCGGCACGGGCGAGGGTAACCCGCGTAATTCCGTGTCGTATGGCGATGGCGTTTACAAAAGCACCGACGCCGGGAAAACCTGGGCGAATATGGGGCTGAAGCAATCGTTCCAAATTGGCAGAATTCTCATTCACCCGAAAGATCCCAACATCGTTTATGTCGGCGCACTTGGTCGGCTGTATGGACCCAATGAAGAGCGCGGACTCTTCAAGACCGAAGATGGCGGGAAAACGTGGAAGAAAATTCTCTACGTGGACGAACGCACCGGCGTGATTGACTTCCGCCTTGATCCATTCGATCCGAACGCACTGCTGTTAGGAATGTGGGAACGGAAACGCGATGGTTTCGATACCACATATGGCCCGGCCAGTGAGTGGTATAGCCCCGACCAATACGGCCCCGAAGTGACATACGGCCCTGGCGGCGGCCTCTTCAAGAGTTCGGACGCAGGGAAGACATGGAAGAAACTCACCGGTGAAAAGGGCGTGAGCGGGCTGCCATCGGTTAACACGGGGCGCATCGGTATCGATTACTCCCGCAAGACCAAGGGACTCGTTTACGCAATTATTGACACAGTTGACATCGGCAAAGGCCGCGCACCGCTCACAGTGTACATGGGCGTAACCAGTGACACGAATAAAGGTGGCGGTGTGAAAGTGGAGGCGGTAACGGACGATGGCCCTGTTGGCAAAGCCGGTGTGAAGTCAGATGATGTGATCGTGGCTTTGGACAGCAAGAAGATCGCGGACTACGATTCGATGATCGACTACATTTCGCAGAAAAAGCCGGATGATGTTGTGAAATTCACGGTGAAGCGAGGTGAGAAAGAAATCAGTTACGATGTGAAACTCGCCCCGCGACCCAAGAGCGATCGACCGGCCACACCACCGCAATTGGGCGTTCAACTCAGTCAGGGAACAACGGTGAGTACGGTCGTTCCAGATGGTGCTGCGGCGAAGGCCGGAATCAAGGTGGGCGACATCATCACCACGATCGGCGAAGATAAGATCGATGATTTCAAATCCATGACCCTGGCACGATCGAAACTCAAAGCCGGCGACAAAGCGAAGGTCGGAATTCTTCGCGATGGCAAACCGCTGGTGCTCGAATTGGTGTTAACCGCACCTGCGACAACCGCTGCTCCCACTCGCCCGTTGCTGATCAATCCTCAGGTGGGAGGGCAACTGGCCAACGCACAGAAGGATCAGGGTAAGGATGGATACCAAACCGGCGGGGTGTTCGTGAGCAAGGATGGTGGCGACACCTGGAATCGCGTGAACAGCTTAAACCCCAGGCCGTTCTATTTCTCGCAGGTTCGGACCGATCCCAACGACGAAAAGGTTGTGTATGTGCTGGGCGATTTGCAAGTGTGGCGCAGCGATAACAGCGGCGAAAAGTTTGTTAGCTCACCCACGCGCGGCGTCCACCCGGATCATCACGATCTCTGGATTAACCCCAAGAATAGCCGGCACATGATTCTCGGTTGCGATGGCGGCTTCTACGCCACATACGATCGCGGCGAGAACTGGGACCATCTCAACACGCTCGCACTCGGCCAGTTTTACCACGTCTGCGTCGATAACAAGCAGCCGTACAACATCTATGGCGGGTTGCAGGATAACGGAAGCTGGGGCGGGCCAAGTCGAACGCTTCGCGGCACAGGACCGGTGAACGAGGATTGGCTCTTCGTCAACGGCGGCGATGGCTTCGTGTGCCGGGTTGATCCGAACGACGCGGACATTGTGTATTCCGAAAGCCAGGGCGGGCGAATCAACTGGCGCAATCTGCGAACCGGTGAATCCAAGTTTATCGGTCGTGGCCCGGTCAAACCTGGCGAAGCGTTACGCTACAACTGGAACACGCCATTCATCCTTTCGAACCACAACCCAGGCATTCTGTATTGCGGCGCGCAGTATCTGTTCCGCTCCATTAACCGTGGGGAGAATCTCAAGGCGATTAGCCCAGATCTAACCGCCTCCAAGAAGGGGACGATCTCGGCGATCGCGGAAAGCCCCAAGAATGCGGATGTGCTCTGGGTGGGCACAGATGATGGCAACGTGTGGTTCACGCGCGACGGCGGCACCAAGTGGGTCGATATGTTGCCGAAACTCAAGGCAGCGGGGCTGCCAGGGCCACGATGGGTGGCGACCATAGAGCCGAGCCAAACTGTTGAGGGAAGGTGTTATGTCTGCCTGGATGGCCACCGTTCAGACGACGATAAACCCTATCTGTTCGTGACCGAAGACTTCGGCGAAAGCTGGAAGCCGATTGTGAGCAATCTGCCCGCGTTCGGTTCAACACGAGTGTTACGCGAAGATCGAATCAACTCGAATGTTCTGTATTGCGGCACGGAGTTTGGTATTCAGGTCTCGCTCGATCGTGGCAAGTCTTGGGCGAAGTTGAATAACAATCTCCCTTCTGTGGCCGTCCATGAAGTCGCACAGCCAAGCACCGCGAGTGAGATTGTTGTCGCCACGCACGGTCGCAGCGTGTGGGTTCTGGATGTGGCCAGCCTTCGGCAAATGTCCGTAGGAAGTGAAACTGCCAAGAAGGATCAGAAGAGCATAGATCCGCTCAAGGAAGCGGTGACACTCTTCGCCCCGCCGCCTGTGATTCGTTGGAAACTGGAGAGTGGCCGCGTATCGCCTTATTCGCGTGAAATTCGGAAGTTCTATGGCACCAATCCTCAACCGGGTGTCGCGTTCGAGTATCTGCTGACGAAGCCCGGAAAAGATGTTTCGCTGAAAGTGACTGATGCGGCTGGAACTGTGGTTCGCGAGTTCCGCAAGGCATCCGCAGAGGTTGGCTTCCACCGGTTGCCGTGGAACCTGAGCGGGCAACGCGGCACCGTGCCAGCTGGCACCTATCGCGTGACTCTGACTGTAGACGGCAAAGATTACGCGCAGAGTTTGCTTGTTGAGAATGATCCGAAAGCCGACCCCAAAGCGATCATCACTTATGATCTTCGCCTGCCGGGGGAAGAGGATGAGAGCGAGACCGAAGGTGCGGAAGTTACACCCCCCGCGACGCGAAGAAAAGAAGATTGAGTTTTGGTTCGCTCGCCGACGGCGGGACCGAATCCTAAGCTTTCCAGGATGAAAACCCTCGCTGAATTCCGCGCCATCTACGACCTGCCGCTTCCCGAATTAATTCTTCGGGCGGCGGAGGTTCACCGCATTCACCGTAACTACTCCGATGTGCAGCGGTGCGCCCTCTTGAGCATCAAGACCGGCGGCTGCCCCGAAGACTGTGGCTATTGCTCACAGTCTGCTCATTACGATACACCGGTCGATCGCCAGCCACTCATGACGGTTGAAGAAGTTCGCGACCATGCCACGCAGGCGAAAGCCGCAGGGGCGACACGGTTTTGCATGGGGGCCGCATGGCGTTCGCCCAAGGATGGCCCCGAGTTCGATCGCGTGCTCGATATGGTGCGGGTGGTTCGCGGGCTGAACATGGAAGCCTGCGTCACACTTGGCATGCTTACCGACGAACAAGCCCGCCGCCTCGCGGATGCCGGCTTAACCGCGTACAACCACAACCTCGATACCAGCCGCCGCTTCTACCCCGAGATTGTGACAACACGCAACTACGACGACCGCATCGACACACTGAAAGCCGTGAGCAAAGCTGGTATTTCTGTGTGTTGTGGTGGCATTCTGGGTATGGGCGAAACCGAAGACGATCGCCTCATGATGCTCGTTGAACTGGCCAATCTCGAAACGCCTCCCGAGAGCGTGCCCATCAACTGCTTAATGCCGGCACAAGGCACGCCATTGCAAATGGCACCGCCGGTGGATTCGATCCAACTCGTTCGGTTGATTGCCGTGGCGCGAATCGCATTCCCGAATGCCCGCGTGCGGCTCAGTGCGGGTCGCGATCGCATGAGCCGGGAACTCCAGATTCTGTGCTTCCTCGCCGGGGCCGATTCCGTCTTCTTTGGCGAGAAGCTCCTCACGGCTCCGAATCCAGACGAAACAGCCGATGCGGAGATGTTCCGCGCTATGGGCTTGCCCGTTCCTTCCGCCGCCGGTTGCTGATGTCGCTCTTCGCGCGCTGGATCGAAACACTCGATGGCTTGAAAGAGCAGGGCCGATTCCGCTCGTTGAAGACGCCTCGCGGGCTTGACTTCATTTCGAACGATTATCTGGGCTACGGCAGCGATCGCTTCGTTGGAAACCTGGATTGCACGGTCGCGGCTTCACACGGTGGCACCTCGGGCCTCGCCTCGCGTTTGCTTCGCGGGCACAACCCCGTGTGGGACGAAGTCGAAGCGGCTCTCGCGGCGTGGCATCGCGCGGAATCTGTGCTTGTGCTCAATAGCGGATTCACCGCGAACGAAGGGTTAATCTCCACAGTGGTCGAACCCGGCGATTGGGTTGCGAGCGACGAGTTGAACCACGCCTGCATCGCCGAGGGCTTGCGGATCTGTCGCCCGCGGAAGTTCGCGTTCCAGCACAACGATCTCTCTCACCTTGAAGAAGGCTTGAAGAAGGAAGCGGCACAACGCCCACCGGGCCGCGAGATGTTCGTCATCACTGAGTCGCTGTTCAGTATGGATGGCGACCGCGCACCACTCGCGGCGATTGTTGAACTCGCGGAGCGATACGGCGCGCATGTCTTGGTCGATGAGGCACACAGCACGGGTTGTTTTGGTTCGCGTGGCTCGGGCATTGTGGATGAACTGGGCTTGCGATCGCGCGTGCTGGCGACTGTTCACACTGGCGGCAAGGCACTGGGCGTGACCGGGGCATACGTGTGTGGCTCGCAATTACTTCGCGATTATCTTGTGAACAAGTGTCGGCATCTCATCTTCACCACAGCGCTTCCGCCTGCGATCGGCCCGTGGTGGCTCAACATGCTTCCGAAGGTGCAAGCGGACGACGCGGGGCGAGATTTGCTGCGATCGAACGCAAGCCGTTTCCACGCGACATTGAAACAACACGGCGTTCCCACCATCGGTGATAGCTACATTGTGCCGGTTGTTCTTGGCGACGATCAGGCGGCGGTGCGGGTAGCAACGCGACTCCAGGAACGCGGCTACGACATCCGCGCGATCCGTCCGCCATCTGTACCACAAGGCACCGCTCGCCTGCGCATTTCGATTCACGCAGACCATTCACCCGATTTGCTCGATCAACTGGCTGAACATGTCGCGGAGGCGATCCGGGCATGAATTCCTTTGTCGTCGTCGGAACTGATACCGACGCGGGAAAGACCGCGTTCTCGTTGCTGTTCCTCTCCGCCTATGGCGATGAATTCGATTACTGGAAGCCAACCGAAACCGGCGATCCGGATTCACTTCGTGTTCGCAGACTGGTGCCAAATACCACCGTTCACAAACCGCTCGCCCGCTTCACCGATCCGGTCGCCCCAGCGCTGGCGGCCAGGCGGGAAGGGCACGCGATGCCCGGCGTCGCGGAGATACTCGCCGCGGTGCCGCACACGGATAAGCCTCTCCTCATCGAGACGTTCGGCGGCCCACTCTCTCCGCTCACGGACTCGGCGCTGCAACTCGATCTCATTCGTGGCTTCCGGTTGCCAGTGGTGCTGGTGGCATCGTCCGCAGTGGGTGCGGTCGGGCGAACACTTGCGGCGATTCGTGCCATGCCGGGTATCGATGTGGCTCTGGTGGCTTTGCTCGGTGAACTCGATGAGTATGCCGCTGAAGAGATCACGAAGCACAGCGGCTTGCAAGTGGTATCGCTGCGTATGCCAGTGGGTGAATGGACAACGGAAACCTTACGAGAAGCTGCCGCTCAACTACGCGAGCCACTAGTCAAACTACTCGGCGAGCCACGGGGTTCATCCCCGTGGCCATCGATCAATCTCCCTGCCCGCGATCGTGCGTTGTTGTGGCATCCGTACACATCGCTGGGCGATCCTGCCGAGCCGTTGCCCGTTGTCAGCGCCGAGCGCGAGTTCCTTCACCTTTCCGTTGGCCGAACACTGATCGATGCCATCTCATCATGGTGGACGATCCTCCACGGTCACCGTCATCCGCCACTGGTGGCCGCACTGAAGAAAGCCGCCGACACGCTCGATCATGTGTTGTTCGCCGGTGCAACGCACGCACCTGCCGTGGAACTTGCGGAACTCATTCTCGCGTCGATGCCGTGGTCCGGTGGCCGCCTCTTCTACTCGGATAACGGTAGCACTGCGGTCGAAGTGGCGTTGAAGATGGCGTACCAGTATTGGTGTCATCGCGGAGAGCCAGACCGGCGGTTATTTATCGGCTTCGAGAATGGCTATCATGGCGACACATTCGGCGCGATGTCGGTGAGCCGCGATCCGCTCTTCTTCGGCGTCTTCGATCCATTACTCTTCAATTCGTTGCAGGTGCCGGTTTGTGCCAAACAACTCGATGGTGCCTTGCAAGCCTACGCGGGCAAAGTGGCAGCGGTGATCCTGGAACCGCTTGTGCAGGGTGCCGGTGGTATGCGAATGCACACCCCGCGAGAAGTGCGAGAAATCTTTGAAGTAACCAAACGCCACGGTGTGCTCTTCATTGCCGACGAAGTGATGACGGGCTGCCGCACCGGCGCACTCTGGGCACATTCTCACGCAGGCATCGCGCCGGATCTCATCTGCGCTGCGAAGACCATCGCGGGCGGAATGCTCTCCATCGCTGCGACATGCGTTGCACCTGAAATCGTTGCGGAATTCCAAACACCGGACCGCACAAAGACGTTCTTCCACGGTCACTCATTCACGGCGAATCCACTCGCCTGCGCGATCGGGGTTGCGAACTGGCGCTTACTTGCCGAACCCGAATGGCAAGCCAACGCGGCACGGATCGAAGCCTATTGGCACTCGCACCTCGAGCCGCTTCGCGCTCAGCCCGGAGTGAAAGACGTGCGGATATGCGGAACGATTGCGGCCGTGGAACTCGATGCCACCGGCGGCTATCTTGCGGAAGTGGGGCCGCGCATCCGCACCCGATCCATCGAACGCGGTGTGCTGCTCCGCCCGCTTGGCTCGGTCGTGTATGCGATGCCGCCGCTCTGCACATCCGATGAATCGCTGCAACGAATCACAGATGCGATTCAGGACGCGACGCAGACGACTTGAACCATTCGCGGTACAATCGTTCCCATCACCCGCCGGAACAGCACCATGCCCCGCTTGCCATTCGCGATCTATCACGAACACCCCGATTGGTTTCGTCCGCTGTTTGCGGAACTGGAACGCCGCGATATTCCGTTCGTCCGCCTCGATCCGCGTGCCCATGTTTACGACCCTTCCGAGAAGCAGTCGCAGTTCTCATTGGTGTTCAACCGAATGAGTCCGTCGGCGTATCTTCGCGGAGCGGTGCAGGGGATGTTCTTCACGCTTGGCTTCATGGCCCATCTGGAGCGTCTTGGCGTTCCGGTCGTTAACGGTACGAAGGGCTTCGGAGTCGAGCTATCGAAGGCACGCCAACTCACGTTGCTCGAATCTCTCGGACTGGGTTACCCGAAGGCGCGTGTCATCAATCATCCGTCGCGTGCCGTGGAAGCAAGTGACGGGTTGCGCTTTCCGGTTGTCGTGAAAGCGAACATCGGTGGCAGCGGTGCGGGCATTGTGAAGTATGCGAGCCAGGAATCGCTTGCAACTTCAGTGAAGAATAACGACATCGATCTGGGTGTCGATCACACGGCACTGGTTCAAGAGTTCGTACCCGCACGCGGTGGCCACATCACTCGCGTGGAAACTCTTGGCGGCAAATATCTGTATGCGATCAATGTTTTCACCAGTGGGGAATCATTCAACTTGTGCCCCGCCGATATCTGCCAGCGTGCCGATGGGGTTGAGTTGGTGCGTGGTGCGTGTGCCATCGACGCCCCTAAAACGGGGATGAAGGTCGAAGCTTACACACCGCCGCCAGAGGTGATTGCCGCGTGCGAACAGATCATGCAGACGGCTGGAATTGATGTTGGTGGCATCGAGTACATGATCGACGATCGCGATGGCACGTTGCACTATTACGATATCAATGCACTTTCGAACTTCGTGGCCGATGCCGTGAATGTTGTGGGTTTCGACCCGTTTGTAAAGCTGGTGGACTATTTAGAACAGCGAGCGTAATGATGACTGAGGTGTCCCCGAAATGATTACACGGACGCGATCCCGGTTGGCGACTGCTGGGGTCGTGCTCGCTGTCATGTGGTTGTGCTGCTTGTTTTCAATCGCTGTCCCAGGCTTAAAACCCGATCCCGTCGTTGAAATCGGGGCCACTGTGCTTGCGTTCCTGGCTGGTATGGCATTCGGAGCCGCGATGACAAGGCGAGAAGACATCGACTCTCTTCCGCCCCGTCGGGGCGGCGGATAGATAGGGGACCCAGGCCTCACCGGCCTGGGCTATTGTCCGCCGCCCCGTTGGGGCGGAAAACCAGGTAATTGTCGGGCGTAGCCCGACCTACGAGGCCGGTTATGCGTTACGGTTACTGGATGCCCGTGTTTGGTGGGTGGCTCCGCAATGTCGATAACGAGAACATGGCTCCCACATGGGAGTACAGCAAGAAGCTCGCAATTCGCAGCGAGCAGATTGGGTTCGATCTCTCGCTTGTCGCGGAATTGAACCTCAACGATATCAAGGGCGAAGAAGCACCGTCGCTCGATGCGTGGAGCACGGCCGCCGCGCTCATGGCTGTTACGCAGAAGCTCGAACTGATGGTTGCGGTGCGACCCACGTTTCACAACCCCGCACTCCTGGCGAAGCAGGCCGCGAACATCGATCACATCGGCGGCGGCAACCGGCTCTCGCTCAACGTCGTTTCAAGTTGGTGGAAGGACGAAGCGACCAAGTACGGCGTTCACTTTGAACAGCACGACGACCGTTACGCCCGCACGGCGGAATGGCTTTCCGTTGTGGATGGCGTGTGGAAACAGGATCACTTCACCTTCGAAGGGAAGTACTACAAAGTTTCCGACAACGTGTTGCAACCCAAGCCCGCAACCCAACCGCGACCCGTGATTTACGCCGGCGGCGAATCCGAAGCCGCGAAGAACCTCATCGCCAAAACCTGCGACGCTTATGTGATGCACGGGGATTTGCCCGAACGCGTCGGAGAAAAGGTCAAGGATATGAACGCGCGGCGCGAGAAGTTCGGCTTGGGTCCAATGATTTATGGTGTCGCGGGCTATAGCATTGTGCGTAATACTGAGGACGAAGCGAAGGCCGAACTCGCTCGCATTACAGATGTGAAACAATCCAAAGCGGGCTACCACAATTATCAGCAATGGCTCGAAGGAACGCAGTTGGAACAGCGGGTTTCACTCGAAGATTACTCCGTGTCGAACCGCGGCCTGCGTGCCGGGTTGATCGGCACGCCCAGCCAAGTTGTCGATCGCGTAAAAGCGTTCGAAGCCGCAGGCATTAATCTGCTATTGTTGCAATGCAGTCCGCAACTCGAAGAGATGGAGCGGTTCGCCGATCAGGTGATCAAAGTCAGCAGGTAATCGTACTTGGCGTTCGTTGCGACTGTCCTATTGTCCATTAGCGCGATCCGCCGTTAATCTCGACGGCCTTTTGCGTTTCCATGGGTCGATCGCCGAGGCAGTCCGCTGTCATCTTCAACTTGAACCAAGCCTGTGCCGCCTGTCGCGCTTCGTAAGTGATCGTGTAACTCATTTCGCCATACGCCGGGACGATCTCGGGGTTGAAGGCGAGCTTGTTTCCAACCGGCCGCACATTGGGCGAGGCCTGCACCAGGTTCACCGCGTCGGGCAGATCGATCTCCACACGCACGTTCTTGGCCGCCTCGCCGCCCGCATTGCGCACTTTCACAGTGAAGATCCCTTGCTTACCAACTGCAAGTGAAACTGGGTTTGGCACCGATTCCCACACCAGTGAGGCAGTACCCTGAAAGACTGTTGCAAGCTCTTCAGCCGCCCGCTGACCACGGGCATCCGATACCGATGCAACCACAATACGTCTGCCACCGGTTGGAGCCTTCACGCCAAAGCGAAAGGTACGGGCTTCTCCACCTTCCAAACGCGGAACCACCCATTGAATCGCATCGCGGTAAAGTTGCCCACCTTCGGTTTTCATGGTCACGCGGCATCCCGTTGGAATCGTCGCGGTAACGCGAGCGTTGGTGCTTGCCAGCGTTCCTGTGTTCTTTACAGTGACCTCGTACTTGGCGGTTTCTCCCGGGTTTACCGGTGCGTTGCCCGGCGGACCGGTTAACACCACAGCAATTCCCGGCACGAGAACCAGCGTTCGTGCCTCTGTCTTGTCCGTCGCACCTTTTTCACCTGCCAGGTTCGTGAGAACGAATACATCTTTCGTCTCTCGGGCAGTAAGCCGATATTCAATCACTCGTCGTTCGCCGGGCATCAACTTTTCGATTTCCCACACCCACTGCTGACCATTTGGCGCGACGGTGCCTGCGGGGGCATCTCGGCTATCCGTTCGTTTCGCGCCTTTGGTCATCGCTACGAATTCCGCAGAAGCCGGTATGTTTTCGACCACACGCACCTTGGTGGCTGGCACTTTTCCGGTGTTGTCCACTGCCAGGCGTACGGTGAATGGCTCGTCCCGCACCGTTTGCTTCGGAGCAAACTTAGTCACTTTCACTGCCGGCTTGTTAATCTTCGTTGTGACCGCTTCGCCATGCTCGAAGTGGACATACGCTAGGTTTTTTACTTCCGTGGCATCTTTCTTCGGTCGCAGTGTGAGTTGAATCGATTTGGACTTTCCCGATTCCAGCGTGCCGAATGTCCACACGAGTTCTTTAGCAGTCGATTTTGCTTTGTCCCATTCGGGTTCGGCCTTCACAACCAATTCCACGGAATCAGGTATTGGGTTTCGCACCGTCACACTGTGCGCTTCCGCTGGCGACGAGTTCTGCACTGTAATCACATACTTAATATCTTCGGTTGGCGGGGCATCTGCCGGAACACGCACCTGAATGCGCACCACCGGTGGCGGTGGGTCTGAGATCATCCGCGAGAACACGCCAGCAGAGGAGGGCACACCACTTGGAATGGTGAACTGTGCCGGTTGCAACTCGGGATCTTCGAGTTGTGCGGGCGATTCCATAACAGTTGGTGCAGCTACGATCGAAGGCGGTAGCAGTTTGGGTTCAGGCTGAGCCGAGACCCACCGCGGGCTGAACACTGATGCCATTACTCCAAGAGCAACGGCCAGACCAATACCCCACAGATTAAACCCGCGCATACCCGCCTCCGCGGTCCGAGATTGCCGGGTTGCCCCGATCCGCCAAGGGGATATAGCGTGACGTGCGAATCTGGAAAAGCTCATTTGCAATCAGGTGTTGGTTCCGCAATCACCGCAATCCATTCCCAACTACGACAGGTTTCTGGAACGGACTTGATACTTTGAACAGAGGCACCAAATAGTTGCAGAGGAGTTGAGATGATTCACGTCATTGCGACGATCACGCTTGAGCCGGGTGTGCGGGCGTCTTTCTTGGAAGTGTTCCGCTGGGTCACGCCTCTCGTGCGGGCGGAAGATGGCTGTATCGAATATCAGGCGGCGATCGAACTTCCAACCACGCTCGCGATTCAGCAACCACCGCGTGAGGATGTGGTGATGGTTGTTGAGAAGTGGGCCACGCTCGACGCGCTCTACGCTCACACGAAAGCGCCACACATGGCAGAGTACCGCGAAAAGGTCAAGGATTATGTACGAGGCGTGGCGCTGAACGTGATGGAATCCGCGCTCTAAGTCTCGTGCAGTTGCCATTGGTTGGATGCGTACATGCATCGTTAACCGGCGGGGGATTGCGGAACGCTCCACACCTGAATGGGTGAACTGTTGGCGGGATAATCTCCGCCTGTCCCTTTCACTCGGCCGTTACCGCTACTGTTGGCATTAGTCGCACTGACGGCGACTTTGGTACCGGAAGGATGAAGTGCCACACTATGGCAATTCGGGAGCTTTCCGCCAAGGAACGATGCATCCGCAGCGCCGGGCTTCCAGAAGAAGAACTTTCCCTGCCCCGGTTGGCCACTGGTGCTTCCGATCACAAAACCTTCTGGATGCCAGGCCATATCGGTAACGTAACCCTCGCTGTCTTTCGTGCCCTTGAACTGGCCCAGGCGTTTCCCACTCTCGCGATCGAACGCAATGAGTAACGGAGTCGCCTGGACAAAGCCCCCGGTCTTGGGTTCCCCGCCCGCTGCGAAGAGTATCTTGCCGTCGGTTGAAAGCATCAAGCATTTCACTCCGCCAACATCCTGCACGCGATCGATGTGATGCAGTTCCTTGGCCTCATATGTACGCAGCACTTTCCCAGCGGAAATGTCGCACTCCCGCACAAGCCCGAATAAGTCTCCTGCCAAGACCGATGTTCCCTTGGGCGAAAAGGCAATCGAAAGCAGATCGTACTTGATATCGAGTTCGCCGAGTTTCTTTCCATCCTTCGGATTCCATAAGCGAATGAAGCCATCCTTACCGCATGTTGCTAGTTGGCTGCCATCCGCGCTTACTGCTATCGCTCGTGCCCAGCCATTATGGGCCGCTTCCACGGTCCAGAGTGTTTTCGGTTCCTTCGCAGCGATGTCTGTTGCGGTGAGTCGCCCCCAAGAATCGACACTGAAAAATGTGCTGTGTGTGGCCGCGATATCTGAAACCCACCCATTATGGCCCGTGATCGGCGGGAGTTCGGCGGGTTCGTTGGTTGAGGCGTCCCACCGTTTCACCGAGCTATCAAACGCCGCCGCACACAGAGTATTCCCGTCCGGGGAATACCGAATACGAGCGATTTGCACTCCCGGATTGAACGGTTTGCCAATTTCTTTGGGCGTGTTCGCGGCGGGCGCAGTTTTGGGTTGCATGGTGATACTCAAGGCTTAGGGAACACCCATTACTCTAGCACTGCATGTTCTGGTTTGATTACGCCAGCACTTCGGACACGGGCTTCATGTCTTCGTGCGCGATCGGCAAGGGTTGCCCGCCATTGCGAAACTCGACTTCATCCGGGTTGATCCCCAGTGCGCGATACCACGTGTGAAAGAGTCCGCCAACATCCACCGGGTCGCTTGCCACTTCCGTTCCCTTATCGTTCGTTTTCCCCGCGACCACGCCACGTTTGATTCCGCGACCGGCCATGCACACGCTCCACGCTTCTGGCCAGTGGTCACGCCCAATATGACCGTTAATGCGGGGCGTCCGGCCGAATTCCGCACATGCGATCACCAACACATTGTCGAGCATCCCGCGATCGTTCAAATCCTCGATCATCGCCGCAAACGGTTTATCGAACTTCGGGTGCTGACTCAGTGTTTGGTTGAAGTGGTCGCCGTGGGAGTCCCACCCGTAGCTGGTTACCTTCACGAAGGTAACGCCTTCTTCGAGCAGTCGGCGTGCTAACAACAAGTGCCGGCCAAGATCATGCGAGCCGTAGCGGTCTTTGTCTTTCTGCGGCAATTTGGAGGGATCAAAGAGTTCAATCTTCTTCTGCAGTTGGGCGGCCATTTCAAAGGCGTGCGTATTCGCCTCGGTGTATTCCTTGCGCCGCCGCTCCGAGTAGTTCGCATCCAGCAGTTTCCGGAGTTCGTTTCGCTCTTCATCGGCCTCGGCATTGAGTTCCGGCGGGCGAAGGAGATTCTCCGGTGGTTTTCCATCGCCCAACGCGAGCGCGCCATATTTGGGGCCAAGGAAGCCCGCATCTTTGTAAATGAAGCCGCCCGACATCGGCTTAACGGAGATGTATGGGGGAAGACCGCTATCGTTGGTGCCAACGAGTTTGGATACCGCCGAGCCAAAAAACGGGTACACCACGCCGCGATTCTTGGGGTCGCCACGCTGAATGCGATCGACGCCGGCCGAGTGGGAATTATCTTGCGTGCTTACACTGCGAACAATCGCGAGGTGCTTCATCACCTTCGCAGAATGCTCAAGCGTTTCAGAAATGTGGATACCGGGAACGGAAGTCGGAATCGCCCGGAGTGGACCCCCGAAAGGGGTGTTGGGTTTCGGATCCCAGCTTTCCAGTTGGCTCATTCCACCATCGAGCCAGATGAACAACACCTGCCGCCGTTCTTTGCGAAGTTTCTCCGCAATGGCAGGGGTCGCGAGTCCAGATAACCCGAGAGCAGAGGCCCCCGCAGCCCCAAAGAACTGGCGACGAGAAACGGCGTGTTCGTGCGGGGTGCATAAGAGTTTGCGGGGCATGTGAGGCTCACACGGTCATGGTTTCGGTTCAGGTGTCTTTTTCGGTTCAGGCAGTTTGATTTCAGGGCCAATTGGTTCTGTCTTCTTCGGTTCTAGCTTCTTGTCGAAATCAAGTTCGACAATCTTTCCGGCGATCACATCGACGATCCGCGAATGACCACCCGCGCGAACTTCGTACTTACCAGGAATTAGCCCCTTGAAAACCGCCTTGCGGGCTACAATCTCTTGCTCCAGTCCCAGTTGCAGGGCAATCGCGGTGAACAGAGCTGGATCGGTTGGCTCTTGATTCATATCGTCACTGGCCGGCGCGACCTGGGCCTTGCCAAGCACTTCAACCGGGAAGCTAACTTCCAGCCCGCCCGTTTGGGTCGCATCAACGGTCATATCGAGGCTATGCGTACCCGTGGAAGTAACGTTAACCCATTTCCCAACCGTCGCACCGCCCTTTACGCCCGCGAACACCAGATACCGGCCGGGTGTTAAACGCGAGTGTTCGTATCGAGCGGGTCCATCCTTGCTCGCACCCATTGTTAGCAGCGTCACGCGGGGCTTGTCGTAGTCCACTCGAGCGGAGCGAGCAACACCTACGGCCTCTTGCAACGGAAGGTCCGTTGTTGCAAACGCGAACAGTTCAGGGGAGGGCGTCGCCAGGTAGCCCACGATCAGCGAATCGTCATTCTTTCCGCCAACCACCGCGATCGATCCCGTTACGTATGGAACATCATCGGGGCCAGGTGGGTCGTTAGGTTGCCGAACGCTCGTGGCTTCAAAGTTCCCTGCGAGAAAATCGCGTAGCACGGGGTGAGATTTCGTCTCTAGTTCGGGAAGAGCCAAGTAGAGTTTACCGGGCACCTTGTTTCCCACACGCTTTCCCAGTTCAAGAGTCAGTGAGTACCCGCTCATCACACTCAGGCCGGTGGTGGGTGATTGCCATCCCACCACTGATCTCTTGATCGCAGAACCATTAGGAGCCGTCTCAAACTCGTATTTTGGCATCACCAGTGGTTGGGGGTAGTTAATGGTTACCGCAGGCCCATTTGCTTGATCGCCCTGTGTTACCAATCGATAAGGCTCCCCGCGCTTTGCATCGGCAGGTAGCTCAATTTGAATCTGCCAGTCTGGCCCAGCGGCACCCGCTGGTTTGCGGATGACCATAGGCCCCTCGATGTTCACTTCGGCGTTTACCTTTTCTCCAAGCAACATACCTCTCACCGGGCCGGAAGGTATCGATTGTTTGGCCGCTTCCAGTTCATACGTTGGTTCAACCTGCTTGGTCGTGTTTTCGTTATTGGCGGTGAGTGGTTCGGGTGTAATGGCGACATTTGGTTGCTCCGGTTGCGGTTTAGATCCGCACCCGATGCTACTTATCATCCCGACACACACGAATCCGGCGAACATCTTCCGTGATGGTAACAACATGATTCCGTTCCTTCCCAACCAAGTGTGGTTGGGTCAGTGGTTGACTCCAAATTCCATGGACGCAAGTAAGGACCAAGCAAGGCGACCAATCGTTTCAGACTTCTGCGCCTTATGTTTACTCAGAAGCGCGGAAGTAACCTTACGTTCTTCGGCTGTTGGCTCGCGGCAGAGAATCGCGAGAAACAGTTCATCGATAGCCGCCTGATCATCCAGTTTCGCCACACGTTCGATCAGGTTCCCCGGCTTGGGCTTCACCAGATCAAGCACTGCCGTGTCGTGCAGCAGAAAGAGAGCGGATCGCAATGAAGGTGCAATCTCGTCCTCTGGTTCTCGAGGTTGGTTGGCAAAAGCTTTAAGGAACTTCGGGCGAAGTGTGGGGGCGATTTTCGAATCCGCACCGGTCGCAGCGAGCACCGCAGTGAGAAGTTGATCGGTGCTCAACCGTTTCTCCGCTGCGAGGGTGAAGTAACGCGTTTCCGGCGGTTCGATACCTACAGGCGTCAAGCTTGACCGCTGGTACGTTTTCGTCAAGGCCAGCTCGCGGAGGAACCACTTGATATCGAAGTTGTGCGCTGCGAACTCTGTGGCTAACAGTTCAAGCAGTTGCGGATGACTCCCAACATTCCGGCTGTGGTAGAGGTCGAGCGGGTGAACAAGCCCAACACCCATGAGGCCAAACCAGAGCCTGTTAACAGCGTTGCGGGCGAAATCTTTGTTCGACGCAACAGGGAGTTGTTCGGAAAGTGCGACGAGCGTCCGGAATTTGGGAACGCCGGGTTCTTTCGTCTTCTTGTCTGGCGGAACAAGGAACTCCATTCCTTTAGGAAACATCGGGATTTCAACCATCATCAGGCCAGGCAGAGCGGGGCCAGTTGCTTTCTCCACACGGGTGAAGACAGAGGTAAAACTCGTTTTCTCTGTAGTTGGCTTTTCCGCAACAATCATCTTTTCAGCATCGACAAGGTACGCATTTTTCAGAAACGCACTCAGACCCTGGAAATCCTGCTGCTTGTAGTCATCGATGAAAAGATGGTCGTGGCATTCGGCACATTGCAGGTTTTTGCCCAGAAAGAGTCGACCAACGTCTCGCGTCAGGGCAGGGTAGTCGACAGGTTGCTGGCCATAGTGCTCTAATCGCTTGGATATCCAAAACGCAGACCCAACGTTTGCGGTGTCTTTAGAGTCGGCGCGAAGAATTTCCTGAATCATTTGGTTGTAAGGTTTGTTCTTGTTGAAAGAACCGATGAGATAGTTGGACCAATCTGCGTTCTCCCCCAATCGCTCCATGAACATGACATCGAACTGGTCTGCCATTCGCGCTGCGTAGGTTGTTGCCCCGAGGAGCTTATCGATCTGCTTCAATCTCTTATCTGTTGCGGGATCGATGAAGAAGGCTTTTGCTTCTGCGACAGTCGGAAGAGTACCTGCGAAATCCAAGTAAACCCGCCGAAGGAACTCCGCATCGCTCGCCGTCCCCGCGATGGGAATAGACTCTGCTTTAGCCTTATTTTCGATGAACGTATCTATCCGAACGTGAAGCGGATCTGCAGCACGCAACGGATATGCGCAAATGGCAGTGAAGCCTAAAGCGAGAATCAAAGCCGAGATTTTCTTGAGTAGCATGGACGGTTCACCAAGTTGTATGTGGCGGGAGAACCGAATGGTGGGTTGAATACGATTCGCAGAACTGAAGCATAATCAATGGATCAGCTTAGCGTAAAGCAAATTTGCGGAACTCTGTGTGAGTTGTGAGCGGCGAACTCGAGCAGAACTAATGGCTACTTGAGGTAAAGTAGTGCAAAACGCGACAATTCACTATCAACACGCGAAGAATTAGACTTTAAAGTTAGGCGATACCTGAGCGAGGGGTGCCAGTTCGTTGCCGTATAATTCATAATTATATAAAACACAAAGTACGGGCTGTAGCTCAGCTTGGTAGAGCGCTTGGTTCGGGACCAAGAGGTCGCAGGTTCGAATCCTGTCAGCCCGACTTTAAGTGGATGGTTTAGAACGAGTTAGGACAACACGACATTCGGGTAATGAGCCGGGTTTGCCTTCGGGTAAATCCGGCTTCTCTTTTCGGGTAAATCCAAGCCTCCCCGCTTCTCCCAGCCCCCACGCCCAGCCCTGATGAGCCAGCCCTGATGAACCAGCCCACCCGTCTCCCCGCCGCCCGCCACCCCGACGAGACTGGGTTCTGGGACCGGATCACCGCAGACCCGTCCGACGCCACCTCCCGGCTGGTGTACGCCGACTGGCTGGACGACCACGATGACCCGCACGCCTGGGTGTTCCGTGAGCCGGTGCCGTTCGCCGACGGCTA
>JBGSLF010000070.1:0-6080 GCA_041740855.1 Gemmata sp.
CTAAAGACGGCGACGGCGTTGAACCCGAATCGGCGCCCGTGCCGAAAGCCGGCCGTCTGAATGTCAGGAAACCGTTCCTCGACGCCGGGCAGCGCCTTGGGGCGCCGGCTCGACACGAACAGCGGCGGCTCGAACCGGTTCGCAAGGATGTCACCGATCAGGCCCTCGTCGCACTCTCCCACGACGAGGTCGAAGAATCGGAGCGCGTCGGCCGGGAAGCATTTGGCGTGCGGCCCACCGAGCACCGTGCGCACGCCCCGCTGGCGGTAGTAGCGGGCGAGGGCGTACGCCAGCCCGCTTGCCTGGGTGGTGGCGGAAATGAAGACGAGTTGCAAATTGTTGGGGAGAAGCGTCGCCGGGTCGGCCTGGCCGTAGTAGGTGGCGTAGCGGGTGCGGTGCCCGCGCCGCCGGCACCAGGCGGCAACCACCTGGGGCATGACGCTGTAGAGCACCTTCCGCATCGCGAGCGCCACGTTGCGCCCGCTCCACTCCGGGGGCACCGTGTACGCGATGAGTTCGATCACGCCGACGTTCATGGCTAGCGGCCTCTCAACGGGTTCCACTAACCTCTCAGGCACCGCCGGACTCGAAGGCTGGCGCGGAATCGCGAAACTTTTCGCGACCCGGCACGCGTGTTGGCAGCAGGTTGCGTGAGTAGCTGTGTCTCGTTGGGGCCACACTACCACGAACAAATGAGCTCGACTGATGCCAATTGTCGGTGGTTCAGGCGGCGGGTGCGAACGTGTTGAGGAGCAGTTCGCGGATCGGTTCGGGGAGTTTCAGGAGGGTCGTACCGCTTGCAGGTGTAGGTTCACAGGTGTGTAGTATGTGAGACACGGTCCCACCCTAAACTATTGGTCTCTTACCACCGATGGTTCAGGACGGTTCCCATGCCCCACACCACTGCATTCTACGACTGGACGTCGCATGTTGATACGCTCTTGGGCGTCCTCAAACCGCACCATCGATCCGCTCTGGCCGAATACAGTTTCGGCATGGTTCTCGCCTGATGTTATGCTTTGACCTCCGTCGTCGCCTACCTCGCCGGATTTCTCGCCGTTAAAGCTGATGCACTTCGCCAACGACTCCGCGAACTCTACCAACCGGCCACCGCTCAAATCGGCTACGCCCGTTCCGATTTCGACTTCACGCTGTGCTTTGCACTATTGATCCGCTGGGCTGCCGCCGACCAACCCGACAAACGTCTGGTGATCGCCTTCGACCCGACCTGCCTGACCGACCGGTCCCGCGTCCTGTGTGCCGCCGTTCTCTACCGGGTGAACCAATCAGTGATGCCTTCGGGCGTTGAGCACAACGCACGGCCGAACGGATGCTCAGCCAGGGCGATTCGTGTGAACCAATCAGTGATGCCTTCGGGCGTTGAGCACCATGAATTAGTGCGGCACCGGAGGGGAAAAGTGCTTGACCGGGATCGAGGAGATACCGAGAATCACTTGAACCGGGACCGATCTCCCAAGACGCCGTCATCTGGGAAAGATGGGCCTAAGATGACGGCGGCAACTGGGGATGTGCATGGGCTCCCGGGAAGACGAGACAGCCATTCAATCGTCGCCCCCGATGATGATCGGGGATGATTTCCACGCCGCAATCGGACTCACGCGGATCGGCGAGTTTGAACTCGTCTCAAAGCTCGGCGAAGGGTCGTTTGGTCAGGTCTTCCTCGCCAGGCAACTCTCGCTCGGCCGCGAAGTCGCCCTCAAGGTCAGCCGCCCTGCCACGGACGAGTTTTCATCCGCCTCTTTCTCAGCCGAAACCGGCGCCACTTCTCCGACCGACACCCGCGCCCGCAATGAAGGGCAACTGCTCGCTGGGCTGGAACACGATCACATCGTGAAGGTGTTCTCCGAGTTCACCGACCGCGAGAGCGGCACCTGCGGGCTGTGCCTGCAATATGTTCCCGGTGCCGACCTCGGGGCCATCGTTCGGCGAGTTCACCAAGGCGGACAGATTCCCGAATCCGGAGCCGCGATCCTCGCCGCTCTCGACGCCACCAAGCGCGGCGATGCACGCTTCGATCCGTTCTCACTGCGAGACCGCGAATCGCTCGCCGGCGATACCTTCCCCCAAGCCGTTTGCCGCATCGGGGCACGGCTCGCCGAAGCGCTGGCGTTCGCACACGCTCGCGGCATCCTGCACTGCGACATCAAGCCCGGAAACATCCTGCTCACACAGTACGGCCGGCCAATGCTCGCCGACTTCAACGTCGCGTTCGACCAATCCAAGCGAGACGCCGCGAGGGGCGTCGGCGGCACGCTCGGCTACATGGCGCCCGAACAGCGAGCCGCGGCCTTCGGGCAACCGCAGGGTCACGTTGATGAACGCTGCGACATCTACGCTCTGGGGCTTGTGCTGTACGAACTCGCGACAGGGAAGCGGTTGCCGCCGGCGTTGAACGAAGAAGAGCCCGACCCATCGCCCGCGATGGAAGGCGTGCCGCGAGAACTGGCCGCCGTGATTCGCCGGTGTATCGCGCCGTCGGCGGCGAAGCGGTATCAGTCTGCAACCGAACTGGCGAAGTCGCTGGAGGCGGCCCGGCAGCTTCTCGCGGCTCGGCGTGCGCTTCCGCCTGCGGTGCCGATTGCAAGGTGGATCACTCAACGACCGATCACCGCCTTGGCTCTGGGGGCGATTCTACCGCACATTCCGGCGACGGTTGTGAACATTGGGTACAACGCAGTTGAGATCGAACTGAACGACGCACAGAAGCAAATCTTCCTGTTCGTGACCCTGGCATACAACCTGTTCGCGTATCCGCTGCTCGGCGGCACGGCGGCGTATCTCATCTGGAAGATCAAGCGGGGAATGCTGGAACTGCCGCTGGCACCGGGGCCTGCCGTGGATGAACTCCGTGGGCGTGTGTTGCTTCTGGGCTGGTGGGTACTGGGGTTGGGTTCGATCGGGTGGTTTTCGGGCGGCATCGTGTTTCCGCTCGCGATTCACCTTGGGGCTGGCGGTCTGGACTGGCGAGATTTCGCGCACTATCTCGTGTCGTTCACGCTCGCGGGGCTGATTACCGTTGTGTTCAGTTACCTCGCGATTCAAGCCGTGGTGCTGCGGGCACTGCTTCCGAACCTCGGCAACCCGGACACCTACACGCCGTCGGGAATGTGGGCGGAAGTGAGACCGCTGACACTGGCGTTTGGTCCATTCCTGATGCTGGCGTCGGCGGTGCCGCTGACCGGTGCGGTGTTGCTGATCGCGCTCACGGACGGCGTTATGACGCTGGGCTTCCGCCTGCTGGTGACGGGGTTGATTGGCGTGGGTGTCGCTGGCGTCGGCATCGCGGAACGGCTAACGGGTCGGCTGCGTCTGCTCGCGGAGGTGTGGCACCGCGACACGAGCGGCTGACAATCGAAGCAGCCAGACTGGCTTCCAGGACTTCTTGGCGCAGTTGCGTCAAGAAGTGGCGGATCTGCGTTCCAGGCACTCAGGGCCGTCGTTCTTGGGTGAGTTCACCGCTGGTCCCACTTCGACCACCCGCATCTGATCCGCTGGAATGGGCTGCAGCAATGCGTGTAGGCGTTCCTCAGTTGTTCCTGAATCAAGCCACTCCGCGTAATTCTCGCGAGGAATAATCACGGGCATCCGCTGATGAATGGGGCGAACCCGATCGTTCGCACTCGTGGTGATGATGCACGTGGTGGTAACTCTCTGCGATTCGTCTGACCAGTAATCCCATATGCCCGCGAATGCGAAGATTTCAGCATCAATCACAGTGAAAAGATGAGGTTGCTTGGTTCGCCCCACTGTCAGCCATTCGTAAAAGCCACTTGCAGGAATGAGGCAGCGCCGTTCGAGGAAGTTCTTACGGAACTTCGTTGCAGCGGTTTCGGCACGGGCATTGATCGGCCGCGGACCTTTATCTGACCGAACCCAGTGAGGAATGAGTCCCCAGCGTAGCAAAGCAACCCCGCAATGCACGCGATCCGGTTTAAGTCCTACCACGGCAACCAACTGACTGGGCGCGATGTTGTAGCGGGCTGGAAGGTCTGGAGAGTCGGGTAAATCGAATGCCTCCGCGAGCATTTTTGGGGCGGTGTGAAGGAGATATCGCCCGCACATGCTACACCTCGATGGTTCGACCAGTTCACGGTTCCTGCTGGTATCGACACACCAAGGCCATTGTTCACAGGTGCAATCAAAATCGGTATCACGGTTGAAAAGATGAAGACTTACTCCGGAAAAGTACCCACCTTTCCCGCTCACCAAGATGCCACAGCGTTTCGGGTTCTTTCACGAAACGATGTGGCCCCAATTTTTCCGTAGAAACGCGGAGCGTTATCGGGTGGACACCGTCTCGTGCGAAACCGATCCGCAACTTCCGAATTCGCATCGGGGATACATCATGCTCCCGGGTTGGTCGAGGCAACGGATGGGGTCGAGATGTTCACCTGCTTCTTCGCGATGTTGAGCTGAAGAACTGGCACGGCGAGCTTTCGGACCAGTGCCAGCGCTTTGATAGCAGCCAGGTAACGTTTGCTGGTGGCGGTCATGCGGCGTTGGTGAAAGTCGGCTTGTTTGAAGGTCATGTCTTTGGCCTGTGCCGCCCGGATTTCCGCGTCCTGCACTTGCAGCCAGCACGCCACCACCCGCTCGACCAACAGCACTTCAATTGCCGTGGGGGAGTCGCCGAGCAGTTCCTTTCGCATCGCAGCCAGTTTTGCGTTTACTGCTTCCCGCAAAGTGATGTCTTGGCCGCTTATGGCCTCAACGAGCGAGCGTTGCGCGTACTTCGCGAGATTGCCCCCGAACTGCTCAATCTTTTCAGGGTTTTCGAGAAGTTTTCGGATAAGAGGAACCGTAGTGGAATCCCCTGCAATCGCCCGTTTGAGTAGGGCGCGAGTTTGCTCAGGGGAAGTAAGCAATGCGAGTTCAGTTGGGTTCGTCGCGGGTCCCACGGCGTTTCCTCCAGTTACCTCGGTTGTGCTGATGGAATCCAGCGGCCAATAGTGTCGCCTTCACCAGCAAATCGGTCAGCTCATTCAGCTCATCGAGTGTTGCATCGAGTGCGTTCACTCTCTTTCGCTCAGCAAGTGTCGCACGGCGTTCCGTCTCATGCTTGTCACGCTCAATGTTGTCAAGTTGTGAAGCCAACATCCCACGAGCTCCGCCACCAACGTACTCGCGAACAACCCTGCCGTTTTCACGTCGGGAGCGGGTGTAATAGCGGCCGTCGTGATCCCATCCCATTGTGTTACACCGGGTTTCGAGTTTGGGACTGAGTGATTCAAACGTCGGGACCTGCTACCTGGCTGAATTCCCACCGATACTCAAAGTTATACCGAATTAAACACAGTTCCACCAGCTTTCGTTCCGCATAGGACCACCAGACAAAACCCCTACCTACTTGCTGTTTTCCAGCGTTTTTCGATGATGGCGGAGGTTTTGTTGGCTAGTCCTTAGCCGCATAGTTACCCAGGTCGAGTCTGCACCCGACCTGAACAGCCCCCCTTTGCATCGATGATTCGGTCGGGTCGATCTCACTCGGAAGTGATGCATCTGTCGCAATAGATATAGTTTGCGCCGAAATTAGACTCGTCCCCACGCCATGCAAAAGTTTAAATTCATTCAGGCAAATAATTAGTCATTTTTACAATAATTTTAGTTTACAAATACTTTTAGCGTGGCTACTGTTGTCTCAATCTCAGCATTCAGTAGTCCGCTCCGCGTGGGGCACCCGCTGATGCTTCCAAACCTCTCGCACCGGTTGCCCAGACGGTGCGCAGTTCCACAAAAGCTGGGTTGGCGTTCGCCCGACTCCATCTCAGCATCAACGCGAGACACGTCGCAACGCCCTTACCTTCACTCCCCTCTGAGGTGTATCATGCGACGTATGCTATGTCCGATGTTGGCAGTCCTTGGGTTGTTGCTCGGCACAGAAACAACAGGTCACGCTGCACCCATTAACCTGGGCACCGCTAAGCTCGACTGATGCCGATTTTGGTCGTCGGCCGAGTCGGGTTTGTGCGAAAACAAGGGGATTTCGCAACATTGCGATCTCCGGGCGGGAGGGTGGGGTGTCCAAAAAACTCCGCCACCCCAGCGGAATCGCTTGGAAA
>JBGSLF010000071.1:0-5614 GCA_041740855.1 Gemmata sp.
GCGAGAACCTGGACCAGCGCGTGCGCCTCGGGTGGTAGAATCATGGCGGCCGTCCGTGGGCGAGGACCATGGGAGCTTCAGCAACCCTCATACTACCTCACCACGGACGGTCACCCAGAATCGGCATCAGTCGAGATTAGCGGGAAGGCTGAAAAGGGTCGCGAGATGTACTTCGCGCTGTATCAGTCTCTCGCCGGGGACGCCAACTCGCCCGGCTTGTACAACCAGTACCCGCGTGACTACTTCGACCTCATCGTGATTGACGAATGCCACCGTGGTTCCGCATCGGATGAAAGCCGCTGGCGCGACATCCTCACTTACTTCGAGCCGGCTTTCCAGCTTGGCATGACGGCAACTCCGCTCCGCGAAGACAACCGCGACTCTTACCTCTACTTCGGCAACCCACTTTACACCTATTCGCTGAAGCAAGGCATCGAAGACGGCTTTCTCGCGCCGTATCGAGTGCACCGTATCGTCACTACCTTCGACGCCGTTGGATGGCGACCCATCAAGGGGCAACTCGACAAGAACAAGAACCCGATCCCCGATCAGGAATACCACACGAAGGACTTCGAACGGGTCATTTCGCTGGACGCTCGCAACACCGCCG
Source organism: Gemmata sp. (assembly GCA_041740855.1). Taxonomy (GTDB): domain Bacteria; phylum Planctomycetota; class Planctomycetia; order Gemmatales; family Gemmataceae; genus Gemmata. The sequence goes on from JBGSLF010000071.1 coordinate 611, forward strand.
TTGCCCAACACATCACTGACTTCTTGAAGAAGACCGACCGATACTCGAAGACGATTGTGTTCTGTGCGGATCAGGAACACGCCAGCATGATGCGGGGATTGCTGCACAACATGAACAAGGATCTCGCAGCCGAGGCTGCCGCGGAAGGAAGCGAATACGTTGCCCGAGTGACATCAGACGAAGGCGACATCGGGGCCGGCTTCCTGGACAAGTTCCAAGATCCCGAGCAGAAGTTCCCTGTTATCCTCACCACTTCGCAACTACTCACCACAGGCGTTGACGCCCCGACGTGCCGGAATGTCGTGCTGGTTCGGCCAATCGGTTCAATGACCGAGTTCAAGCAGATCATCGGCCGCGGCACTCGGCTGCGGGAAGATCACGGGAAGTTATTCTTCAACATTCTCGACTACGCGGGCAGCGCCACGCAGAAGTTCGCCGACCCCGACTTTGATGGAGCGCCCGCCGAGGCGACCCAAGAAGAGATCGACGAACACGGCGCGACCATCGCCATGACGGCCGATCCGATTCCATCGGACCTCGAAGAAAACGATGAAGAAGAGGGTGGGCCGGGCGGGTGGAGCATTGTTGATCCGCCACCCGGCGAGCCGCGAAAGCTCTACACGCATGGCGGGCCCGGCGGAATCGACACGGAGATCACTCTCGACATCGATGCCGATGGGAAGAAACTCCGCACGGTTGAAATCACCAAGTACGTCGGTGAGGAAGTGCAGAAGCTCGCTACCGATTCCAGCGACTTGCGAAAGAAGTGGGCGAACGCGGCAAAGCGGGCCGACGTGGTTGCGGCGCTCGAGCAACGCGGGGTCGATTTCCAGGCACTCGCAGCCGGGGCCGGCCAACCGGATGCCGATCCGTTTGACCTGTTGTGTCACATCGCCTACAACGCCCCCTTGCTCACCCGCAAGCAACGCGCCGAGAAACTGCGGAAGGGGAAGCCGGACTTCTTCGAACAGTACGGCCCAGATGCGCGAACGGTGCTGAACGCCATCCTCGACAAGTACGCGGAACACGGCGTCGGGGAGTTCTCGCTGCCGAACGTGCTGGAAGTGCCGCCGATCTCCAGCTTCGGCAGTCTCGCCGACATCGCGGGAAAGTTTGGTGGAACCGACAAATTGCTCGCCGCCGTGGATCTGCTGCAAGAACACCTCTACGCTGCGTGACACAAGGACGGAACGGAATGGCTCGCGCGAAGAAGGCTGCTGCCGATGCCCCACCGCCGACTACAGCCCAACGGCTCGGGTCGTTGCTCAAGTCGGCCCGCGACATCATGCGGAAAGACAAGGGGCTGAACGGCGACCTCGACCGGCTTCCGCTGCTCACCTGGCTCATGTTCCTCAAGTTCCTCGACGACCAGGAAACCGACGCCGAGACGAAAGCGAAGCTCAGTCGCAAGCCGTTCCGCCCGGTCATCGACGCGCCGTACCGCTGGCGCGATTGGGCACTCCAGGACGACTTTGCCGGCGAGAACCTCATCAAGTTCATCTCACTCGAAGACACGCTTCTGCCGGACAAGAAGAAGGGGCTGGGGCTGATTCCGTACCTTCGCGGGTTCTTCGGCAGCGCCGACCCGAAGCGGCGTGTGATTGGTGAAGTGTTCTCCGGCGTTACCAACCGCATGGAAAGCGGCGTGCTGTTCTGGGATCTCGTCGAGAAGGTCAATGGCATCCACTTCGGTGCGTCAGAGGAAATCCACACCCTCGGCCATCTGTACGAATCGATGCTGAAGGAGATGCGGGACGCGGCTGGCGATTCGGGCGAGTTCTACACCCCGCGAGCCGTCGTCAAGTTCCTGGTGACGGCCATGAACCCGCGGCTCGGCGAAGTTGTTCTCGATCCCGCGTGCGGCACAGGTGGGTTTCTCGTCGAGGCGTTCGCCCACCTTAAGCCGCAGGCCACAAAGGCGACCGACCGCGACACGCTGCAACACGAAAGCATTTTCGGGCAGGAAGCGAAGCCGCTGCCGTACATGCTCTGCCAGATGAACCTCTTGTTGCATGGCCTCGATGCACCGCGGATCACGAAGGGGAACAGCCTCGACGTGAAGATTGCCGAACTCGGCGACGCCGAGCGCGTGGACGTGATCCTGACGAACCCGCCGTTCGGGGGCGAAGAGGAACGCGGCATTCAGGACGGCTTCCCCGCCGACAAGCGAACATCCGAAACGGCGCTGCTGTTCCTGCAACTCATCATGCGGCGATTGCGAAAGCCGCCGAAGCCGGGGCGGGCCGCAGTGGTGGTGCCGAACGGCACGCTCTTCGGCGATGGCGTGTGCGGGCGGATCAAGCACGAACTGCTGACGCAGTTCAACCTGCACACCATCGTGCGGCTTCCGAATGGCGTGTTCGCGCCGTATACATCGATCCCGACGAACGTGCTGTTCTTCGATCGCAGTGGCCCGACGGCCGATGTGTGGTATTACGAGTTGCCGCCGCCGGAGGGCCGCAAGAACTACACGAAAACGGCGTCGATCCCGTTCGAGGCGTTCGCGGATTGTCTGGCGTGGTGGCCGAATCGCAAGGAGACGGAGCAGGCGTGGCGAGTGCCAGCATCGGAACTGATCGCGGCCGGCTGCAACCTCGACCGCAAGAACCCAAACGCGAAGGCCGATGCGGAGCATCTTCCGCCCGAGAAGTTGGTCGAGAGCATCCTGGCGAAGGAGGCGAAGATCGCGGCGATTGTGGGCGAGATCAAGACGCTACTCGCGGCCAATTCGTGAACCCCGGGCCGTGTCGCGTTATCATGTCGGGAAAGGAGGACGCTATGCAAACCGCAACTGTGGAAGACGTACAGGCCCACTTGCCCGAAATTCTGGATAAGCTCGCCCCCGGCGAGGAAATCGTCATCACTCGCGGCGGCAAGCCCGTGGGGAAACTGGTCTCGGAATTGCCGTGGGGCGTTCCCATCGCCGGCCGGGCTAAAGGTATGCTCATCATCAACGCCGAGGACGACGAACACCTGAAGGACTTCGCGGAGTACACGGAATGAGGGTGCTCCTCGACACCCACACGCTCCTGTGGTTCGCGCTGGACGACCCCCAACTGAGCGCCGCCGCGAAAGCGGTCATCGTCGATCCCGCAAACGAGAAGTATGTCAGCCCCGCGAGTTGGTGGGAAATCGGCATCAAGATGAGTGCCGGGAAGTACACACTCACCGTTCCCCACGAGGTATTCTTCGACACGGCGATTGCCGCGAACGGGTTCCTGGTGCTGAACATCGAGCCTCGCCACACGGCGGCCCTGATCGGCCTACCCCAACCGCACAAAGACCCGTTCGACCGGCTGTTGATCGCGCAGGCGATTGTCGAGGACGTCCCGATCATCAGCGCCGACGCCGCCTTTGATGCCTACCCCGTCCGCCGCATCTGGTGAAGGAACCGCCCATGTCCGCCGACTGGCCCCGCGTGCCCCTGGGTGAAGTGCTGCAACTGCAACGCCGTTGGGTAAAGGTTGAAGCAACCGAAACGTATCACGAGATTGGCGTTCGATGCTTCGGGAACGGTATCTTTCACAAACCTCCCATCTCTGGCCTCACGCTCGGTGGCAAGCGTGTCCTGGCAATACACCCCGGCGACCTCGTGTTGAACAACGTGTTCGCTTGGGAAGGTGCAGTCGCCGTTGCCGGCCCCACAGAAGTTGGCAAGATTGGTTCCCATCGGTTCGTTACAGCTACTCCAGTTTCGGGCCGCTGCGAAACGTCATACTTGCGATGGTTCTTCGTGACGAAATCGGGGTTGGATGTCCTCCGAAAAGCGTCGCCTGGCTCTGCCGGTCGCAATCGAACGCTCAACCTCGATCAGTTCTTTACTTCAGAGATTCTGCTTCCGCCGTTGGCCGAGCAGCGGCGGATCGTGGAGCGGGTGGAAGCGATCGCATCCCGCATCGCGGAAGCGAAACGCCTGCGAGATGAGGCGAACGCTGAGGGAAGTCGCCTTCTCATTCAGATGGCTCATCGGGCTGACCTCGCAGATTCCGAGAAACAGGCAAACGGGTGGCGTTTGGTGACCCTCGGCGAAGCGCTGACGTTGGCCAGCGACCCCGTGAAAGTGGACAGTTCCGCGAGTTACCCAAACCTCGGCATCTACAGCTTTGCGAATGGACTTTTCCACAAACCGCCGATCAGCGGATTGGAGACGAGCGCGGCGACGCTCTACCGGGTCCGAGCAGGGCAATTCATCTACAGCCGGCTGTTCGCGTTCGAGGGTTCCTACGGCCGAGTCACACCAGAATTTGACGGGTTGTTCGTCTCGAATGAATACCCGACCTTCGACTGCAAGCAAGGAACGCTCCGTGCGGAGTTCCTCGCAGCGTATTTCAAAGCGAAGCATATCTGGGCAACGGTCGCGGTTGGAAGCCAAGGACTCGGTGATCGTCGGCAGCGAGTTCAGCCGAAGCAACTGCTCGCGCACAAGATTTGGTTGCCCCCGATCGCCTGGCAGGATCGGATTGCCGATGTTTGGGCGAAACTCGACTCCGCCGGGGCGTTGCAATCGGAGACGGCGACGGAACTCGACGCGCTGCTGCCATCCGTGCTGAACCGAGCCTTCGCGGGAGAATTGTAGCGGTCAATTCGGCCATCAAAGGGGAAGCCATTGGACACCGACGACTCGAAGATGCCGGAAGCTCCGCCGATCCCGCCCAAACTGCGGAAGTTGTACGAATCGGCGAAGAAACTCGCGGCAACACGACTCCGGCTTGAACTCTGGCAGAACACCGCCTGGGCGCTGACACCCACCACAACCCCGACTCCGCAACCAACGCTACCGCCGTTACCGTGGCACACCCAACAAGACGCCGATCCCGGCGAGATCGCGGAAGTGCTGAGACGGAGCGAAGAGGATGCACGCCGCGAAGTTGAGGAAAACCCTCTGGGAGAATACGGCGCTGGCGCTGACCCCGACACTGCCGGCAATCCCGGCTGATCCGCCGGCACCGCTGCTGCCGTCCGTGCTGAACCGGGCGTTCGCGGGCCTGCGCCTACCTGGCCGAC
>JBGSLF010000072.1:0-43517 GCA_041740855.1 Gemmata sp.
CGTTGACCGCAGCGGTCACGCCCCCCGACCCCCCGCGACTGACATTCACCCACGCACTCTACCCAACGTCAGAACTCCGTGCCACTACCTTTTGCCGACAACCTGACCGTTCGGCCGCCAGGATGGCGGCGTGAAGCGATCTCTGGGGCCGATCTCTTATAAGCCTCCGCCACACTCCCGCGTTACGATGGTGCAAGCCGAACTAGGAATTAGATTGCGCCGGCGCAAGATAACATTGCGGTCAGCGATTCGGCCCAACGCGGGCCGAAACCATTTCACACAATACTCTTGCGGCGTCTCCATACCCGAAAATGCCGCGCAAGATAACACACTAACGACCCTTGCGCCGGTCAGTCCGCGTCCAGAGGGCTTTTCACCCCGTGCCCGCCCTTATTCAGGATGTGCGTGTAAATCATCGTCGTTTCCACGCTCTCGTGGCCGAGAAGCTCATGCACAGCGCAGATGTCGTGGCGTGCTTCCAGCAAGTGCGTGGCGAAACTGTGACGCAACGTGTGAGCCGCTGCGTGTTCGCGACTGTTGCCGGTCGGATGGCTTCCGGCAACAGTCGCGTGTGACGTCACAACGGATCAATGGCGGAACAGGAACTCGCGGGTGTTGATGAGTGCCCAGACCACGTCTTCCCAGGCTTTCCGCTTGTCGGCTCCCTTGGCGATGTGCCCAAGCGAAATCTTCTTCTCGTCTTCAAACGGGGCGCGGGCCAGGGCGGCGTAGTAGAGCGAAGTCAACACTTCCTCGTCGCTTATCTTGGCGTCCAGGAGTTTGCCGAGGCGGTTGGCGGCGTTCCGCACCTTCTCGTTCACAGTGGGGCCATTGATGAGTTGCAACGCCTGGGCAAGGTTCCCATCGCTTTCGCGTTCGCACTCGCATGCCAGTTCGCGTGCGGGCTGACCGAACGCCTTGAGGAACGGGTGATTCACTTCGCCATCGGGCAACTGAGTGGCGCGGGTGCCCAGGGGCAAGCCGGCGAACTTCTCGGGCATCGCGGTGAAGTCGCAGATCGCATCGAGCAGTTGCTCCGCGGTCAGCAGTTTGGTAACCGCGTGCGAGAAATACTTATCGTCGTCCTTGTTGGTGTCGTTGGGTTGCGCGGAAAGTTGATACGTGCGGGACTTCATGATGGTCCGCACCAGGTGCTTCATATCGAACTTGCTCTTCGCGAAATCGGCGGCGAGTGCATCGAGCAGATCATCGTTGGCGGCGGGGTTGGATTCGCGGAAGTCGTCCACGGGGTCCACGATTCCCTTGCCCACCAGATGGAACCAAACGCGATTGACGACGGACTTGGAGAAGAACGAGTTATCGCCCGAAGTAAGCCAGATGGCGAGTACGCCGCGACGATCTTCGCCGGGCTTCACGTCGGCGTCGCCGGTGCCAATGTAGCGCGGCTTCATCGTCTTACCGGTGCGCGGTTGGCTCACCTCGCCGTCGCGCGATGCGAACACCACTTCCGCATTGTTGGTCTGCCGACCAGCCGGCGCGGTGCCAATGATCGGTTCCGGTTTGGTTTTCACCCGCGCGAACCACGCGGCCATGCCGTAGTAATCGTCCTGGCTCCAGCGTTCAAACGGGTGGTTGTGGCACTTGGCACATTGCATGCGAACGCCGAGGAAGAGTTGCGCGGTGGTTTCCGCCAGGCTCGTCGGATCTTTCGCAATGCGATAGTAATTGGCGGGCGGGTTGTTAAAGGTGTTCCCGTTGGCGGTGATCAGTTCGCGAACCACTTCGTCCCACGGCGTGTTCCGCTGGAAGTGGCCCCGGAGCCATGCCTGGAAGCCGTAACTGCCTTTCACCTGGATCGTCTTGCGGCTGCTGCGTAGCACGTCCGCCCATTTGAGCGCCCAGAAGTCCGCGAACTCGGGCATCTCGACCAACGCATCGATGAGCTTGGCCCGCTTCTCGGCGCTCTTGTCGCCCATGAAGGCTTTCGCTTCGTCGGGTGTCGGCATGCGGCCGATGCAATCGAGGTATGCCCGGCGAACGAATTCGTAATCGGTACACACATCGGATGGCGCAATGCTCATTTGCTTGAGCTTGGCGAACGTGTGCGTATCGACATAGTTCGTTTCAGGCGGGTTGGACCACACGAACCCTTCGCGCGGTTCGAGGTATGTCAGCCGCACGGAAACCATCTCTTCGAGATAGCGAGCGAGAATCGCGACTTCGCCGGAGCGTTTGAACTCAACTAGCCCGTTCGGGGTCACATCCGCGATGGAAGGATCGGAACTGCTGAAGTTGGTGAGCCGGGTCACATCGCGGGTGGAATCGTCGGTGAAAGTCGCATTCACCGCGAGTTGTTGCCACTGCCCCGGTGCTTTCAATACGCGGCTACCAGGAACCACGACCACCTTCTTGACCGCAGGCAGATTAGTGGGGTCGTCGCGCAGCCCTTCGGTGAGCCATGCGGTGATCATCTCGGCGGGCACACTGGTGGCCCCGAAGCGTTGCCCGCCTTCGTGCGGCACTTTCCCCACGCCCTTGAGCAACGTGAGGCTTTGTTCCGGATCATGCTTACCGGTGCGGCGGCCAAACTGGTCGCGCGTCAGTTGCAGGTAATCGGCGGGCGGATCGAAACCACGCAGCGAGAGCTTGAACCCGTTCTTGCCGCTGGGGGTGCCGTGGCACGCACCGGAGTTGCAGCCGCCCACATTCAGCGCCGCGATCACATCGTTGCGGAAACTCGTCGCCTTCGCTTCACCGGTTCCGGTCACCACCACCGGAACGCGGGCTTCTTTGCCGCCCACTGTCACGATCAGCGTGGCCGCGCCATCTTTAACAGGGCGAAGGAATAGCCCTTCTTGCAAGTCGGCGATGCCAGCCGGTTCGATTTTGGCGTCGGCGAGTGTGGTGAGATCGAGAATCGTGCCATCCGCATATTTGCCGGAAACCACGACCTGCCGGGCATCGCGCACGCTGGTGAGTTCCACCTTGGCGGGTGCCACATCGAGCGTCGCCACGCGACCGGCAATCTCTTTGCGCGATTCCGGATCGACTGGCGGAGCCGCAAACGCCGGGGCCGCAATGATCAGATATGCGGCACAACAAGCAGCAAAATGGCGTGAAACAGAGAAAGGTAGCATGCGGTGATCCTCGCGGGTTCAGCGAGCGCCTGAAGCCCGGGGTAGCGGTTCCCGGGATGGGTGGTGGGATGCCGTGAATGAGCAGATGAGATTAGGTTAACCGAACGCAGATGCCTGAGCGAGAGAAAATCGCTCCGATATGAGCGTTTCCAGTTTGAGCATGGCTTCGCGCTATTTTATTCGATTTCTGATCTTGACGATCGGTGTTGATATTCGTACCTGTCGTGCGTCATAATAGTGAGCGGGGCTTATGGCCCAGTGCCTGTTGCCGATTACACGCCCACCCAGACGTCTTACACACGGAGGATTTGCCATCATGTGGCACCAACCCGATGGGCAACCGCTACGGCGGATGTTCGCGGGGCTGGCGGAACACGCTTTCTTCTCCCATCTCGGCGTGGCCGACCCGTCCCTGACCGATTACCTCTCCGGTCTGCTGACCCGTTTCTTGCACTTCGATGCGGTCTATCGTCTGCGAAACGGATCGGGCCAACCTATAACCGAATTAACTGAGATGGTGATCGAGGCCGAGCAACTGCCAACCGGCGGTCGCACGCGGCGAGAATACTATCGCCACATCGGCGATTTCGCACTGTTCTGGACAGGAGTTTACCCCGAAGCGGTGCAGCGGCAACGCCGCCATCCGTGCAAGGATGCAATGGTGAACTACACCGTGCAAGGGAAACGCGGATACATGATTACCGCTCGCCTGGAAGAAGAAGAACGGCACGACGAGGAAGCGGATCTGTATCGCCGGTTAAGCGAGCAGTTCGAGCTTTGCGCGGTGGGCTTGCGCAAGATTCGCGACGAGTGGGAACAGTCGCCCGCACCGCCGGGTGGTGGCCTTATTCGCTAACGCTCCCGAACCCCACCGCACGATCAATCGTGGGTGGGGTTCGCCCTCTCTTTTGTCACTCAATCCGCTTTGCGGCCCAGAGGCACAATCACCTTGATGGTGTGCAATGGAAAGATCTTGTATCCCGCTTCCACTTCTCCCACTAACCCCACGAGCGTGCCCTTGAGTTTGTCTTGTTCCAGCGTCAGCGGAATGGCGATGAGTTTCTCGTTGCCCGCTCCGGTTTCGATCTCCGCGGCCGCAAAATTGGTGTTGGGGTCGTTCGCCAGCATCTCGAAGCGTGTGAGTTTGGCATCGAAGGGAATGGGCATTCCCTTTCGCACCGGGAGGCCATCGACGAGTTGCTCGACCGTGCCAAACTGGTAAAGCGCTTTCAGGTTGCGTGCCTTCACAGTCGGGTTATTGGCTGCGGGGTGAACGATCTGCACGGCCCAAGTGACACCGCCCGCCTTGGATGCAGGAAGCGGCACGGCCTTCGGAAAGATCACGCTCTTTACTGCGGCTTTGCCCAGCACGCCGGCGGTGAGCGTGGTCGCTTTCCCATCGGCCGTGCCCGCAAGCCCGATGGTGTTGATCCCCTTGTATTGCAGGGTTCCCTGAATCGGATCTTTCAAACCCTTGACGGCGAGATTCACCGAGAGTTTTTCGTAATCGTACTTGGCGGATTCCACGCTCGCCACAGGCACAAGTGTGATCACGCCCTTGGCCAGGGTGGTGGAGTTGGGTTCTCGCACTTCGAACACCTGCGGGCCGAGCTTCTCGTCCGGCGTTGTACCTTTGGGGTCCGCAAGCCAACCGATTCGCCGTGTGCCGGTGGTTAGCTTCGCGTTGGCGAGCTTCGTTACCTTCCCGTCCACGTCTGTAATCACGGTCTCGGCGGGTGGCGGTACAACCGGCTCTTGCGCCCACGCGCCCGCCAGTCCGGCCCCCACAATCATTAGCAATCCGCATACCAACCGGTACATCGTTTCCCTCGGTTCGCGACAGGCCTGGGAGTGGTTTGGCTCCTGCGCGATTCATGTTCCGCCGGAAAGCGAGTGCGTGCAAGGGGAAAAAAGTCTAGATCTGTAGCAGAGCCTGACTTGCGGATCGCCCGCGTGCGCGACATAATCACCCCAACAAACCGTTGACAATTCCACGACCGTACACGGTTTAAATCGCGCCGAGACCGAAACAGGTTGCAACGTGGACGATATTTTCTTGCCCAGCGGCCGACTTCGCCCCGATATTCTCGACGAGGCGACCGCCTGCGTGTTGCGAGAAGCTCTGGGGCATACACGTGCAACCAACTGGGACAGTGTTCGCACGCCCCATCTGTTCATGGGGCTTCTCGCTGCTCCAGATTCCGGAGTGGCCAAGTGGGCCAATCGCCTCGGAGCCGATCTCCCATCGTTGCTCGATCAGTTCCGCGACCTCTTTAACCAACCCAATGCTGAACCGATTCCGCCGTTGTTGCTCAACCGCGAGTTTCTTTCCGATAACGTGATCCGGTTGTTGCGCGATGCGCACGGCCGCGCCAACGACTATGGCCGCACCAGTGTTAGCCCCATGGATTTGCTCATCACTCTGTTCACCACGCCCAATAGCATCGTGGCGGAGTGCTTCGAGCGGATCGGCATGACGGCGGCGCGATTAACGGAACTCGCCGTCCTTGCCGAACGAGATGTGCCCGCAAGCTGAATGATCCGCCGACAAACAAAGCCAAGCCTCTTCCGCACTTCTGCACAAGCCATCTCACTGGATCACAAGCCCCCGCGACCGGTATATTCGCTATCGGGGCGAAAGCGTTCCTCAACCCACGGGTCGCCGCGCATGTGGTAGCCGCCATGATCCCAGCTTTCCCAGAAGCCGGGGCGATCCGCTTCCATGAACTCCACGCCGCGCACCCATTTGGCGCTCTTCCAAGCATAGAGCTTCGGAATCACCAGTCGTAATGGGTAGCCGTGGTCGGGTGTCAGATCGGCCCCGTTGTGCTGTAATGCGAACAGGCAATCGTCGCCGAAGAAGTCGTCGATCGGCAAGTTCGTGCTGAAGCCGTGCTCGCAGTGGATCATCACGAACTTGGCATTCGGCGAAACCGCGACATGATTCAACAATTCGCGTGTGGGCACACCTTCCCACAGGCAATCGAGCAGGCTCCACCGCGTCACGCAGTGCATGTCGGCGAACACCTTCACACGCGGCAACGCCTGGAACTCTTCCCAGTTGAAGCGCATCACTTCGTTAACCAACGGCACCGGGAAGATGGTGAAGTCCCAGGTGGCGGGGTTGAACGTGGGCACTTCGCCGGCGTGCAACACGGGCCACTTGCGGGTTTGCACCTGCCGCGGCGGAATGCGATTGGCCCGCTGCGTGTCCGGGCTGATAATCGGGTTATCGCTCATGTGAAATCCCATGTGAGTGAGCGCGGGCGGAGTTTGTCGTAGCCGCAACCTAATCTTCAATAACGCAAGCCATTCTTGCGAACATGTGTGATCGGCCCGCCGTGATGAAGCACTTCCCCACTCTCCACGCGACCAATCACCAGATAGTGATCGCCGGCATCGAGCCGATCAACCACGCGACAGGTCAGGCACGCGTGCGACGAGAGCACAATCGGCGGCGCATCGCCGTTGCGACGCACTTCGAGTTTCTCGAACGCCGCTTCTCCTGGCTCGAACCCTTTGCCGAAGTGTACGATCAACGCCTTGCCGTTCTCGGGAATAATGTTCACCACGAAGGGCGCGCCATCGTTAAGCCAGTCCAGCAGATACCGCCCTTTGCGCACCGCAACGCTGACCTGCGGCGGATCGAAGGAACATTGCTGCACCCAACTCGCCAGCAAGCCGGTTTCCGCTTCCCCATTGCGTGCGGTGACCACGAATAGCCCACTCGGAATCCGCCCCAGTGCTTCTGCCAACGATTCCATCGCCATTTCGCTCATCTCATTCTCCTTCATGAACCATGTTAGGCTCTCCTCAGGCGTTGGGAACAGGTGCGTGAATCTGCGGTAGCGCGAAAGCCAAGCCGAACTCGTACAATGGGCAATCCCACTTTCGCTATTTCGCCTCGCTTTACGCAATCGTCTGCTCGAATGGATCGGGTTAAAGTGCCTGTGCGGTTTGTGCCGATAGTGACGATAATCGTCCTACTCCACTCGCGGAGCCGATATGGGCGTGTGGAAAATGATCGTTGCTGGCGTGCTAGTGACCGCGATTCCCGGTGGCAGCATCGTTCGCGCTCTCGATCCCGAACAATCGCCTGAACTCGGCGTGGTGCACGCCCATAACACCGTCGCTTCAACAACAACTTCTTCTCTCGAAGAAGAAGGCTTTCACGGGCCGCTGTTCGCGACTCCGGCGGGGTTCCAAGAACCGCCGTTGGCAATAAACCCCGCAGAAATTCCTGCGATTCCGTTCGCAACGCAATTCGAAGAATTCGTTATCAGTCCCGAATCGCTGGCGTCCAACTGGCGAGTGTGGGGCGGAACGGAAGTGCTACTGGGCACCAGTCGCCCTGCGAATGTGCCGCCCGTCATCACCACGGGGCCAGCTTCGGATGGTGTGCCCTCGGCGGGCGCGATCGGCCAACCGAACACGATGCCACTCTTTGGCGGCCGCAAGCAACTGGGCAACTGGCGGAGCGGATTGCGCGCGGAGATGGGCCTGTGGTTCTCGCCGGAACAGACTAACGGCATCGCGGGCCGCTTTTACTGTCTCTACACCGTGAGCGAACATCTGCTCGTAACCGGCAACGGCACGAACGTCGTGAACGTTCCGCAATTCCTGCCGATTAATGGAACGATGGTGCAATTGCCGGTTTATGTCGGGTTCCCCGGCCTCACCACCGGCACAGCCGCCGCCCGCACGCGAAACTTGTTCGTCGGTGGCGATCTGAACCTGCGACACACCATGCACCGTTCGGAGCAATGGCGATTGGAAGCGCTAGTGGGCTATCGACAACTCTACTTGCGCGACGAACTCGGAACCGACTTCACGGTGCTTGGCTCGCCCATCGTCCCGCAATTGCCGGCGGTGTTCTCGGGTGGCGACACCATCATTACGCGCAACCATTTCTTCGGCCCGCAAATCGGTGCGATCGGCGCATGGCACCACAAGCGATGGACCGCGGAAGGGTTGGCAACACTGGCGATGGGTGCGAACGTCAGCGAGCGGCAATATGATCGCAATCGCGTGATCATCGTGCCCGCGATGGATCCGATTCCACTCGGTTCGGCCAGTGTGAGCGATCAATCGGCTTACTTTGGCGTGATGATGGAAGCCGGAGGAAAGCTAACGTATTCTGTCACCGATTGCACGCGGCTCACCTTCGGTTACACCTATCTTTGTTGGTGGAATGTGCGGCGAGCGTCCGAGCAGTTCAACCTCAGCCCGAGCTTGAATAGCACGACCACTTACTACAACGCCCACATGCTGAGTTGGGGTGCCGAATTCCGGTTTTAAGTTGAGAAGAAGAGAGAAAGAGTAGAAGAGAAGAACCCGGGCACGGACGTGCCCCGGCTCGCCAAGCCAGAAGTATCGAGCAGAAGTATCGAGAAGGAGAGAACGCGGTCACACTGCGGCCATCACCAGTGCGCCATTCTGCCCGCCAAACCCGAAGCTCGTGGAGAGGCCATATCGCACACGCCCTTCGCGGGCGGTGTTCGGGATATAGTCGAGGTCGCAAGCGGGGTCCGGATTCTTCAAGTTAATGGTGGGCGGATACACCTGCGTGTGCAGGCTCAGAGCCAGTGCGGCCGCTTCGATGGCTCCGCTTGCCCCGATGGAGTGTCCAATCATCGACTTGATCGAGGAAAGCTGCACTTCGCGCGATCGTTCGCCAAACACCCGCTTCACGGCTGCGGTTTCCATCGCATCGTTCAACTTGGTGCTGGTGCCGTGCGCGTTGATGTAGCCCACATCGCGATGATCGACTTGCGCTTCCGTGAGAGCCGATTGAATCGCCCTCGCCCCTCCGCGCCCGTCCGGGTCTGGCTTGGTTACGGAATAGGCATCGAACGTGCTTCCCCAGCCAAGAACTTCGGCATAGATCGGCGCGTTGCGTGCCTTGGCTCGTTCGTATTCTTCGAGAACCAGAACGGCAGCGCCTTCGCTAATTACGAATCCGTCGCGAAGGCGATCGAACGGGCGGGAGCGTTCTTCCGGAGCCATATCGGCCCGCTTGCTAAGCGTTCCCAGTGCGGTGTAGGCCAGAAGCATGAGTGGATCGATGCGACTATCGGCCCCGCCTGCCAGCATGATGTCTGCGTCGCCGCGAGAAACGAGTCGATAGGCTTCGCCCACCGCTTGCGTACCGGCCACGCACGCGGTCACGACGGTGTTATTCGGCCCCTGGCAATTGAACGCCATGGAGATGTGCGCGGCGGCCATATTCGGCAAATACTTCATCAGCCAGAGCGGGAACAAAGGCGAATCGGTGCGTGAGGGATCGGGTAACCGCGACGCATCGAACTCGCCACTTTCCTGGCATGCACGAGCCAGCAGTGGTGCGATCTCGCCCAGATCCATCGGCACAAGCCCGGTACCCATGACCACGCCAAAGCGTTCCGGATCGGTGCGTTCCGGGTCCAGCCCGCTATCGGCCACAGCCAACCCGGCCGCACCAATACCAAAGCGCGCGGCCCGGCCCATCACTTTGACGGATTTGCGGAATTGCGGCGGAATGAATGGCTCCGGGTCGAAGTTGTGCACCTCGCCCGCAACGCGAATGGGATGGTTCGAAGCATCGAACGAGCGAATGGGGCCAATCCCACTATGCCCTTCGATGCAACCATCCCAGAATGCGTCTTTGCCAACTCCGTTAGGAGCGACCACACCGACGCCAGAAATAACTACCCTTCGCATGACGCCACCCCGTTCGGCCGCCTCAGGTTCGTCCTATGAGGCGGGCACGTCACGCCGATCGTCGCACGCCAGCATCCAACTGGAACAGTGCGCCGGGGAAGCAAGCCGGTTGTCGGCAGTTCCTCGGTCATCACTCGACCCTTCTTTCCCAGTTTCGCCATCTTATGCAAATTTATACCTCGCCTCGCTATCCTTCAATCCCCCGATCGTGCCAAGTTGGTCTTAATATCCCATACCCCGCAGTACACTTCCGTAAAGTTAGAATAATCGGACCCTTAAACGGCAACGGCAGTTAAAATTGGCTCAATGAGCCTTCAGTTCGGAAGGGCGGATATCCGAGCGCTGCGGGCGTGTGTGAGTGATCCCGCGAGGGAAAGGGTTTTGGTCATGGTTCGCCGGAGCGTTATAATCCGCTAAGCAGAGACAGGCTAATTGCACCACCCGTTCGCAAGGAACGATCGCCGATGTCGACAATGGCTCGATCCACTGTTCCCCTGCTTACGGGGGTGTTTATCTGGCTGCTTGCCCCCAGCGTGCCAGCTCTCGCACAGAACGCCGAGGGGATGTTCGTCACGGTTCCCAACCCAATCACTTCTGAAGCGGTTAACCGCATCAAGGCCCAGGTCAGCCCGCGAATTGATCCCAAATCGTTGCAACGCGCTCGCACGGTCATCTTCGATTTCAACCCGGACGATAAACCTTCGGCCACGGCCGACTTCGGGGCTGCGCTCAGTCTGCAGAACTACATTCTGAACGAAGTGAAGCCTCAGGGCGTGACCACGGTGGCGTTCGTCCATGCCGAGACAACCGCCCACACTGTGCTGCCCGTTCTGGCGTGCAGCGAAATTGTGATGAGCAAGGGGAACGGGGCTGCCATCGGGCGGATCGTGGGCGATGTGGTTCCGCCATTTGGCCCGAAAGATAGCAAGCGCATCATCTATCAAGAAACGCTGGATAAAGTTGGCGGCGTGCGTGCGGGCCTCGGGGCGGTTGTGCGCAAGATGTACGACAAAGACGTGCAATTGCGCCGCGGGGAAGACAAAGCATCCCCAGTGCGGCAAAAGATCTTCATCGATGCCCGCGAACCTGATGAACTGAAACGTGTGGCGGGTGCGATTGCGGTCGATGGTGCCCAAGACGGCCAAATTGGCTTATTCGCCACACGCTATGCCCGCGATATCGAACTCTGTAAAGCCATCGCCGAGACTCGCGCGGAAGTCGCCGAGATCTATGGCCTTCCGCCCTCGTCCCTGCGCGATGATCCGCTTCAGGGCCAGACGCCCGATGTGTTCCAGTGGACGTTGAAGAAAGATATCGACGCCTCCACGCGCGAATCGGTCGGGCGCATTATCCGTGATGTGCAAGCCAAAGGCGGAAATGTTCTGGTGCTGATCATTAACGCCGGTGGCACCGATCTGGTCGCCGCGCGGGCACTGGCCGACGACTTACGCAAAGCTCAAACGGGCGAAAAGCCGCTGAAGATCGTGGCGCTCATCCCGGAAACGGCCCCCGGAGCTGGCACCGTTGTTGCGCTCGGCTGTTCCGAAATCGTGATGACCAAGACGAAGCCGGACGCCGAAGGCGAAGTGAATGAAGCCGAGATTGGCGACTTCACACAGTATCTGAAGAAAGCCCGGCCCGAAGATGCGGATGCGGTGCTCGAAAGCATTCGCCAACTGGCCACGGCGCAAGGCTATCCTGCGGTGCTCATCGATGGCATGTTCAAACGCGATCTGGAAATCCTTCGCGCTAGCCGCAAATCCAGCGGAAACCGCAAAGTGATCATGACGCGCGAAGAATTCGACCGCGACAACGAAGCCGCAAAGAAAGCCACACCGGCGAATGAAACGCCCGACGTATGGGTGCAAGATAAGGTCATCAAAAGCCCCGGCCAATTGCTGAAGCTCAGCGCGACACTCGCTGCGGAACTCGGGCTGGCACGCACCACCGTGGAAGGCTCCGACGCGAGTGCCGTGTCCGCCGTTTATGGATGGCCCGATGCCAAAAGCCCGGACCCCGGATGGCTCGACCGATTCGCCGACTTCCTGAAGCAACCGCCCGTAACGGTGCTGCTCGTCGTCATCGGATTCACCGGGTTGATCCTGGAATTGAAACTCCCTGGTCTCACCGTGCCCGGCATTATCGCGGCGTTGTGCTTCATCCTGGTGTTCTGGGCACACTCGAAGTTCAGCGGGCAAACCTTTGTGCTGGCACTGTTGTTGTTTCTGATGGGGCTAGTTTTGGTCGGCATGGAGATTTTCGTGATCCCGGGTTTCGGGGCTGCGGGAATCAGTGGCATTCTGGCCATGCTTGCGGGCCTGGCTTTGGTCACACTGGAGAAAGTGCCGCAGACTGGCAGCGACTGGGGCGAACTGGGCATGCGGGTCTCGCAATACATGATCGCGATGGTAGGCGCGATGATACTCTCGCTATTTATCGCGCGATTTCTGCCGAAACTTCCCGGCGCGAACCGGCTGGTGCTCAACGCCCCGGATGATGTTTCTCACCCCACCGAGGTGCTTCCCGGTGCGGGCGAAGCGGCTGGCCTCATTGGTGCCATTGGCACTTCCAACACCGCCCTGCGCCCGGCCGGCGTCGTCAAGTTTGGCGACAAATTCGTGGATGTGGTATCCGATGGCGGCTACATACCGGCGGGCACGCGCGTGCAAGTGATCATGGTCGAGGGAACCCGGATTGTGGTCAAGGAAGTGTAAGTGGCTACTGTGATTAAGAGCGAAGTTAACGAACCAGGCGCGAAATACCGGCCTAACGCACTTGTCATGGGTGTTGTCTTGCTCGCACGGGCGACTTCCACTGGCCACTGATACTCGCAAACTATGGACTACCTGAGCGTTACCTTGATCTTGTTCGCCTTGGGCGTGGTCATGCTGGCTGCGGAGGTTCTTCTCCCGACTGGCGGCCTGCTTGTGGTGGCCTCGTTGTTGTTCTTCGCACTCGGTGTGGGTATGATCCTCGCCGAAGGAACAACTACGGAAGCCGTTGTTGCCATTGCCGCCCTTGCCGTGGGGCTGCCTGCTGCGGGCTACATTGCCGTTGCGGCATACCGTCGCATGTCGATTGGGGCGGAACTGGATAACGAAACTTCGGCCTCGCCCATTTCCTGGACCACCGGCGGCGAACTGGAAGCCCTCAAAAATCGCACGGGTAAGACCGTTTCGCCCATGCGACCCTCGGGCACGGTCGAAATCGATGGAAAGCGAATCGACGCCATGACCGAAGGGATCATGCTCGATTCCGGAGTCTGGGTCCGCTGCGTCGCAATTAAAGGAACAACGGTTATCGTTCGTCAGATGGAAACACCGGCCGATGTGGGCGATATTGTTCCGGACGCCAAGACTACGCCAGACGTGCCGAATATCACGTTGGATCTGGAGGTGCCGCCACCTGCCAGCCCGCCGGCTCCGCGGAAACCACTCGACGACCTGGACGATTTGGATCTGGATCTGGGCCGATAGCATCTTCTCTCGCGGCACTCGCAGAAGTTCTGCAGCTTATTGAACTCGACATCAAAATCCCGCCGGGCCAACGACCAGCCCGGAAGACCACTTGAAAGGAACCTTACCCGTGACCTGGACAACTCTCACCCTTTTCGCACAAGGGGTAGGAAAAGCGAAAGATCAGGGAGGCGACCCGTTCAACCCGAACATGATCTGGATCGGTGTTGCTCTCATCGGTGTCCTGATTCTGCTTGTGTTTCTGTTCATCTTCTTCAGCTTCATCCGCCTCTGGATTCAGGCACTGCTTACCAAGGCCGATATCGGCATGGGTAGCCTGATTGGGATGAAACTGCGTAACGTGGATTATGGCATGATCGTTCGCCAGAAGATCGCGCTGGTGCAAGCCGGAGTGAAGGTTACCACGCCGGATCTGGAATCGCACTTCCTGGCGCGTGGGAATGTTCCCAAGACGGCGACCGCCGTGATCGCGGCTCACAAGGCCGGGCTGGATCTTCCCTGGAAGACCGCAGCGGCCATCGACCTCGCCGGCCGCGACATCCTCGAAGCGGTTCGCACCAGTGTGAACCCGAAGGTCATCGATTGCCCGGACCCGACCAAGGGGAAGCAGTTCCTCGATGCGGTTTGCCGCAGCGGGATTCAGTTGCTCGCCAAGGCACGCGTGACGGTGCGAACGAAGCTCGAACGGCTCGTGGGCGGGGCAACCGAAGATACCATCATCGCCCGCGTGGGCGAGGGGATCGTGAAAGCCATTGGCTCGGCGCACGACCACAAGGAAGTGCTCGCCAACCCCGGCATGATTTCGCAAACCGTGCTTCACAACGCACTGGACGCCCAGACGGCGTTCGAGATTGTATCGATCGATATCGCACACATTGAAGTGGGCGAAAACATCGGGGCCAAACTCCAGGCCGACCAGGCCGCCGCGGACCTTCGCGTGGCACAGGCCGAAGCCGAGAAGCGGCGAGCCGCGGCCGTGGCGCTGGAACAAGAAATGCGTGCGCTGTGCGAAGAGAACCGGGCCAAGGTTGTGGGTGCCGAAGCGCAAGTGCCGCTCGCCATCGCCGAGGCGTTCGCTAAAGGGCATCTCGGGGTCATGGATTTTTACAACATGAAGAATCTGCAGTCCGATACATCAATGCGCAACAACATCGCATCGATGACCGGAAGCAACGAGAATGCCCCGGGCCGAAACGGCTAACCGATAGGTGTGCGTATGCGGTGGCCAAGGCGAGTTCCATTCTCGCCTTGCCATCGGCCTGTTTCCTTACTGCTGGCCTTCCTTCATCCACCTTCACGGCGTTGCCATGAACTTATTCTGGGTCCTTGTCGCTATCGTCGTCATCTCCACAGTGGTGGGTGCGGTGTCGAAGATGCTGGCGAATATGAATGAGATGAACGCGAACGCAAATGCGAACGCCATGCGTCCGCGTCCGCAGGGGCAAGCCGGTGGCCCGCGTCAGGGCAACACCGATATGGATCGGTTCCTGGCGGAAATTGATCGACTGCGCAAGAAGGCGACCGAAGGACCGCAACAACAGCAACCACAGGCTCAATCGAGCGCGCCGCCGGTTGTTCAACCGGTGCAACGCTCGGAACGTACGGATCGTCAGGAACGTGCGGAACGTGCGGAACGTGCGGAACGCCAAGAACGCCCGCAGCCGCGTGTGATGGCGGAACTGGCCGAGGCAGTGGCTCGCCCCACGGATGTGGGCTTTGGCCAGCCGATCGTTCCAACGGCTCCTTCCGCCACAACCGGGGCCAAGGCGGGCGATCTGCCAATGATGTCGGTCACGTCGCCTCCGATCGGAACCGGCGCTCCCGCAACCAAAGTGACGCGAATCGCCAACCGCCCGCGCCCCGTTGCCAAGACGCCGCTCGCCAAGAATCTGACCACGTTACTTAATTCCGGGCAAGGGTTGGCTCTGGCAATTGTCCTGCAAGAGATCCTTGGCCCACCCAAGAGCAAGAGCTAATCGCAAGCACGATCGCGGCGACGATTCCGTTATCGCTTGCTCAATCCAGCTTGTACGGCGAATGCGGGTCGTGCTCGTGGCGGAGTTCGTCCACGGGGTCTTGCTTGAGCCACCCCGCATACAGCCGATTGGCCGCGTTGAACACCCAGCCATCTTTATCGCCCACATTTCGGTACGCATGCACCACGCCCGCCGGCACGATTAACGCATACGGCGAGTTCTCCCCCACGTCACGCACTTCCTTCGCTTCAAATGTCGGCGAATCTTTGCGAGCGTCCCACAGATACACGCGAAACGTGGAAGGGCCGGTGAAGCAGAAGTAATCGGCCTGATCGATGTGCTCGTGCGGGCCACGCGCCACGCCGGGCTTGGTCTGCGAGACATACGCCATGACCGGGTGGAACTTCGGATCGATCAGATCGTTGCGGAATAGTTCCACGAGCCAACCGCGGCTATCGTTGAAGAACTTCAGCGGAATCCAGATCGCATCGTGAATCGGCCCGCGTTCGGCGTATTTCGGCAAGGGAACATTCATGCGGAATCCTTGTGTGGCGCTCTCAGCCCGCTTCGGCGTCGGCTTCGCCGAACAGAGTGGGGCCATGAATCGGTGGTTTCAACTTGTGTTTGCGGCGTGGTGCGGCCTCTGGTGGCAGAACCGCGTGTTCCTTGTTGAGAGCGGGTGAAGTTCTTGCCAAGTCGTGCGCGGCCGGTTGGGCGGAACGCTCGCCTTCGCGGAGCGTAGTGGGAAGTTCGTGGCGCGACTCCAGCGTCATCAGCACGTCGGTGGCGCGTTTGAGCACGGCCTCGGGCAAGCCGGCGAGCTTCGCAACGTGGATACCATAGCTTTTGTCTGCGTTTCCCGGGCTAATTTTGTGCAGGAAGATCACTTCGTTATCCAGTTCTTGCACCTGCACGTTGTAATTGCGTAATCGCGGTAACGACTCGGAAAGTTGCGCGAGTTCGTGGTAATGCGTCGCGAACAGCGAGCGGCATTTAACGGCATCGTGCAGGAATTCCGTGATCGCCCACGCGAGCGAAACGCCGTCGTAGGTGCTGGTGCCGCGGCCAATCTCATCGAGAATCACGAGGCTTCGCGCGGTCGCGTTGTTCAGGATATTGGCGGCTTCGGTCATCTCAACCATGAAGGTGCTTTGCCCGCGACTGAGTTCATCACTCGCCCCCACGCGGGTGAAGATGCGATCCGTGATGCCAATGGTCGCGGCCTTCGCGGGCACGAAACTTCCCACATGTGCCATGAGCGTGATGAGTGCCACCTGGCGAATGAAGGTGCTTTTTCCGCTCATGTTCGGCCCGGTGATGAGCCAGAACATGCCGGCATCGCGGCTGAAGGCGACATCATTCGGAACGAACGTGCCCGCCGGTAGAATCTGATCGAGCACAGGATGCCGCCCATCGCGAATATCGAGCGTGGGTTCGTCGCACAGAATGGGGCGAGTGTAGTTGCGGGCGGCGGCGAGTTCCGCGAGCGACGCGAGAAAATCCGCAGCGGCCAGAACATCCGCGGTGTTCAGCAATCGCGGCGTTTGTGCCGCCACTTGATCGCGCAGCGCGAGAAACAGTTGCAGTTCGAGTGCCTTGCTTTTGTCGTCCGCACTGAGAACTTTCTCCTCGTATTCCTTGAGCACCGGCGTGATGTAACGCTCGGCGTTCTTGAGCGTTCCCTTGCGAATGTAATCTGGCGGCACCTTCGATGCGTTGGTGTGCGTTACCTCGATGTAATAGCCCGTGACCTGGTTATACGCGATCTTCAAACTCGCGATGCCCGTGCGGGTGATCTCCTGCGCCTGATAGCGGGCGATCCAGTTTTTCCCTTCGGTCATCAGTGTGCGGAGTTCATCGAGTTCCGCATGGTAGCCCGGTTTAATTACGCCACCATCTTTGGCCAGATAGGGCGGATCGTCGTTAAGCGACAGATCCAGCAACTCACGCACATCGGGGCAGAGTTCCAGCCGGCGTTCCAGATCTTGCAGCAGTGGCGAACGCCGCCCGGCTAGCTTGGCTTTCAGCGCGGGCAGGCGACGCAGCGTGCGAGCAATCGCAGCCAGATCCTTCGGGTTCGCGCGTGCGGTGGAAACGCGGGTGGTTAATCGCTGAATATCGGCACACGCTTCGAGCAATCCGCGCAGTTCGCCGCGAAGTTTGTGATCGTTTAGCAACTCTTCGACTGCTTCCAACCGGGCGGTGATCGCACCGGCATCGGTAAGCGGGGCCAGCACGCTATCGTGCAGCAGGCGTGCGCCCATCGGGGTAACTGTGCGATCGAGCACCGAGAGGAGCGAGCCGTCGCGTTGGTTATCGCGCAGTGTGCGAGTCAGTTCCAGGCTGCGCCGCGTCACTTCATCCAGCGTGAGCACCGATTCCGTGCGGTGCGGTTGCAACCGGCGAATGTGGGCCAGGCTCGCCTTGAGCGTCTCTTGCAAATACAGCACGATCGCCCCTGCGGCCACGAGGCAGGGCTGCGTATCCTCGAAGCCAAAGCCACTGAGCGTGCTAACCTGAAAGTGAGTGCGCAGGGCTGCGAATGTGGTGGCGGGGTCGAAGGTCCAATCCGGGCGAGCGGTGCGGCTTTTCGGCAAGTGGGCGGCGGCGGCCAGCGTGACCGTAGCGGCCGCATTCTCCGCAAAGAGAATCTCCGCTGCGTTCAAGCTCGCGAGATCGTCGGGTAAACGGTTGGCTGGCACATCGGCCGCACGGAAGCTCCCCGTGCTTAGATCGACCCACGCCAGGCCAAAGGTGTTCCCCTTCCCGGGTGCGACCGCCACCAGATGGTTGGGCGTTCGCGGATCGAGCAGCCCTTCATCAGTAATGGTGCCCGGCGTCACAATCCGGTTCACTTCGCGGTGAATGATCTTCTTCTTGGGATCGGGTTCCTCCATCTGCTCGCACACCGCCACGCGATGCCCGGCGCGGAGCAGCAAACCAAGGTAATGCTCCACCTTCACCACCGGCACGCCCGCCATGGGAATGGTGCCATCACGCTTGGTGAGCGTTAACCCGAGCGCTCGGTGCGCGAGAACGGCGTCGTCCTCGAACAACTCGTAGAACTCGCCGTTGCGGAACAGCACGAGCATGCCGGGGTGGGCGGCCTTTGCGTCGTGGTATTGCTGCATCATGCGGGTCATGGTTTGGCCTGGTGCAAAGTGCTAATGGCGAAGCGCAATGGGTCTGTCATGGCGTAACCACGGTGAATCAAACTGTATCGGCTTTTGTGGTGGCTGGGAATGAAAGAAGCCTGGGTTCAACCCAGGCTTTACCATCGCGCGTAGCAGGCGAAAGCGCGTTGGGCATCACTCCGGAGTCGATGCCGCATCGCGAATCTTGGCCATGCTCACGGAGTTCCCTTTCCCGTGATACTCCACTTCCGTCATGAAACCTCGCATCAGGAGTAAACCGCGACCGCACGGGCGTTCCAGATTGTCTGGATCGGTGGGGTCGGGCACATCCTCGGGGTTAAAGCCTTCGCCTTCGTCGGTAATGGAGATTTCGAATCGCTCGGGGCAAATGCGATACGCGACAAACACGCGTTTATCCGGGTCCATCTGGTTGCCGTGCTTGATCGCGTTGACCAAAGCCTCTTCAAGCGCCAGCCTGATAGAGAAAATATCGTGCTCCGAGTATTCCGAAGCCTGTAGCGCGGATTCGATCAAATCCTGTACGCGGCGAGCTTCGGATAAATCACTCGGAATCGTTACTTCGGAATTCTGGTCGGAGGACATGTCGGTCAACCATCGGGATGCCAAATTCGAGACTGGTGCAGCAATAGAAGCTGCAACAAGCCTGGCAGGCACCCCGCCCTCCAGGCAGCGAAGACAACGGGTTAAAACATCTGCAACCCGGCCTGTTCGTCGGTCGCAATGGAAAGAATCCGGTCCAGTTTGGTGATGCGGAACACGTCCAAGATATCCTTGGCAATGTTACATAGCACCAGTTTGCCTTGCACGGCCTGAAGTTTGCGATGCAGTGTGATGAGTTTGCCCAGAGCCGCACTGGACATGAACTCCACATTCGCGAAGTTGAGCAACACCTTGCGACGGCCGAGTTCGTCCACGAGCCGGAACAAGTCGTCGCCAATCATCTGAATGTTTTGCTCGTCCAGAATCTTCTTATCGACAAAGTTAACGACCGCGATGTCACCGGTGTCCTCGACCTCGAGTCGGCGACGGCGAGCGGGTTGGGACGACATACCGGCACCTTACCCCTTGATGGGGTGAACACATCGGAAGTCTATCGTGAACTGAAAGCAGAGCAACAGCTCACGATGGACGGAACAGACAGATTAACGACGATCATTCTACGTTGGCCACAGCCTGTCAAGAGGGCCATATACGCATTTTATGCTGATCGGGTGCAAACGGTCCAGTCCCGCACACCCTAATAACTTACATCATACAAGGGGCACAGGCGTTCCAAGTCTCACCTTACCACTTCATCAGCATCTTGCTTGGCAGCCAGTTCCAGTTCGCCCGCCAGCGATTCCACAGCCTTGCGATCCGATTGTTTGGGGTTGAGGCAAAAAAGATCCCATTGTTCGCCTTCATAACCCCACTGCCGCACATACCAGCCGTTTTCGCCGGGTTCGAGCGGAAAGAGCGCGCACTGGATGGGTTTGTATTGATAGGGGTCGCCGTCTTCCGCCCCGATCTTGTGCAACACGCAGCCGCCGTTGAATAGCACGCACCACCCGCCCGAAACACGCAGCATGGGCTTGCCGAGCTTCTTGCGATTACTCAGCCAGCCCTCTTTCTCGATCAGTTTCTTCGCTTCCGGCCGAAGCAGTGGGAGCACGCGCGGCATCACACGCTCGATGGTGGCTTGCTCTTCCGGGCCGACGCTGGGCCGGCCATTCTTGCAACAAATGCCTTCGCACCCGCGACCGAAGATGCAATCGAAGGTCGCCGTCTCGGCATTCACGACAACCACGGGCAAAGATAGTTTGGCCATGACCTGTTTAACACGTTAGGGGAACGGCATTAGTGATAACGCGGGTTCTTCGATTCGCTTATCCCGCAGGTTCACTCGTTTGGTCGGTAAGGCGTTCAGCGGGGCTGTTGCCGCCGCGAATCATGGCATTGCGCACCAGGTTCGTAACGAACCAATCATGCGTTAGCCCGACCGCCTCCAACCCCTTGGAAAGCGCAATGCTATTCAGATAGGGGTTGGGGTTCACTTCCAGAACGAAGAAGTTGCCCTTCGCATCTTGGCGCACATCCAGGCGGGCGTAATCGCGACAGCCCAGGAGACGAAACGCACGCGCCGCTAGCAAGTTCAGTGGTGTGGTCATTTCCGGCGGCAACATGACAGGGGCAATGACCGGTGCGGCCTTGTATTCTTGGCTCTCTTCCTGCCACTTCGCCGTGAACGTGTACAACGGCCACATATCCGCGCGATCCGCGCTGTACGCGATCTCGGATGCGGGTAAGACTTTGATCTCTCGATTGGGGCCGTCTTCATAAACGTGAACGAGAAACTCGCGTCCCGATACGAAACGCTCGATCAGCACCGGTGGGCCAAACTGCGCGAACAGATACTCCACACGGGCCGCGAGTTGTTTGCGATTGGTAACCACGCTGGCCTGATCGATACCAATGCTGGCGTCCTGCAACGCGGGCTTCACAATCGCCGGCCAACCGCCACGCCATGGCGGCAATTGTTTGTCTTCAACCACGATGAACGGCGGCGTGCCAATCTTGGCGGAAGCCAGCAGTTGCTTCACGCGAATCTTATCTCGGCCCAGTGCCAGTGCGGGCGAAGGACTACCGGTGAACGGTATGTTCAGCCATTCCAGCAACGCCGCCACCGACACTTCGGTGTTCGGCTGCGTGGCAATCCCCTCGAACAGGTTGAACACCGCGACCGGCGGGTTATCGCGTAGTTCATCGAGCAATGGGCGAGGATCGTGATCGATGCCGATTTGCCGCAGATCGAAGGTGGATTTGAGGATATTAATGGTATCGGCGACGGTATCGATAATGTCGCATTCGGAGCCGGCCTCCGGGTGATCAGCCGGCAACACGGGTTTGTTAAACAGTACGAGAACCGGGGGCTTTGCCATGGCTTGCGGCTCGACAGTAACGGACAGTCCACCCGGAACGAGAATCATTCTACTATCGGCGTGCTTCGCGGAGTTCCGATAGTCGTTCCGGGAAACTCCCCACGGAACCTTTGGGTTGTTTGTTCACACTCCGCACAACATCACGCCGCGTTGCGTGATTGTCGCCAAAGCCATTTAGCCGAATCGGGCAGTAGGTGAAGGGCGTTCGCGCGAAGTCGAGAATTCTGGCACGTGGCGTGATCGTGTGGCGTGGCCCCTTTCTGTCACTTCTTCGAAGACCTACAACAGCCTTTCGCCCGCTTCGTCTTCCGGGTGCTCTTACCTCACCCGGCACGCCAGGAACCGCCATGAGCACGCTGCACCCGCTGCCGCACACCCGCACACCAACGGTCAAGTTCGCCACTGCGGCAGCCTCGGCGAAGTATGTGGCGCGCGAGATTGATAAGCTCATTCGCTCACGCAATGCCGCCGGCAAGAACACGGTGCTGGGGCTGGCAACCGGAAGCACGCCCGTGGGTTTGTATCGCGAACTCATTCGGTTGCACAAGGATGAAGGACTCGATTTCTCGCGCGTGATCACGTTCAATCTCGATGAATACTATCCCATGCCCAAGGAATCTCCGCATTCGTACTTCCGCTGGATGCACGAAACTTTATTCAACCACGTTAATATTCCCTGGGAAAGCATTCACATTCCCGATGGCACCCTCGCACCCGAAGAAGCGGATGGCTTTTGCACAGACTACGAGAAGAAGATTCGGGCGGCGGGTGGGATCGATATTCAGATTCTGGGCATCGGCCGCACCGGTCACATCGGCTTTAACGAACCTGGCAGCCCGCGAACGAGTCGCACCCGCGTGGTAACGCTCGATAGCATCACCCGGCGCGACGCCGCCAGCGGATTCTTCGGCGAAGAGAATGTGCCGCATCAGGCGATCACCATGGGCGTTGCCAGCATTCTCGATGCTCGCCGCGTGCTGATGATGGCGTTCGGCGAACACAAGGCTGGCATTGTGTATAAGGCGCTCGAGCAGCCGCCCACCGAGGCGATCTCCGCAAGCTTTCTGCAAGAGCACCCCGATGCCACCGTGGTGCTCGATGAAGCCGCGGCCGCCGAACTCACCGCGATCAAGCGGCCCTGGGAAGTTGGCCCGTGCGACTGGACGCCGGAACTCGTTCGCAAGGCGGTTGTCCATCTTTCGCTCACCGTGAAAAAGGGATTGCAGAAGCTCAACGACGACGACTTCCGCGACCATCATCTGTACGAACTGCTGCGAGAAAAGGGGCCAGCCGAGAAGATCGGCGAAGCGGTGTTCCACGACCGCATGGCCACGATCCAGAGTCACCCGGCCGGAAGGGCCACACCCAAAACCATTCTGGTGTTCTCGCCGCACCCAGACGACGACGTGATTAGCATGGGCGGAACAATCATCCGCCTGGTGGAGCAGGGGCACAAAGTCTTCATCGCGTACATGACGAGCGGTAACATCGCGGTGTTCGACCACGACGCCCGCCGCTTCGTGGACTTCGTAGACGAGTTCCTTGCCAACTTTGGCAGCCCTGCGGAGCAATCCAGCACGGGCACCATCAAAGAGCGTGTGTTCAAGTTCCTGGACGAGAAGAAAGCGGGCCAGCCCGATTCGGGCGATGTGCTGAAAGTGAAGGGCCTGATCCGTGCGACAGAAGCGCGTGCGGCCGCTCTGGCCTGCGGCATTCCGGCGGAACAACTGGAGTTCCTGAACTTGCGGTTCTACCAGACCGGAACGAAAACCAAAGACCCGATTCACCCGGACGACATCACGGATATCGTGGCCCTGCTCACCCGCCTGAAGCCGGCGCAGATCTACGTTGCGGGCGAGCTAAGCGACCCGCACGGCACGCACCGCATGTGCGCCGAAGCGATCTTCGCAGCGGTTCGCCAGGTGCGCAAGCCCGAGCGAACGCCCGCACCCGGTTCCACCGCCGATGCGGCATTTGAAGTCTGGCTCTATAAAGGCGCATGGGAAGAGTGGGAGCCGCACGAGATTGAAATGGCCGTGCCCATTAGCCCGGAAGTGTTGGAGCAGAAGAAGCAGGCGATCTTCCGCCATCAGAGCCAGAAGGACAAAGCCATGTTCCCGGGTGGTAGCGATCGCCGCGAGTTTTGGCAGCGATCCGAGGATCGCAACATTGGCACGGCGCAAATGTACGATTCACTCGGCCTGCCGGAATACTTCGCGCTCGAAGCCTTCGTGAAGTGGAAGGATGCGTAGCAGGATGTGAGCGTGCGAAACTCGCCAAAGGATCGCACGCCGCATGCCCACAAATCCGCCATGCTTTAACGGATCACTTTGCAGTTGGGCAAAGCCTTGCGGAACTCTGCCACGCCCGCATCGGTCACCTTGGTGTTGGTTAGTGTAAGCAGAGTCAGCGACTTGATGGCGGCGAGATCCTTCAAACTCGCATCCGTGATCTTGCAATACGATAAGTCGAGGCTGGCGAGTTTGGGCAAAGCCGTGAGTGGTTTCACGCCCGCGTCGGTCACCTCGCCGCCGTTGAACACCTGGAGCAATTCCAGGCTTTTGATCGCGGCCACTTCCTTCAATCCCTCATTGGTGAATCTGGGCACGTTGAGATACAGGCGAGTGAGTTTGAGGCCCGCCAACTCGCGGAAGCCTGTGCCGGTCAGAGCCTTCGCCCCGATGGTGAGTGTGCCAAGGTTGGTGAGGCCGGCGAGTTCACCCAGGCCCGCATCGGTCACGCCCGGCCCCGCTTCGAAGCTCAGTGTGACGAGCTTCTTCATGCTACCGAAATCTTTGAGGGCTGCGTCCGTGAGTGGCGCAATGCGAACGAGCGTGAGAGATGTCAGGTTCTTCATCCGGGCGAGTTCCTTCACGCCTGCGTCGGTCACTTTGCCACCCGCCAGCACGGTCAGACTGTCCAGGTTCGCGAGTGTCGCCAGATCTTTGAGGCCCGCATCGGTTATACCCGCCTTCTTGCCCGTCGCACTCAGACTGCTCAGCTTCTTGCACTTCGCGAACGCCCGCAGTTCCTCATCGCCCATTTGCCCGCCGGCAAACTGAAGTTCGGTCAAGCTCTTCATACCCGCAAGCTCTGCGATGCCCGCAGATGTCACGCCATCGGCATCGCTCAGGGCAAGTTGCTTCACATTGGGCAACGTGGCCAGAGTCTTCACGCCGTTGTCGGTTAACTTTCGCGCGTCGAAGAACAGAACTTGCACAAGCGTCTTGCGTGTCGCTACTTGCTTGGCGGTTTCATCCGAAGCCATCGGCCCGGTGATCGAAAGTGCGAGCAGATTCTTGAACTCGCCGAGTGCCTTCACCTCGGCCGCACTGGCCTTTGGCCCCAGAGCCACCGCGAGCACTTTGCCAGGCTTCCCCTTATCCCGCTGAACCTGACCGCCGGAACTCTCGATCAATTTCGCGGCCGAGGCTTCATCGGCGCGCGTGGTCGCCGAGATCAGGCTCAAGAGCAGAAGCGAGCCTATTGCACGTCGCATGGCGAGGTCTCCAGTTGGGAGTCGGAAATATCGACAGAGTGTACCGGGAATAGCAGTGCAGAGAAACGGCGTGCCGCAAGGGATGATATTGAGGAAAACCAGATGCGAAACCGGCTCATTCGTTCAGGCGAGACGCGAACTTGAGGCGAACTCAAGCGATCGCACGGATTACCGCGCAAGGTTTGTACCGACTGACCTTCTTTTATTGGACGGAGATGTGTAGTAACACTAATTCAAAACCCGAATCCAATCGTATGCGGGACGCATCGAATATGATGTAAGAGGAACTCACTCTGAACCTGGGAAATGGATTGTGTGTCCTTATTTCTCCAAGATGGTGATCTAAAGGTAAGTAAGGTTACACTCAATCCGAAAATTCCGCGTCGGCAAGACATTCACTTGAAGTCGGCGCATCTAGAATGAGGAATAAAGGGGCTTTCAGTAGCCCGTAACACCATACCGGGAGCAACCATGAGCAGCACGCCAAATCGTGCCAGCAACTCGGCTGGGAAGCCTCGGAAGAAAGAGGTCGCCTTGGACCTCAGCACCACCCGACAGATGCTCCCGCTCGTGCGGAGCATCGTGGCCGATATTGTGAACACCCGGCAAGCCATTACTTTGCTTGTTCCAGAACAGGAACGCCTGGAACGTCATCGCCGGGAATTGGTTTGGCAGGAACGCCAGCGGCGTTATCAGTTGACCGACGAAATCGCGGCGGCTGAGAAAAGCCTCACAATCGCTACAGGCGAACTCGGCGGTCTGGGCGTGAGCCTCATCGACGATGTCGCAGGTGAAGTCGATTTCCCCACGAAGATCAACGGCCGCCCCGCGGCGTTCACGTGGAAGATGGGCGACGAAGCGGTTCGCCTCTGGCATTACCAGGGCGAAGACCAACTCCGCCCCATCCCGGCGGATTGGGATGAAGTCAGCCCGCTGACGCCGATCCGCCTTCGCAGCCAGCCCTGATCGCAGGCACAAATCCGATCCACCCACGCGCGGGCGGCCCTTATGGGTCGTCCGTGCGGCGTTATACGCCTCGATTAGCCACTTCCTTCGCGCCTTTCTTCCTCACTTGCACGCGACTTGAGCCTATCTTTCTCGAATCGATTGAATTCATAATCGGCGAACTGTGCGACTCGCGCGGTCGCCCTGCTTGGCTTTTTCCACTTTTCCGCACCGGTCGATTTGCACGCAGCCGGATTCTGAACTAAAGAATCTCTGTCCCCGAAAGTGTAGCCGCTTGCAAGGGTTCCACTTACGAGAGGGGCAACCGCCGCACAGTTTTGGTGTGCGGTGGCGATGTGGGAATCGTCCCACGAAGAGGAGCTTTGACCGTTCCGAGGGGGGAACGGTTAAGCTGCCAAGCTACCGAAGGGATGGACGGGAAACCCCATCAGTTGCTTGGGCACACGGGGCGGGGTCATTCCCGCCCCGTGTATATTTTCCCACCATACGCGTTCACCAACACACTTCCCTCTGCTGGCTTTCAAGCTTCCGCATTAATCTCGTTAATGAGTTGCCGCAATCGCCCCATGCGATGGCGATCGAACCGGAACTTGATGCGTGGCAGTTCGGCCAACTCCGGCTCATTCGCCTCTTCCGGTAACGCATCGACCTGCTCGAACTTCCCGCCGGCCAAGATGTCACCGAAGCCCCAACGGATGCGATCCAACAGGCGATCGCTTAACCGCGTGCGAATGCGAAGAAGCAATTCCCCCCGCACATAGCGCATGCTGTGATAGACGCGGTAAAACGTTGTCACTTCGCGCACCGCATCTTCGACCGAATCGGTCACATGATACAGGCTCGTATCTTGCGGCGAAATGTAGCCACGAGCCAACAACCCATCCTCGACGAATCGCTGCCACATCTTCCAGTACCCGCCGCCCGGTTCATCGACCATCACAATGGGGAAGATGTGCGATTTGCCGGTTTGAATCAGTGTAATCGCCTCGAAGCCTTCGTCGTGCGTACCGAAGCCACCGGGAAACAGCACGATGCCATCGGCTTCCTTGATAAGCATGAGTTTGCGGGTGAAGAAGTAACGCATGGTTACGAGCTTCGGGTCGCCATGCACGATCGGGTTGGCCGATTGCTCGAACGGCAGCAGGATGTTTAACCCGAAGCTGTTATCGCGCCCGGCCCCGCGATGCCCCGCCTCCATGATTCCGCTACCCGCGCCGGTAATCACCATCCAACCTTCCTCGACCATCCTGCGGCCCATATCTTCGGCTGCGATGAACGCGGGGTGATCGGGCTTGGTGCGAGCGGAACCAAAGATCGCCACCTTGCGAATTCCGCGATAGCCCGCGAACACCTTGAAGCAGTAACGCAGTTCACGCACCGCCGTTGCCACAAGCTTCACGTCGCCTCGTTCGGCATTATCGCGAAGCAGTTTCTCGGCGGTTTCTTTGATCTGCGAAGCATAAACATCGGCCGGCGGCGGGGCGTATGCGGGGCGGCCCGGCGTGCTTTCAGGCGGTTCCGGATCAGTGACCGTTTCAAAGGGCGAACCACGGAGTGGATCGGAACCACGGAGAGGATCGGACATGAGGAACTCCGGCCAGTCGATTCGAATAGATCGAGCACATCGCATTTTAGTCGAATGCGGTGCACGTTCGCAGATTTTATCTTCTTCGCCGGGTCTTCCGGGTCGGGTGCTGGCACCGCCCGGTGTGCTTCTCTGTTCTTGCTTCTGTTCCAGCTCGAAAGCGCTTTGCCATTCATCCTTGATCCTTCATCCCTTATCTTTACTAATCGGAAGAGGAGGATTTCCATGAGTAGCATCGCGCCGCCATTGCCTGCAGAGGGAACGGCCCACCCGGTTCGAAGCATTGAGAACGTGCCCGGTCGGCTCGGATCGTGGTCGGTCAATTCCGTACGAGCGAAGGTGAGCCTGCCCTGGCGACGGCGACTCTCCAAAGCCGCCTTGCTCGTTCCCAAGGTGCGCTACTGGGAAAACCAGTTCCAATCGCTTTCCGATACCGAACTGCTCACCAAGAGTATGGAGTTGCGCGGCAAGGCACGCGGCAAGTACGATCTGGATCGCTTGCTGCCCGAAGCGTTCGGGCTTTGCTCGGTTGGCATTCAACGGTCGCTCGGGATTCGCCCGTTCGATGTGCAACTGGCAGCCGGAGCCGTGATGCACTTCGGCGGGCTGGTGGAACTGGCGACCGGGGAAGGAAAGACCGTTACCGCATCGCTACCAACGTTCTTGAACGCGCTGGTCGGCAAGGGCGTGCACGTTACCACGGTCAACGATTATCTCGCCCAGCGCGATGCGGAGTGGATCGGGCCGGTGTATCAGAAGTTGGGGCTTTCCATCGGGTGCTTGTACCAAAAGATGGAAGACACCAAGCGAACTGAAGCTTACCAGCGCGATGTAACGTATGGCACCGCGGCGGAATTCGGTTTCGATTTCCTGCGTGACCGGCTCAAGGTTCGCGGCGGGCAAGCCCAAACGGCTCCGTTCTGGGCACCCTGGCTTCCCGGTGCCGGTTCCGCAAAGCTCGATCCGCGCGTGCAACGAACGCTCCACTTCGCAATTGTGGACGAAGCCGACAGCATCTTTATCGATGAAGCGAAAACGCCGCTGATCATTGCCAACCCCACACGCCTTGCCGAACCCGAGGAACGGGTGATCTACGAATGGGCCGACCGCATTGCGTGCGGAATGGTGCGTGGCGAACACTTCACACTCGATCTGCGCAAAGACAAACTCGAACTTACCGATGCCGGGCGCAAGCACGCGCGGTTCTCCAACCCGCCGAGTGGAAAGCACGCCAAGGCGATGGATAAGTTGCTCGAAGCGATCGAGAAAGCCCTTCAGGCGCATTACCGCTTCATCCGCGATCAGCAGTACATGGTGAATGCCGAGAAGAAGATCGTCATCATCGAAGAAGGCACGGGTCGCCCGATGCCCGACCGGCACTGGCGTGATGGACTGCACCAGGCGGTTGAAGCCAAGGAGTGTGTGCCAATCAACATGCCCAGCGAACACGCGGCCCAGATCACCTTTCAGAACTTCTATCGGCTTTACGGCAAGATTGGCGGCATGAGCGGAACACTGCTTCCCAACTTCCGCGAGTTGCGGAAGGTGTATCGACTGTGGACCACGCACGTTCCCACGAATCGCCCCAGCAAACGCGTGATTCTGCCCGACGAAGTCTATCCCACGGAATCCGCCAAATTCGATGCCGTCGTGCTGAAGACACGCGAGATGCTCGTTTCCGGGCGACCGGTGCTCATTGGCACGCGAACCGTGGATTCCAGCAAGAAGCTCTCGGCCAAACTCACGGCGGCCGGCGTCACGCATCAGGTGTTAAACGCCGAGCAAACCGAGCACGAAGCAGACATTGTCTCGCTCGCCGGCCAGCCCGGTGCCGTGACGGTGGCAACGAACATGGCGGGCCGCGGAACCGACATCAAACTCGGGCCAGGCGTGACAGAGGCTGGCGGGCTGCACGTGATTGGCACCGAACGACACGAGGCCGAGCGGATCGACCGCCAGTTAATCGGCCGCGCCGGGCGACAGGGCGACCCCGGCAGCGCGCAGTTCATGGTTTCGCTGGAAGATCAACTCCTCGAAGGACTCGGAAACGCGCGACGGGATGAATTGCGACAACTCGGCGAACGCGGCGGAAACAAAAACTGGAACGCCTACGCGCCTCTGTTCCGCATCGCGCAGCAAAAGATTGAGAAACGACACTACCGCCAACGATTGGACTTGAAGAACTACGACAAGAACCGCCAGGAAATGCTCAAGGACATCGGAGCCGATCCGTACGTGGATTGATCCGCGAGGGCGAAGAAAATGATCTCGGGTCGCGCGCGTTAACCGCGCGTGTTCGCCGCACTTCTCGCCGCACTCCGCACCACGGTAATCCGCCCGGTGCCGGGTTCCACAATGCGCCCGAGAATCGCCGCGGCAAGCGTTCCGGCGGTTCGGAGTGCCTTCGCCACTTCATCCGCCTGATCGGCGGGCACGGCCGCGAGTAGGCCGCCCGAGGTCTGGGCGTCACTCAGCAAGAGTTGCTCTTCCGGCGTGATGCTGGCGTGCCAATCTACCCAGTCGTTCAGGAACTTCAGGTTCGCCCGCGTGCCACCCGGCGCAATACCGGCCGCCACATATTCGCGAGCGGCGGGCAACACCGGAACAGCGTCCGCCCAAACTTCCGCCGTCACTTGGCTGGCCGCAGTTATGTTCCGCAAATGCCCCAGCAGGCCAAAGCCGGTCACATCCGTGAGGGCGTGAACATCGAAGCGCGTCAGCACCTCGGCGGCCGTGCGATTGAGTGTTGTCATCACTTGAATCGCTTCGCCAATCGCGTGCTTCGCATCTTGATCGTTCTTCGCGGCGGTGGAAATGATTCCCAGGCCAATTGGCTTGGTGAGAACGAGGGCATCGCCGGATTTGGCTCGGGCGTTACTCAGTACGCGCTTGGGGTGAATGGTTCCGACCACGGCAAGCCCAAAGATTGGCTCATCGCTCTTGATGGTGTGGCCACCCACGATGGCGATGCCCGCTTCGCTCGCAATTTCCGCTGCACCCGCGAGGATTTCACCGAGAACGGCGGCGGGCAGCGAATCGGGGAAACCCACGATGCTCAAGGCCGCGGTGGGCTTGCCACCCATCGCATACACATCCGAAAGCGCGTTCGCAGCGGCGACGCGGCCGAAATCGCGCGGGGAATCGACGATCGGCGTGAAGAAGTCCGTGGTGAACACAAGCGCGAGTTCATCCGAGAGTTGGTAAACCGCCGCGTCGTCTGCGGTGGCACTGCCGATCAGCACCTTCGGATCGGTGATCGCCGGAAGCATCCCGAGCAACGGGAGCAAGAACCCCGGCGGGTGCTTCGCAGCACATCCCGCGCGTTTGGCTAGCTTCGTGAGGCGAACAGGCTCTGCCGTCATTGGGGTTCTCCTGGTCCGTGCGTGGGTTAGTGTAGGCAACTTCGTAGTCTGTTGGGATGTTCCGAGCGGACAGGTTCAGGAGTAATCACCGCAATGAGCGATATTGAACTGGCCATCACACGAACGAAGTCGCTCGAAGCGTTGCTGGAGCAAGCACTGGGAGCGACCGGCAAAGGCTTGCACGAGAAGATCAGCAGCGTGCAGAATCGACTTCCCCCGCAGGTGGTGAAGCAACTCCGGTTTATCGCCACGGTGCGAAACAAGATCGTGCACGAGGTGGATTATCAAGAGATTGATAATCGGGCGGGGTTTACGCGAGCCTGCGACGAAGCCGAAGCCGCGATCCGGGCGATGATGTCGCCGGCACGCAGCGGCGGGTGTTTGGGGCGTGTGCTGTTCGCGGTTGTTGCAGTTGTTGTCGTCGCGGCGTTGGCCTGGTGGTTGCGGGCGTGATGGCGAGGGGGCGTGGTGTGTTACGTTTCCCTTGCCGTTTTCGGTTCTTATAACGACGGTTCGTAAGCGAAACGAACCGGGAAAGGCCGGAAACGATGACCGCAACCAAAACCCTCCGCGTGGGTGCAGTCAACTATCTGAATTCGAAGCCGCTCATCGAACGGCTGACCGACTTCGCGCCACGCATCGATCTGATGCTCGACTTGCCCAGCCGGCTTGCCGATCGCATGACCGCAGGCCAACTGGATGTGGGTCTGATTCCGGTGGTGGAATTCCTTCGCGGCGATGGCTACACATGTATTCCCAACATCGCGATTGCTTCGCGCGGGCCGGTGCTCAGCGTGACACTGTTTAGCCGCGTGCCCTGGCCCGAGATTCGCTCGGTCGCACTCGACGAAGGCTCACGCACGAGCGCCGCCTTAACGCGGATTCTGTTAAGCAAACGCTATGGCGTGCAACCGCGGCTGGAACCGCTACCGATCGATGCGCCAGCCGATGCGGCCACCACCGATGCCGTGCTGCTGATCGGCGATCGCGCGATGCGGGCGTGCCTGCCGGGCCATCGCTTCGCCTACGATCTCGGCGAAGAGTGGACCGCGTGGACCGGCTTGCCCATGGTGTTCGCGGTGTGGGCGGTGCGTGGCGGCGTGGAACTCGGAGAGGCGGAACGCGGGTTTCACCGCGCCAAGGAATGCGGCCTCACGCACGCCGGAGCCATCGCCCAACGCGAAGCGCCTGGCCTGGAACTCGATGCCGGCTTCTGCCGACGCTACCTCACCAATATCATTCGCTATGATCTTGGCCCGGCGGAACTCGCTGGCTTGCGAAAGTACCAACAACTGGCGGCCGAACTCGGGCTGGTTCCTTCGTTGAACGCCCGCCCCATCGAATGCCCAACTCTCCCCGGCATTGACGCCGGGCTGTGCGTACCCAAAGGTCACTCATGACCAACATCGATCAGATTCTGGCGAAAGCAGTAGATGCGAAGCGCCTCACGGCCGAAGAAGCCCTGGAGTTGTTTCGGTGCCGCGACCTGCACAAACTGGGGCGAGCCGCGCACGCCGTGACGATGCGGCTCCACCCGGAACCGTACCGCACGTTCAACATCGATCGGAACATCAACTACACGAACATCTGCGCCGCGGTATGCGACTTCTGCGCGTTCTATCGCAAATCCACCGACGCCGATGCGTACGTTCTTCCGCGAGAAGTGCTGTACGAGAAGATCGAAGAGACCATCGCCCTGGGTGGCGATCAGGTCTTGATGCAAGGCGGAATGCACCCCACGCTGAAGCTGGAATGGTACGAGGAACTGCTGCGCGATCTGCGTGCCCGTTACCCGCAAGTGAACCTGCACGCGTTCAGCCCGCCAGAGATCTGGCACTTCCACAAACTCAACAAGCTCCCGCTTCGCGAGGTGCTGCAACGGCTCAAAGATGCGGGGCTTGGCAGTTTGCCGGGCGGTGGCGGCGAGATTCTCGTCGACCGCGTTCGCAAGGAACTCACCAAGAACAAAGCCCTCACCAACGACTGGCTCGAAGTATCGCGCGTATGGCACCAACTCGGCGGGCGATCCACCTGCACCATGATGTTTGGCCACATCGAGACCGAAGCCGAGCGCGTGGAACATCTCACACGCCTGCGCGATCTTCAGGACGAAACCGGCGGCTTCACGGCGTTCATCTGTTGGACCATGCAGCCCGGCCACAAGATGAGCGACGCCATCGAAGCCGGTGCGTACGAGTATCTGCGCACGCAGGCGATTGCCCGGCTTTATCTGGATAACATCCCGAACATTCAATCTTCCTGGGTCACGCAGGGCGGCAAGATCGGGCAAGTGGCGCTCTTCTTCGGTGCCAACGATATGGGTTCGTTGATGATCGAAGAGAATGTCGTCGCGTCGGCGGGCACGGTTCACTATCTGACGCTCGAAGAGATCAAGCGAAGCATCCGCGAAGCGGGCTGGGAGCCGCGGCAACGCAACGTGTTCTACCAATTGATCGACGAACGCCCGCAAGTGCGATTGCCATCAAAAACCCAGACCGCATTGCCGCTTCTGAACTAAGTCGGCACAATACCCGGCGTTCACCACGCCGCGTACGGCTTTCCGGGGCAAGCATGTCCGACGACTTCGCGATGCGGGCACGGCTACAACAAGTGGCCGCATACCGAGAACTGTGCCGCGGGGTTCGCCGGTCTGGCCGGGGAAATGTCACCTTTGCGCTTCTGATGCTCTTTCTGGCATACCTTGCGTACCAGAATGGTGCGGGCGGCCCACAACTCATTATCCTTGGCATCCTCGTTGTTGGCGAACTTCTCGCCGGGTTGTTCAAGTGGCTTGTGCCCTCCGCCGAGGGCTTGCTCCTCGATGCGCTCGTGATTCTCGCATTCGCCGCATATAACCTCGGCCTGCAATACCTCCGATTCCGCAAGGGAATCCCGCTCGATCCGGTGATTATTCTCATCGGGCTATTCTTGTTGATGGGGGCGATCGAGCGGTTCAAGTCGTACGGGCGACTTCGCATGTTGTTCGCCGAGCGGCCTAGCTCCGAGCACATCGCCTGGTTCAATGAACTCGCAAGCGAAATCCGCGCGTCCGACCCCGACACGGACGAGTTGGCTCTCGATCTACCAACCAAGCCACACTGGAAAGTGAAGTTGCTCGGCACAACGGCCTTCTTCGTGGGCGTTCGCGACGAGAGCGTTTGGATTGCCGGCCCCGAAGACTTCGAGCTACTGCGAGAGAAAACGGATCACGGGACGAAGCAACGAAAAGCCATCCTTCGCATTCACAGCGTCCCGTATCCGGAATTCTCCATCACCGATACGACATGGGCCAACTACCAAAAGTGGCGAGCCGTTAATCCATTTCCACAAAGCCTACCGCCATCGACCGGTAAGCCCGGGTGACCGCATGATCGAAGTTCGCGATTTGTCCAAGTGGTTCACCGCCGCGGACGGCCGGAAAACGGCGGTAGATTCCGTTCACTTCACCGTGCGACCGGGCGAAGTGTTTGGCTTGCTTGGGCCAAACGGAGCCGGCAAAACCACCACGCTTCGCATGCTTTGCACCGTGCTTAAACCATCTGCGGGCCACGCCACGGTCGCCGGGTTCGATGTCGAGACGCAGGCAACCGAAGTGCGACGCCACGTTGGCTTTCTTTCGGCCAACACCGGCGTGTACGACCGCATGACCGCCTGGGAAATGGTGCAATACTACGGCCGATTGCATCAGCTACCCGAGGACGCACTCCGTGCCCGCATGGAAGAGTTATTCACCAACTTGCAGATGAATGATTTTCGCAACATCACGGGCGGCAAGATGAGCACCGGGATGAAGCAGAAAGTCTCCATTGCCCGAGCGCTCGTGAACGATCCGCCGGTGCTGATCTTCGATGAACCAACCAACGGGCTTGATGTGCTGGTGCAACGTGCCGTGCTCGATAACATTCGCCAGCTTCGTGGGCAGGGGAAAACCATCCTGTTCTCCACGCACATCATGCGAGAAGTGGAAAAACTCTGCGACCGTGTCGCCATCATGGCCCATGGTCGGATTGTGTGCTGTGGAACTCTGAGCGAACTGCGTGAACTTTATAAACAAGATGATCTGGAAGAACTCTTCTTCTCGTTGGTGAGCTGATACACGCACCTGATGGTGTGCTTCCATTCTGAGCGGGGGGCGTGAGCCGATGGCGTGCCTCCATTTTGAGCGGGGGACGTGAGTCCCCTGTGTGGTCCAACTCCCACGCGTTCCGTTTGTAACTAAGCACTGGGCCACGGATGGTTGGTCAATTCTTGAAGCTCCTTCTTGACGAGCCGGAAGCGTCAGCGACGGTTCAGCAATATCCGTCGCTGACGCTTCCGGCTCGTCAAAACAGGACACACAACCCTGGCCATGTGTTTAGCACTGTTCCATTTTGAGCGGGGGACGTAAGTCCCCTGTGTGCCTCTCTGTGTGCCTCCCCACGCACAGGGGGCTTACGCCCCCGCTCAGAAAACTATAGCGACACCTCCATCAAGTTTCTGGATGAGTGAATCGATGCCGTGACAGGCACGACACGCGTTAGCTTGTCACTTCCGCTCGAATTTCTGGCCTGCGAACGCAACACTTGCGATCTTGCGATCGACCACGCTAAACGGAATCAGTTGGTCCGCAAAGAATCCATCCGTTGCGCGGAACGTGTCTTGCTCGAAGTGTTCCAGCGTGCAGGTGAAATTCCCCCACACCAGAACGAGTTGCTCGTTCTTCACGCGAACCGTCGCGGTGCCATAGGCGGGGTGCGTGTATGTTCCGGTGAAGTCTTCCAGGGGAAGTGTCGGCTTCTGTTCCGCGTTTCTCGCGAGATCACGGGCTTCTTTCGTGGCCTTGCGGTTTGCAATCTCCTTATCCACCACGCGGCGGAAATACGCGTTCCAGTTGCGAGGCGGCAACGCACAATAAAGATCGATCAACGTGTTCGTCAGAGCGGCGTTCATGCGTGTTTCCTGTAGGTTCGCCAACACTGCCAGCCCGAGATTTTCGCCCGGTAGCATGGTGATCTGCACCCGGAAGCCATCGATCATGCCGCCGTGCGAAATCACTTTCTTCCCGCGATGATCGTATACCAGCCAACCCAACGCATGGCTGAGTTGCACCGTGTCCGGATTCAATTCTTTGGCCAGCCCTTCCAGGCGAACGCTGTTGTGCGGCATCTTCGTTTCCGCGAGATTCTTCACGGATGCGAGGCGAGTGCCGTTGGGATCGATCCCTTCGGAAAGATGAAACTTGAGCCACGCGGCCAGATCGCGCGCGGTCGCGTTCACGGACCCCGCCGGGTTTGGTTCGCGAATCTCATACCAGGGCACGCGCTCCACTTTGCCATCACTTCCCAGTTTGTGCCCGCTCGCGCGATCGGCATCGCGGGGAATCTCTGTGGTCGAGAACGTGACTCCTTCCATTCCCAGCGGCTCGCACACGCGCGTCTTCACTAGCTTTGCCCACTTCTCTCCGGTGCGTTTCTCAATCGCGCGGCCCGCGGCGATGAACGGGATGCTGGAATACTGGAACCCCGCACGAAAGGGGTAATCGAGCGGCAGGCGCTGTGCCCGCTTCAATGTCTCGTCCAGATTCCACGGCGCGCGATACCAAAGCAGATCGTGGCCGCCGATGCCGCAGCGATGGCAAAGTAGGTCGCGAACTGTCAGCAGCGCGTTGGCGTTGGGATCGGCGAGGCGGAATCCGGGGAGATGCTTGGCAAGCGGATCGTCCCATTGCAGCACGCCGTCGTCGGCGAGCAACGCCAGCAACGTGGTGGTGAACGCTTTGCTGCACGATGCGAGCGGGAAGATGGTGTCGGGTGTCACCTTCGCGGGTTGGCCAATTTCCCGTTGGCCAAAGCCTTTGAGAAGCAATGTTTCGTCGCCACGAACCACAACAACGGCCGCACCCGGCACATCCCAGGCGGCGAGCGTTTCGGCAATTCGCTTTTCAACGCTAATCGGATCGGGTTCCGCGCTCATCGCTGGCAAGGAAGCGATCAGTAACGCGAGCGGTGAGAGAGAACGAATCATTCCAGCCTCGCAGACCCGTTGTGGGGTGGCCGCATCGTGCGTTGGAGCCGCGTTCCGATGGCTCGAATTGGCCCGGAACACCTTCCTACATTATCCGCTTTCACTAGCCCGGCGGGGCGCTAGGAACGCTGCAACTTCGCTACGAGATGGGTGCTTTCCCAGGTTCACGCTTATGGGCATCGGCAGCGAGAAAATCCTTGCAGAAAGCCAAGATTGACCGCCAAACCGGCTTGACCGTGCTGGAGCCACCGTTATTGTCGGGCGACTTTCCGCCCTAGTGCGCGAAATGACTCGACAGGGGATCGGAGCCCGGCAGGGTTCCGGGTCGGCGGATGGGTTGGGGAGCCTACCGCGGGCCGGTCGTCTACGCAGTGAAGGGGGATGTGGGTTATGCGTCATTGGAATATTGGGGGAGCGTTGCTCACGGTTGTGGCTTTGTTGGCCGCACCAGTAACGGCTCAAGCTCAGCTCAGCACAGGAACCGGACCATTTACCGGCGGGGAGGACGGCGGGTTTCAAGTACCCAGCAGCACAACCGTCCCGGTTCACCTGCCAACGGGGAAAGCGGGCGACTCAGGCTTCTACTTTGGAGCCGAGTTCGTGATGCTCAAGCAAACGCGAGCGATTGGTAATCAATCGATCGCCATT
Organism: Gemmata sp.; assembly: GCA_041740855.1. Classification (GTDB taxonomy): domain Bacteria; phylum Planctomycetota; class Planctomycetia; order Gemmatales; family Gemmataceae; genus Gemmata. Next base: position 37,386 of record JBGSLF010000072.1, read on the forward strand.
CGCGGGTTCTACGATCTCACCGGCGAAGTTACCGGCACGCCGGGTGCGGTGGTTGGGGGCGAACAAGATGCCCTGAACCCGAACATGTTCCGCGACAAAACATTCCAGCCCGGTGCGTTCATGGAACTGGGTTACCGGTTCGACGACGGCACCCGATTGTTCTTCAATCACCTGTATCTGTACGACGCCCACTACAGTGTGGGGGCGAGCCTGGTGCCACCGTTTTACCGCACCCGGGCCGACCTGGCCGACACGTTTGTGTCGGGGCGCGTTTACAACTTCAATAACTTCTTCGCAGGCCCACAAGGCGAAGTGAGCGGCGTACCAGCCGGTGCCACGTACGGTATCTGGAACGGTGCCTCGCAAATGGACATGAAGTTCACCCAGAGATTCCAGCAATCTATGTTTGGTGGCCGCTTTCCCATGTTCATGACGGAATATAGCCGGGTGTATGGCACCGCGGGTATGCAGTTTTCATGGTTCTTCGAGCGGTTCGGTTGGCGGACCGTGGCCCAGGATCAAACCGGTTTCGCTCGCCCGCAGGATGTGGCCGTCTACACCAACACACTCTCTCAACGCATGTATGGGCCGTTCGTTGGGTGTGGGCATGAGATCTTTGTCGCCAATCAGTTCTCGCTGAGCCTCGATCTCACCGGCGGCGTGCTCATGGATGTGGTGAAGATGCGAGCGAAGTATAAGCTGGGCGACGAAACGGTTCAGTCGAAGTGGGGCCAGGAAGAGTTCCGGCTCGTGCCGAACGCCAACGCGGCGATCAATCTGTGGTGGTACCCGGTTGAAGGCGTGCAGATGCGAATCGGGTATCAGGCTCTCTCGTTCTACAACACCACGTACATGATCGATCCGGTCGGCTTCGACTTCGGGAACATCGCTCCCGAGTATCGAGTCAAAGCGTTCCGGTTGCTGCATGGGTTCAACGTTGGGGTTGGCTTCTTCTTCTAAACCTCGCCGGCGGACGACCCGCTCTGAATCCCCAAGATCAGCGTACCCGGTTGGCTTCACACACGCATGTGAAGCCGACCGGGCAGGCCTGTTGGGTGCTCATGCGTCTTCGATGTAACGATGCGATCACACCTTAATCAATCGCCAAGAACGCGATCAGTTTGTGACGCCGGTTGTGTGCAGAGAGCCTGCCATTCATCTCTAGCTTCTTAACATGTCGTATAACCACTATTTGGCATCATTCGCGGATGGTGTATCACCCGTGTGTGGGCGCTCGTTCTCGCCCCGATTGCCACGCCTTCGAGTGTGGGTATAATCTGCCCAACCCAGGGCGGGCTGATACATGCAGGAAGCTGTACACCATCTTGGGTAACCACACAGACCGAGGAGTCAGCATGGCCGACGGCCGCGCCCCCACCGCCGCAATCGGCGACCGCCCCCCGCTTTGGACAAACATCTTCCGCTGTTTCCAGATCGCACTGGACCCGCGTAAGTTGCTCGTCGCTGCCGCCGGCATCCTGGCGATGTCGTTTCTCTGGTGGCTGCTGTCCGTGATCTTCTACTACAAGGCACCGGACGCCAGCGAACCGCGATACGAGAATCGCACGATTCAACTCGAACTCGGCGAAGAAAAGAAAGCCGACGGAACCAACTACACCGACGCCGACTTCACCCGAATTGCCAGCGAGCGATTCCAGAACGATCGCGAGCAATGGAAGCAACTCGATGCGTTGGCCGGCCCTGGTGGCCGCTTGCGAACGCTCCCGTGGTATGAATATCGCGGGCCTAACCCGTTTCTCTTCATGACCGATCTGCTTAGCGGCTCGGCCGCAGATCGCTCCGCCGCAGTTTCCGGGTTCCTCTCGGGTTCGGTGCCTGTGCTGGTGGAACCACTCGTTAAGTTGCTCATCCCCGTGGCGAAGGTCATCTCGCCTGGAATTAGCCCACTAACCCGCGTTTACCTGTTCCTGATCATTCTCTCGAACATCGCCGTTTGGGCGTTTGCCGGCGGCATCATTACCCGGCTCGCGGCGATTCAGTTGGCCAATAAGGGGCCGATCTCGCTTGGCCAGGCGATTCGATTTGTGCGTCGCCGCTATTCTGCGTACATCGGCGCTCCGCTGGTGCCGCTCATCATCATCGCGGCTTGCGCCCTCGGGTTGGCTCTGTTCGGCCTCGTGGGGCTAATTCCCTTTGTTGGCGACATCTTCGTGTATGGCTTCGGGTTGCCCATCATCATCGCGGGCGGCGCGGTAATGGCCGTGTTTCTGGTTGGCCTGGTTGGCTACCCGCTGATGTATCCCACGCTCAGTGCGGAAGGCGATCAGAGCGATACATTCGATGCGCTGAGCCGATCGATCAACTACGTGTTCCAATCCCCCTGGCAATACATTTGGTACTGGCTGGTGGCGATTGTCTACGGCGCTGCCGTCACGCTCTTCGTGCTGTTTTTCGCATCGCTCACCGTGTACGTCGGCAAGTGGGCGGTTAGCCTGACGGCCAGCACGGTGTGGACCGAGCGAAAGCCCGAGTATCTGTTTATCTACGCACCCGAATCGTTCGGCTGGAAAGAGTTGTTGACCAAGGAAAGCCCGTATGCGGTTCAAGGGGCGTGGGAACGGCCGGAAGGAAGCCCGGATCGCCAGGTCTTCCGCTATCACCCGGTCGATTCCGCTGCATACACCCAGGCGCGTTCGGGGTTCTATGCGTACAACTCGTGGGCCGCGGGAATCGTTTGCTTCTGGCTCACGCTCATGTTCCTCATGATGCTCGGGTTCAGCTATAGCTTCTTCTGGTCGGCCGCGACCATGATTTACTTCCTGATGAGGAAGAATGTGGATGAAGCGGAACTCGATGAGGTGTATACGGAAGACGAGCAACTCGAAGCGCCGCTCGCGCCGCCGAAGATCGCACCGGGCACCGTGGGCACACCCGCCACAGGATCGCCAACCTCGCTACCTGTGATTGTGCCCTCGCCGGAAGCGCCACGCCCGGCACCGCCCGTGGTGCCTCCGGTGGTTCCGCCGCCGCCGGTGGTGCCGCCAACCATAGTCGTTCCGCCTGTGGTGCCTCCAGTGGTTCCGCCACCGGTGCCACCGCCCGCGACGATTCCGTTCCCGCCATCGGAACCGCCCAAGGCGAAGGACGAGCCGAAGTGGAACGAACCGAAGCGGGATGAGCCGAAGCGGGACGAACCGAAGCGATCGGACGAGGATGATGACGGTCCGATGGGGTAAGGTTTCCCGGTGTGTCGAGAGTGTGAGTAAGCAGGATAACACCGTTGATTTGCTCGCACTCTCGGCCCACTTTTCACAGGGATGGTGATATCATGCCTCGCCCCGTGTTGCTCTTCAGCGGCCCGTGGGCCGATTTGCCCCTGGAAACGCTCTCCGCCAAAGCCGCCGACTGGGGCTATGCTGGTTTCGAGTTGTGTTGTTGGGGCGATCATCTCGAAGCTCAACGAGCGCTCAGCGACGACGCTTATGGCCCCGCCCGGCTCGATCTCCTCGCACGCCACGATCTGCAAGTTCCGGTGATTGCGAATCACAAAGTGGGCCAAGCCGTCTGCGATAACATCGATCGCCGACATCAAGGATTGCTTCCGGATTATGTGTGGGGCGATGGGAACCCAGCGGGCGTTCAGCAGCGTGCGGCCGAAGAGATGATGGCCACGTTCCGGCTCGCCGAACGCCTGGGCACCGCGGTTGTGAGTGGGTTCACCGGTTCGCCCATTTGGGGCCACGTGGCGGGCTACCCGGCACTGCGACCCGAAGCGATTACCGATGCACTGAAACAATTCGCCAGCCAGTGGCACCCCATTCTCGATGCCGCCCGCGATTGCGGCGTACGCTTCGCCTGCGAGGTTCACCCCGGCCAGTTCGCGTTCGATCTGTATTCCGCCGAGGTGGTGCTCGACGTACTCGATGGCCGCGAGGAATTTGGCTTTACCTTCGACCCGAGCCATCTCCACTGGCAAGGCGTCGATCCGATCGAATTCCTACGGCGATTCCCGGATCGGATCTATCATGTCCATGTGAAGGATGCCCAGTTAACGCTCAATGGGCGGGCCGGAATCTTGGCGGGTTACTGGCCAAGCGGCGATCCGCGGGCGGGCTGGCAGTTCCGTTCGCCCGGGCATGGCGGAATCGATTGGCCCAACATTATCCGAACGCTTAACGCGATTGGTTACGAGGGGCCGCTATCCGTGGACTGGCACGATCCGGGCATGGATCGCGAATGGGGCGCGGCCGATGCGTGCCGCTTCGTGAAGGCGATTGATATCGACCCGCCCGCACGATCGCAGAAAGCGTTCCGGAATTCTTAACGGCAAAGCCGCACCAAGAAGCAATCCCATGCTATTCCCTTCATTTGCCGAAGCCGAAGAATTGAAGCGAGTGTGGACGGATCAATTCGTCCGCGTGAAGCCGGGCTTGCCGCAATACGAGCGATTCGCAGGGAAAATCGGCCGCGTGATCACAGTGAACTACGGCGGCAAAGCACTGGTCGATTTCGCAGATGGTGCGTGGTACGACATCCCGGCATCGGCCGAGTATCTGGAACTCGTGCCGCACGACGATGCGAAAGGGAAATACGATCCCACTGCCAACAGTGCCCAAAAGTTGCCCGGACGACAAAGCTGATATCAAAGCTAAAGATGTGCGTCGCGTGTTTCGGCTTTCGCAGACAATCGGAACCCACATACGGAACACGCACGCGGAACCACCACTCTCACAGTCACCCCACTTACACCACACGAGCGATGATCCTCCTGATCGATAACTACGACTCTTTCACTTACAACCTCGTGCAGCGGTTCGGGGAGTTGGATTCCGCGTTGCCCATGAAAGTGGTCCGCAACGATCAGATCACTCTGGAAGAGATCGCAGCACTGAAGCCAACGCACATTATTCTGTCGCCTGGCCCGTGCACGCCAAAGGAAGCGGGCATCTGCAACGATGTTCTCAAGCACTTCGCCCCCACAACGCCGCTCTTCGGTGTGTGTTTGGGCCATCAGTGCATCGGGCATAGTTTTGGCGGCGAAGTGATTCGCAATTATCGCATCATGCACGGGAAAGTGTCGCCGATTTACCACGATGGCAAGGGCGTGTTCGCGGGGCTATCCAACCCGTTCGATGCCACCCGATACCATTCGCTGGTTATCAAGAAAGAGACGTGGAACAACCCGGATTTCGAGGTGACCGGGTGGACCGACGAAGGCGAGATTATGGGCGTGCGGCACAAATCGTGGCCGCTGCACGGGGTTCAATTCCACCCCGAGAGCTTCTTGACGGTGGAAGGGCCGAAGATCTTACGGAACTTCCTGGAACTCGCTCCGACTTGATTGCGACCGCGCATATTGGCGAGCCGTGCCCCCGTAAGGGGCCGGGTTTTCCGTGCGGCATCAGTGGCCAGTCAGTGGCTTCTCGAAGAGAACCACATCGCCGCCGTTATCGGTGTCGCGCCGCGTTCCCACAACATCGTAGCCAAGTTCGAGCGCGAGATGCATCATCGGCCGGTGTGAGTTGCGGCACTCCAATGTGAAGCGCTCGTAGCCGTTCTCCGCCGCCCAACTCTGGGCCGCCTGCATGAGTTGCGAGCCAATTCCGGTGCGGCGAAACTCGGAGACCACGCCGCAGAACCACCCGAAGAACGCTTCGGGATCTTGTTCGTATCCGAGGAAGAACCCGGCCGGTTGTTCCTTCACGCGTGCGACAAGTTGCAGCACGTTATGGCGGCCTTGATAGCGTCGCCCGAATGAATCAACGCCCTGAGCGGGGCGGAATATCTGGTTGTGAAGTTCCACAACGAGCGGTAGCTCGTCGCTATCAATCACATCGATCATTGCATCAGCCATGGGCGTGCCTCATGGAAATGGACGCGGGAAACGAGGAATGGAGATCCTCGTTCACTGTTGAAGCTTAGTATCAATTGCTAGTTACGGTCGGTGAAGACCGGTCACAATATCGTCCCAAGAAGGCACATTCCAGTTTGCGATCAGTTCACGCAGCAGTTCGCCGCCTGCGTCTTCGGCTTCTTCCGAATCGGTCCCGGCGTATTCAATTTCCACTTCAATCACTTCTTCTGTGAGTTCGTCTTCCGCATCGACCGCCTCAACGGTGTCTGCTTCTTCGCCCGCCTCGGCGGCTTCCGCTTCGCCCTCGCCACCAGCCG
>JBGSLF010000073.1:0-11915 GCA_041740855.1 Gemmata sp.
TTCCAAGCGATTCCGCTGGGGTGGCGGAGTTTTTTGGACACCCCACCCTCCCGCCCGGAGATCGCAATGTTGCGAAATCCCCTTGTTTTCGCACAAACCCGACTCGGCCGACGACCAAAATCGGCATCAGTCGAGTTAAGCAATAATGAGAAACCGCGTATCCGCCCGAGGAATCGCGGCTTACTTCATGGGCGTCTAACTTCTCGATAACCCACTTGTTGTTGCTTCGATGAACCAAGACTACTAAGTTGAGTGCACCGATGGGTGTTTGCGGGGCGAATTGCCTCACAAGCCGAAGAGGGAAGCCGGTGCGATTCCGGCGCAGGGCCGCTGCTGTGTTTGGCCAGGACCGGTTCACATGCCACTGCGAATTGTCGCGGGAAGGCGAACCGGGCCGTGAAGAGCCAAGAGCCAGAAGACCTGCCCATCGGGTTATCGCGATTGGCCGCGCTTGCGGTTGCTCGCATGTTGTTCGGGGCCTCGGACCCAGGCCGCCGGACGGGCCGGATCTTGTCTTGTGCTGCGTGCGCAGCCACCGCCCCGTTCTGCTCCTGGGTTTCCGCCCCCCGATTCACCCGCCCGACCCGGCGGGCAGGAGCGCATTCCCATGGTTCGCAGTTGTCCTCATGCGGGGCGAGCATCTCCCCGTATTCGTGCCTTTACACTCATCGAATTGTTGGTGGTCATCGCCATCATCGCCATTCTGATCGGGCTATTGCTGCCCGCCGTTCAGAAAGTCCGCACGGCCGCCAATCGCATCCGCGGTGCGAATAACCTTCGCCAGTTGGCTCTCGCCGCACACAACTATCACGATAACTTCAGTTCGCTGCCGCCGGCATCGGTGTATCTGGCTGGCAACCCCACATACTCGGTTCAGTACTGGTATGGCCTCGTCACTTATAGCAGCAGCACCTATCTACCCGTGAAGACCGATGCGGCGGGCGGCATTCTCACGAACTTCTACGAGAACAACACCGCCGTGGCGAAGTGCCCCGCAGTGGAAGGCTATCCCATCACGGCCACGGTGGGCGGGCTTTCGCGCGGGTATGCTTACAGTCGCAACGTCGCGGGGCGCAAGCTGGGCACGATTCCCACGAGCCAGGTGTTCCTGTTCACCGAGCAAGTGCAACTCAACCCCAACGGCACGCTCCAGGAAGTGACGGATAGCTTCGGTTCTCCGCACGAAGTAAGCCCGTATGGTGGCACGCAGGCGTTCAACGCATTTGGCGTGAACGCGGGCCACTTCCGCTTTGGCGGCACTGCGAATGTAGCGTTTGCCGATGGCCACACCGAGACTCGCCGACCCGTCGATGTGGCTTCGGTCGCCCCGTTTCCGGCAACCGCGTGGGAAGCCGCGAAAGCGCAGTTCTCGCTTGGCTTTCTGTCTCTCAATGCCACGGAATACACCGGGCAATAATTCGCATCTCGGTTTCGTTGTTGCGATTCACTTGTGAATGAACATGTGGGAAGGGGTTCCTCCGAATGGTACGATCAGTGCCACCGGAGGAACGCCATGACGACACCCACGTTTCCGATATTCGATGTGTTCCTCTCCGCCCCGATGGCTGGCTTCCGCACGGCCGACAAGTACCGATCGTTTCGGGCCGAAATGATGACGCTGTTAGCCGCGCTCGAAGAGTGTGGCCTATCCGTGTTCTTCGCCGGTCGCGATGTGGAATCGCCGGACCAATTCGACGACCCCGCATACTCCGTTGTGCGCGACATCGAAACGCTCAAGAATTCGCGCTATCTGCTCATGGTGTACCCGGAGCGAGTGGTGTCGAGCGTACTGGTTGAAGCGGGTTACGCATTGGCCATGGGGATGAAAGCGGTTTACTTCGTTCGCGACACCAAGCATCTGCCGTTTCTCTTGCGACATCTCGATCGCGTTCATCCGGTCAAGATTTACGAATACGAAACAATCGATCGCATTGTTTCACTGGTGCGCAGACACAAGACGAGCTTGTTCGAACCCTGGCGGGAAACCGCACCGTATACGCCAACGGTTTCCGAACCGCTCAATCGTTTCGCGCCGAATGAGCCGCAGTCTGGCGATAGCGTTGGCCCTTATAATCTGGTTCGCCAACTCGGCGAGGGAGCGTTCGGCGCGGTTTGGCTCGGCGAACGCCGCACCAGTTTGGCGACCACGCAGTTCGCCCTGAAGTTTCCGCATGCGTCTGGCCCAAGTGTGGCGGACGCGATTCGCCGGGAAGCGATGGTCTGGGTGCAGGCATCCGGGCATCCCAACGTGCTGCCCGTGATCGAAGCGGATAGCTACGATGGGCGACTCGTGATTGTTAGCCCATATGTAGCAGAAGGATCGTTGGCCGAATGGCTGAAAGGGCACAGTGGGCGGGTGCCTTCACTTGCGGATGCCACACGCATCGCATCGGGCATTTTGGCCGGACTCGTTCACCTTCACTCACGCCGCCTCGTTCACCGCGATTTGAAGCCCGCGAATGTGTTGCTCGAAGGTGGCATTCCGCGCATCGCAGATTTCGGCTTGGCTCGCGCACTGGCAGAAACGCTTTCCGCAGAGCAATCGCACAGCCACAGTGTCGGTGGCACGCCCGCGTATATGGCTCCGGAAGCCTGGACCGGCGCGCGAGCCGAGACAACCGATATCTGGTCCGTGGGCGTGATTCTCTATGAACTGCTCGCCGGTCGCCGACCGTTTCCCGGTGGTTCTGCGGCGGATATCCTGCTAGCGATCAATCGAGGATCATTCGTACCATTGCCGTCTGAAGTGCCTACAGGTGTGCGAAACGTGGTGCAGCAGGCGTTACATACGCAACCCGATGAACGATATCCCACAGCGAAAGCCATGCAGGACGCACTTGCTTCGGTGTGAACGGCGGCCGCGCTTTACGTCCTCGCGGTGCGCCTGCGAGTTTCTGCAAGGTGACCCGCCCGCAAGCCGGTTCCGCGTCGTGCGGGCCGACTCACCTTCTCTGCGACCAACCCGAGGCGTACGATGCCCGTATGTTGCGTGAACTCGCCGTCCAGAACCTCGCCCTGATCGAAGATGTGCGCGTGGAGTTGCACCCGGGCTTCTGCGCCTGGACCGGCGAGACCGGTGCGGGGAAGTCGCTGCTGTTGGGCGCGCTGGGCTTGCTGCTGGGCGAACGCGGCAACGCCGAACTCATTCGCACCGGGGCCGATGAACTCCGCGTAACCGGCCGCTTCGAACTCACTCGCCCGGAACAACGGGCCGTGGCCGCCGCGATCCTGCAAGCCCCGCTCGACGGCGACGATCTCATTCTCACTCGCCGCCTGAGCCGTTCCGGCCGCAGTTCCGCCCTCATCAACGATATGCCCGTGGCCGTCTCTACACTCAAGCGCATCGGCGAGATGCTGGTCGATGTGCATGGCCAACGTGAAAGCTATTCGCTGCTACAGCCCGCGTATCAACTGGAACTGCTCGACGCCTTCGGCCGGCTGGGCGAACCGCGGAAGAAATACGATGTGGCCGCCGAAACCGTGCGTGGCTTGCGTCGCCGGTTCAAGGAACTCTCCGAAGCGCGAGCCAACCGCCAGCGCGAGCTTTCGCTGGTGCGCTTCGAACGCGAAGACCTCGATAACGCCAAGTTGCAAGCCAACGAGTTGCCCGCGATTCTCAAGGAACGCGACACGCTGGTGCATGCCCAGAGCCTGGCGCAGTTCACCGGCACCGTTGCGGCTTGCCTTTCGGATAACGATGGTGCTGTGAGTGAAGTGATTGGCCGCTTACTCAAAGAAGCGAACCGCTGGGCGGCGCTGGACGAGAAGTTGCAGGAAGTGCGGCAGCGGCTCGAAAACCTGCGGCCCGAAGTGGACGACCTCGCCGACACCTGCCGCGATCTCGCCGAGCGATTCGAGGCCGACCCCGATCGCCTGGAAGAGATCGAGAATCGCGCCGCATTCTTGAAGAAACTTCAGACACGTTATGGCAAAACGCCAGATGAGTTGATCGAGTATCGCAACACACTCGACGCGAAAGAAAGCGATCTGCAACAACAGGAAGACGACCTCGCAGGGATCGGCGACGAACTGCAAACCGCCTGGAACGATCTTCGCAAAGCCGCGCTCGCCCTGAGCACCGCACGCGGAAAGGTTGCGAAGAAGCTCGCGAGCGATGCGCAAAAACATCTCGCAGATCTGGGCATGCCAACCGCTCGGCTCGATGCGGTGATCGATGTGGCCGAACTGCCCGACGATCCGACCGCCGGCGATGTGCCCGCCAGTGGCATCGATCAACTCGAACTGATGCTCACCGCGAACCCCGGCGAGCCATCGCGACCACTGCGGAAGGTGGCGAGCGGCGGCGAGTTGTCGCGCACCATGCTGGCGCTCAAGACGGTGCTGGCCGCTCACGATCCGGTTCGCACGCTTGTGGTGTTCGATGAGATCGATGCGAACGTCGGCGGACGCTTGGGCGATGTGCTCGGGCACAAACTTTCCGCACTGGGCAAATCGCATCAGGTACTCTGTGTCACGCACCTTCCGCAGGTCGCCAGTTACGCGGCGCATCAGTGGACCATTCGCAAAGCCACGACAGCCCGCCGCACCGCCACCGCCATTACGCCGCTCATAACCGACGAAGCACGCATCGAAGAACTCGCGATGATGCTTCGCGGCGAATCGCGAAGTGAAACGACCTTCAAAGAAGCGGCCGAAATGCTCAGAGCCGCCGAGAAGCGCGCTATACGCTAACCCGCGTCGTGACCGACGGCGGCTCGCCCGAAGAAAGAAGATCGCGAAGCGACGGTGTTTCGTTTCACCGCGATGGACCGCGCGGTATGCTGAGACTCGCTGATCGTCCTTTCCCCACTCGATGGAGCATCTCATGAGCGATCTCCCCCTCGATCCTCCTGCGAATGAAACGCGTCGCGAGTTTCTGCAAAGCGGTGTCGCGGCCACAGCGGCCGTTACGCTCGCGCATTCGGCATCGAGCCAGGAACCGAAACCCGGCGAAGGTGTTCCCACTCGCCCGCTGGGCAAGACCGGCGTGAACGTTTCGAGCCTGTGCCTGGGCGGTTGGCACATCGGCGACATCAAGGACAAGGACGAAGCCGTCAAGATCATGCACGCCGCGCTCGATGAAGGTGTCACCTTCTTCGACAATTGCTGGGATTACCACGATGGCGGTAGCGAAGAGATCATGGGAAAGGCACTCGCCGCAGATGGCGGGAAGTGGCGCAAGAAGTGTTTCCTGATGACCAAAGTGTGTGCCCGCGATGCCAAGGGTGTGCGGCAACAGATCGACCAAAGCCTGAAGCGGCTCCAGACCGATGTCATCGATCTGATGCAGATGCATGAAATCAACTGGGACAACGACCCGGAATGGGTGGTGGAGCAGGGCGGGCTTGCCGAGTTACTCAAGATGCAGAAGGAAGGGAAAGTGCGATTCGTCGGGTTCACGGGCCACAAGTCGCCGCACATTCACTTGAAGATGTTGCCCGTGCACAAGTGGGACACCGTGCAATGCCCGATCAATGTTTGCGATCACTTTTATCGCAGCTTCGCCAAGGAGTTGATCCCCGCCGCCAAGAAGCATGGCACGGGCGTGATCGGCATGAAGTCGCTCGGTGGTGGGCAAGGCAAACTCGTGAAGGAAGGCGTGGCAACGGCTGCGGAATGCCTGCGATTCGCCCTGTCGCGCGATGTAGCGACGGTGGTTAGTGGCATGATTTCGATGGACGAGTTGAAGAAGAATGTCGCGGTGGCCCGCAACTTCAAACCATTCGAAGCCGAAGAATTGGAGAAGTTGCTCGCGAAGGTGAAACCGCACGCAGGCGATGGTCGGCACGAGCGGTTCAAATCGACCATCGATTTCGATGGCCCGTTCCATCGCAAACAGCACGGCTTCGATGAACCGCCGAAGTAAGTGATCGCATCACCCCAGGGTGCGCACACGCGACCCTGGGGTGACACGCCACTGTCACTCGGGAATCAGTAGCACCTTGATCTTCGGCTCGCCTTCGCACATTGGCACCACGGTTGATAGCAGCGTCTCGGTGTGCTTCTGCTTCATGTGTTCCTGAATCCCAGCGATCCCCTTGAACTGCTCATACATGGTGTAGATCTCGGGATGATCGGGGTCGCGGTTGAGGTAGTAAGCCACGCAACCAGGTTCCATGCGTGTGGCCTTCAAGCATGGCACAAACGCGGCCTCGAAGTCCTTTTCCTTCCCCGCCTTCACTTTGAATTCCACCAACAGCGCGAATGGCTTTTTCTCATCCTTCACCTTCGATTTAATCAGCGTCACCACCGGTGGTTCGTCTTGAGCGCGGACCTCGGCGACCAGGACGGCGAGCAGCGTGACGAGTGCGGAACCGGCGAATAGCGATTGCATGCGCATGAAGAATCTCCGTGGGGGTAACAACGCCGCAGTGTGGGCGTTCGCGTCATCGAACCATGCCCGCGGTGGAAATGCACGCGGAAAGTGCCACACGTTCGGCCCTTGCATTCCGTCCAAAGGCCGATGATTCTATTGGTTCTGGAACCTTACTGAACCGAGTTGCTCCATGTCGGATCCGAAAGCCGAGACGCCCGCCAAGATCGCGGTGCCCGAAGCCGAGACGCACCAACCGTTCATTCCGGCGTCGGAATCGCCACCGGAGTTCACCTGGCCCGCTGTGCTCGCCGGGGCGGTGCTGGGCATTATCTTCGGTGCGTCGTCGCTGTATCTGGTCTTGAAGGTCGGCCTCACGGTGTCGGCGTCGGTGCCCATCGCGGTGCTCTCGATCACGCTGTTCCGTGCGTTCTCGAATGTGTTCGGCATTCGCAAAACCACCATCCTCGAAAACAACATCGTTCAGACCACCGGCAGCGCGGGCGAAAGCATCGCCTTCGGTGTGGGCGTCACCATGCCGGCGCTGCTCTTGCTCGGCTTCGAGATGGACCCGGTTCGCGTCATGACTGTGTCCGTTCTCGGCGCGATTCTTGGCATCTTGATGATGATTCCGTTGCGGCGTGCGTTCATCGTGAAGCAGCACGGAAAACTCCCTTACCCCGAAGGAACCGCGTGCGCCGAAGTCTTGCTTGCGGGCGAGAAGGGCGGGGCGACGGCGAAGATGGTGTTCATCGGTTTCGGCGTGGCGTTCGTGCATAAACTCTTCACCGCAGCGGCGAAACTCTGGGCCACGGAGCCATCCGTGCAGCTTTCGCAAGTCGCGGCCGATGGCACACGCACGGGCCTCAAAGGCGCGCAGGCGTCTGGTGAATTCGTCCCTGAGTTGCTCGGCGTGGGCTTCCTGATTGGCCCGCGCATTGCTTGCCTCATGATGGCCGGAGCGGTGGTGTCGTACTTCGTGCTTGGCCCGGCGATTGCCACGTTTGGCGAGAAGGTGAACGAGCCGATTTCGCCCGCGGTGTGGGCCGCCGATGAACCGCGTGATGGAACCAACTCGGGGTTGATCCGGAATATGTCGCCGGGGCAAATCGGCCGCACATATCTCCGCTATATCGGGGCCGGCGCGGTCGCGGCCGGTGGCATCATTGCGATGTTTCGCGCGCTCCCGCTCATCTTCGGCTCGATCACCGGCGGCCTGCGCGATCTGCGCGAAACCCGCGCGAACGGCAACAATCGCCGCGTGATTCCGCGCACCGAACGCGACATGCCCATGACCTTCGTGCTCTTCGGTAGCCTCGCACTGGTGTTCGCGCTCGCGGCGGTTCCGCAACTGGGGCTTGGCCTCAGCTTCAATGGCTTTCTCGCCGCCACACTCATTCTGCTATTCGGTTTCTTGTTCGTGACCGTTTCTAGTCGGCTCACGGGCGAAGTGGGAAGTTCATCGAACCCGATCTCCGGAATGACGATCGCCACGCTGTTGCTCGTGTGCTTGATTTTCCTGGCGTTGGGCCGAATTGGGCCAGGGGCGATGCTCACGGCTCTGACGATTGCGGCCGTGGTCTGTATCGCGTCGAGCAACGGCGGCACCACATCGCAAGACTTGAAGACAGGCTTTCTCGTGGGTGGCACGCCTTCCAAACAACAGTGGGCCATTCTCGTGGGCGCGCTCACTTCCGCGCTGGTCATCGGGCTTACCATGCTGGCACTCAATGCGGCCGGCACGCATTACACCACGAAGAACCTTCCCGATCGCAAACTAACGGTTCCGCCGGATGCGCCACTGACGCGGGTGGGCAAGCCGCATGCTTCGGATGCGAATGATTATCGTGTGGTTCATGTGCGTCGTGGCGATTACCCGGCCGATGAAGCCCGCGGGCTTCCGGAGGTGCGGCCCGGCCGTTATCTCGTGAGTGAAGATGGCACCATTCGCTACAAGACCGATACACCCATCTCGCAAGAATCTCGCACGATGGACGATGGCAACCCGGCCCCCGCACGCTTCACGGCCCCGCAACCGCACCTGTTCAGCAATATCATTCAAGGGATTCTGGGCGGCACGCTGGAATGGGGCTTGGTGGCGCTGGGTGCGCTCATCGCGATTGCGGTGGAACTCATGGGCGTGACGGCGCTTCCCTTCGCAGTGGGAATGTATATCCCGCTTGGTTCGACCGTGCCGATCTTCATCGGCGGCTTGCTGCGACTTATCGCGGATCGCCTGCGCGGCAAACCGATATCCGATGCCGAAGCAGAGACAAGCCCCGGTGTGCTTCTGGCCAGTGGCTACATCGCCGGCGGAACGCTGTGCGGATTGATCGTCGCCTTCTTCGCCTTCTCGGACGATCTGGTTCGCATCACGAACCTTGGGCTTCGGTTCTTTGGCGAAGTGAACCCGGAAACCGGCATCGCGGAATGGGATCCCGATGCGGCCAAGTGGGCACAGATCGCTTCGGTAATCATGTTCGGCATGCTCTCCGCATTGCTGGTATACATTGGCAGCCGGAAGCAATCGGTGGATGACGCAGAAACACCGAAGGTATCATCGAAGGTGTGACGAACAGAGCGCCCGCGCCAGTTGCGCGGGTTCTGCCAGACGTTGGTCGGGCGGAACCGGTGGCTGAACTTGGCAAACGCCGTGGCGGGCGGGTACGTTAGAAGGGTGGAACCACGTCCGCACACGGCGAAGGAGTAGGCCATGCACCGTTCGGGAACCATCGCCCTGCTGGCGTTCGCCTTCATGGGCCTTCCGTTGGCGTTCGTTATTGCACAACCGCCGCGGTTGCCGCCACTCGATCCGCTGGCCGAAGCTCGCGCCCGCCAGCAGATTGCCGACCAGAAAGCCGAAGCCGAGGTTCTCAACGCATTGGCCGACGCCGACCGGCAAGCCCGCACCAATCCGGTGAAGGCCGTGCAGGGCTTGAAGGCGATTCAGGTGAACGTCATCGATCTTTCCCCGGTCGTGAGTGGCGACGCACGCCGCAGTTTGACCGATGCGATTACCCGCAAGATCGCGGTCATCGAAGGGCGACCGCTGACCAACCCCGCCGTTAAGCCCGATCCCGTGGGCACCGCCGTTCGCAACGATCGCAAGACCGCGTTCGAAAGCTACACCGCCGAACTTCGCGATGTGAAAGAAGGCGTGGATCGCTACGCCAAATACAAGCAATCGGGTCTGAACCCGCAGGCCGAACAAGAGTTGGCCCGGCTCGCGAAGTCGTACCCCAACAATCCCTCGATCATTCGCCTGCAGGAACAGGACGCATTCGGTGGGCGAGTGCAAGAGTCCATCGACTTCGCGAATCTGCAACAGAAGCGGATCGTCGTTGCGATGAACGACGTGATGCGTTCATCCTTACCAGCCAAGGGCGATGTCGAGTTCCCCGCCGATTGGAAAGAGAAGACCGCCCGCCGATTGAAGACGGTGGAACTCACCGACGCCGAGAAGAAGATTATCGAAGCGCTGAACAAGCCGGTGAACGTGAACTGGAATGGCCGCCCACTTGATGAAGCGCTGCAGGATCTTTCGAACGAATTTGATCAGAAATTGTTTCTCGATAAGAGAGCGATTGAAGACCTGGGAATCGATCTGCGAAAGGGCGTGAACCTGCAAGCCAACGGCGTATCGGCCCGCACGGTGCTGCGACAGGTGCTCGCTTCGCAAGGGCTAACGTTTGTGATCAAGGATCAGGTGATTCAGGTCACGGATGTGGAGAAGGCCAAGAACATGCTCACCACGCGAGTCTATTATCTCGGCGACGTGGTGCAGGGCGTGGGGCCGTTCGCCGGTGCGCTCACATGGGGGCCATACGTGGACTTCCAGCAGACCATGACCAACGTCGATACCATCGTGAAGGCGATCACCACTTCCATCGATCCGCTCTGCTGGAAAGAACGCGGTGGGCCGTGTTCCGTCACGTTCCACTTCCCGAGCATGTCGATTATTGTGCGGGCCTCGGCGGAAGTTCATGCCACGATTGGCAGCAAGATGGGTGGCGGCCGCTGAACCATCGGGCCACGCCTCAATGAAAAAAGCCGATCGGCCGCGAAGTGTGCAAGTGCTTCGCGGCCGATCGGCTTTTTACTTCTCATTGCAGTCGCACGATTGCCGCTTACTTCGCCTTGTTGAACATCGCCGGATCGAACTCATCGCCTCCGGTTGGCCCGGCGGGGGGCGGCGGCTTGGGCGGTGCTTCCGAACCGAAAGCGCTGGCCGGTTGCACGTCGCCTGTCTTGGGTGCCATCGGTGCCATCGGTGAGACGGGCGACGCCGGAAGTGCGGGCAACTTCGGCAGCGACGACACTTCCGGAATGGCCGGGATCGCCTGTGGCAGCGGAGCCTGCGGAACACGCTCATTTTGCGGCATGCTCGCGGGGGTCGGCAGCACCACCGGAATTGTCAGTTCGGGTTGGGTTGGAGCTTGCGGAATCAGTGGAATCGTTGGCTCATCGGCAACCGGAATCCGCGGGGCAGATGGCGCAGATGGCAACGCGGCACCGGGCGGAATGACAGGGATCGGTTCCACTTCCACGGGCGGAAGCACAGGCGCGGGTGTGGCTGGCTTCGCTATGGGCGTAGGTGTTTCGGGCATTACGAGTGCGGCGGGCGGAGTCATGGGCAGCACTGGCGGCGTGGGTGCGATCATCGGCCGGACCGGAGGTTTCACCGCGAGCGCGACCCAGGCTTCCAGTGCGCGATAACCCGCCGAATGCCGGTTCGCGAATGCCGGTTGCCGCATGCCGCCGTGGGTGGTCAACGCCTTGCTCAACAGCGGACTATTGATCGGATCGTTCGGGTTAAGTTGCGCCACGGTCGCACGCAAGTTCGACTTGGTCGATTGCGGACCCACCTCGAATCCGGTCACGCGGATTAGCTTGAACGCTCCGTGGTAATCGGCTCGCGAATGGCATTCCATGCACTGGTTCGCGAGCACCGGTTGAGCACGAGCCGAGAACGTGGTCGCTCCTTCGGGAGTCACATTGATCTCGGCTTCAACAGTTTCCATTGCGGCACCGGCAGGCCTCGCGGCCACCACTTGCGTGATCTGGCCTTCCGGGAACTGTTGCAAAGATTGCTCCAGCGATCGGGACAATTCCGCCGCGACGGCGTTCTTGGGCTGAAGTTGCAGCACTTCCTTTGCTTCAGCCAGAGCCTGTT
This sequence comes from Gemmata sp., assembly GCA_041740855.1. GTDB lineage: Bacteria > Planctomycetota > Planctomycetia > Gemmatales > Gemmataceae > Gemmata. The sequence goes on from JBGSLF010000073.1 coordinate 11,487, forward strand.
CACGCAAACCGGTAAACATGCACCAGCGGGCCAAAGCAAGGCGCGCGGCCGGATCGTCCGCTTTCACTTTGGCAAGCATGAACCGACGCACATCATCTTTTGTCTCGGCGACGAAGAGCACATCGTCCTTCGGAACGATTCGCTCGAATGAACCTCGCCGGATCACCGCTTGCCCATCCGTGACCGCGACAACCCCTTCCGCGAGTTTGTCTCCCTTCAGCACGATGTACTTGTCGGGTGTCGCCGGTGCGGTGTCGGCCGGTAGGCGCGTGGGTGGCGGCAACTGCGACAGTGCCGGTGGTGTCGCCGGTTCAGGCAAGGGTGCGGGCTGAGGAAGCCGTGCGGGTGGCGGTGGCTCGTTGGGCGTGGCGAACGCAGTTGGGGGTGCCGTCGGGCGTTCCACAGCCGGAATCGCAGGCACCACTGGCA
>JBGSLF010000074.1:0-4286 GCA_041740855.1 Gemmata sp.
GCGTCGGTGGCTGTGGGCCGAGTCCCTTTTGCCACAGGCCGGTCAAACCATGGGTCTTGAACAACTCCCGGAGCCCGTGCGGGAACTCTTGCTCACCACGCTCGCACCTGCTGCATGACCGTCACAGAATCGGCATCAGTCGAGCTGAGAACGGCTCAAGAACTGGCAGGTCACTCAACACCACTGCTAACCGCTCGATATACGCATCGCAGATTGCATGACCTACAAGGGGCCGTGGATAAGCTCCCTGCTTTGGTTCCCGATACTGCAATCACGGTATCGAGAACCAAAGCAAATCGGGTTCCTGAAACACAGATCCCTACCTCGACGCTGACCGATACTGATGGTGTGATTGTGAAGAAAAGTGTAGTGCCGGGCGTAGTGACAGGAGACATTCCACTGCATCCGTTTGCACTGATGTACACTTCTGGCATTGTTGGCGAAACGTCTAACTTTGCGACGCAACCCCTTGAAATGAAAGAGGTCGGCGCTGTTCAGCACAGGGTTGCATTCGTTCGCACTCAAGTTGGGGATCTAGGATTCGAACCTAGACTAACTGAGTCAGAGTCAGTCGTGCTACCGTTACACCAATCCCCAATCGCGAACCACCACCCTACTTTGTAGTTAAGGTGCGATGATTGTGGGAATTTTACCGCACATGCATCGAATTTCCAGAGCAATCGCCATTGTGCGATTCAATTTTACCATTCGAACTCTCGGTCGTGCCCCGGCAGAATATCGGGATGAGATTGCGACGCGATTGTCCGTGTCAATCGAGAGGCTATTGAAGCCAATTGCTCCAGAACCCAACAGAAACGATGCTCCTTGATTGTGATTGCTCAGCAAAATTCAGCAACAGCGCGAAAATATCGCCGACACCTGATGGTTTCAGTTCGGGATATTATTTCGCGAAGGGGGGGCCGGTAGTGAACGAATGAATCCGAGGGCGTTGGCCGTTCACGACAATCAGGAATTACGCTAGGATCGTTAGAGTAAGCTGACTGGAAACACGTTTGGAGTGCCACCGATGGTTCGCGTCCTCGCATGCTTCCTGGTAGCGGTGACATTCGCGTTCACCCTCGCGGCGGATCGCACACCGGAACCCTTGCCCGCGGAGAAAGCTGCGAAAAGTGCGATCCTTCCGGACGGCTTTCGCAAGACGGTCTTCGCAGCGGAGCCAGATGTTACGCAGCCGATCTCGTTCACCATCGACGCCAAAGGGCGAGTCTGGGTGATCGAAGCCACGAACTATGGCGAGTGGAAGCCAACAGGCAAGGATCGCGTGGTCATTCTCGAACAGCGAGAGGGGAAACTTCATCGCACGCTGTTTTATGAGGGCTTCAACTACGCGACTGGTATTGAAGTCGGCTTCGGGGGCGTGTGGGTGATGTCTCCCCCGTGTCTATACTTCGTCCCCGATCGCAACAACGATGACAAGCCCGATGGTGAACCTGAAGTGCTTTTCGATGGGTTCGGTTACAAGGAAAGCCGGCATAATCTCGCCAACGGTTTCACATGGGGGCCGGATGGCTGGCTTTATGGCGGGCATGGTCGCACAAGCCCATCAGATGTTGGCCGTCCCGGCACACCCGCGGCGAACCGCGTTCACTGCGATGGCGGTGTTTACCGTGTTCACCCTACCAAACTCATCTTTGAGACCTTCTCCGATGGCACCACCAACCCTTGGGGCGTGGACTTCAACGAGTTCGGCGATTGTTTTGTCTCGAACTGCGTGAACCCGCACCTGTTTCACATGATCCCCGGCGGGCACTACGAACCGTGGCGGAATCGCTCCAGCAGCCAATACGCTTACGAGCGACTTCCCACCATCGCCGATCATCTCCATTACCCTGGCGGTCGCTGGCAAGAAACTCGTGGCGAGACGCAGGAAACGCTCGCAATGGGTGGCGGCCATGCCCATTGCGGAACGCTCATCTACAAAGGTGGAGCGTTTCCACACGAATACGAGAACGCGGCGTTCATGTGCAACGTGCATGGTCGCCGAATTAACCACGATATCCTGAAGCCGAAAGGCTCTGGTTACACCGCGAGCCACGGCAAAGACTTCATGATCTCGGCCGATCCGTGGTTCATGGGTGTCACACTTCGCACCGGCCCCGATGGGAGCGTGTTCGTCTCGGATTGGTCCGATACCGGCGAGTGCCATACATACAAACCCGATCGCGCGACCGGCCGCATCTACAAGATCAGCTATGTCGGAGATAATCGCGGCAGGGAACCGGCGTGGAAGCCAAAGGACCTCACCAAACTGACCGACAAGGAACTGCTCGATCTTCATACCGAAGGCAACGATTACTTCTGCAGCCACGCGCGACGCATCTTGCAAGAGCGTGCTGCGAGACCCGGATGGGACGGCAAAGCTGTTCGAACCTGGTTTCGCGATCTGGCCTTCGCAACTGAAATCGAGACTGAAGGTCGCTTACTCGGCTTGTGGGGCCTTCACGTGACTGGCGGCATCGACGCCGCCGACTCTGCTCTCCTCCTTACGAGAGACCGCACGGACGTTGTTGTGGATCGCGAGCATCTTCGCGCAAGGGTAGTGCGGTTGCTTTGCGAGAACGGCGAGCCAGGTGAAGAGTTTCTTAAGCAGTTTCGGGAGTTGGCAAGGCATGATGGCTCGCCAGTGGTTCGACTCTCACTTGCATCGGTGCTTCAGCGATTACCACACAACAAGCGTTGGGACATAGCGAATGAACTCGTGCGCCACAGTGACGACGCCACCGACGCAAACCTGCCGCTTATGTATTGGTACGCCATCGAACCGCTCGTTGTGAAAGATCCGGGCAAGGCTCTCACCCTCGCGCTTTCGGCGGAAGTGCCACTTGTTCGGCAGTTCATCGCCCGAAGATTGGCGGACGAAGCCGCTGCGAAAGGTGACGCGTTCGAACTCGCACCGTTAGTGGCTGCACTTCGGCTGTCTACGCCAGAAGTTGGTGCCGACCTTCTCGCGGGCACGCGTGAAGGCCTCCGTGGCCGCAAATCACTGAAGATGCCCGGAGGTTGGGCGGCGGTGTATGCGAAGGTGATGGAAGGGCCGAACCCTGCGGCAAAGGAACACGCCATCGCGCTGGCACTCATATTCGGCGACCCGCAAGCACTCGCCGACCTTCGCAAAATTGCGGCAAATGCCTCATTCCCTGGTAAAGACCGAGTGGCTGCACTGGAGTCGCTCATTGATAAGCGAGTCGCGGATCTCGCACCATTCTTGCATGATCAACTATCAGACAAACTCACACGCCGAGCCGCTCTTAAAGGTCTTGCAGCCTATGCCGATCCTGGCACACCCAAGCGAATTCTCGCAGTGTACGTCGAGCTGACCAGTGAGGAGAAGCAGGATGCAATTTCCGCGCTTACCGCACGCAAAGAATCCGCGATTCAACTGCTTGATGCGTTAGAAGTGAAAGCAGTCCCAAGAGGTGATATTTCTGCTTTCGCCGCACGACAGATATTCTTACTCGGCGACGCGAAGGTCAACGATCGGCTTCGCACACTTTGGGGAGAAGTGCGGGACACTCCTGCAGCGAAGCAAGAACAAATCAAGAAATACAAGGCGATGCTGACGCCGCAATTCGTGAAGAACGCCAACGTCGCAAATGGCCAAGCACTGTTTGCGAAGTCGTGTCAGCAGTGCCACAAACTCTATGGCGAGGGCGGGGCGATTGGTCCGGATATCACCGGTTCCAATCGAGCCAACCTGGATTACTTGCTCTCAAATATCGTCGATCCGAGTTCAGAGGTCGGACGGGATTTCCGCATGTCGGTTGTTCGCACAACAGACGATCGCGTGATTACTGGTATTGTGGTGGAAAGAACTGCCGCACGGATCGTTCTTCAAACTGCGACGGACCGGCTCACACTTTCACCGGACGACGTGGAATCGGTTAAAGAGTCGCTACTATCCATTATGCCGGAAGGGCAACTCGATGTATTAACGCGCGAACAGGTTCGCGACCTGATTGCCTTCATCGCCTCGAACTCCAAAGCCGCTCCAATGACGCCATTACCACAGATTCCTAGCAAATAATGGCTCTCGGCGATTCATGGGGAAGTCAGACTGTGGCTTTCCCAAAACGGTTCAACACCCGAAGGCGGAAATTCTTGAAGTTGAGCATCCCGTAGGCCCACCACAGGATGGCCCGCAGTCCGTGGTTGAACCCTTCCGTTCGACCATTGCTGCTGCGGCTGTGAAAGTAATTCACGATCTTGTCCATCCAGTTCGACAGCGTCTTGCAAAACTTCTCCAAGGCACTCACGCCCAATTTCGA
>JBGSLF010000075.1:0-1931 GCA_041740855.1 Gemmata sp.
GAAGAGCGTGAGGTCGTCGGAGGCGTTCATCACGTTGGCCATGATCCACCTCATGCTCAACCGACTCGAACCCAAACATGCCGAGGCCGAGTTCCAATATCGAGCCGCCGCGTGACGACCACTTATGGGACAGTCACTCAGCACCGAGTGACCAACGAGTAACACCCCGAGTCCGAGGAGCCACCACAGCATAACGCTCCTAGTCGCCATCGCCTCGGCCGCAGAAAGAATCGATGCAACCCCTAGACCGCCTGCGGCCCCTGACGGCCTGGATTCTGTTGAGGCGAAGAATAACCTTCGCTTACAGCATCACAGAATCTGGGGAAGCCGTCTGCGTTAACGTGAAGGGATGATCGCCTTCACCGTGGAGGCTTGCGATGTCCACGGACACGATTATTGCTAGCGATCTGGGGCGGTACAAGAGTGTCGCGTGTTTTTGTGCGAGTGCGAATGTGATTGGATCGGACTTCAAAGTGCTTCAGGACGTACGATCAGCCCGCCCCGGAATCTTCGGTTTGATTCAACTCGGTTGGCCGTAAGAGCGGTTCGGCATGAGTCGATGGGTATGTCGGCCCGCCGCCGAGCCAACCGGTGCGTTCCGCGTTTCCTTCGCAACACCAGAATCTAACCTGTCCGCAATATCTTCCCCATCGCTCGCCCTTTCGCCAGTTCATCCACCAGTTTGTCCAAATACCTGACCTGTCGCGTCAACGGATTCTCTATTTCTTCCACTCGGTAGCCGCAAATCACGCCAGTGATGAGACTTGCATTCGGGTTCAATGTCGCGCCCGGAAGAACTGCTCAAAAGTCACCTTTTCTGCAATGAGACGTTCCAACATGCCATCACTGTAGCCTGTCAGCCACTCAATTACTTGATGCAGTTCCTCTTTGGTCCGGCCTTTCTTCTCGACCTTCGCGAGGTAGTGTGGGTACACCAAGGCGAATGTCATTTTCGCAATCCGCTCATCATGATTGCTGGCGCTGTGCATGTCTTGTCGCCCGATTTTTGTCAGTGATGTTTTTCTTGCCCTTGAGACTGCCTCTGCTCCGCCTGCATTTCAACGGAATTCCGCGTGAGGGCGGGAGGCTCCCAAGCCCGTCGCAACAACGGCCGTTCGCGGTGCAACCCTTCAGCAGCGTCTATCCAGGCCTTCTGTGGTGCCGAAGGAATCCATTCCAATGGTGCGCGAATGCGAGTGGATCGGGCTTCAATGTGCGTCAGAACGGATGTTCCGCCTACCCTGCAATGTTCGCATTTATTCAAGCGGCTTGACTATCAGGGCGGCTCGGCGTCTCAGCTACCCAAACCCAGTTGTTTGCGAATGATTGTGCAAAGTGTGTCCGCGATCTCACAATGACGCGGCACCGGGGCCTGTCGCCCGTTCGCCGGGTTATGATACACATCGTGCCGTTGTCCATGGCGGACAAGCTCGCACCCGGCCTGCTCCAGTTCTCGGATGAATGCTTGCCTCTTCACACCTCCAACTCCACCAACTCCCGCTGGGCGGCGTCCGGGGCCGGCGTACGCTCTTGTGTGACCATCAAGTGGTAGGCATCCTGGATGTTCTCTCGAAGTTCGTCCAGCGACTCGCCCTGACTGAACACCCCGGGCACCTCCACCAACCGACCAACGTAGAAGTCGCCGTCTTGCCAGAATTCGAGTGTAAACTGACCACGCATTACCGCACCCCGTTTGATGAGCTACCTCTGAATGTCAGAATAGTCGAGGTGGTTGCAAGACCGCAAGGACGTTGGTACTCCCAAACCCAGTGTGAGGCTCGGTGCAGTTTAAGCTCGACTGATGCCGATTCTGGGTGACCGTCCGTGGTGAGGTAGTATGAGGGTTGCTGAAGCTCCCATGGTCCTCGCCCACGGACGGCCGCCATGATTCTACCACCCGAGGCGCACACGCTGGTCCAGGTTCTCGCCGT
>JBGSLF010000076.1:0-14498 GCA_041740855.1 Gemmata sp.
CGGCGAGAACCTGGACCAGCGCGTGCGCCTCGGGTGGTAGAATCATGGCGGCCGTCCGTGGGCGAGGACCATGGGAGCTTCAGCAACCCTCATGCTACCTCACCACGGACGGTCACCCAGAATCGGCATCAGTCGAGCTAATACGGAGGTCAATCTTGTTCTCTATTGACGCTCAGGACCCAGAAACTCTTCCCTGGTTATACGCTTCCTGGCGTCGACGACTGCTCGTTGGAACACTCGCCGCCACAGTCGTTGGGTTCGCAATACACTCGCAAGCAGTGGAGATGCATGTTGATTTCGCAGGGGAATCGCCATCGCTCGCGGTCTGGCTTGTTTTGGCTACGCTCGTGATTTGCGCTTTGATCCAGGGATTGGTTGGCACTGGCCTTGCCGTGGCGGCCCTTGGATCGTGGCGACGCCTCAGACGCTCGAGCAAGCTGGCGAGGTGGACTTGGATTCTATGGGTGCTCGGCCCGCTGCCCGTTTTACTTCTGCCCGTGTCGCACATCCTCAAGTTGGAGGGACCAGATGCGCTGAAAACCTCGACCAATCAGGCCCTCTACTTAATGACCGTGACTGTCCCGGCCTTATTCGCAATACTACCGGGAGTTCTGAACGCTTCCCTGGTACTCGAACGCTTCCTCCCTGAGTCTCGGGCACCCGGACAGATCACCTTGCTCGCAGCGCCGGCTTGCATGCTGGCGTACCTATTGCCTCTTGGTGTGCTCGCTCAATTCGCGTTTCAGTTCGAGCTTTATCTCGGACTGCTGCTCCTTGCGAGTTCGAGCATTGTTCCCCTCGTGGCGGTCCGTGGCCTGCTTCGTCGGAATACACCCAAACAGGCGGCCCGACTCGTTGCGACGATTGGCGTGTTTCGATTTCTCCTGGCTGGCTCGGGAATGTTGCTGATCGTCATTTGGATTGGAGAGCACCCACAATTACGTGATTGGATCGGGCACATTGACTTCGTCTGGGTGCTCGGATTCGTGGCCCGAATACTGGCGAGCAAGTGGTTGATGACGGTGGTCGTGACCGATGTATTGGTGCTGATGCTGTACCAAGGCCACGAGTCTGCGAGGGCTTTAGCAGACAAGTCGGAAGGGGAACTCCTCGGCCGTAAACTCGACGCTCTGGGAACTTCGCTGCGGTCTACCAAACCTCTTACTGAGCGAACTTCTGCATAAGCCAACTCGCCAACTACTGACATTACGTTCACTATTGGCGAGGTTACGATTAATTCATTCAGGAGTGGCACCCCCCTTCGTGAAACAATTCCCCAATCCGAACGAATCGCCATGACACACATCACCTTCAATCCCGTACCAATGAATCAACTCCAAACAGATGCTCCCGTGTCTGTGGCGTGGTTGTGGAGGGGCTTTCTCGCACGCGGTAACCTGACACTGCTTACCAGTCAGTGGAAGGCCGGCAAGACCACGCTGCTCGCCGGGTTGCTTCGGCGATTCGCAGAGGGTGGCGAGTTCCTGGGCGAACGCTGTGAACCGGCTCGTGTGGTTGTGCTTTCCGAGGAGTCCAACGAAATCTGGTGCGATCGCCAGCTCGCGGCTCCCATCGGGCCGCACACCCGCTTGCTGGCCCGGCCCTTCCTCACACGCCCCACGCCCGAAATGTGGCGCGCATTGATCGATCAGGCCATCGAATGGCGACTCGCCGGCGAACTCGATGTGTTCGTTGTCGATCCCCTCGCATCCTTTCTTCCCGGACGCTCCGAAAGCGACCCGGGCACGCTCCTCGAAATGTTGCAGCCCCTTCAAAAGCTCGCCTCCACCGGCGTTGCCATTCTCATCTTGCATCACCCGCGAAAAGAGCGGTCCGAAGAAGGGAGCACCGCACGTGGCAGTGGCGCGCTACTCGGATTCGTCGACATCATTCTCGAACTCCACAACTGTGGCCGGCTACGCTCCGAAGAATGCCGACGCCGAATCATCGGCCTGTCACGCCATCACGATTCCCCAAGTGAACTGTTCTACCACTGGAATTCTGCCACGGGCGAATTCACCCACATCGCCGATCTCACCAGCCAGCGCTACCTCGATAACTGGCAAATTGTTCACGCCCTTCTCATCGGCCGAGAGACCGCCGCCACGCACCAGGAACTGCTGATGGACTGGCCAGCCGATATGCCCAAGCCCGGTGCCACTCTTCTGTACAGTTGGCTCAACCGCGCCGTTGAAAACAAACTCGTGCGGCGCGAAGGAAGTGGCGTTCGCAGCAATCCCTACCGCTACCGGCTCCCCAACGAGGACGACTCCTATCACGACCGCAACGAACTTCCGCCATTGCGGCCGCTCTTCCGGTGACTTGCCCACGACCGCACCACCACGCTGGACGAACGCCTGTGGGCGATCCACGACGCCAACTTCAACGTCGTCGGGCTGGTGGATGAGAACGGCGACGTGGTCGAGCGGTATGTTTATGATCCGTTCGGGGCTGAGACACTGCATCCAAAGAATCGGTTCTCAGAACAAGGAGAAAGCATGAGACGCATAAGGGAATACAAATGGGCGATTGCGGCAGCGTCAGTACTGATCCTCACTCTCACAGTGATCGGAGTACAATACAGCGCTGACCAAGCCACAGATAGTTACCGAATCACATCAATAAGCTGCGACAACATACGTGCGGGCATGTCGGGGGCCCAAGTCAACGATATCCTTGGTAGGACAGCCGATCAGCAATATCACCCATGGGATATTTCCGTGTTGTTAGCCCCGGCACCTGGAACGATTCCGGAGTGGGAGAAAATCTGGATCGGGAAGGATAAAGCCGCTATTATTGTTCACTTTGATACTGATGGGAAAGTGTGTAACAAACAGTTTTTTGTCAAATTAGGGGAAGATGATTAATACCATCAAGCCGTTTGTGGTCCACCTAAAGCCGATGGAACCCTGCGCTCAGATCTTTGCACTTCGATTTCCGCTGACGAAACTTTGCAACAGCGACGGACCGCAACGGCACGGTGCATGAGTTGAGCTACGACGTGCGGGGCCGAGTGATGAGTGACAGCGTGACATCGCTGGGCAGCGGCGTGGCGACTTCTACTTCCTAATCTTGCCCGCGTCCACAACAGTCATGCAGGCTTGTCCGTTGGACCACCGCACTTGTGCCTCAAGAAGAGTCGCTAACGCTCGTCTTCATCTCATTTTCACTGCTTTTTGATCGTTGAATGCCCATCGCGACGGGATATACTCCCAACAACTGATACCAATTCGCAGCGCAAACTCCGTACCAGGGTGGTGAACACACTCCCAAACGGAACTCTGATCCCGCTGTGCCGATCAGTGCTCGCGAACACGTCAGCCGCTGAAGCATGGCGAATCCGTTCAACGCATCTCAGGGTGGTTCACGCTCTGCGGAAGCTACCAGAATGATGACCACTTCAACGCCAGCATAAACAAGGTGGATCGCCACACGTGCCTTGAGCCGGACTCGACCGATTTGGATTCAGGAACCTAGATTCAGCAACGCACGCCAGGAGATGACCATGAGTGACGTAAACGAATTGACGACCCGTATTGATAATGCATTCACTTCCGTGAAGGACAAAATCAAGACGCAGCAGCAGGAAGGTCTCAAGAACTACCAGGTACGACAGAAGCTGTTCAAGGACTACGAAGTAGTTCAAGCTCGGGTCATGGAGATCGCCCGCCCTCGCCTGGAGGCGTTGGCGAAGCGTGCCGGCGATCGTGTGTCGGTCACGCCATCGGTATCCGAAAGCCGCCGCACGGCGAAGTTTGATTTCAAGTCGCCAACGGCGTACCTCACGCTGTCATTCTCGGTCGCACCGGACCGGGCACTCGCCAATGCGGTGGTCGAACGTGACCTTCAGATCGTGCCGGTGCTTTGGAAGTTCGATTCGCACGCCGAATTCAGTTCCCCCATAGCATCATTCGATGAGGCGGGGTTAGTTCGCTGGATCGACGACCAGATCATTGGCTTCGTCGAACTCTATATCCAGATCCACGAGAGCGAGATTGTCGATAAGGCGGAGTTCGTAGAGGATCCCATTGCGAAGGTCTCGTTCCCGAAATTCGCCGCCGGAGCCACGCTGGAGCATGGCGGTGAAAGTTACTTCTTCATCGATGAAGGAACGAAGGCTGAGTTCGCGAAGCAGAATGGGATCGCGGCCAAGTAAAACCGCACGCCAGACTGCGACAAAATAACGCATCCACATCAATGAAAGTTGGCGTGGTGAGGAGCGGGCTGGTCGGTTCGACCGTGGCGTATGCGTTGGTAATGCGGGTATCGGGCGCGAGATCGTGCTCGACCCAAGTGATGCCCAAGAAGAAATCGCACAACATACAGAGGAACTCTGAGATGGATTCGACAGCCGCCTCGATCAGCGCGTTCGGCAAGGCCCGTGCCACTGTTGGCGGCTCGCCACTGTCCGCCGACGAATTGCACAAGATCCATGCATTCTGGCGGGCGAGTAACTATCTGGCGCTTGGCATGACGTACTTGAAGGCCAACCCGCTTCTGAAGGAACCGCTCAAGGCCGAGCACGTCAAGGATCGCTTGCTCGGGCACTGGGGCGCAAGCCCCGGGCTGGCGTTCGCATACATCCACCTGAGCCGGGCGATCAAGCAGCAAGACCTGGACGTGGTCTACATGGCGGGGCCGGGGCACGGTGCACCGGGCGTGATCGGCCCGTGTTACCTCGAAGGATCGTACTCCGAGGTGTACCCGGATTGCAGCGAAGACGAAGAGGGGCTGCTGCGATTCTTCAAGCAGTTCTCCTTCCCCGGCGGGATCGGCAGTCACTGCACGCCCGAGACACCCGGTAGCATCCACGAAGGCGGCGAACTGGGTTATGTGCTCTCGCACGCCTGCGGGGCCGCGTTCGACAATCCAGATCTGATCGTGGCCGCGGTTGTCGGCGATGGCGAATCCGAAACCGGCCCACTTGCGACAAGCTGGCACATCAGCAAGTTCCTCAACCCCATCCGCGACGGCGCGGTCCTGCCGATCTTGCACCTCAACGGCTACAAGATCAACAACCCGACGATCTGGGCCCGCGTTCCGCACGAGGAGATCGAGGCGTTCTTCCGCGGCACCGGCTGGACGCCGTACTTCGTGGAAGGCTCGGATCCCGAGTCGATGCACCAGGCAATGGCCGCGACCATCGACAAGTGCGTGGCCGACATCCGCGCCGCTCAGAAGCAGGCACGCGAGAGCGGCACGCCCTTCCGCCCGCGCTGGCCAATGATTGTTATGCGCACCCCAAAGGGCTGGACCAGTCCCCCGGAAGTTGGCGGGCACAAGCTCGAAGGAAGCTGGCGGTCGCACCAGGTTCCGATGGCCGATGTGAAGAAAGATCCGGCGCGACTGAAACAACTCGAAGACTGGATGCGGAGCTATAAGCCGGAGGAACTGTTCGACAAGGATGGGCGGTTCAAGCCGGAACTGAAGGCGATCGCCCCGACCGGCACGCGACGCATCGGATCGAACCCGCACGCCAACGGTGGGCACCTCAAGAAAAACCTGCGCATGCCAGACTTCCGCAAATACGGCGTGAAGGTCGAGAAACCGGGCACAGGCGAGGCCGAGAACTGCCGGCCACTTGGCATCTTCCTCCGCGACGTGATGAAGCAGAACATGCAGAACTTCCGCGTGTTCGGCCCGGATGAGAACACGTCGAACAAGCTCAACGCGATTTACGAAGTGTCCAAGAAACTCTGGCTCGAAGAGTACTTCCCCGAGGACGCCGACGGCACAGAGTTGGCCCCCGATGGTCGCGTCATCGAGATGCTCAGCGAACACACCCTGGAAGGGATGCTGGAAGGTTATCTTTTGACGGGGCGGCACGGGTTCTTCAGCACCTACGAGGCATTCGCCCACGTCATTGGGTCGATGTTCAACCAGCACGCCAAGTGGCTAACGATCTGCAACCATCTGTCGTGGCGGGCGAAGGTTCCGTCGCTGAACCTGCTCATCACCAGCACCGTCTGGCGGCAGGACCACAACGGGTTCACGCACCAGGATCCTGGCTTCCTGGACCTGGTCGTGAACAAGAGTGCCACGGTTACGCGGATCTACATGCCGCCGGATGTGAACTCGCTTCTATCGGTCGCCGACCACTGCCTGCGGAGCGAGAACTACATCAACGTGATCGTATCCGACAAGCAGAACCACCTGCAGTACCTGAGCATGGACGACGCGATCGTCCACTGTACCAAGGGGCTTAGCATCTGGTCGAAGGCCAGCACGGACCAGGGGAGTGAACCCGATGTCGTGATGGCGTGTGCCGGCGACATTCCCACGAAAGAGGCGCTCGCGGCGTCCGATCTGCTCCGCCAGGAGTTCCCGGACCTGAAGATTCGGTTCATCAACGTGGTGGATCTGTTCAAACTCCAGCCAGACACGGAACACCCGCACGGGCTGAGTGACAACGACTTCAACAGCCTGTTCACTCTGGACAAGCCGATCATCTTCGCGTTCCACGGCTACCCGTGGCTGATCCACCGGCTGGCTTACCGCCGCAAGAACCACCCGAACCTGCACGTCCGTGGTTACAAGGAAAAGGGGAACATCAACACGCCGTTGGAACTGGCGATCCAGAACCAGATCGACCGGTTCACCCTGGCGATGGATGTCATCAATCGTGTGCCGCGGTTGCATGTCGCCGGGGCGCACGCGAAGGAGAAGTTCCGCAACATGCAGATCGAGTGCGCGAACTACGCCTACGAGCACGGCGTCGATCAACCCGTGGCGGCGAGTTGGAAATGGCCGTACTAAGCAACGCGTTTCTTTCACAGGTGAGGAGTCGGTACCGTGTCCAACGCCATCCTGGTACTGAACGCCGGCTCCTCAAGCCTCAAGTTTTCGGTTTTTCGCGCCGAACGAGAAGCCGGCGAGGTGTTGATTCACGGTCAGATGGAAGGGATTGGCACCGCGCCGCACTTCATCCTTCGCAGCGCGGATGCCACGGTGATCGAAAAGCAGGCACTGCCCTTCGGAACATCGTTCGATCACGAACAGGCACTGGCGTTGGTTCTCGAACGATGTTCAGCGCATCTTGCCGGCCATCGGCTCATCGCGGTCGGGCACCGGGTGGTTCATGGTGGTGTGAAGTTCGCAGCGCCGGTGCAGATCGACGACGCAATCCTCGCGGAACTCGATACGCTTGTGCCACTCGCACCGCTGCATCAACCGCATAACCTTGCCGCCATTCGAGCCGTCAGCCAGCGAGCGCCACATCTGTCACAAGTCGCATGTTTCGACACCGCATTCCACCACACGCAACCGGAAGTCGCACAGCAGTTCGGATTACCGCGACGATTCACAGACGAAGGCATTCGGCGATACGGGTTTCATGGTTTGTCTTACGAGTACGTCGCATCGGTGCTGCCGGGGATTGATCCGCTTGCCGCAACGGGGCGAACGGTTGTCGCGCACCTGGGAAATGGCGCAAGCATGTGCGCGATGACTGATGGAAAAAGCATCGCCACAACAATGAGCTTCACACCCGCTGATGGCCTGATCATGGGCACGCGCGTGGGTTCACTCGATCCCGGCGCGTTGCTTTATCTGATGACGCAACGCGGAATGAATGCCGCGCAGTTAGAGAACCTCATTTACCACGAATCGGGTTTGCTAGGGGTGTCTGGCGAATCCAGCGACATGCGGGAACTGCTCGCGAGCAACGATCCGCGTGCAGCCGAAGCGATCGACCTGTTCGTGTATCGAATCCGCCGGGAACTCGGCTCTCTCGCAGCAGCGCTCGGCGGACTCGACGCCTTGGTCTTCACCGGCGGCATCGGCGAGAACTCGCCTGTGATACGAGACCGCGTGGTGCGCGACGCGGCGTGGTTAGGGGCGTTTCGCGTTCACGTGATCCCAACCAACGAGGTGCTGATGATCGCGATTCACACCCGCCGCGTTCTGGATCTGAACGGAGCAACATCGCATGAGTGACAGCGCCCGCCCCCCAGAGGGATCGCTCGTTCCGCTTTCGGACGAAACGAACGCACTCGAAATCCTGACCAAGTCGGTGATGGGGTTGTGGGAAACCGTGAACAACCTGACCCGACTCCGACCCACGAAGCGCGACCGCTACCGCGTAACCATCTTCGGCTCAGCCCGCATTGAACCGAACCACTGGGTATACGGGACCGTGTGCGATCTCTCGGCAGAACTGACGCGGCTGGGGTGCGACATCGTGACGGGCGGCGGACCCGGACTGATGCAGGCCGCGAATGAAGGCGTGAAACTCGCTGATCCTGAGGGTCTTCACCAGAAGTCGGTTGGCATTCGCGTCGAGTTGCCCTTCGAGCAAGACGTGAACGCGTTCGTGACGGAGGCGTTCGAACACAAGACGTTTTTCACGCGATTGCACCACTTCGTTCTTGTATCCGACGCATTCATTGTCATGCCTGGCGGCATCGGGACCGTGCTGGAATCGCTGATGGTGTGGCAGTTGCTTCAGGTTCGGCACTTGCACGAGACACCACTGATTTTGGCGGGGCATTTCTGGGACGGACTTCTGGACTGGGCGAAGACCGTGATGCTTAACCCGGACGCCCGGTTGGTGAATCCGGAGGATTTGAAGATTCCCCAGGTGTTGCCCGACGGTCCATCCATCGTTGAGGCCATTCGCGCCCACCATGCAAAGTGGAAAGAGCAACAGACCCAACCCAAATAGTCGGCGTGTCAGCTGTTTCAAGCACAACACCCAGAGGATTCCGCGATGAGCCATGCAAAGGCAACGACCACTGCGACCCCCACACCGGATGGCATCGCGAAGTTGCTTCACCGCTATGGTTGTGGCCCCATTGCGTTCACGGGAAAGGATGATGCGCTGTATGAGCGGCGTCTGATGTTCGATCACGTCATCAACCCGAATGACGCGGGGCCGCGAGAATCGTTCGAAGCGCTTTCGGCCGCACTTCGCGATGTCCTCGCGCAACGCTGGGTGCAGACCAATCAACACTACGACAAGGCTAACCCGAAACAGGTCTACTACCTCTCGATGGAGTTCCTCATCGGTCGTTCGCTGATGAACAATGTCGCGAACTTGCTGCTCAGCCCGGTAACCGAGTCGTTCGAGAAGGCCAAGGGGTTGCGTCTATCCGAAGCGGTGGAGCAAGAACCGGACGCGGGGCTTGGCAACGGCGGGTTGGGTCGGTTGGCCGCGTGCTTCATCGACACACTCGCCACACTCCAGATTCCCGCCATCGGTTACGGGCTGCGCTACGACTACGGC
Source organism: Gemmata sp. (assembly GCA_041740855.1). Lineage (GTDB taxonomy): Bacteria > Planctomycetota > Planctomycetia > Gemmatales > Gemmataceae > Gemmata. The sequence continues at coordinate 9,224 of JBGSLF010000076.1, forward strand.
ATCTTCCGGCAGGAACTTGTCAACGGCTATCAGGTTGAACAGCCGGACCCGTGGTTGAATCGGCCCGATCCGTGGGAAGTGGCTCGACCCAGGGAGGTGGTCTCTGTTCCTCTCTCGTCGTCGTTCGAAGTTCGCGGGGGCCAGATCACGGTTCATCGCGGGCAGTCGATGCACTTTGTCGGCGTCCCGTACGATCGCCCCGTGGTGGGATACGGCGGGCAAACGATTAATACGCTTCGTTTGTGGAAAGCGGCAACGCCGGATGTGTTCGACTTCGGTGAATTCAGCGGTGGCGACTTCTTCGGTGCGGTTTCCGATAGGGTGCTCGCCGAATCGGTGACACGAGTTCTCTATCCAGACGACTCGACGCCTCGCGGGCGATCGCTGCGGTTTCTCCAGGAATACTTCCTCGTCCGTTGTTCATTGACAGACATCATTCATCGGTTCCGTGCCCGCGGGAACGACTGGCCCGCACTGCCGGATAAGGTCGCGATTCAGTTGAACGACACGCACCCCGCGATGGCCGTGCCCGAGTTGATGCGAGTCCTGCTCGACGAGGCAAAGCTGGGCTGGGAGCAAGCCTGGGACATAACCGTCCGCACGCTGGCGTACACCAACCACACGCTATTGCCCGAAGCGTTGGAAAAGTGGCCGGTCGATTTATTCGAGGCATTCCTGCCGCGGCATCTGGAGATCATTTACGAGGTCAACCGTCGGTTCCTCGACGAAGTGAAGGCCAAATATCCGGGTGATGAGGCGAAACTTGGGCGTGTGAGTCTGCTCGAGGAGACGGGACAGCGAAAAGTCCGGATGGCCAACCTCGCCATCGTCGGAACGCACAGCACCAATGGCGTCGCGGCCATTCATTCCGAGTTACTTCGCACCAAAACCGTGCCCGACTTCGCCGAACTGTTCCCCGATCGGTTCAACAACAAGACGAACGGAGTCACTCCGCGGCGGTGGCTGCTCCTGGCCAATCCGGGCCTCGCGAAGTTGCTCACGGAAACGGTCGGCGACGGCTGGGTGACTGACATGTCTCTGTTGAAGAAGGTCGACGCGCACGCGAAGGATGCCGCATTCCAGAAGCAATTCCTGGCCGCTAAACGCAGCGCAAAGGTACGGTTCGTTGACTGGCTAACCACCACCGCCGGAATCACGCTTGATCCCGATACGCTGTTCGATGTGCAGATCAAGCGGATTCACGAGTACAAGCGGCAGTTGCTCAACGCGATTCAGTGTGTTGTGTGGTACAACCGCCTGCGCCAGAACCCCGCACTCGATGTTCCGCCACGAACGGTTCTCTTCGCTGGCAAGGCAACCCCGGCGTATCATCTCGCGAAAGTCATCATCAAACTCATCACGAGCATCGGGAAGGTCGTGAACACCGACCCGGCGACGCGTGGCAAACTCCGGGTCGAGTTCCTCCCGAACTATTCTTGCACCCAGGCCGAGTACTTGATCCCCGCTGCGGATGTCTCGGAGCAAATTTCTACCGCGGGTTACGAAGCCAGTGGGACAAGCAACATGAAGTTCATGATGAACGGCGCTTTAACGGTGGGCACACGCGACGGCGCGAATATCGAGATCGCAGAAGAAGCCGGCGAGGAGAACGTGTTGATGTTCGGCCTCTCGGCGGAACAGGTTCTCGCGAGTCGCGGTTGGTACAACCCACGCTGGCACTACGAGAACGAACCAGAGACGCGGGCGGCGCTCGATCTGATCTTTAGCAACCATTTCAACCCCGACGAACCGGGCATCTTCGAGCCGATCTACGAGACACTCTTGGAGAAAGGCGACTACTACATGCACCTGGCCGATTTGAAAGGCTACGTCGAAACACAGCAGATGGTTTCCGCCCTTTACCAGAACCAACCGGCGTGGGCACAGAAGACAATTCACAACGTCGCCCGTTCCGGGAAGTTTTCCAGCGACCGGACAATCCTCCAGTACGCCCGGGAGATCTGGAAGGCGGACCGCTGCGAGGTGAGTTAAGTGAGTTGCCTGTCGGAGAGAACAGTGAGTGAGTTCGTCGAGGTTGTGTCCAAGGTCGCGGTGCTGGTCTTTGTCGTGACTTGCATGGTCACGGCCGGACTGGGGTTGGCCGCGCGCGACGTGTTCGCCCCACTGCGCCCGCGGGTCATATTCCTGGCACTGGTGGTAAACTTCGTCGTGGCACCGGGTCTGGCTTTCGCGCTCGTGAAACTGGCGGCCCTGGATCGTCCCTACGCGATTGGCTTGCTTCTACTCTCGAGTGCCGCCGGGGCACCGTTTCTGCCCAAGCTCGCGGTTCTGGCGAAGGGCGATCTCGCGTTCTCGGTCGGTCTGATGCTGCTCTTGATGGTGGCCAGTGTGGCCTTTATGCCGGTCGCACTGCCGCTGTTGATCCCAGGACTTGCAGCGGGGCCATGGCCGCTGTTACGCCCCCTCCTCTTCACGATGTTTGTCCCGCTCGTTTTCGGAATGCTCGTTCGGAGTTGCTCGGAGCAATGGGCGGGGCGACTGCGCCCAAAGTTCGCGTTCGTGTCGAACGTGAGCATGGTGCTAACCTTGGCACTCTTGGTTGGGCTGAACTTCAACGCGATGATGGGGACGTTCGGTAGCGGGGCGGTCGCGGTGGGCGTGGTCTTCGTCTCGCTCACGACCGCTATCGGGTACGCGCTTGGCGGACCTTCCGCCAGGACACGATCCGTGCTGGCGCTGGGCACGGGGCAACGGAATGTAGCGGCGGCTCTACTCGTTGCGATGGAGAACTACTCGGAAGAACCCGGTGTGGCGGTCATGCTCATCGTTTCAACGCTCGCGGGGCTGCTCGTGTTGGTGCCTGTCGCACGCTGGAGCGCACGTCGTTCAGCTACGGGTGAGAACTCGACCGCACCGACGGAGCTTATCGCCGAGGAACGCACACCATGAGCCAAGAACCCATTCGTGGGCGTGGGGGAATCCTTGTCAGTGACTTCGACGGGACGATGACCCGCCACGACTTTTATAAGCTCGCGCTCCAGCGGCTTATTCCTCCTGGCACGCCGGACTATTGGGCCGAGTATCGCGCAGGCAGCATCACGCACTTCGAGGCGCTTCGGCGTTACTTCGCCTCAATCCGCGTGAGCGAGTCGGAAGTACTGGCCGTGGTGGATGCGATGGAACTCGACGCGCGGCTGCCCTCCGCGGTTGATCAGTTGCGAGAAGCGGGTTGGCGTGTGGTCGTCACCTCCGCCGGCTGCGACTGGTACATTCGCCGATTGCTCGCTGCGGTGGGCGTGGCGGTTGAAGTTCACGCCAACCCCGGACGGTTCGAGGAGGGGAAGGGTTTGCTCATGGAGAAGCCGGTTGACTCCCTTTACCTCTCACCAACGCTGGGCGTCGATAAGGCAAAGTTGGTGCGGACGCATCTGGACGCCGGCAAGGTGGTGGCGTTCGCCGGGGACGGTTTCCCGGACGCGGAGGCCGCACGGTTCGTACCCGGTGAACTGCGATTCGCCCGCGGGGACCTGGCGGAAGTGCTAAAAGCGGAGAAGCTGCCTTTCCAACCGTTCGAGTCGTGGGCCAATGTCGCCCACGCCCTCCTTCAGAGAGAGGGCTAACGTGCTTCGACCCACGCAGATTGCGATTCCGACGCTTGTCCGCTTCAAGGAAGGAGCGCTGGACCGCCTCGGAATCTATCTCCGAAGGGGCGGGCACCACAAGGTCGCCGCCATCGTGAGCAAGGGGCTTGTCACGCCGCTGCCGGATCGCATGCTGAGCAGCCTGAAAGAGCAGTCCGTCGAGCCAGTTACGTGGGTCGAAGTGTCGGACAATGATCTGGAGTCCACCGCCCGCGTGTTCGCCGAATTGCCGAAGGACGCGAGCGCGATCGTCGGTGTGGGCGGCGGCAAAGCGTTGGACGTGGCGAAGTACGTCGGATTCCTCAGTCGATTGCCATACTACGCGGTGCCGACCTCGCTATCTAACGACGGTTTCTGTAGTCCACAGTCAAGCCTGACGGTTCGCGGCAAGCGTCGGTCGCTACCGGCGGCGCTGCCATTTGGTGTGATCGTCGATACCGCGGTCTGCCGCGACGCTCCGCGAATCCTAACACTCTCTGGCGTCGGCGATCTGGTGGCGAAGTTCACCGCGGTGCGCGATTGGAAACTCGCGTTCCACGCCGTCGGTGAGCCAGTCGATGATTTCGCGGCGCTAATGTCTGACGGGACGATTTACTCGTTCATGAGCCACCCCGCGTTCGACCTGGAAGGCATACGGCTGCTCGCGACCTCACTCTTACTGAATGGGATCGCGATGGAGATTTGCGGGTCGTCGCGGCCGGCAAGCGGCAGCGAGCATTTGATCTCGCACGCGCTTGATGCGACCTCTGCCCGCCCGCGTCTGCACGGGCTGCAGGTCGGCGTGGCTACTTATCTGATGAGCATCTTGCAGGGCGAAAACACCAATCGAATCGCACAGCTGTTCGAGGCGACAGGCTTCTGGGACACCGTCGCTAGCGACCCTTTCTCGCGTGACGAGTGGCTCGAAGCCGTTCGCATCGCGCCCTCAATCAAGGATCATTACTACACGGTGCTATCAAGCCGCGACGCGGTGCCTGAGGTAAAACGCATCCTGAATTCCGACCCACGTCTGGCACTCTGCTTTCGATAGCAGGCTAGCCGCCAGAGATAACCCGAGGTTGACCATGCCAATTCGCAAAGACATTATCGATCTGTTCCGCGTCCCGCCGGGGAAAGAGTGCCGGCTGAAGGACCACAACCCCGGATGGAAGCAGAGCAAGGAGTTCGAGGAGTTCAGCAAAGACGCATTGAAAGATCGTGCAAAGGCCACGTTAGAGCAGAACCTCACCGACCTCGCAGAGGCACAATCTCTACTCTACGCCGACGATCGCTATTCGGTTTTAATCGTGCTGCAAGCGATGGACGCGGCCGGCAAAGATGGAACGATCAAGCACGTCATGAGCGGCGTGAATCCGCAAGGTTGCCAGGTATTCAGTTTCAAGAAACCCTCAGCCGAGGAACTCGACCACAACTTCCTCTGGCGATACATGAAGTGCCTGCCAGAGCGCGGGCGGATCGGCATCTTTAACCGCTCATATTACGAAGACGTTCTGGTGGTGAAGGTACACCCCGAGCTTCTTGGGCCGCAACTCTCTCAGTGACTGTCCCATAAGGGGTGGTTGGGGTGGATAAAATGGCTCATGAGAAGCCAATCCTACCCCAGCGACCTCACCGACGAGCAGTGGGCGTTGATCGAGCCACACATCCCCGTCTACCCCGGCGGGCGTCCCCGC
>JBGSLF010000077.1:0-28887 GCA_041740855.1 Gemmata sp.
CGGCGAGAACCTGGACCAGCGCGTGCGCCTCGGGTGGTAGAATCATGGCGGCCGTCCGTGGGCGAGGACCATGGGAGCTTCAGCAACCCTCATACTACCTCACCACGGACGGTCACCCAGAATCGGCATCAGTCGAGCTTACTTAACCAGATAGCGTTTCGGTATCTCCGCCCCCGCGACATAGCAGAGCTTGCCGATCTTGCACATCTGATAGACGTTGATGCGGAAATCCGGGCAGGCGCTCACCAGGCAATAGGCATCAGTGGGCGTGAACGAGTATTCAGTCACGAGCCAGTCCATCAGGTTAACTGTTGCCGTTTCGACGGCGTTCTCCAGCGGTTTATCGGCGTAAACGGAAACGATCGAATCGGGCTTCTCGATTCGCACCCACGGAAGGCGTTTCTGCTTGATCAATTCCAGACGCACGCGAACCGTCGCCTTGGTCTCGGCCGCAGTGCCCGTGAACTCGGTGTCGCCCTGGCTCGCGTGAACATCGCCGAGGCAGAAGAGCGCTCCCGGATGATAAACGGGCAAGAGAATCCGGTTACCCACCGCGAAATCACGCACATCGAGATTGCCGCCCCATGGCCCCTGACCATCCAGACTGGTAACGACTTCGCGATCCGGGCATACGCCAAGTGTTCCCACGAATGGCGTGATGGGCCAGGAGATCTTCTCGTTGAAGTGAAGCGTGCCATCGCGCGTGGTGCCGCTGGGGCCAGGCGTGTGCTTGAAGATCTTCGTGGTGTAGTCGCCACTCAGTTCGGGCCAACGTGTCGATTCCCCAAGTGGGCCACGTCGCGGGCCGATCGCGACCCATGAGTAATCGTCTACGGTGATCGCTTCCAACTGAACAATAAGTTGGTCGCCGCGTTCCGCACCTTCGAGGTATACCGGTCCGCCGATCGGGTTGGCGTGGGGCGGGTAGCGATCGAATCCGGGCCGCTTCCCCGGAATCGCCTTATCTTCGGCGGTCTTGAAGTAGCCGGTGCTGGCGTCGTATGTTTCGATCTCGAATGATTCGCCCGCCGCAACGCGAAGCAGCGGTTCATCTCGCCAATCGAAAGCATACTTTCGGGATTGCTCGCGCGTGATGCGTTGCATCGTGTTCACCATAAGATGTTATGTGTGATGACCTGAGTCGCTGCGATGGTAACCGATTTACTTCGCCGGCGTGGCGGTTATCAGGTGCGGCAGTTCAGCGACGGTTGCACTTGGAGTGGTTGCTTCAATCGATTGCGTGAAGCCACCAGGTGCATCGAACAGAAACGCCCATTCCGGTTCACGGAACGGATCGAGCATTGGCCGTGGCGCGGGTGCGTGCGGGTATTCCCATTCAACGATTTCTGTGTGAATTTCTTGGGGAATCGCATGAGCGAGTTCGGTGAGCAGCGTCGCGATAGCATCGATTGTGCGAGCATCTGTGGGAAGCGTGCAACGACCTGTTGCTGGCACGGTCACCACCTCGACGGCCGAATTTGTGGCGATCTTTTGCTGCGTACTCACCACCAATGTTCGCAGTGCGAGATTGGGTAGTGGTGTTTCCCCGGAAGCATCGATCAGCACGATAGCGCTGATCGGTGTCCCTGCTGCCAGAGCCGTCTCGGCGAGTTTCACCGCAACGGAGTTGCCTGTTTCCAATCCCACGAGCACAAACACCGCATTCGGGTCATCGGTCCGGATCCGTTTCATCTCTTTGGTAATCCAACTGGTGTGGACGCTCTGGCTCGTTCCAACCTTCGCGAACCCCTTGCGATTGAGTTCTTCCCGGAATGTATCGAGTGTCGATACCGTCAATGGGTTCATTCCACCTATGGCGAACACATACACCTGGTTTCGCTGATGAATGGGAACTTCACACTCAGGTGCGACTTCTCGAGCGATGCCATACCCTTTGTTGCCACAACACACGCAACCCGGCCCCGCGAACAGGATGACCACGATACTCGCTAGCAGCCCATGTTTCGCGGTCATGGCTTGTCCCTCTTGCCTTGCCGAATCACTCTGTTGATTCAAATCGGCAAGGATCACGGGACCACGCCAACCGTTACAGGTTAACAGTTCATCTGGTGCTGGAAGCTAGCGGGACAATTCCGGTCGTGTAGGCCTGGAAAGATGGATAATTACACCAGTGACACCGGTTTGCCCAACTTCACAGATTCGCACTCACGGTGGCACAACACGAGCGCATCGCGGGCGAGTTGACCGGAAAGCAAGTCCGGTTCTTTTCCGTGCCTGACACCGTTAACCGCTGTCTGGAGTTCATCGGTGAACGCGCTTAATGGATCGCCTCCGCCCTGAAGTTCGGGTTGCGAGGACTTCCCATCGGCGGTGAGTATCGTCAGAGCGATGCCGCCGGAGTTGTAAATGAGGCTCGCGCGTTGCAGGTAGATTTCATAACCGTGCGCGAAGGCTCGCCCAGGCATGGACAGCGCACCACTCGAACAAGTGACCGCCGGGCCACCGGGGCCGTACATGTACGATGTGGTGAGATAACTCACGGCATCGCCTTCGAGCGTGCCAATCGAGTACACCTGTTTGGGTACTCCGCAAACCAGGCCGATGAAGTGCGTGTCGTGAATGTGCAGGTCAACTGCCGGCCCGCCGGTCTTGGCTGCGTCGCCGATATCCGCAGACCAGTCTGGTTTGGCAATTACTCGAGTGAAGTGCGCGGCAACGACCTTGCCATATTTGCCGCCGCGAATGGCTTCAGCCGCAAACTTGAATTCGGGAAAGAAGGGAAGAACATGGGCGACCATCAGTAATTTGCCCGCGTTCTTGGCGGCTGCGACCATTCCATCGGCGTCAGCGGTGCTCAGGGCGATGGCTTTCTCGACCAACACATGCTTGCCCGCTTTGAGTGCCTGAATCGCCAGCGGAGCGTGTTGGTCGGTGACCGTGCAGATGTCGATGAGATCGATATCGGGATCGGCGAGCATCTCGCCGAAGTCGGCGTATTTCTTAACGCCGGAGAGATCCATCTGTCCGGGTTCCGGGCCGAAGTTTCCGCGTGTGTTTCGCCAGTCGCCAGCCAGTTTCGCGGCGTCACGGCTGCACACCGCCGTGACTTTCGCGTCTGTCAATCGTTGCGATGCGAGATAGTGAATCCGGCCCATGAAGCCGATACCCACGATGCCGATCCTGACCATGAGCCTTTTCTCCCTGTTTTCGAGCGTCTTTCGCTTCGCATGACTTCATTCGCTTCCCTGCTTTCCACCCGTTCCCGGCTATTCTTCGCGCTATTCATGGTGCGGTTTACGGAGGCTTCGTGCCGTGTTTGGAGTACCATCTGGTCATCTTATTCCACCCGACCATCGCCGACATCGAGCCTAATGCCGTCGTGAACGCCGCGGTGCAAATCTGATCCAGATCAAGGGCGTGCAGATGGCGATCTTGAGCTGTTTTCGCCGGGCGGTGGCAGTCGCGCCATTAAAACGGCTGCAGTGACCTGGTTGGTTCCACACGTCGATATGCCCGCCGAACTAACACACGATCCGCGCAGCCACAGCAAGGCCGAGGCCCAACCCACAGACGCTCTGGCGACGGCTTGCTGTCGAGCGGAAGAACGGCTCGAAGATTTGTCCGACCTCATACGCCTCGCCGCCGTGGCCCGCGTCCTTAACCGCCAGGACTGCCTCACCGCCTTCGACCGCAACGGACACAGCCATCGGGAGCTTGTCGAGCGGAATCGTCTCCTCGTCGGCTCGCCCGCCCGACACAACCACAGCCATCGTGAACATCGCCAACATCGTTCGCATTTTCCTTTCTCTTTGAAGGTCCAAAGCCCGATGGTCCAAGAAATGCTTCCCTGTTCGACCTGTAGAACGACGACACCATACCAGACGAGGCTGATCACTTGGTGAGGCGAGGATAAGGTTTACTTTATCTTCAACTCCTGCATCTACCATGCGGCGTCTTGGTGGCATACGGAGTGATGACATGAGTTGGGTTCACTGGGCACTGCTATCGGCGTTGTTCGCCGGAATCACCGCTGTGTTGGCGAAGGCTGGGACGAAAGACATCGAGCCGAATCTGGCGACGGCGATTCGCACAACGGTCATACTGCTTTTAGCCTGGGGCATTGTGCTGGCCGCTGGCAATTCCGAATGGAAAAACTTGTCGGGCCGTGCGACGTTGTTTCTCACATTGTCGGGAGTGGCAACGGGCTTGTCGTGGCTGTGCTACTTTCGGGCGTTGCACCTCGGCGAAGCCTCCTCGGTGGCCCCGGTGGACAAGTTGAGCGTGGTGTTCGCCATTGCACTTGCCGCGCTCTTTCTGGGTGAACGGCTCGTCTGGCAGCACTGGGTCGGGGGCAGTTTGATTGTGACCGGTGCGATCATCATCGCCACGAAATGACTGATCTTTCCCAGTGAAAGTGGACCGAGCTTGAGGGTGTGCGGGTTGTGCGATCGTTCGTATTCGTCAGGGCTGCGGTAGCTCAGAGTTGCTTCTTCGGTGATCAGCCGAACGGCCCTCGTGTTTGAACTCCAGCGTGTGCTTCGTAGACATCGGGATCTCTTTGGTGTGCGCAGTTTGCCACGGGTGGCCGGCCATTTCCTGGGGGTGAGCAACCCCCGACCGCCCCATCTCGGCTGTGAGAGTATGATCCTGTGTGACCTGTTGAAGTTGACCGTGTGAGAACAGATAGCAACGGCTGGCGTGAGCGTGCGATGGAACACGCACACTCACGCCGCGTGTTTGGCGGTTAAGGTTTCCACCAGGCGTTGAGCTTCTTGGATAGCTCCGTTACTTTCTCCGGATTCTTCTCTGCGAGGTTCATCGTTTCGTGCGGGTCTTTCGCAAGATCGTAAAGCTCGACCACTGCTTTTGGCTCGTTGATCGCATCGGGCACGATGAGCTTCCAGTTCCCTTCAATCACCCAGCGGAAGCGAAGGTTTGGCCCGGGTTTCACGATGTCGGCGGCGGTGTGCAGAAAGATTTCGCCATACGTGGTGTCGCGCTTCTTCACCGCTTCGGCGTCCAGCAGGTTCAAGCCTTGCATCTCCGCCGTTGGCTTCGCTCCGGTTGCGGCGAGAATCGTCGGTGCGAGATCGATCGAGTTGGCCAGCGCAGGCGATTCACCCGGTTTCACCTTGCCGGGCCACTTGATGATGACTGGGGTGCGTAACCCGCCGTCGTATTGCGATTGCTTGGACTTCGGGCCGTATTGTGGCGAATCGGGGTCTTGTGTCCAGCCGTTGTCGTGTAGATAGATCACGATGGTGTTCTCGGCCTGCCCGTTCTTTTCCAGTTTCGCCAGAATCTCGCCGATCGTTTCATCGAACCATTCGCACATGGCCCAGTACTTCGCGACGTGAATCGACGGAGTCTTATCGATGTACTTCTTGAGCAACCGTTCCGGCGGGTTGTGCGGTGAGTGTGGCATCATGGGGGCATACCAGGCGTAGAACGGCTTGCCGTCGGTCTTGGCTTTGTCGAGGAAGTCGAACACCGGTTGCAAGCCTTCGCGGCCAATCTTCAACCCCACATCGCCGTGTCGGCCGCCCTTGGTTGGGTCGCCAACCGTCATGGCTTCGGTGAAGCCGCCGCACCGGCAGGCGTTCCCTTCCCACCATTTGCCGGACTGATGGCTGAGATACCCTTTGTCGCCCAGCAGCTTCGCGAGATTCGGGGACTTCTCGAATTGGGCTACCATCGCCCCGCGATCGGCGAGGTACTTCTCGTTCTTGGTGCGCTGCGCCGGTGGCACGTTGGCCGGGTACGGCGGATCGTTGGACATGATGCCGTGTTGGTGCGGATACAACCCCGTGATCATCGTCGCGAGGCTTGGCCGGCACAGACTGCTTGGCACATAGCCATGCTTGAAGACAAGCCCTTCGGTCGCGAGCTTATCCAGGTGTGGCGTTTGAATAACTTTGTTGCCCATGAACCCGTAATCGGTCCAGGCTTGATCATCGCCAATGAGCATCAGCACATTGGGCGGCGCTGCCGTCGCGGGTAGTGCGACGGCTAGCATGAGCGCGAGTGCGGAGAGGAAGCGAAGCATGAAACACCTCGGGAGGATATCACCACGGATGTAGAAATAACTCGATCACGTCTTGGGCAGCATCGCCTTCATCTTCTTGACGGTCTCGGCGTACTTGGGGTTGTCAGCGAGATTGATCAACTCGCTGGGGTCGTTCTCGTAGTCGTAGAGTTGCACACCCTTCTTGCCACCGTCCCACTCGGTGTAGCGGTAGCGTTCCGTGCGAACGGAGCGGCCCATGAACCACGGGTTCTTTCCGGTTGTTTCGCCGGTCGCGGTCGGCGTGCCGCGGCTCACTTGCGTGAACGCCGGCTTGTTCCACACGGCCATGGGATCGTCGAGAAGTGGCTTCAGGCTCACGCCATCGGTCTTCGGTGCTTCCAACCCGGCGAGGTCCGCGAGCGTGGCATGCAGGTCCACGAGTTCCACCGTGCGTGTGGAAGACTTGCCGTTCCCCTTGGCACGCGGATCGTAGATCACCAGCGGCACACGGGCGGAATTCTCGAACAGGCTCATCTTCTGCCACAGGCCGTGCTCGCCAAGGTGATGACCGTGGTCGCTGATGAACACCACGATGGTTTTGTCTGCCAGCTTCAATCGTTCGAGCGCGTTTAGCACCACGCCAACCTGGGCGTCCATGAATGTGGTGGATGCATAATACGCCTGCAAGCATTGCCGCCGCAGATCGTCCGTGAGTTTATCTTGCTCCTTTTTGTAACTACCGAATGCGGGTGTGGGGTGCTTCATCCAGTGGTCCGCAGGCACGCTGGCGATCTTCAACCCGGTTGGCGGGTACATCTCGAAGTAGCTCTTCGGAGCAACGTATGGCGTGTGCGGGCGGAAGAACCCGCAGGCCAGGAAGAAGGGCTTGTCCTTGTTGGCCTCCATTAACTTCACCACTTCGGCGGCGATCTTCCCGTCCGTTTGTTCGGCGTCGGGGTGCGCCGAGGCGAGCCAACTGAGCACTCCGCCGTAGCGGGCCGAGCCTTTGTTTTGCGGAGAGAGCGTGAAGATGAGATCCTGATCCTCGTCGTCCTTATCGCCACCACGTGGGTTGATCACCTGCATCCAGCTTGCTTTGTCGTCGAGTCCATCGGTGCCAATCTGGGCCGGCACACCGTAGTGATAAAGCTTGCCGACGCGGGCGACGTGATAGCCGCCCTTCTGGAAGGTTTGCCCCAGACTCTGGGCATTGGGCGTGGTGGTGCGGAACTGCGTGGCGTTCTCATAAACCTTCGTGGTGTCCGGCCGCAAACCCGTGAGGAAACTCGTTCGGCTCGGGTTGCAGAGCGGGAACTGGCAATACGCACGATCGAAGCGCACGCCCTTCGCGGCGAGTTTGTCGATATTGGGAGACTTCGAGACGGGGCTGCCATAGCAACTGAGCGTGTTGTTCGTGAGATCGTCCGACGCGATGAACAGCACGTTCATCTTCTCGGCAGCAAACACCGGCATGGCCGAGAGGAACACGGCCGCAAGGGAGAGGCGGAAGTTCATGAAGGCACCTGGAAAGAGAAAGAGTGTTAACGCAGTTGTTCACGCGATTACTTCGTGGGCACCACCCACACGTTGCGAAACACAACCGGGTCGCTGTGATTCTGGAACTGGAACGGGCCAGGCGTGGCGGCTTCCTTCTGCCCGCCGGGGCACTCCTTGGGGAACTCCACATCATCGTGAATCTTCACGCCGTTGTGCAGAAACGTGACACGCGCATTGTTCGTCTTCTTCCCTTCCGCATCGAACGCGGCCGGTGTGAAATCGATGTCGTAGGTCTGCCACGATAGTGGCGGCAGGCACATATTCACCTTCGGCTTGTGCTGCGTGTAAATGCCTCCGCATTCGTTGTTCTCGCCATTGAGGCCGAAGCTATCGAGCACCTGGCATTCGTAGCGATCTTGCAAATAAACCCCGCTGTTGCCGCGTTGCTGCCCGGTGCTGTTGGGCATCCACGGCGTGCGAAACTCAATGTGTGCGGTGAACGGGCCGAATGTCTCTTTGCTCTTCACGCCCACATCCAGGAACTTGCCATCGGGCAGCGTAACGAGTTTGCCGCCGTTCCAGTTCTTTTCGTCGCCTTCTTTGCCAAATAGCACGATCGCGCCTTCGGGTGCAGGCTTGCCGAGTGTGTCCGACTTTCGTTCGATCTTCTTGAGCGTTACGGTTACTTGTGTTGGCGAGAGTGTCATCGTTCCGTCAGCAATAGACCCAATCTCGCGGCCCTCGAACATGATTACCACCTTATCGCCGGTTCGGGTCGCGGTTGCCAGCTTGGTGTCTTTTCCGTCCCACCCGTCGCCGGGCAAGCCGCCTCGCAGCACCTTGACGTTGAATTCGCCAAACCCCATCGCCACCACCTGCGCGCCGATCTTCTCCGATTCATCCTTGACCTTCAGCAGGCCCGCGTACTCGCCCTGAACGGCGAAGTCGGGATCTTTCGCGGCTTCGGTTGGGTCGGCGATCGCAATGCGAGGTTTCTTCTTCGCAGGCTCTTTCTTTTCTTGAGCAATCGAACCGGTTAGCCCCGCGAAGGCGATGAGTGTGGCGGCGAACGCACCGGCAAGTAACAAGCGAAACATGGAATACCTCGAAGTGGGAAAGGAACAGCCCAAGCAGGCTTATTGTTTGGTGAAAGCAGATCGATTGCAATGGGCCGGCTTTCAACTCGCTGGCGGGAGTGCTTTGGGTTCGCCCAGCCCAGAGAACTTACGAAGGAACGCAAGGAACTGTTCGAGCAGGCCTGCGGAATCGCCAGAGCGGCCCTGAATCACCACGCTATCGGGTGTGAGCCGCACCTTTCCCGCGAAGCCCGCCAACTTCACTTCCGCCTCGTTCGCATCACTCGCCACGATAATCTTGACACCTTCCGGCGGATCGTCTTCGATGCGATCCACGAAGTCGGCCACATCCACGGGCTGCGCGAACTCGAACACGAGCCGATCGAATACGCCACCGAACACGTGCTTGAACCCATCGGTTCGCACGAACTCTGGCCCGCTCAATCGCCCGATCTCGCGTTGCCAAATCACCTCCGAGAGATCATCTGGGTTCACATTCACGGTGATTGTGTATTCGAAGTCGGGTGTGCGGATGTAGCCCATACCGTCGCGTTCGGCCGATACATCGAGATCCTTTCGCTTGTAACCAAAGGACTCGCGAACGCGGTCAAATGTGTTATCGAGATCCGCTTTAATATCCGGTGCCGCGATGCGTGCGATGTATTTGCGTGCCCATTCGTTCGCGCGATCCGGCAGGCTGTGCGTCTTGCGATAACCGGCAAGATTTTTGATATTCGCAATATTCTCCGCCCGAAAAGCCACTCGCTTCATTCGTGTGGGATCGAGGAGTTCACTTCCCGGGCCAAGCAGCGTGCCGAGATCTGCCACAACGAACTCGGCGTTCGTGTCGCCGAACAGCAGGGGCGTTTGCTCTTCGGGCGTGTCGTAGGTCCGTCGCACGGTTCGCGGCACCGCATCTGCCAGGAATTCGTGCAGTGTGCCCGCAGTTAGAGTGTTATCCGCGCTGAGCTTGGCTCGCACCTTGCCGCTTAACACTTCGATCAACTGATGCCGCCAGATGCCGTGCCGCAGTGCGGCAGACTCGAACGAGCGTGCACCCGGCTCGCACGAGAGCAAACCCACACACGTGGAAGAGGCATCGAAGAGTTTCGTCAGTTCTCCTTCATGCAGGCCGAGCGGTTCCGTTTCGCCTGGGAACGTGAGTGAATCCACATCTAACAGCAGCGTGATTTCCTTGCATTTGGTTTTGTGCAACGTCGCAATCAGATCCGCGATGGTGAGTGATGTTTCGGTGGGGTCCGGTCGTAGCGTATCGGCACAGGCGAGATAACCGCGGTTGTTGCGCGAGAAGCCGCGAGTGACGATGCACACCAACAGCGAATCGGCTTTATCGATGAGCTTCGGCAACCGTCGCAAATGCGATTCAATGCTGGCCTTGGTTGTGCGCGTTCCCGCCACCAGAATGCACTTCTCCGGTTGATATCCCACTGTGGGCAAGAGGCGATGCAACTCCGCACAATCGGCCGCGGCATATGGCACGGCTGGCCCAACTTCGAAGAAAGTCTCCACTGCGATTAACAGGGCGGCACGATTGGCCACGGGAAAGCCCCTTTTGCTCTCAGTTCGAGAAGAAACGTATCCATAGATTACATCGAACTCCCAACAAAGAGACAGTTCAACACAGCACGCGAAGCCGGGCCATCTCCGTTGCGAATGCGTGTTTTGATGCCGGGAATGCGGGTTCAGTGTGTAATCTGAAGATCACGTTGAGAAGCGAGGTGATTCTATGCGGGCGGTCGATGTGATTCGCAAGAAGCGCGACGGCGGGGAACTGGACGCCGCCGAAATTGCGTCGTTCGTTCGCGGAGCCACGAGCCACGACGGTTGGGCGGTGTACCAACTCACCGCGTTGCTCATGGCGGTGTTCCTGCGTGGCATGTCGCCAACCGAAACGGCACACCTCACACGCGCGATGGCGGATTCCGGCAAGGTGTTCGATCTTTCCGATATTCCCGGGCCGAAGGTCGATAAGCACAGCACAGGTGGCGTTGGCGATAAAACGTCGCTGATCCTTGGCCCACTCGCGGCGGCGTGCGGCGTGATGGTGCCCATGATGTCGGGTCGCGGGCTTGGCCACACGGGCGGCACGCTCGATAAGCTCGAAGCGATTCCTGGCTTTCGCGTGGGCCTTTCGGAAGAGGAATTCCGCTCGGCTCTTCGCAATGTGGGCCTGGGCATGATTGGCCAAACTTCGGATGTGGCCCCCGCCGATCGCACGCTTTATTCGCTTCGTGATGTAACCGGCACCGTCGAAAGTATTCCCCTCATCACGGCATCGATTCTGAGTAAGAAACTCGCGGAGGGAATCACCGGATTGGTGATGGATGTGAAGTGCGGGCACGGCGCGTTCATGAAATCGCAAGCCGATGCGAAAGCACTCGCCGAGTCGCTCGTTCGCGTGGGCACCGCCAACGGGCTTCAGATGAAGGCCATGCTTACATCGATGGACGCACCGCTTGGCCGCTATGTGGGCAACTCGCTGGAAGTGATTGAATCCATCGAGACGCTCAAAGGGAACGGCCCGCCCGACTTAACCGAGTTGTCGTTGCTGTTGGCCGCACGCATGGTGGAACTGGCCGGATTGGCCGCCGATGATGCGGAAGCGATGCGAAAGGTGCGTCGCGCTCTTGGAAGCGGGGCCGGGCTGGAAGTCTTTCGCAAGTGTGTGGAAGAGCAGGGCGGCGACGCGCGAACGCTGGACGATTACTCGCGCTTGCCCACGGCACCGCGTGCGATGCAGATCGTGGCCCCTCGAACGGGCTTCGTAACGGAAATGGTGGCCGGTGCGGTGGGCGTGGCGTCAATGGTGTTGGGTGGTGGGCGCGAGCGAGCCGAAGATAGCATCGATCACGCTGTCGGAATTATCTGCCATCGCATACCGGGCGAAGCGGTCCGGGCGGGCGAAACGATTTACGAAGTGCGTTACCGCTCCACTGCCAAGATGATGGCCGCCGTGGAACTGCTCGAAGAATCTATTGCGATTGCGGACGAACCACCGCGTCCGCAGCCGCTCGTGATCGAGGAACTCGCATGACCAGCGATCCACTACTTCAAGCCGCACGAGATGCACGCACGCGGGCCTTCGCGCCATATTCCGAGTTCCAGGTGGGGGCCGCACTCGAGGCTGAGGATGGCACGATTGTGCCCGGTTGCAACGTCGAGAGTGCGAGCTACGGCCTCACCATGTGTGCGGAACGAGTAGCGGTGTTCGCGGGCGTGGCTCAAGGTTACCGCTGCTTCAAGCGCGTGGCCATTGTCACCGACACCGCAACGCCAACACCGCCGTGCGGGGCGTGCCGGCAACTCCTCTGGGAGTTCGCACCCGATGCCGAAGTGCTGCTGGCGAACCTCACGGGCACGGTGTTGCAATTCACCATGCGTGAACTGCTCCCGCACGCCTTCGACGCGAAACAATTGCTCTAGAATCGCTCGCGCTGCGGGCTTATATCCCACGAACGCCGGAGATGACGATGCCTGCACCGGTTCACGTTTCCAAGCACCCGCTCGTTTGCCACAAGCTAGCCCGGCTGCGTGCTATCGAGACCAAACCGCCCGAGTTCCGCGAACTGATCGGCGCGATCTCGCGTGTGCTGCTCATCGAAGCGACTCGCGACACCCGACTTCGTTCGGTATGGGTGGCCACACCTCTAACCACCACGAATTGCCAGGAAGTTGCGGAGAAGATCGGCTTCGTGCCGGTGTTGCGTGCGGGGCTTGGCATGGCCGAAGCGATGCTCGGCGAATTACCGGAAGCGGCGGTCTGGCATCTGGGGCTATACCGCGATCACGCCACGCTCAAGCCTGTGACCTACTACAACAAGCTCCCCGCCAAGCCCGATATGGATGCCGCGTTTGTGTTAGACCCAATGCTGGCAACAGGTGGCAGTGCCATTGCCGCGATCGACATTTTGAAGCAAGCCGGCACACCGCTCGTTAAGTTTGTCGGCATCATTGCGGCCCCGGAAGGTGTGGCGGAGCTGCAATCCGCACACCCCGATGTGCCGGTGTTTCTCGCGGCGCTCGACTCGCACTTGAACGATGTGGGCTACATCGTTCCGGGCTTGGGCGATGCCGGCGATCGACAGTTCGGAACCAGTTGAAGAGAACAAGTTGCTTCTGCATCTTCAAGTGTTCGGGCACCCAGGGCCTCAAGACTTCACCACTTCACTCACATCCACCACATACACTTGCCGCTGCGGTTCGTGGCACCCGTCGAAGCATGCCTGCGTGCCATCGCGATTCCACCGCGGGTGCAGGTCGCAGCGGAATGGGCCGGTGAACGCCTTGGGCGAGTGGAACTGGTTCAAGTCGTACCGCCGGCCGGTGGCCACTTTGAAGAGCATGAGCCATTGCAGCCGGTTCTTGTCCGGGTACGTATCGTTGAGAATCCACTTGCGGTCTGGTGAATACGAGCAGTGCCCATCTTGCGTCAGCACCTCGCCGCCTAAGATCTTCTTTTCGCCCGTAATCACATCGGCGGTGTAAAACTTGTTGCCATCCGCCTTGGTGCGTGCCCACGCCAGCATGGTGGTGTCGTCGCGCCAATCGAAGTGCGAGATCATGCCGTCGTCGAATAACAATCGCAGATCCGTGCCGTCGGGCTTGGCAGTGAACATGCGGGTTTGCCAGCTTCGATCGTCTGGCTTCTTCCAACGATGCAAGAACACGATCCGCTTACCGCCGGGGCTGTATTGCAGATGGTTCACCCAGTGGTGAGCGCCGGGGAAGCGATCATCCGGTTGGAATGCCGCGAGTTGTTTCAAGTTCACCACCAAGTCGTTCTTGCCCGTCTTGAGATTCATCTGCCAGATGCCCAGTTGCTCCGGTGCCGCGGAATCGGCGTGCGCTTCGGTGTAACTGGCGTAGCCATAACCGGGGCGAAGGCGATGCAGGCGAGCGAAATCGAGCGTTACCGCCTCGGAGCCATCCGGGCTAACCGCGTACACCGGTCGCGGCAGCGTGCGACTCTTGCCCGATTGCACATCAAGAATCGTTGCGGAAGGTTGCTTCTCTGTCAGCGAGTTGAAGATCACTTCGCGGTCCGGAGCCGAACCCAGCCATTGCAGCATGGTTCCTTGTTGCCAGCACCATGCGACAGTCTTGCCCAGCGGAATGTAGCGGTCGCCGTCCTTCAGATCGACCATGCCCACGGTGAGCTCGTCGCCCGCGTTCGGTTGGCGATCGGCGAAGTCGATCTCGTTAGCAAGCACATAGCGGCCGGTGCTGTTCCAGGGTGTTTTGTCGTAGTAACCGAAGAAGTGGTGCTTTGGCCCTTTGGTGACCGCGCGAGCCGGAAGCTTCACGGGTGTATCGGGCTTCTGCTCCTGGGCGATTGTTGGCCCCGCAAGTGTGGCGGCTGCAGCCACACTCAGGAAATCGCGGCGGGAGAGAGTTTCCATCGGAACCTCCGGTTATGATGTCTCGTCGAATGGTCGTTCAACATCGAGCATACCTGTTGTATCGGAGAATCGCGATGCGCTGCGTTCCTGCACTCACCCTCTTCCTGGCTCTGCCATTGTTTGCCATTGCGCAGGATAAGGGAACCGAAACGCGAATCGGCTCGCTCAAGTCGGTCGCCCCCGCAGACTGGAAGAAGGAAAAGCCGGCCAACCTCCTTCGCTCGTATCAGTTCAAGATTGCTGGCGAGAAAGATACGATGCCGGCCGAAGTCGCGGTGTTCCCCGAAAGCCACCCGAACCCCACAAAAAGCCACCCGCGCTGGAAGGCCACGTTCATTCCGCCCGAAGGGAAAACAATCGATGACATTAGCAAGACAACAACGTGGGATGTGAAAGGATTAACCGTGACCGTACTCGATGTTGCGGGTGGCACCTGGAAGTACAAAGAGCGACCGCAAGATCCGGCGTCCAAGGAGATGTTGTTGGATAACTATCGCGTGGTGTGGGTGATTTTGGCGGAGGATACCGAGGCCACACACATTCGCCTCAGCGGCCCCGAAGCCACCGTGAACAAGCATTACAAAGCTTTCGAAACGTGGGTGAAAGGGCTGAAGTAATCGCACGGATCGCGACTCAGCGCTGGGGCGTGCCCTGGGATGCCGCATCCGCGCGCGTGCGGCATTCGCCACCCCACACACCATGCCCATCCACCCAGCGCACCGCCAAATACAGCCACACGCCAAGCACCACCATACTCAACAGTAACAACGCAGGCAGAAGCAAGATGTATGGGGCCTTCCATGAAGTGAAGGAACCCCATCCCACGCCCAGAAGCAGAAGCACCAGAGCCACCAGCCCGAATTCGATCTGCGTGCCCAGTGGCCGCAATGCCTGGCTTCGCGCCATGCCAGGGTGAATGTCCCAGAACCTCACCCAACCGGGCCACGTTGCGATAGTTTCGCAGTGCGTGGGAACCTTCGCGGCTTCGCGGCTGCGGCGATGCGGTGGCTTGCGTGATGCAACTTGCGGTGCCGCCGGGTTTGCGTCTGTGCCATCGCGGTCCGCGGGGTTCTGCCCATAATACTCGCTGAGCACCGCATAAAGTTCTGCGTGTCGCGTGTTGAGTTGGCGCGATTTCTCGAAGAACGCTTCGGTTATCACCGCGAAGAACTCGGCATGGTTCGTGGCTCCGTAACTATCCAGCACCTTGGGCCGCCCCGCTTCCGATTCCTGCACAAGCTGCGAGTATTCACGCGTCATCACTTCTTGCCACTGCGCGTAGTCTGCTTTCTTGCGCAGTGGCGGCGTTCCGTCGGAGGCACCATCGAGATAATCGAGTTGATGGGCGAACTCGTGAAGCACGACGTTTCGCCCATCGTTCGCATTACGCCCGCCCAGCACCACCGAGTCCCACGCCAGAATCACCGGCCCGTCGTACCACGCTTCGCCCAGAGCGCCCATGCCGCCATCGACCGTGCCATCGGCCCGCCGCCAGCCATCGGGTGAACGGAAGCCGGACGGGTACACCAGAATGGAAAGCACGCGGGCGAAGTAATCGTGATCGATGCCCAATAGCAAGAGAGCGGCTTGCCCGGCGATCGTGACCTTCACTTCATCGGTCATCGTTAACCCGCCACAACCTTTCCAGTGCTTTTCATCAACCAGAATGCGGGTGGTGTCGCGCAGCTTCGCTTTCTCGGCATCGCTCAATGTGGCATAAAGGGCGACGTTCCGTTCCAGGTATTCCAGCCATTGTGCGGGGAAGGGTGTGGCCAGCAACTTGGCCCGGCGTCGGTTCGCAAGCCACGAGAAAAGCATGGTGCACCTGCGCGGAGGAAACGAAAGTCTTATCACGGTCGCAAGGGCCGCCACACACCATCTTCGCCCATCACTTCGTTGGGGCGGAAGCGAGCCTTGTATTCCAGCGAGCGGCAACCTTCAACATAGTAGCCGAGGTAGATGTGTGAAAGCTTGCGTCGAGCGGCTTCACGAATCACGCACTGCACATTGTAGGTTCCCAAGGAACGCTCGCGTTCGTCCGGATCGTGGTAGAAGTAGATCGCCGACAGCGATTCCGGCAATGCATCGATATAGCCCACGCCGATGAGTTTCTCGCCCAAGTAGTAGCACCATTCTTCGGTGGGAAATGGGTTGTCGATAAACGACTCGGTATAACTTGCCGGGTCTTCAGGGCCGCGATCGGGCCACCCTTTGTGTTGGTGCTGATATTGGTGAAAGCGGTCGTAGAGATCGAGCTTCGCATCGGTAATCGTTGGCGTTCCAATCACAAGCCGCACTTCGCCATCGTTGGCAGCCATCGCTCGCTTCTGGCTCCGATCGGGCTGGAAAGCTGCGACCGGAACGCGCATCGACCAGCACGCGCGACAGGATTCGCAACCGGGGCGGAACAGCGAGTAGCCAAACCGCCGCCACCCGCTCACGAGACGTTCCTCGTACTCGGCCGCCGATATTGTGCCGACGATCTCGTACGTCAATCGCCACCGTTCCCCCGGCAGATATCCGCAAGGGCTTGGCGGCGGCGTAATAACCAGCAAGGATTCCATGAGTATTGATTGTGAACGAAGGAGCTTCGCAAGAGAAGGCCGTTAGCGCGCGTCGAGGTTCGTAACCTCGCAAACAACGAACGCAACATCGCAATCACGAATGGAAGATGTAGTTCTTCGCGTGGGCCTATTTCTCTTCGTGCTGCCGTTCTTCTTTCACCTCGCGCTTTTCCAGCACCGCGTTTCGCAGTGGGCGAAGGTTGAAGATATCCACGATGGGAGGCGTAACCGTGCTGTACGAACGAGCGATCGCAGGGCCAGCCGAGGGGTCTTGCGATGATGCGAGGAACACACGCCCCAGTCGCTGTTTGATGCCAACGTAATCGGTGCCGTATGTGCCATCTTGCAGTGGCCCGGAAGGCGCGCACGCACCTGTGCCCTTCGCGAAGATGCGATTGCCGTGTAGTTTCGCCCCGCCGATGTAGCCCCCCGCGTCGTGGGCGGTTACCGATGGGATGGCGTGCGGCTTGATGGACTGCGGATAGCCCGCGCGTTCCATCGTTTGCACCGCCGGCTGATGCGGCATCGGCGTTCGTTCCACGAATCGCTTTCGCTCCTGAGCGGTGGCCGGGGCTGTGGTGATGAGGAAGATTCCGGCTGCCATGAATGTGCCAATGAACGCACGCATCCGGAACTCCATTTCGGAACGATGAGTGAACGGCAAGGAACACTTGGCAAGGCTTTTTAACGGGTAAGCCGTTGCTCGGTTATCCTTCGTCATTCATCGTTCCCCATCTCGCCCGACTTGACTTATCCCTCGGGGTTTCGGTTGAACTTCTGGTATGGCAGCCGCACGTCCCGCACGAACACTTCATCAGCCCGCAAAACATGTTCGGGCACGAAGTAGCCGGCTTCCGCACCGAATGTGATGACATCGTCTTGATCCACGCCGTCGCCGCTCACACCCAACCCGCCGATGAGAGTGGGCAGCGTTCCGGGAGCTTCCGATTTGTACAGTGGCGCAGAACCGGGGAAGAAGACGATCCCGTTCTGGTTGGTGATGTTGGTAGGATCGCGGAAATTGGTTCCAGGATTAAAGGAGTCGTACCCAAGCACGCTGGTGTACGCGGAAGCCGGCAACGGCGCGCCGACCTGCAAACCGGTGAATAGGTCCGCGCCGCCATCGTTGAGCTGCGAGAACGGTGCGGGCGGAGTGCCGCCGATCCCCTGCGGATAACGCGGTTCGGAGACGAAACGGAACGTGCGGTTGGTGAATGCGGTGCCAGCGGGCACGCCGGGAATCTGATCGATCGGTTGCAGCTTGGCAGCATCGGCGTAATACGCCACGTTTCGCGCTTTCGCGACCGCCACATCGATGGAGAAGACTGTGGCATCCGGCATGCGAAACAACCCGACGATTTCGCCCTGTCGATCCGCCACCGCGAACACCATTCGTGTGCGGGTGCCAAGTGGTAAGCGAATCGCCGCTCGCGTGGCATCGGCTTGCAGAAGCCCCTGATTCACCATCTGAATCACATCTGCGGCGGTCACGCCGTCGCCATCATGCGGCATCACGAGCCAGCCCTCGGGCACGGGCAAACCGGCACGCGTGCGTGGCGGATCCGTGTCACCTGCCACAATCACCTGATTCGCCCCGCTATTCGGATCGCCGCGACCCACGATGTTGCCAATCTGATTCACGACCCGTGGCCCTTCAGTCGCACCGCCCGGACCAAACACATCGAGTTGAATCCCGACGAGATCGATACGACCAACCGGCAAGCCGAAGCCTGCGACGGGCGCGATGCCATTTAGTTCGCCAACGGGCGTGGGTGTGAATGTGCCCGAAGGAATGGATAGAGCCGTGCCACCGGCCGCGGCGAACGCGATCCATTCCGCTTCCAGCGTGCGATCGGGTTTGCTGGCGTCGTACGTGGTGCTGAGGGCCGAATTCTCTTCCGTCGCATAGCCGGTTTTGCCGGGGAAGAAGACGCCGATGCCGCCGACCACCTGCTTGTTCTTGAACAGCGGGATGCCGCCGGGAAGCGTGGCGATGCCGCGCGATTGCGCCCCCGGAAGCATGCCGGACTCGAAGCCATAGGAATCGGGCGGGAACAAGCTTTGCCCGTCGAGAACTTTAGTGGGATCGATGTTGAATCGCTGTGCGTGCGTGATGTCGTCAGACGTACCTAGCATACCATCCAAACCTGGATGAACGACCATCGGGAGAGGAACATCGTCTCCGGTTCCCTTGATGCGATCTGGCCCAACGTGTGAGCTGCCATCGCGATTGGTGTGCTCGATCTGGAACAAGTCCACCTGCGGGTTGTTCGGGATGTTGGGCGGGAAGTGGCCGCGAATGCCGACCGGTGCCACAAACCCTGGCCCGCGCACAGTCGAGTTCGGATCGGTGATGTTCGGGTTCGAGTTCACCTCACGCTCGGTGATGGTGGATTGACTGATGAACTGCACGGTGCGGCTGGTGAGCGGTGCGGCGTTGTTGCCGAAGAACGCGCCGGTGCGTGCCTTGGCCACCGCGCCATCGATGGCAAAGACCAGTGCCGCCGGATCGCCGAGGATCTCGGGTGCCACGTTTTCTTCGACCCGAACGCCAAGGATACGCCCATTCCGATCCACAATCGCAATGATGGCGTCTGAACTGGCGGATGCCGCCGCCGCCCGCTGCAACAGTTTCTCAACTTCATAAGCGGTAATGGTTTCTTGCGGCGTGGGCAACGAACTCGGTGGCAGGCTTTCGCGCAGGAGTTTGTCTGCGGGATCGTCCACAACGGGATCGGTCGGTTGAACGCGCAGGAGATCGTCGGCACCGGGGCCGCCATCGAAAGCCGTTCCGCCTGTTCCGCCAAAGAGCGTGTCTTCGCCTTCTTCGCCGTAGAGTGCCGCACCGCCCGCACCGGCCACGAGTTTATCGTCGCCATCGCCGCCGAACACGTTCACCGGTTGCGTAACGGCATCGCCAATGATGACGGTATCGTCCCCACCGCCCGCATTCACAGTGATGTCCGTAACCGCAGCGGAATCGAAGTACCCCAGTTCCTCTGTCCCGTTCAGAACGCGCAGTTGATCCCCCTCTTGCACAATCCGCAACCGGTCGGCGTCTGCCGTGCCCGTCACAGTTAAGGTGCCAGCGGCGAGTATGGCCGTTGCGGGCATCGCTCGGTCTTCGAGCGGTTCGCATCGGAGAGCGGTCTGGATACTGGTACGCGCCATGACGCTCCACCTGAAAAGGGTGTGACTTCAACAAAATCGGACGCAGCGGGCAAAAACTCCACCGAATCGCCGGCATGCACGGAAGAATCCTCATCCTTGGTAAGCAATCGTCCGATGGTAGAAGTGAATCACCGTGCATAAGGGGAGAAGGCATGAGCCGCGTTTCGCGTCTAAGCCGATGGGTTGCGATTGGGGTGCTGTGCGCCCTGGCCGTGCTCGCTTCCCGCTTGCCAACAGGTGTATTCGCAGCAGATGAACCGGAACCGCCCGCGCCGGCTCCGATCTATCCGCCACCGTTCCCAACCGGCACACCGATTGGCCCGCCGCCACGCGCTGCGTTTCCTCCGGGCACTGCGACCGTCGCCCCGCCACCCGATACCACACGCGACCCGCTCAATCGCCTGCTCGAACCAGCCGCTCCACCTGTTGAAACGGCCGACTCACCGATCGATCCTTCCGCACCGCCAACACTGGCTTCGTACGTGTATTACCCAACGCTGGGGTTTGCGGGGCAGAGTGGAGTGGAGCCGCGATCGGGTTCGAACAATGAATACGACACGATCGAGGACCGCTGGCGAATTGGCTTCCCGGCATGGGACCGGTATGGCCTGGGGCATCCGCGGGTGTTCGACTACCCGTATCGCCCGGGTCGGCTGCGCGATCCGTACAACCAGAACGTGTTGAAGGGGGATTACCCGATTCTCGGGCAGCACACCTTCTTGAACATCACGGCCACATCGAGCACGCTCTTCGAAGGGCGATCGATACCCACGGCAACCACGCCATTCGAAAGCACAGAGCGGCCCGCCACGTTCGACTTCTTCGGGCGACCGGGGCAGTTCGCGTTCGGCCAACTCGTCACCGTGTCGTTCGATCTGTTTCGTGGCGATGCTGCATTCAAGCCCGCCGACTGGCGTATCAAGTTAACGCCCGCGGTGAATGCGAACTCGTTACTTGTGCAAGAACTCGCGGTGGTGAACCCCGATGTGCGGAAGGGAACCGAGCGAAGCCGATCGTGGACGACATTGCAAGAATGGTTCGGCGAATACAAGCTCGCGGACCTCAGCCCGGAATACGACTTCGTCTCGGTGCGGGCGGGTTCGCAGCCCTTCACGAGCGACTTTCGCGGGTTCATTTATAGCGATGTGAATCGCGGTATTCGCCTATTCGGCAACCTGGATGGGAATCGCTGGCAATACAACCTCGCGTACTTTCGGCAGCTTGAAAAAGACACCAACAGCCAGCTCAACACGTTCCACGATCGCAATCAGAATATCGTGATCGCGAACGTGTATCGCCAAGACTTCGGCGTCCCCGGCTACACCGCACAGGCGAGCTTCCATTACAACAACGATAACCCCGATTTCTTATTCGATGAGAACGGTTTCCTTGTTCGCCCAGACCCAGCGGGCGTGTTTCAGCCGCACCGGATCGATGCGTTCTATCTGGGCATGGCAGGTGATGGCCACGTTGGCCGTTACAACATCTCGCACGCCTTCTACTGGGTGTTGGGCCGCGATAGCCGCAACCCGATTGCCGGCACGCCACAGGCCGTTTCCGCACAACTCGCGGCGATTGAACTTTCCTACGACCGCGACTGGGTTCGCTTCCGTACCAGTGGCATGTATCAGTCTGGTGACGGGAACCCCAACAACGGCGTGGCGACCGGCTTCGACGGCATCTTCGATACCATGAATTTCGGTGGCGAATTCAGCTTCTGGCGTCGGCAACGCATCCCCCTCTTTGGCGTCGGACTCACGAATGATCAGAGCCAGTATGCCAACCTGCGATCAAGCCGGATTCAAGGGCAGAGCAACTTCGTGAACCCGGGCTTGTGGCTGATCAACGCCGGAGCGGATATCGAAATTACACCGCGATTGCGCATGATCAACAACGTGAACGCGCTCATGTTCGACAAGACCGCCACGCTGGAGACATTCGTCTTCCAGGCGGAGATCGATCGCTATATCGGCACGGATCTTAGCAGTGGGATCGAATGGCGGCCGCGGTTGAACAACAACGCCATCGTGCTCGTGGGCGCATCCACACTGCTACCCGGCCCCGGCTTCCGGCAGTTGTACAACAAGAAAGATGAGAAAGTGGACCCACTGCTATCGCTTTTCGCCGAAGTAATCTTGACATACTAACAACACCATTTGGTACTTGTGGAATTTCGCAATCGCCGGCGATTTCATCGCACCACATAGGCCGCGAAACCTTTCAGTTAATTGCTTGATGCGGTTGCCCGATCGGCTGTATGATCATCTCAGATTGGGCAGCACTCCCAATTCCCGCCAAAATTTTTCCTGCCGGCCCGCGTCGGAGACTCTCCATGACCCGCCAAGCCCCGCAACTCTGCGGTTGTTTTGTCATCGTGTGGGCGATCGCATTTCTGCCTGCCATGGGACAAGCAAAAGATCCCATTAAGAACAAGATCGACGCCGAGATTCGCGCCGGCTGGGCGAAAGCCAAGGTCACACCAGCGCAGCCCGCCACCGACGCCGAATTCCTTCGCCGCGTGTACCTCGATCTGTTAGGCGTGATTCCCAACCACGAAGAGACTGTGGCATTCTTGGATAGTAAAGAACCCACGAAACGAACGAAGTTGATCGAGCGATTGCTGAACGATCCACGCTTCGCCCGGCATCAGGCCGATGTATGGGACATGATCCTGTTTGGCCGCCAACCACCGGGATTCGACACCGATAAGCGAGATGGCTTCCGCTCCTGGTTGCGGGCGAACTTCGAGAAGAATGTCCCATTCGATCAATGGGCACGCGAGTTACTCAAAGCGGAGGGGACGAGCGCGGATCGCGGAGCGCTTTACTTCGCGCAGTGGCGTAACGCACCGGAAGACGCGATCGAAGCGGTTAGCCAAACATTCCTTGGCGTGCAACTACAATGCGCCCGTTGCCACGATCACCCGTTTGAAGAGTGGAAGCAGCTCGATTTCTACGGCATGGCGGCGTTCCTCGCACGCCTCGAAGTGGTCAGCGTGGGCAAAGTTGGCAATAGCACAACCTATGTGATTGGCGAAAAGAACGCGGGCGATGTGCGCTTCACCGGCTCTGTGAAAGATGCTCGCCCTGGCGATAAAGGCGAACCGGTTAAGCCAAAGTTTCTGCTTGGTAAGGAGCTCGCCGAACCTACACTTCCCAAAGACTTCAAGGAAGATCGATTCGCCGCGAACAAGATGCCGCCAAAGCCGAAGTTCTCGCGTAAAGACGCGCTGGCGGAATGGATCACCCAAACGGATAACCCATACTTCGCCCGCGCGATCACCAATCGCATTTGGGCACAGTTCATGGGTCGTGGATTAGTGCACCCGATTGATAACCTTAGCCCGACGAACAAACCCAGCCACCCGGAATTGCTCGACACCCTGACGCGCGGACTGGTGGAACATCAGTTTGATTTGAAGTGGTTCATCAGTGAATTGGTTAGTAGCGAAGTGTATCAACTCTCGGGGGCGGGCACCGGCGAACCGATGCCAGAATGGTTCCAGCATGCCCGCAGCCGGCCGCTGTCCGCTGAAGAACTCGTGGAATCGTGGCAAGTCGCCACGGGCTATCTGGCCGCTGAGACAAGCAAGAAGAACGAGAACGATCGCTTCCGCCCGTTGGGCAGCGGCTACATGCTGCAATTCTTTGGCAACCCGATCACGGGCACAGGCGACTTTCAGGGCGGGCTTCGCGAACACCTTTATCTGAACAATGGCCCGTTGGGCCAGATGACAGGCGTGAAGGGTGGTTTGGCCGAATTCGTCGGCGACGCGAAGAAGCCGATTGCGGAGCGAGTGGAACGACTCTTTCTCAGCACTGTTAACCGCCGCCCCACTGCGGAAGAAGCCAAGAAGTTCGCCGATCATCTGACCGCCGGCAGTTCCGCTTCCGATGCCGTCTGGGTTCTGATCACCTGTAGCGAGTTTCGCTTCAATCATTGATATTCACACATACACACTCCATCGCAATGTTTGGCCCGGAGAATCTGCCATGATGCCCACTTGCTCCGCCTCGCAACACCTTTCCCGTCGCGCTCTGATGAAGGGCACGCTCGCCGCTGCCGGTGGTGTGGTCATGAATTGGGGCGGTTTAACCGCTTCATCGGCACTCGCTGCTGAAGCCCGCAAAAACAAGAAGAACTGCATTCTGCTGTGGATGAATGGCGGGGCCAGTCAGTTCGAGACATTCGACATGAAGCCCGGCCGCCCGACCGGTGGGCCGTTCCGCCCGATCGAAACGAACGTGCCCGGCATCAACATCTGCGAACTGATGCCCAAGATGGCCAAGCAGATGGATAAAGTTGCGGTCATTCGCTCGATGAAGACATCCGAAGTGGATCATCCCGGCGGCATCTATCTGATGCACAGCGGCTATCGACCCAGTGCCAACGTGCGCTTCCCCGAAATGGGTGCCGTTGTTGCCAAGTATCAAGGAACCGAAGGAGCGGATCTGCCGGACTTCGTCAAGGTGTCGTCCAACGGCGATGCCGGCGCGGGGTTCCTCGGGCCGAAGTATCAACCGTTTGGCATCGGTAGCGAGGGCACACTCCCGACGTTCTCCGTATCGAACATGGACGCTAGTAAGGAAGCGAAACGGCACGACCTGCGGACGTTTGTAGAAGAACGCTTCGAGAGCAGCACAAAGAGTGAACTCGGGAAAATGCATCGCGAGGCGTATGAGGCCGCCCGCCGGTTGCAGAAAGGCCGAGAGGCATTCAAGATCGATGCAGAGTGGGACAAGTACAAAGATCTGTATGGCGATAGCCAGTTTGGCAAGCGGTGCCTGCTGGCGAGGAAGTTGGTTGAATCGGGTGTGGCTTTCATTGAAGTGGGGCAGAGCAGTTACGATTCGCACGCCGACAACTTCCAGTGGCACCGCGGATTGGTTCCGCCCATGGAGCATGCCTGGGCCGGGTTGCTCGCCGATCTGAAAGAGCGCGGAATGCTGGAGAACACACTTGTGGTGTGGACTGGCGAGATTGGCCGCACGCCGAACATCAATAACCGGGCGGGTCGCGATCACTACGTTCGCTGCTGGTCCACCGCATTGGCCGGGGCGGGCATCAAGGGCGGACAGGTTTACGGCGCGAGCGATGAGAATGGCGTGGAGGTGAAAGAGAACCCGGTGACCGAAGGCGACTTCTTCGCCACGATCTACAAGGCGCTCTCTATCGATCCCAAAACCGAGAACTACGCCGGCCTGCGGCCCATTCCGCTCGCACCGTTCGGTTCGAATGTCGTGGAAGCGCTTCTGGGTTAATGCCTCCTCGTGGTCGCCCGGTTTGACTGCGACCAGTTGATCGGATCAAGCAATCGGTGCGGCCACTCCTCGGGAGCAAAGCGTGTTCAACCCCGCCAAGTCTGCGATTCGCTTTCAACTCACGTTCGAAGGTTCATGGCCAACGGCCGTGGCGTTCATCGCGCCGCGGCGGCTGGTGGCGGGGAACCAACTCGGGCAATTGCTTGTGTGGGATCTTCCCGAGAAGATGCCCGAGTTCAAGCCCGATCCCAAATCGGATCGCAAGGCGATTAACGTGTGGCCCGCACGCCAACTTGTTGGGCACACCAACGAAATCACGCGACTCGTGGCCACGCCCGATGGTAAGCATCTTGTTTCTGCCAGCATGGATCGCACCATTCGAATATGGCCCACAGATGCCGATGCGAGTGGAACAGCCGAGATAGTATTGGACGAGGATACCCGCAAGCGAGAAGCACGACGACAGGGGAAGAAGGAGCCGGCCAAAGGCTCTGGCGTTTCGGTTAAAACGCAGACCGCGTGCGATGTTCTCGATGGTCACAAAGATTGGATCTATGCATTGGGGATAAGCGCCGATGGCAAACGCATGATCAGCGGAGATGCGACATCGTTGGTGATCGTGCGGGATCTGAGCACACGCAAGCTCGTGGCGCAATGGACCGGCCAGCCGTGGAACTGGATCGTAGCGGCTTCGCTCTCGCCCGATGGCACAACAGCCTTCGTGTCCGAGAATCGCTACAAGCGCGACGATTTCGATATCCCGACGCCCGCTCTCAAGACCTGGAACGTGAGCACCGCGAAAGAGACGCTCGATTTCCTGAAATCGCACCTGCCGAAGTTCAACGCGAGCGATCGCACATATGGCGCATCGCAACTGTGGCGGAAGTTCGTGGCCAATGGATTAATTAGCACCGCATGGTCGCCCGATGGGAAACTCGTGGCGGCCGCACAAGGCGGCGAAACGGATACAGGCAAGGTTCATCTCTTCGATGCTGCGTCGGGGAAATTGCTCCGCACGGTTTCTGGCCACATGAGTGGGGCCACGGATGTGATGTTTAGCCAAGATTCGAAGTATGTGTTATCCACGGGCCGCGACACATCCGTGCGGATTTGCCAGGTCGCTGATGGCAAGGAAGTGGCCGTGCTGAATTCTCCGCGTGGCGGCCAATTCAAGGATTGGCTCAGTTCGGTTGCGCTTTCCCCCGATGAAAACTTCGTCGCAGCAACCGACATCGCCGGGTTGGTTCACGTCTGGGAATTCGAGAAAGCCTGATGAGACCCGGTTGCTGATTCAGCTCGCTTGGGTTTAGCGGTGAGCCGACGAGCGTAAGCTCGCGGGTCGTCAATACACGAAACATTCGCTCTGGATCTTCTCAGGTTGTGATCGCATGGCGAAATGTGATGAAGGCTATCGCTGTGAAGTGTGCGGGCACGATGTGACAGCCATCACGGAGTCGGATCTGTATCTGCGATTTGTGCTGGGCGAGGTGCCACTCGAATGGCTTCATCGCTTGCCCGAACGCCATATCCGCTGCAACCCATCTCTGGCTCAATATATTGTTGATGCCAAGTTCGAACCGGTTTGCTGTTCCGGGCCGTTTGCCAAAGAGAATCTCGATGCGGAGTATGTTCGCGAAGAAGAAGCACGCGTGACACGCGGTTGGCGGCGACTTCAGGCCATCCCACAACTCGGATGTTCTCTCCCCGAATATCCATTTGCAGCCGATTAAAAAGATAATCCGCAAACTGAGTCCTGACGGCAGATCGTTTCCGTTTCTGACTGTTCTAAACCATTCCAAACGGAGGCAGAACCATGCGATTGTTCAAGTTATTCAGTGCAATTACGGCGGTTGCGTTGGTGTGTTCCCCGGCGTGGGCCGATGTCGAATCTGGCCCCAAGGCAGGCGAGAAAGCCGCTGCGATGAAGGCGTTTGGCGTCGTTGGCATCGCCGAAGGCAAGGAAGCGGATTTCGCAGCCGAACGCAAAGATGCCCCAACCATCTACATCTTTGTTTCGGCGGAAGAAGGCGGAATTCCGGTGGGTGGCCGACCGGCTGCACGCTTCCTGAAGGTACTCGATACCGAGATCGCCAAGGTTGATGATGCGGCAGTCGTGGCGGTGTGGCTCGGCGAGAAAGCCTTCGACAAGCACAAGGAATACCTGCCACGCATCAACAAATCGCTGCAACTGGAAAAGACTTCGCTGGCCGCGTTCGATGGTGAAAAGAGCGGGCCGAAGGATTGGGCCGTGAACCCGGATGCACACCTCACGGTTGTGGTGGTTCACAAGGGGAAAGTTGTGAAATCGTTCGCGTACGAATCGGTGAACGAAACCGATGTGAAGACCGTGCTGGCGGAACTCAAGAAGGCGAGCGGCGGCAAGTGATGCCGTGATGCGTGCCGGCCGGCCAATACCCGACTCACGCCGCGAGTTTGGCGTGAGACGGGGTTGGCATCGGAAGCGTGGCTGGCGGAGCCGCTTTCGCAGTCGCTCGAATCTGCCACATCATGATTGCGAGCATCAACCAGCAAGTCACTTTTGAATCGCGTGCGGCTCGCTGTGCCGGCATTCCGAACAGAGACGTTTGCAGCGGGCCAAGCACCACAACGGCTGCAACCAAAACTAAGCCCGCAACAGTTGGCCGATCCGTATTCCACAATCGCGCGCCCGCCCAACCCAGTGCGGGTGCGGCGAGCAAATACGTCTGCCATTCCACCGATGGGCCAAACGTCACAAACCAGAGCGACGTGAGCACGAACACCCGCAATACCACATCGTCATCACGCAAGCCGCGCCATCGATCGCGCCACGCCAAGAGCACAATGGTTCCACCTGTCGCCGCCTGAATCGGCAGGAAGTATTTGGGTGGCAGCACCCATCCGTAATGTGCGAGCGAGTCACGCACATTCAAGAATGAGTAAATGGTGTAATGCGTGCCGCTTGTGAGATATTCCCACAACCCCTGATAACGCGCAGCCACGATTGCATCGTGATGCAACAGAAACGGTAGGGCGAGCAATCCGGCGACGACCATGGCGAATCGTGGCGCGAATTTGCGCGGGTAGAGCGCCGCATACACCAGACCGAGTGCCAGCGGATAGAGCTTGAACGCGGGTAACGCCAGCAGGAGTGCCGCTAGCCACCAGCGCTTCTCCGCCACGGCCACCGTACCCCACAGCAGGCAACCGGTGATCATGATGTTGGATTGTGCGTTCCCCAGGCTTCCGATTCCCACCGCGAGCGCAATTATGAGCGAACACGCCAGCACCCAGTCACGCTCGAAGGGTTGCGCGAAGCGATCCACGAATGCGCGTAAGCCGGTGCACAACAGCGCGAGCGACCCCGCCAACCAGACCAGCCCGCCAGCGCGATCCGAGAGTAGGCTGAAAGGTTGGAGCAAATCGCCGAAGTATGGCAAGTGTTGCACGGCGTAGCACGTGTTTGCGTCGCGGTTCGCGGCAAGATCGCGTGCTGTCTGTGCGTAGCCGGGGTAAACGGAGTGCGTGCCCGGTGCGATGAGGTGCTTGGTAGTGATCGCAATGGCGAGAACCGCCCACAAAGTGAGCGCGACGTGGATAAGTCGCAGCCGTGCCACGTGTGTGTGCGTGAGCGCTTCCATACCCCGATCATCGGTGTATGAAGCGGTTAAACTGAAACGATTATGCCGGTTTGCGGGGCATTCGCTGATCGTCAGGGCATGTGAAACAAATCTGTTCTTGGATGAATTATGTTCTGAAAGGAACGAGAGTTAAGGCCGAATTCGTAAAAACGGTTTGATGACTGCGCATGAGGCGGTTGCGCTGTGGGGCGGCCGCTCATCCGACTTTGGCCGATTCGGAACCACCCTCACCGCTGAGTTCGTGTAATTTTTTCGCGATGGGTGAGAGTTTCATTGTTCCGAAGGAGCCTTCATAACGCTGTGCTTTGGC
>JBGSLF010000078.1:0-14539 GCA_041740855.1 Gemmata sp.
ACTTGGATGACGAGGTGATCGACCGGCTCATCGGGTTAAAGTGCGACCCGAACTTACTGCGGAATCTGTGGGATGGGTCCGACTTGCCATTCCCACAAGCGAGGCGCGGTAAACAGGGTTCACTACCTGCGGATCAGTAACGTGTGCCTTTAACAACTCTGGGTGCGCCAGTGGGCGTCGGAGACTCCATGTCGCAGTTGTTCCTTGAAGCGGTGCAATTTCATCAGCAAGGCCAGATCGATCAGGCGGAACTCCGGTATCGCCAGATTCTGGAAGAATCGCCCGACCATGCGGATGCCCTGCACCTTCTGGGTGTGGTGGCGTTGCAACGCGGCCAGTATGGGCTGGCCATCACGCGGATTCGCCAGGCGATCGCGCTGGCACCGGACGCGGGCGGGTTCTATTGCAATCTGGCCGAAGCCTACCGAATGGCCAACGACGCGAAGGGTTCACTGGAAGCGAGCAAGACCGCCGTCGCGCTGGTTCCGCATCACGCCGATGCGTACAACCATTTGGGCCTCGCGCTGCAGATGAACGGGCGACTCGACGAAGCACTGGCGGCGTTCAAGGAAGCACTAGAAATTCGCCCGGACTTCGCGCTGGCCCACAACAACCTGGGCAACACGTACCGCGATCTGAAGCGTGAAGACGAAGCCCTGGCGGCCTATCGCGAAACGGTTCGCCTCGCGCCAGAATTGCCGCTGGCGCGGAGCAACCTGGGGCAATCGCTACTGGAAAAAGGCGAGAAGGACGAAGCGGAACAGCACTGCAAAGAGGCGATTCGCCTCGCTCCGGATTTCCCAGAAGGGCTAAGCAACCTGGGAAATGTTCTTCGATCCAAGGAGAACTTGAAAGAAGCCAAAGAGTGCTACCGTCGCGCGCTGGAACTGCGGCCGGGCGTGGCGATGATTCACGGGAACTTGGGGCAAGCGCTGCAACAGGAAGGGAACCTCGAAGAAGCGGTGAAGTGCTACAACCGCGCGCTGGCGTTGGATTCCAAATCATCGCGCTTCGAGACATACCTGGCGGGTGCGCTAGCGGAGTTGGAACGCTTCGAAGAAGCCGTGACGCATTATCGG
Organism: Gemmata sp.; assembly: GCA_041740855.1. Taxonomy (GTDB): domain Bacteria; phylum Planctomycetota; class Planctomycetia; order Gemmatales; family Gemmataceae; genus Gemmata. The sequence goes on from JBGSLF010000078.1 coordinate 1,080, forward strand.
CGTGCGCTGGCGTTGAAGCCGGACGATGCCGATGCGTACAACGGCCTGGGGTCCACACTGCACGAACAGGGCCACTTCAAGGAAGCCATTGTGGCGCTCGAAGAGGCGTTGCGGATCAAGCCCGAACACGCCGACGCCTACTCGAACCTCGCCGGGGCGTATGCCGAGATGGGCGACATGGAACGCGCGGTGCAATACTATCGCGAGGCGATGCGCATTGAACCGGATTATGTCGGGGCGTACGCGGTGTTGGCCACACACCAGCGCGACAAGACGCCTGTTGAAGATGTGGAAAAGATGCACGAGTTCCTCAATCGCGAGCACCTTTCGGAAAGCAAACGCGCCACGGTGCACCATGGGTTGGCCCATTACTACGACGCGAAAAAGGATTACGTGCGAGCCGCCGAACACGCGGCCAAGGGGAACGCCTATCGCAAGGAAGTCTGGAAGCGGCAGGGGATGAGCTACGCGCGCGACGACCACGCCAACTTCGTTTCGTTACTCATCAAGCAGTTCCGGCCGGAGTTCTTCGAACGGGTGAAGAACTGGGGATTGCCCACGGAAACGCCCGTGTTCATCGTGGGCATGCCGCGTTCCGGAACGACATTGCTCGAACAGATTCTCGGCAGCCATCCGCAGATGTTTGGTGCCGGCGAACTCTCGGCCGCGAAGGACACCATCGACAAGATTCCGAAGTGGCTGAACGTGAACGCCGTTCCCATTGCGTGCATGTCGCAATTCACGCCAGAGGTTCTTGCCAAGGCGGGCGAAGAACACCTCGCCAGCATTCGCCCGCTGGCACCCGAGGCCGAACGCATTGTGGACAAGATGCCGGATAACTATCTCTGGCTCGGGTTCCTCGCGGCGTACTTTCCGAAGGCCAAGTTCATCTATTCCCGGCGCGATTTGCACGATATCGCGGTGTCGTGCTGGGTCACGAACTTCAAGTCGCTGCGCTGGGCGTGCGATCAAGAAGACATCGCCAACCGGATCAAGAACCATGTGCGATTGATGGAGCACTGGAAGAAAGTGTTGCCGGTTCCGCTACTGGAAGTGGATTACGAGCGAACCGTGCAAGACCTCGAAGGCGTGGCGCGAAGCATGGTCGCATTCTGCGGGCTGGAATGGGATCCCGCGTGCCTCGCGTTCCACCAGAGCAAACGCACGGTGCGCACGGCAAGCCTGAGCCAGGTTCGCCAACCGGTGTATACGCAATCCGTGGAACGATGGAAGAATTACCAGGAGCCTCTCAAACAGTTGTTCTCGATCATTGATGGCTAGTATGTGCGACCCGATCGCTGACGCGACGCGGTTCACCTGAAGAAGATGGCGAACCGCGTCTGCCCATCGTCGTTACTCTTTCTTCAATGAGAACTGATCGAACAATCGGCCTTCGTGGTCGAAGGCTTTCAGGTTGAGCGTGCCGTTGTGAACGGTGACGTAACAGAAGTGATAATCCACGCGGCCTTCTTGCTTGAAGAACGCGGGTGTGGGGCTAACATCTTCCAACCGACCGCCGCCGCCGCCACTGGTAATGTGCGTGACGCCGGCCTTCTGATCCACCTTCCCATCACGCACCGGCCATGTCCGTTCGTATAAGTGGATGTGCCCGTTGAAGACCACATCGACATTGTGCTTTTCATAGAGCGGCAGCAGTTGTTTCACTCGCACATCGCCCGCCGTGGTTGGCCCCTTCCAGGTGTTGCCGAAGTCGTCCGAATCCGATGAATAGGCCGGGTGGTGATGGTACACAATCTTCCACTTGGCCCGCGACGCGGCGAGTTCCTTTTCGATCCAGCGATATTGTTCGCCCTTGGGGCTGAGGTCGCGCAGCGTGTTGGTATCGAGCACAAAGAACTGTGCGTTGCCGTAAGTGTACGTGTAGTAGTACTCGGGCTTGGGCAGCGCGAAGTAGCGATAGTAATTGGCGTGGTTCTTCTCGTGGTTGCCAATGGCAGGGAACACAGCGACGCGGCCAAACAACTCGTTGGCGGGCTTGAACAGATCTTTCTCCCACTGCCACTTTTGATCGCCATCATTAACCACATCGCCCACGTGAATGACGAAGTTCGGCCGCCGTTCCCACATTAACTTGGTGACCTTGCCCGTGATCTCTGGGTTACGCTGCGTATCGCCGATCACCGCGAAACTGTAGGCGTCGCTCTCGCCCACGGCGGTGAGAAACGTGAGCGGTTTGCCTTCGAGCTTTCGCCCTTCGGCATCGGTGCAAACCACGCGGTAGTAATACTTGGTGCCGGGTTCGAGATTGGTAAGCGGGACTTCGCCCAGCGTGCCGGCGGCCTCGATCTTCGCCAGTTGCTTCGGCGGGAATGTGGTGCCGTATTCAACAACGGCCGTGGCCGGCGCTTCCGTTTCCCACATCACCGTGATTGCGGTGCGCGTGACGAATTGCAAATATGGCTCGATCACAAATCGTGGGCCACGAGCGATTACGCTTGGCGCATCGGCCAGCACTTTGTCGGCTTCAAAGTGGGCCGCGACTTGTTCCGCTGTGATCGCGCGATTGCAGAGCAACACTTCGCGGATCGCACCCTGTAACGGGAAGTCTTCATCCGAATCGCGGTAGCGGCCAATCACGAAGGGCGTGGCTTTCGCGTACAGACTTTCGCCGCTTTGTTCGTCGCTGCTGCCATCGAGTTTCCCGTTCACATAGAGTCGCATCTTCTTTCCATCGTACACGCCGGCGACGTGATACCACTTGCCGCGTTCGTAGTTGATCTTGCCCTGCAGATAGGTGATTTTGCCGTCGCCGTCGTCCGCTCCTTTGGTGGCGAGGCCGAACTGGAACGCCGTCCGGTTGTAGCCGAGAACGAAGCCCGCTTCGGCGGGGCCGTTGTCTTGCATGCAGCCGATGATGCCGCCCCACTCGGTGGGTTCATCGATGCGCACCCAACTCACGAGCGCGAACGCGGTGCGTGGCAGGAACTCGGCATCCGGGCCAACGCGGTCCTTGATCAGCACGCCATCGGTTGGGTTGGCGAGTTCGAGTCGGGGCGTCGGTTCGTTGGTGGCGATCTTTGGCGAACCGAGCAACGTGGCAGTGAGCTTGCCCGCGCGATCGGCCACAGCTTTGCCCGTTACGCCATCGGCATCGAAGAGCCAGTGCGCGAACGGTTGCAAGTCGGGCCGTGGTGCGGCGGCCGTGGGTTGGCCAACAAATACCGCGACTGCGATGAGTGTGACAGCGCCAGCAGCCGTTGTGCCTGCCCGGGTGATTCGCGTCATACGTGCTCTCCGTTCGGTGAGTCTGGTAGGAACAGTATAATTCGCGCTGCGAGTGATTTCGGTGAATTCTGATCGCAAGCAAACCGGAGTCGGTTTGTGTATACTTGGCCCATTCACTTGAGAGTTATCTCAGATGGCCAATCTCTCTCCGACGATTACGAGCGATGCGGCGGTTTCGGGTTTACCCGACGCTGGCCCGCATCTGACCGCAACAGCGGGTCGAGGCCGAGCACCGATCGATCTGGTTGCCGAATCACAAGTCGGGCAAGACGAAGATGGCCTCGATCTGCTTCGCCGTCGGCTCCGTCAGATGGTCTTGCTGTTTCTTGCAGCGTATGCGGCATTCCTCTTGCGCGATATCCTGCTTCCGCATCGATTAGGCCTTGGCTTCCAGAAAGTCATGTTCCTCATCGTTACTCCGCTGCAACTCCTGCTTGTGGGTGTAACGTGGTCTCACTGGGCGAACTCGTTAAAGCGCCTGCGTGCCATCGAATTGGTTGTTCTCGGAGTGTTCGTCCTCACAGTGGGGAGCATTCAATTCGATTGGATGTGTAACTGGTCCGAACTCCCCTACTACGTTCGCGGCGATCGCGCAATGGATGGTCAGGTGATGGTCGGGAACACCTGGGTGATCCCGTGGTTCGCACTGATCGTGGGTTATCCCGCGGTGGTTCCGAACACAGTCCGCCGCGCGCTGGCTATCGCAGGTTGCATGGCGATCATGCCGGTGCTCGTGACTCTTGCGGCCGCGATCGTGAATCCGGAACTTGGGCTGAGTGGAACGTGGGTGATGTTTATCCAGTACGCGATCTGGATGCCGCTGGGCGTTGGTTTCGCGGCTTATGGTGCCCATCAGGCGGGGTTCCTTCGCCGGCAGGCGTCCGAGGCGAAGCGGTTCGGCCAGTATCGGCTAACGCGGCGGCTCGGCGGCGGCGGCATGGGCGAAGTCTATCTCGCGGAACACCTGCTGTTGCGGCGGCCCAGCGTGATTAAAGTCGTGCGGCCCGATCGCGCGAACAGCCCCGCTGTGCTCAAGCGATTCGAGCGTGAAGTGCAGATTCTCGCTACGCTCACGCACTGGAACACAGTTGAAGTCTTCGACTACGGCCACACGGCCGATGGCACGTTTTACTATGTCATGGAGTATCTGCCGGGTTTCGACCTCGATCAACTCGTGAACGCGCATGGCGCATTGCCCTCGGGGCGTGTGGTTCGGCTGTTGCGGCAACTGTGCGGCGCGCTCGCCGAAGCGCATGAAGCCGGATTGATTCACCGCGATGTGAAGCCAGGCAACGTGATGATTTGCCGCCGTGGGGGCGTGCCGGACGTGGCAAAGCTCCTGGACTTCGGGCTAGTGCAAGGAGCGGAAGACCAACCCGATTCGCAGGTGAAGCTCACGGTCGAAGGGGCCGTGTTGGGCACGCCGCACTTCATGAGTCCGGAACAGGCTTCGGGCAAACCGACCGACGCTCGCAGCGATATCTATTCGCTCGGTGCCACGGCGTATTTTCTGCTGTGCGGCAAACCGCCGTTTGGCGGTGGAACGATGGAAGTGATCGCGGCCCACATGCTGCAAGAACCACTCCCGTTGGCTTCGGCGTGTGCCGATGTGCCCAAGGATCTCTCCGATGTGATCATGCGCTGCATGGCCAAGAAGCCCGCCGAGCGATTCGCTACGGTCATGCAACTCGATGCCGCGCTCGCGGCGTGTGAATGCGCCCGCCAATGGGGCGACGAGCAAGCCGCTGCGTGGTGGGCCGGGCGCGAGTGCGTGTAAGGTTATTTCGGCTTGTACGGTATCACTGGCACGCGATTTGTTTACATCTGCCACTGTTCGCGCCTAACATGTAAGCAATTGCTCCCAACCGCCGGACCACACCATGAGAATCATTACCGCGATTCCGGTTTACAACGAGGCCCGCTACGTTCGGGAGGTGCTCGCCGCCGCCCGCCGCTATAGCCCCGAGTTGCTCATCGTTAACGATGGCTCAACCGATGGAACGGCGGCGCTACTCGACACCGAACCGAATGTTCACCGCATCGATCACGCCGTGAATCGCGGTTACGGAGCCGCCATTAACTCGGCGTTCGCGTTCGCGCTCGATCGCGGTTACGACGTGCTCGTGACCATGGATTGCGACGGGCAGCACGAACCCGCACGCATTCCGGTGCTTCTCGAAGCGATTCACGATTGCGATATCGTTTCGGGCAGCCGCTATTATCGCGACTTCCGCCAGGATACGCCGGCCCCGACCGATCGCCGCTTCATCAACGCCACCATCACCCGCGAGATTAACGCTCGCTATGGGCTGGATCTCACGGACTCGTTCTGCGGCTTCAAGGCGTATCGCCGGGAAGCGCTCGCGAAGTTGCACATCACCGAGAACGGTTGGGGAATGCCACTGCAACTGTGGGTGCAAGCGGCGCGGCAGCAGTTGCGCGTCAAAGAGATCGGCGTGCCGCGGTTGTATCTGGACCCGAACCGCGCGTTCGGCGGCTTGCTTAACGATCCGAACGAGCGGCTGGCCTATTATCGCGGCGTGCTCGCTTCCGCCGAGGGCGATGTGTTGCCGCCGATTGCGCCGGTCGCGGCCGAATGCCCGTGTCCGGAGTTGCGGTAATGCGGCAGATGCACGCGCCCACCGGCAACGGCGAAGTGTTGGCCGATCCGGAATTCGATGCCGTTGCCGAACTCGTTGAGAACAATCGCCGCAGGCTCGATCGCACGGATGTGATGATCGGCGGGCAATCGCTGCGAGAATTGCGGGCACACGCGCGGCGAGACGTGCTGCACCTGGCAGGCGTTCGCCCGAACGAACCGGACGCGCCGCTGCTGCTCGCGGGGCACCAACCGGAATTGTCGCACCCCGGCGTGTGGGTGAAGAACTTCGCCCTCGCGGGGCTTGCACGCAAGCTGAATGGTTTCTCGCTCAACCTCATCGTCGATAACGATACGCTCAAGAACGCTTCACTTCGCTTCCCGGTGTGGGACAACTCCAACGCCGCCTCCGCACACCTGGAATCGCTTCCCTTCGACTCGTTAGCGGGCGAAGAACCATATGAATCGCGGCGTGTGATCGATGCGGAACTGTTCCGCACATTCCCGGAGCGTGCCCGCCCGCTATGGGCCAATTGGGGCTTCGAACCGCTGCTGGCGAAAGCCTGGCGCGATGCGCCGAGCGTGGCGGAAGCCTTCACCGCCATGCGGAAGCGGCACGAGTGCGAGTGGGGTTGCCGCAACGCGGAAGTGAGTGTCAGCCGGTTGTCGCAGACCGAATCGTTTCGCCGGTTCGCTTCGCACATTCAGGCCGATCTGCCGCGCTTTCGTGGCGTGTATAACGCCGCGATTCACGCGTATCGGCATGCCAATGGTGTGCGGAGTGCCAATCACCCCGCGCCGGATCTGGCCGAGAAGGAATCGCCGTTTTGGGCTGTCACGTCGCCCGGTCGCCGCGTGCGTGCGACCGCCACAAGCGATCCGGCCAACCTTCGCCCGCGTGCGCTCACGCTCACGCTCTTCGCGCGCGTGTGCCTTGGCGACTTCTTCATTCATGGCATCGGCGGCGGGAAATACGACGAAGTGACCGATGCGATCATTCGCGATTACTTCGGCGTCGATCCGCCTGCGTATCAGGTGCTTTCCGCCACGCTGCACTTGCCGTTGCCCGGTTTCCCATCAACCGCAGATGATCTGAAACGAGCGGAGCGGCTCGTTCGCGATGTGCAATGGAACCCGCAACGCCACTTGCCGCCGGGCACGGTATCGGAATGGGTTGAACGGAAGGCGACACTCGCGAGGGCGGAACCTTCGCGCGACCAACACACCGCACGGCGCGAATGGTTTCGAGAGTTGAAGCACGCCACGGAAGAGTTGCGGCCATCGGTGGCGAACACGCTGGCGGCGGCCGAATCGCAATACGAACGCGTACGAACCGAAGTGGCCGCGAACGCGGTGCTGCAGCGGCGCGATTTCGCGTGGGTGCTTTACCCCGAAGCCACCTTGCGGCCATTCCTGCAACGCTTCCTGCAGCTTTGAGCTTCTCTCACACGTCACGCGGCGGCGAGTGCCTTCTCGGCGGCTTCCAGAAGTTCCGCTCGTGTGAACGGCTTCGCTAGAAAGCCATCCGCACCAATATCCAGTGCGTCGCCGTTGAACGCCCCGCTAAACACCAGAACTTTGCTCGTGGGGCTTTGCGCATGCACGATCGGAATGAACGCTTCGCCACTGCCGCCGGGCATGGTTAAATCGAGCACGATGAGATCGAACGGTTGCGTTGCGGCGTTCATGGCGTCCGCCGCCAGCTCCGTTGTGCCGGCTTCCTTTACCACGTATCCAGCCGATGCGAGCGAAGCGCGAACGATGAGCCGAATCGCTGGTTCATCGTCTACGACCAGAACGGTTTTGGGTGTCGGGGTTGTCATGGGGCGAACCGGTGGGTCAGAGGGTTTCGAGGCGTGTGGCGATATCGCGAAGGATGTCGCGGTCGGCCTCGGGGCGTGTGGGGCTGCGCGGATGCGTGTGGTCGCAACTGATCCAACCGCGCAGCTTCAAGAACATCGCGGCCGAGTGTTTGTATGCGGGCACAGGGTTGCGAAAGGCCAGGAAGCCAAGGTATTGCAGCAGATCGTTCCGCTTGAAGAACGCGGGGCTTCCGGCTTCCCAATCACGATCGCGCTGTGCGAACTCTTCCGGCGCGAAGGTGCTTAAGCCCAGTAAATAATCGCTGCCATACATTACCATGTCAATCGCCAGATCGTTACCAGTATAGACTCGGAAATCTGGGCGAATCTGGTCGCGCAAACGCAGCCGTTCCCATTCGGGTTCCCGCTGCAGCGACGAATGCTTCGCACCCAGGCATTTTCGCACACCGAGCAACGCGCGATAGACTTCGAGCGAATAAATCTTCCCGAATGGCGCGAACATGGTGCCGAGTTCGAAGCCGATGAAGCCGTCGCAGTGCCGGCCGAGTTCTTCATACGCGGCGATCAATTCCGCATCGGGCAACGCCGTTAGCCCGTGGCTCTGAAAGATAACAGGTGTGCCGCCGCGTTCCACGATGGGTGCCATCGAGCGAAGATAACCTTCACGATCGAACGGCGCACCGGGAACATCGCCCACGAACACGCCCGCCACAAACGGCCGATTCCCGAGCGCCGCCCGCGTGGCATCCAGCACCCGCACACGCTCTTCGTGCGAGAGCAGATTCGCGAAGCCGGTGTCCATGTTCACAGCCGGTGTTAGCCCGGCATCAGCCGTGCGCACACAGTGGGCGGCGAACGCGGGCCAATCGGTGTCGCCCGATTCGGTGAATGGCAACAGGATGGCGGAGATGCCTGTCACTTTCCGTTTGGGGCGAAGCATGGCGATGGGGTCAATAGCGAGAGCGTTCATGGTGGCCGATCCAGAAACGGGATTCGGGCATTTCGGTGTCCGGTGTGAATGTATATTGATCGGCGTCGAGCATCACGCACAATCTGCTCGCCCTGTTCGGAGCCGTTCGCATGATGACCCATCACGAAGCGCTCGAAGTGTTGGCCGCGCACCGCCGCGATCATGTGGTGATCACCACCATGAGTTCGGTTGGCTTGTGGCCCGAACTTTCCGATACGCCACGCGATTTCCATTACTTGCCCTCAAGCATGGGCCAGGGTGTTCCGCTTGCGTTAGGGTTGTGCCTCGCGAAACCGGGGCTTCGCGTTGTGGTGTTAACTGGCGATGGCGGATTGCTCATGAACCTCGGTTGCCTCGTCACCGCGGCACAGTTCGCGGTCCCGCTTACCGTGCTACTGATCGATAACGGGCTTTATGAAGTGACCGGCGGGCAACCGGTGCCCAACGCGGGAGGAACCGATTTCGCCAGCATTGCGAACGGTGCGGGCTTTTCGCGTGTGTGGAGTTGCGATTCTCAAACGCAGTGGCAAAGCGTTGCCGCCGATGTGCTGAATGAATCGCGGCCAGCTTTTGTTTGGCTGAAGGTGAAAGGGGAACGCGGCAAGGCGACGCCCACAGCCCCGCGACCGATGCACGAGCAGATCGCACGATTGCAAGCGGCGCTCGTGTGACAGGTGTGACAGGAACAAGCGGCCACAACTTCACGCGGCTAGCGGAAGCGAGAAGCCCGTGCGAGCGGAGAGTGGCTTGAACGCCTTGAACACCAGCACACGGCCGAGAAACCGTTGCAGCACCACGAGCGGCAGTATTCGCCACGGGTGCGGAAGCTCGGAACGGCGCAAATGTCGCTTCGCCGCCTTGAAGCTCTCGAAGCCGGCGAAGGTGCGTCGCAGTTGGCTCACCGAGGTCTTTGGCCCGGTCGCCGGGTCGGCGGGGCGGTGCCAGTAGAGCCACTGAAGCGGCAAGAAGAGATCTTGCCAGTAGCCCGCGTCGTATCGTGCCGGGAACAGCCCGATCACTTTTCCGCCGGCCTTCAGGACGCGAAACAGTTCACGAATCCGGGCCGGTTCTGGTGGTTGATCGTCGAAGAGTGCGTTCCACATTACGATGTCGAACGTGCCATCCATGAACGGAAGTTCGTGGCCAATAATGTTCTCGATCTGCACCGGCAAAGCGTGGCGTTCGAGGTTCTGGCGCACAACCTCCGGGTAATCGGCGTGCGTCAGGCCAATTGTCACTTGCGTGCCGGTGCGGGTGTAACGCAGGGCGTCGCTCCCGATGCCGGGACCGAGCAACAGTAACGATTCGCCCGGATGGCGACCGAATTCCAGTGCCGTATTCAGCCACGCGCCGTGCTGTTGGTATCGCTTTTGCTCCAGTTCGTCGTACCACGCGGCCGTATACGGAACAATGCCGCGCGAAGCAGGGCTGGGGCCAAAGGGGCGAATCAACTCGCGGTTAGCCAGTTCCGCGGGATCGGGCGTGGGCCATTGAACCGAAAACGAATGCGAACTCGCCGCGCCAACGCCCGAGTCCGTGCCGGATGGGGCATCGCCTATAAAGAGTTTCAGTTGGTATCGCGTCCCGTCCATGGTACGCCCAGTCCCCGCATTCACGGGGTATTCGGATAGAATGACCCACCGGATACTGCTTTGGTGCGGTTTGGTCAATGCCGATTGCCGAATGTCGATTGCTCGCTTTTGTCTTGGTGAGCCGGCGTGCGTGAACAAGCGGGTTTCTTGCAACGGAGCGTGATATGAGCCGACTAATTGGCACCATCAGGCGAATGATTGGCGGCGGTTCCGATCGCCCGCCCGATCTCGACGCCACACTTGCGGAACTTCGCTCCAAAACACCCGCACCTGTCTTCTGGCTTCTGGGCAAGACGCAATCGGGCAAGACCTCGCTCATCAAGTTCCTGACCGGGGCGGACGACGCCATCATTGGCTCGGGCTTTCGCCCCACGACTCGCACCACCCGCCGCTTCGATTTCCCCTCCGCGGAAGCGCCGCTGTTGGCGTTTCTGGACACGCGCGGCCTGGATGAACCCGGCTACGATCCGACCGGCGATATCAAGGCACTCGATTCGCAGGCGCATCTTGTGATTGTGACCGCGAAGGCGACGGACTTCGCACAGGGGAATGTGCGGGCCACGCTGGAACCGGTGCGTCGCGCGAATCCGTCGCGGCCGGTTGTGTTGTGCGTTACCACATTGCACGAAGCCATTCCGCGGCAACCGCTTCCCACGCCCTACCCGTTTGCCGCCGCGCAGTTGCCGACGGCATTCGCCGAGAGCCGTTCCGCAGAATCTTCGGTATCGGTGCCGCAAGACTTGCAACGTTGCCTGGACGAACACGCTCGCGGTTTCGCGGGCTTGTACGACGTTCTCGTGCCCATCGATCTGACCAAACCCGAAGATGGCTTTCCGGACCCGAACTACGGCGGCGATCAGTTGAAGGAAATCCTTCTCCAGATGCTTCCGCGTGCTTATCGGCAGACGCTGCTGCGTTTGAAGGAAGCCACCGACCGCTTGAAAGATGCGCATCTGAAGCACGCCGAGCCAGTCATTCTTGGCTATTCTTCGATGGCTGCGACTGCGGGTGCCGTGCCGGTGCCGTTTGTGGATCTGGTGGTGATTCCCGGCATTCAGGCACGCATGGCGCATCACATCGCGAAGCTATATGGCCAACCAATGACACAACAGCGGTTCCGCGAGATCGCCGCCGCTGTGGGTGTGGGTCTGGTATCGCGGCAGATTGCACGCCAGGCGACGAAGTTCATCCCCGTGCTGGGTTCGGCGGTCGGGGCGGCGGTGGGCGGTGCCAGCACTTATGCACTGGGCCGCGCGCTCTGCCATTACTTCGAAGCCGTCTGCGAGGGGCACATTCCGGATGCCCAGACCTTGAAGGCGTATTACCAGGAACAGTACTCCGCCGCCGAGCAAAAGTGGAAGAAGGACGGCAACGGCGGGTAAACACGCGCTGCTGGTTTCCGAGTCTTGCTTGAAACTCTCACCATCGGGATACCATGACGCGCTTCCGGCTGATCTTCCTCGCCGTGCTTTTCCTGTTGCCCTTCGCGACGCTCCTCGGCCTGGGCAGCTATCATCTGTGGCACACCGGCATGATGTGGGTGTGGTGGCCGCTTCTGGGCGTGTTCGGCCTGGCCTATTACCTTAGTTGGCGCTGGACACGCCGCCGCGGGGCTTTGCTTCCGCTGCCACCGCCGCCGCCGGAATACTGGGTGGAACGCGATAAAGCCGCGTGGGAGAAAGTGGAGGCGAAGGCCAAGAAATACGAGACCGTGACGCTCGAACAGATCAGCAACGCCGAGCACTATTCGGTGCTATCGCTTCAACTCGCCACGGAAGTGGGGAAGATCTATAACCCCGATTCGGATGATCCCTTCGATAGCCTCACGCTGCCGGAAGTGCTGGCGTGTGCGGAACTCGCCGCTGCGGATCTCGATGCGATGGTGCGGAAGTATGTGCCTGGCGTTCACCTGCTTCGCATTCGCGATGTGAAACGTGCGCACAAAGCCTATGGTTGGTACAAGACCGGCCAGGATGTTTACTGGGCCGGTGCCGCGGTCTTCGATCCCGTTTCCACGGGCTTGCGTTACCTCGCCAGCCGTGGCGGGCTGGGCACACTCGCCGGCCGCATTCAAGGAAACTTGATCGTCTGGTTCCACACGATGTTCGTGCACCAACTCGGCCGCTACTTGATCGAGCTTAACAGCGGGCGGCTGAAAGTGGGTGCGAAGCGTTACCGCGAGATTCTGGCGCAACATCAGGAACCGCCGGCCAACGATTCCGCCCCGGACACGCGCGGCCCGCAATCGCCTGCGGAAGCCACTGGAGGAACTGGCGCAACCAAGCCCATCACGTTCGCGGTGCTGGGTGCCGTGAAGGCGGGTAAGTCGAGCCTTGTGAATGCGCTACTTGGCAAGCAAACTGCGACTGTGGATCGCCTTCCCGTTGCCGCGGGCATTCGCTACGATCTCAAACTTCCCGGCGGTCAACCGGTGGTTCTGTTCGATACCAGCGGGTATGGCGAGCACGTGGATGATCGAGACTTTTCTGCTGCCATCGAAGCATCGCAGGGCGCGGATCTCATTCTGCTCGTGACGCCCGCATTGAACCCCGGCCGCACCAACGACATCGATTTACTGGATCGCTTGCAACGCTGGTTCGCGAGCAAACCGCACTTGCGCATGCCACCGGTCGTGGTAGTGGTGAATCAAATCGATCTGGTTAGCCCCAAGGCCGAATGGAATCCGCCGTACGAGTGGAAAGCCGGAACGCGGCCCAAAGAGGTTAACATTCGCGATGCGCGAATCGCGGTGATGGAGCAGATTGGGCCGCGCGCCGCCGATGTGGTTCCGGTCTGCTCGCGCGAAGGCGAGACGTTTGGCATCGTGGAAGGATTGGTGCCCGCCGTTGCGGCACACCTGGACCACGCACGCGGTTCCGCGATTCTCAAAGCGTTCGATCTGGAAAGCTCCGATCGCCCGGTGGGCAAAGTCTTCGATCAAATCGGCAATGTGGTGTCGGCGGGGATGGATGCGCTGGGCGGTTGGCTCAAGAAGAAGCCGTGATTGCCGCGGTTGGTGAACCACGCGAGTGCTCGTGTATTTCATGTGTGAGCCGCGTTGCGTGAGCAACCGGGTTTCTGCTCGTGCTCAGAGGCGGTTGCGCTGTGGGGCGGCCGCTCATCCGACTTTGGCCGATTCGGAACCACCCTCGCCGCTGAGTTCGTGTAATTTTTTCGCGATGGGTGAGAGTTTCATTGTTCCGAAGGAGCCTTCATAACGCTGTGCTTTG
>JBGSLF010000079.1:0-1700 GCA_041740855.1 Gemmata sp.
AGTGGGATGCGTTGGGGTGAAACGGGCGCGGATGCGGTTTGCCACCTCCGCGCCTTGTTCCGCAGCGAGAAATGCCAGTGGGACGCCTACTGGGGCACCCTTGCCGCCTGATTCCCACCGACACTAAAGACGCTCACCCGACCCATCGAGTAAGACCACTGTTCAACGACAAGCGGATCAGTTGTCGCCGGAGATTACTTCGCTGCCCGATCGGGTCGCCATCGCTCGCCAGCTCACCAGCGAGATGTTGTCGTTAATAAACCGCACACTTCCGTCGCCAAAGCACACGTTCACGCCACCGGTGAAGTTACTTCGAGCTGAGAGGAAGCCAATTCCGTGTGCGGTCGAATCGGGCTCCGGACTATTCGGTGGCAGCGCGGCTGTGAAGCCGTTGACGCTGGCATTCGCCCAGATCCACGAACCGCCTCGGTTCCCGCGCCATGAGGTCGCCGTCTGATATTCCAGTGGCCCAATCACTGGGCTCGAACCGTAACCCGGATTCGCACCCGTTGGCCCAGTAAAGAGCCCCTTACCCGGGAGGCTTGCGGTCTGCCGCCGCCGCTCTTCAGGGCTTACATCCGAGAACGGCTTGGTGATGTTCTGGTTCATACCCAGCAGACATTGCGACATGAACATCGTGTTCGAGGTGCCATCGGCGATCGAGCCAAAGCCAAGCCCAGGTCCGTAGTAGAACATGCCATCGGTCGGGAAACGGGTGTCGTAACCATTCGGCGAACCGGCACCCGGGCCAGCCAGCCCCGATCCCAGATTCACAACATAGTTTGTCCCTGCGTGGGTACCGCCACCGGTGTTGATGGTGAATAGCGGTTGCTGTCCATCACCTGGGCAAAGGAACGTTTTCACCACCGTACCCGCGGCCGGTACCACGGCCGGATTCAACATGAACGACGGTGTCGGGAATACCCCAACAAACAGCGGCTGCGTAAAGTCAATCAGCTTACCGAGCGGCTCTTGCTCGATATACGGGAGCAACTGCGCGTGAATCGAGTACCCGAACGAAGTCGCGTTCGTCGCACCGGCCGTCTTCATCCCCGGTAAGCGACTGTTGGCACTCTCGTAGGTGTGTAATGCGAGCCCCAGTTGTTTGAGATTATTTTGGCTCGACATCCGACTCGCCGCCTGCCGCACCTTCTGCACCGCTGGCAACAACAATCCGATCAAGATCGCGATGATTGCGATCACGACTAACAGCTCGATCAATGTGAACCCCATCCGTAATCGACCCTGGCGAAGCATGTACAAACTCCTCAGTATGGGCATCTCAGTGCAAACGGATTAAGACAGAAAACGACCATGAATGCACTTCGTAGTATTTAGTAATACCAATCGCGTCGCCGGTCAAGATGCCCAAACCAATTGATGCGCATTTCGCAACGTTGGCAAGAAACGTTTGCGAGTTTGGAAGTTGGTCCGCGCCGACGTTTCCGTGTGGTCTGTGAAAGTGGATAATCCCCGGAACGCCGTCTCTGGATCGCTTTGAGTCGGAGGCGTCTTTGAGATCGGGGCGGAGCGAATCGATTCGCGTTCTGAGCAAGCTGGTGGTCTATTGCAGCTCAATCGTAGGGTAGAGTTTCTTAAGCTTCACGCGGGCATTGGCGGTGGTGAACTGCCAATCGACTTTGACGACCGCCGCGTTCCGAGTCTTCTCCCACGCAGCGACTTCTTTCTTCAACGCCGCC
>JBGSLF010000080.1:0-4050 GCA_041740855.1 Gemmata sp.
CACGCCCCGCACGCCGCAACCCGCAAGTGGCAAACAACGCGCGGGGCAACCCTGCTGCGGGCAGCGATGGCAAAGCCGTAACGGAACTCTACATTCCGCCCGATGCGGACGTACGCCGCCCGGATCGCCCCCGCTCGAAAAGCAAGGCGAAACTGCCCGAAGCCAAGCCCTTCGACTGGACACCAGTCTTGCTCGTCATGGTGATGGTGGTTTCCGCCGTCGTCGGTTTCATTCTCATGTCGCGCTAAACTTCTCGCGTGTGGCGAGCGTGCAGAAGCCCTATCCGTTTGGTTCATCGCTCGTGTGATGGGGTTGCCGCGGCCATTGCGCCGTGCCATAGTGGCGGCCCGTTGCCCGGGTGGACCCATGCCTTACACTGTTGCACTCGAAACATTTCATGGCCCGTTAGACTTGCTTCTCTATCTCGTCCGCCGGCACGAGGTGGATGTTCTCGATATTCCCATCGCTCGGTTGGCGGATCAGTTTCTGGAACACGTTCGCATCGTTCACGCCATCGATGTGGAATTCGCGGGCGAGTTCCTGGTGATGGCCGCGACGCTCATGGAAATCAAGAGCCGCATGCTCTTGCCCGTCGAGGCACAGAGCGCCCAAGAAGAACAGACCGACCCGCGACGCGAGTTAGTGCGGCAGTTGCTCGATTACCGGAAGTTCAAGGATGCCGCGGCTGCGTTGGAGCAACGCGCCGATTCGCAAAGCACGCGAATCTCGCGGCAGGAACCGCCCGAACCCGCCACGCGGACCGCCCCGATTGTGAAGCCGGTGGAACTGTGGGATCTCGTCAGTGCGTTTGCACGCTTAATGCGCGAAACGCAATCACTGCAGCCCGCCACCATTGCCGTGGACGACACGCCGCAGCACATTTACGAGGCGCAGTTAACCGAGCGCGTGCAAGCCGAGGGCCGCGTCCACTTCCGGGACATCTTCCAGCCGCCCTTCTTCAAAGCGCGCCTGATTGGAATCTTTCTGGCCATTCTCGAACTGATCCGGCACCACGGCATCGGGCTAGAACTTGGTGAAGCGGAAGGCGACATCTGGCTTGTCGCCGCGTCGGTCACGGAACCGAGTGAATAAACCCGCGTCTTCTTCCCGGTGAGCCAAGTCACATCAGTGACCGGGTTCTTCTGTCTTTACTCTTCGTCTTGGCGAGCTGCGTCACGTCAGTGACTGGGTGCTTTTAGCCTATCCCAGCGTCGTTCCCGGCGGCGGCTCATTGCCTGGCGGAGGCGTTCCCAGATTCTTCGGCTGTTCAAGCTCGTTGTGGAGTTGTTCGAGCTTTTGCTGTTCGTTATGTCGACCGATAACCACATCTACCGCCGATTCGAACGCATGCCCAATCGCCCCCGCCGGCTTGGAAATGATGGACGGAACACGCGGTGTTTCCCCAGTGGGAACGTGGCGAGCCAGTAGATACTTGTAAATCAACGCGCCCGCGACAGCGGCGATCAAGTGACTGATCACCAGCGGGCGATACGCATCGATTTGACGAATCACCACCATAATTTGATCCGTGAACCAATATGCCGTCCAGAACATGAGGTTCACAATCGGGATGGCGTAAATCGCATCCGCGACCAGAAACTGCCAGAAGGGAAGTCGCACGCTCCCCGCGATGAGAAACACCCATCCGCGAATTCCAGGCAAAAGCCGGACCCCAAGCAAAACAGCGACTCCGTGCTTGGCAAAGTTCTTCTCGATCTTGTCGCGCTGTTCGGGCGAAAGGAGTCGCCGCTTCACCCATGCAAGATCGAGCAAGCGTTTGCCCCAGATTCGCCCAATCGCATACAGCACCACGTCGCCAATCACCGCCCCGAGAATGACCACGGGGAGCATGATCCACCAACGGAGCCGACTGGGATTATCTCGCTCGTTGGCGTATTCCGTATCCGAGTGGCCACACAACACCCCCGCCGTGATCACCGGCAATTCTTCCGGAACCGGCAAAACGGTGGTGGAGAGGACCAACGCGAGAAAAACCCCGAGATATCCGTCGTAGTTAGCTTCCATCAAAACCTGTTCCTGCAATTACGAGGCCGGTTCCAGGTTACCCAGACAGCGTACTCGGCGCAATCGGCAATGTGCATTGTGCCGTTTCTCGCCCGGAAGAAAAACGGGAACCCAATATTCCCCGTTGCCATTGACCGCGTTTTGGCCTTTTCTGTCCACTCAGGCCAGTCTCGGCCACTCTAAACGGAGCCAACCATGAAACTTGGGTTGATTAACTCGGCATGGGTTCAGTCGGGCAAGGGCACGGCGTGGGGAATCCACCAAACCAAAGCGATCGGTTTCGACTCGATCGATATCTTCGCCGACCCACTCGATACGGACGCCCGAGAGCGAAAGTTGATCCGGCTCGAATGCGAAAAGGCAGATCTACCGATCGTGAGCGTGGCCTGCGTGGCCGTCGGGTTGATCGACTTCAACCCAAGTGTCCAACGGTTTCACATCGATCGCTGCCGGGCTTATCTGGACTTCTGCTACGAACTCGGCGCTCAGAATCTTCTTCTCGTTCTCGGAGAATATATCTGGGAGAAGCAAGTGATCCCACCGGCCGAGCAATGGGCCACAGGCGTGAAACATCTGAAATCGCTCGGGGAATACGCCGAGAAACTGGGATTACAAATCGCCCTGGAACTGGAGCCGTTCAAGCTCTCACTGCTCAACGATGTACCCAACATGGTCCGCTTCATCGACGATGTGAATCATCCCGCCGTGAAAGCAAACATCGATATCAGCCATCTGCTCTTGGCCGGCACCGAACCAAATGAGTTGCGGCAACTCCGAGGCAAAGCGATTCACATACATATTAGCGATTGCGATGGGAAGGTTCACGGCGATCTTCCGCCCGGTCGCGGTGTGGTAAACTTCGGCCCATACATACAAGAAATCGCGGCGTTGGGAATCGATGGAGCGATTAGCATCGAGCTGGAATACTCGCCGGAGCCAGACCGGATTACGGAATGGGTAACTGAGGCGTACCAGGCCACCGATCAACTCATGCGGGCGGCTGGCATTCCACGCGGGTGAGAGATAAACCGCCGGGATATACACAAATCGGCCGAATCTGATCCATCCACGGACCATTGAGAAGTCGAAGATTATGAGCATTGATCATGGGATTGAACCCGCCGTAAATGGCATTTCTGCGGCCGCCGCGGCCGATATGCGGTTGCTCGCCGGCCCACGCTCTCGCTCCTCAGAATTCGCCAGTGCGCTGCGAATCTTCCGCGAGATCATCAGCGGATTTCGCCAGTTCCACTTCGTCGGCCCTTGTGTGACCGTGTTTGGCTCAGCACGATTCGACGAAAACCACCGGTTTTACCAGATGGCGCGAACCGTTGGCCGTTTATTGGCTGAGAGCGGATTCACGGTTCTGACAGGTGGTGGCCCCGGAATTATGGAAGCGGCCAATCGCGGGGCAAAAGATGTTCGCGGGCGATCGCTCGGGTGCAACATCGTTTTGCCGAAAGAGCAGCACCCGAACCCCTATGTCGATACATCCATCGACTTCCGGTACTTCTTCGTGCGGAAACTGATGCTGGTGAAATACAGCTATGCCTTCGTTGTCTGTCCCGGTGGGTTTGGCACGATGGATGAATTGTTCGAAGTCGCGACTCTCATTCAAACCGGCAAACTCAGGGATTTCCCCGTTGCACTCATGGGAACCGATTATTGGGCTCCGCTGATACATACGTTGCAAAGAATGGTAGACGAAAAGACAATCGCCCCCGTTGATCTGGAACGCGTAATTGTTAGCGACAATCCGGGGGAGGTCGTGTCGGGGATTACCAACACCGCCATGCAGCGGTTTGGCCTCACATATGGGCCGAAGGTCAAGCCGCGGTGGTGGCTGATGGAACGATTTGGCCACTGGTGGGATCAACTGGCTCGCTGAGCTCGACTGATGCCGATTCTGTGACGGTCATGCAGCAGGTGCGAGCGTGGTGAGCAAGAGTTCCCGCACGGGCTCCGGGAGTTGTTCAAGACCCATGGTTTGACCGGCCTGTGGCAAAAGGGACTCGGCCCACAGCC
>JBGSLF010000081.1:0-15147 GCA_041740855.1 Gemmata sp.
CACAGCGTTATGAAGGCTCCTTCGGAACAATGAAACTCTCACCCATCGCGAAAAAATTACACGAACTCAGCGGCGAGGGTGGTTCCGAATCGGCCAAAGTCGGATGAGCGGCCGCCCCACAGCGCAACCGCCTCGGTTTCGCACGCATCCGGCGAGACAGTGGACTATGCACTATAGTCCCTTTGAGTGCACGGTTTTCGCGTGGCATTCGTTCTGTGATGTGAGGGGAATTTCATCGTGTCACTGTCGGCTTCCGAGAATCGACCGCGGGCGATGGTGATTGCGGTGTGGATGGCTCTTGCGTTGGTCGTGCTCTTTGTGCGCGGCCCGCTGTTCGTCTCGGTGTTTCGCCCCGCACCCGACACCTATCCGGATTTCATTCAGGAATGGCTCTCCGCAGGGAACTATCTGGCGGGTGATCCGATCTATGAGTTGCAGCGTGTGGCTGCGTTGAAGCATATCGGCCGGGATATACCCGCGTTCGATACCATGCTGCCGTGGAACGCACACCCGCCGGTTGCCGTCTTGGTCGCACTGCCATATGGCCTTATCAACGATTACGCAGAATCG
The DNA here is from genome assembly GCA_041740855.1 of Gemmata sp. GTDB lineage: Bacteria > Planctomycetota > Planctomycetia > Gemmatales > Gemmataceae > Gemmata. The sequence continues at coordinate 571 of JBGSLF010000081.1, forward strand.
CACCTTGTCTGGAATCTCACCACATTCCCACTCATGCTGCTCGCGGTGTGGTTAATCCTGCGTGAATTGCGTGTGCGATTGCAATGGTGGCATATCTTCCCGGCGATCATCGTTCTGCTGCTGGCAGACCCGATCTTGATGCAACTCTTTTATGGGCAACTGAACTTCCTGATCGCATTCCTGATCGTGCTGGGCTGGGTGGCGGATCGCCGGGGTTATCAGGCGGCGGCGGGGCTTGCCGTGGGAACCGCCGTGGCGTTGAAGCTCTTCCCTGGTTTGCTGCTGGTGTACTTCCTGGCCGCGCGACGTTGGCGAGCTGCCACATGGGGGATCGCAACCGCCATCGCCTGGAATCTCTTGGCGGTGGCCGCATTCGGAACCGATGCGTTCGTGGTGTATGTGCGAGAGGTGATTCCGAGCCTGGATGTGTTTCGCGGGGTTTGGTCCAACGTGTCCGTGGCGGGTTACTGGCGGCGGATCGGCTTCGCCATGGGTGTGCCCGCAATTGGTTCGCTGGTGGGAATGATGTGTCAACTTGCGGTGGTCGCGGTGGTGGCTCGCGTGAGCTGGCGCGCGAACACCGCCGACGAACGAGACCGCGCGTATGCCCTGGCGGTGGTGGGCATGGTGTTGGCTTCGCCGGTGGCGTGGGGGCACTACTTCGTGCTTCTGGTGTTGCCGCTGTTGCTCCTGTGGGTGCGAACTCCGACCGGTTGGGGAAAGTTAGCGGTGTGCGGGTTGATTATTGTGCTTGCCCTGCCAACATGGCTCTTCGCGGAATGGGGTATGGGCTTGCCGCGAGCGGAATTATGGCTGCCGCAGCTTCCGCCCACGAACAACCCGTGGCTGTGCGTGGGTGCACTCGGCGTATTTGTATACGCGCTGGCGGCGGTCTTTGTGCTCACCGCGACCACACGCTTTAACCGCCCGGTGCCAGCCAGCGTGTGAGCCGATAAGCTCTCAGTGGCCCACTCATGTTCGGGCAAATAGAAGATTAATGATAGCTGGCGGTCGCACAGTCGTCTTCCGAACGGAGAGTTCCGCATGAGTTTGCCCGAACAACGATACTGGAATCCGCTTCGCATCGCCCTTTGGGGTCTCGCGGCTCTCGCCATCTCCGCCTGGCTTGGCCCGAAGTTCATTGACGCCTTTCGCCCACCGAGCGGAATCTATGTGGACTTCGTTCAAGAGTGGCTCTCCGCTCGCAACTACACGGCGGGGATGCCGGTTTACTCGAATCAGACAGAGGCGTTGTGGAGGCATACCGGTGATAAGCCACTTCACGCGGAGGACATGCTTCCCTGGAATGCGCACCCACCTGCTTCCGTCGTGTTAACGCTTCCGTTCGGGCGGTGGAGTTATGAAGATGCGCAATACTACTGGAATTTGGTCTCCTTTCCGCTGTTTGTGTTGAGCGTGTTGCTTGTTGTGCGAGAGCTAAAGTTCCCACTCTCCATCTGGTCGGTATTGCCTGCCATCGTGCTATTACTGCTTTTCAATCCTCTTTACGTTCAACTCGAACAGGGCCAACTCAATCCACCGATCCTGTTCCTGATCACGCTGGGCTGGATCGCGGATCGCCGTGGCTATCAAGGGTGGGCCGGTGCTGCGATTGGCGTGGCCGCCGGGCTGAAACTGTATCCCGCATTCCTCTTCGCCTACTTCCTTTTCACTCGCCGCTGGCGAGCGATTCTCACGGGCGGAATTGCCTTTCTCGTGGTGAATGGAATTGCCGCGGGGGTGCTCGGGCGGGAAGCCATGCAAACCTACGTTCAGGAAGTGGTTCCCTCACTGAAAAACTATCAGAGTAACTGGCGGAACGTTTCGCTGAATGGCTATTTCATCCGCGTGTTTAACCCGAATCCGCGCGAGAACACGCTGCCACTGATGGCCAACGCCACGCTGGCAACGAGTTTGATTCTCGTAGGCCGCTTGTTGGTGATGGCGACGGTAGTTTGGGCTGCGGTATCGGCCCGCAGTCGCGAAGCTCGCGATCGCGCCTTCGCAGCGGCAATTGTTGGGATGCTCCTGGTTTCCCCCATCACCTGGAATCATTACTTCTTGCTTCTCGTTCCCGTGGCGGGTTTGCTTTGGATGCGGCTCCCGTCAGGCGTTTCCCGCTGGGCACTGGCGCTTGTTCTCATTCTGTTATGGCTACCGGATCTCCTTTTCGCATCACTGGCTATTGGCCCTAAACAGGCGGGCGAGTTGGTTCACCCCCGGCATCCGCCCATCAGTGCCAAGTTGAACATGGGTGCGCTCTCGATCCAGGCTTATGCGCTGTTCGCGTTGTTCCTGTTGGTGTTCCGCTTGCCTACTCAGCCAACGAGCGAGAAGGTTGACGAACAAACCATGGATCGCCGGCTCTTTGGGCCAAGCAATGAGGGAACGAGCGTTGAACCCGCACCGGTTGGCCCATAAGATTCTCCCCCGTATGGTGGCCACTGGCTTACTTAGAAAGGGTCCGTCCCCGATGCGGCACGTGCTTTCCGCCCTGGTTCAAAATCGACCAGGCGTTCTGGCGCACATCTCCAATATGCTCGCCAGCCGTGGGTTTAACATCGATAGCCTTGCTGTCGGTGAAACAGAACACCACGATCTCTCCCGAATGACATTCGTTGTGCATGGCGACGACAATGTCCTGGATCAGGTCCGCAAACAACTGGACAAAATCGTTACCGTTGTGCGCGTCGATGACATCAGTTCCGAGAACTTTGTTGAGCGCGATCTTATGCTCATTAAAGTCTCGGCTACCGCGGCGCAACGGCACGAGATTTTCCAACTCGCCGAGAGTTTTCGCGGGCGTGTCGTCGACATTCAGCACAAGAATGTGATGATGGAAATTAGCGGTACGGAAGGGAAGGTCGAGGCGTTCATCGCACTGATGCGGCCATACGGCATTCTCGAACTCGCCCGCACCGGGCGCATCGCTCTGGTACGCGGGGAACCCAAGCCAAACGTGGCAGAGGAGGGGACGTGAGTGCTGCCGCCGAGAAGATCATTCTCCCGACGCGCCGCCTTAATGCGGCTTTGATTGAATTGCTTCGCGGCCTCAAGCCCGGCGACAAGATCCGCCTGACTCAGTCCGTGCGTGTTGGCTCACGCAAGTGGGATGCCAGCACCGATGGCGAGTTCCGCGAGATTGCGTATCTGGAAACCGGCATCACCACTGAGCGGGTGAAAGAGGACGATCTCGTTGTGCCCGTTATCCGGTTTACCAAGCCCAATGGAGAGCTTTCCAGCATTTCCATCGACGAGAACACGCAGGTAAGCCGCCTTTAGACTCCCGGTGGTTGTGCGACGAGGGGAAATCGTTTGGGCTGCGGAATCGCCCCGCAGCAGCCGGCGATTTCCCATTATTGTGAGCATTCTGCGAGTTGCTCGCCGTAACCCCCTGCAAGTTTCTACCATATCTGCAAACGAACCACTTCTTGGTGTGGTGCGTACTACGTGTTGTTGTTTCCGAACCCCCCGCCGCCCCCGCCACCGGGGTTCCGGAGGTCGCGCATGGCCGAGCCTGATATCGTCGTCGAGACCCGCAGCCTTTCCAAAGTCTATCGCGACTTCTGGGGCCGCAAGAAGAAGACCGCCCTTAACGCCCTCGATCTCAAGATTCACAAGGGCGAGATCTTCGGTCTGCTTGGCCCCAACGGGTCGGGCAAGACCACGACCATCAAACTCCTTCTTGGCTTGCTGTTCCCGACCGCGGGCGATGCCTTCGTCTTCGGCGAACCGGCGGCGAAGGTTGAGAAGAACGAACGCATCGGCTATCTGCCCGAAGAATCCTATCTGTACCGCTTCTTGAATGCGGAAGAAACGCTCGACTTCTACGGCCGCCTTTTCGATATCGACCCGGAAACACGCCGAAAGCGTGCCGCGGAACTCATCGAGATGGTGGGGTTGGGGGCCGATAAGAAGCGGATTCTCAAGGAATACTCGAAGGGGATGCGGCAACGCATCGGGCTGGCGCAGGCGCTCATCAACGATCCGGAACTCGTGATCCTGGACGAACCCACGAGCGGGCTAGACCCTCTTGGCACACGCTGGATGAAGGATCTTATCCTCGATCTGCGGAAGAAGGGGAAAACCGTTCTGATGTGCTCGCACCGCCTGGACGACGTGCAAGATGTGTGCGACCGCATCGCCATTCTTTACAACGGCGACCTCCAGACGCTCGGCAAAGTTTCCACGCTTCTCGAAGATGCCGTGCGGCTCGAAGTGCGGGCGAACAAGGTGAAGGAATCGCCGGAACTGAAGGCGGATCTGGAAGCGGTGTTCCGCAAGCACGGCGGAGAACTGGAAACGGTCGGCCACCCGACAACCACGCTCGAAGAGTTGTTCCTGAAGATCGTCGAAGAGTCCAAGGCGCGACCCGGGCGGCGTTATCTTCCGCCCACCGAGAATGCCGTAGCCGCTCCCAAGGCGTGAACGCCGCAACGGTGATGGCGACGGCGTTGTTCTCTCCCGCGGTCCTGGCGTGATCTTTATTGTGGCTATTTCGTTTGATGCGGAGAACCTGTGATGTCGTTGGCGCTGTTCGGCATCCTGCAACTCGATCGTGGCGAACCACTCGGGTTCATCCATATCCCCGGTCTGGTGCAATCCTGGTTGCAGGACGCGGGCGGGTTCGCCATGATTGGGCTGGTGTTCTACCTGCTCTACGCACTGGCAACACCCACCGATAAATCGCAGTCCGAAAAGCTCCGCGTGCCGGTTTCGCTGTTCATGGTGGCGTGCGCGGCGCTCGCGCTGCTGTGCTATGCCGCAGTCGGCGGTTTATATGCGATCCAAGGTTCGGGCCAAACCGCCTTCATGGGCATGCCGATCGCGCCGCCGCCGGTGGTTATGCCCGCACTCGGTTCTGCACTCGCGGTTCAACCGCCGCAATTCCGATACGAACTCATTCCGCTTTTGCTCATGATCGCCGGCACGCTGGCCATTCTGGGCATCGGCGAACCGTTCGCCCGCGACATGGTGAAGATCTGTCGGCGTAACCTCTCGTTTGGATTCTCCGGCGTTCGGCGATTGGGGAACTCCGCGGCCGCTTCGCTTGGCAACATCTTCAGCGCTCGCCAGGGCCGCGCAGTGCTTGGCGGCGTGGTCGCCTTCGCCGTGTTGGGCGTGGTGATCTCGCAGTTCGGTAGCGAACGCCTGTTCGGCATTTATCTCGGTGCGTGCATCGTCGCCGCGACGGTGTTTCTGCTGGGTGTGCTTTCACTGTTGCTGTTCGAAGCCGAGGGGCCAGTCTGGGCGATTGCGAAGCTCAGCTTCAAGGAAGCGATTCGCAGCCGCATTCTCTGGGTGTTCCTGATTCTGTTTCTGCCGTTCCTGTTCCCGAGCCAATGGTTCCGCAACATTCGGCCTGCCGATGAACTTCGCGAAACGGTCGGCGACATCAGTGCCGTTCTCGCCTTCTTGGTCCTGTTCCCTGCGGTGTTGCTCGCGGCGTTTCTCGGCATTCCCTCCGATATCAAGAACCTGAATATCTACACCGTGGTGTCCAAACCGGTGGAACGGTTCGAGATCGTTCTCGGCCGCTTCGTGGGTTATGTCGCCCTCATGACACTGGTGCTCATTGGAATGACCGGGGTGAGCCTCGTGCTCATCATGAACACATCGCTTTCGGAAAAAGCTCGAGAAGAAACTTACAAAGCGCGTGTGCCGGTTCGTGGCAAGCTGGAATTCAAGAGCGTGCAGGCGCAGTTCCGCACCGAAAAGCGAGACTTCGAAGGCACCAACGTGGGCCGCGAGTTCGAGTATCGCAAATACATTGGCGGCGATCCGGCGTCGCCACAGCGCGCCATTTGGAGCTTCGTAACCATTCCGCCCGACCTCGCCACGGCGGCGAACGACCGCGTGCCGGTCGAGTTCACCTTCGACGTTTTCAAACTCACCAAGGGTGAACAGAACAAGGGCGTTGGCGTCAGCTTCCGATTCGTGACGCACAACGCCCGGCAGGAGCAACCCACCGCAGCAGGCGACTGGCCCTGGGTGGATCGCGAACGAGAGAAACAGTACCAGGAACGCGTGAAGGATCTGGAACGCCGCGGGTTAAACCCAGAAGCGGCTCGCCCTGGCACGCCCGCCTGGGAAGAAGTGAACAAACTGGCCGAAGAGTTCGGCATCTTCGAACTCCGCGGCAAGAGCGTGTTCGACTATCAGGTGATGGGCATCGAGGTGCCGTCGGGCGTGTTCCGCAATGCCCTTCAGGGCGACCCCGGAACGGTGAAAGACCCCGTAACCGGTGCGGAAACGCCGTTCCCGCGCTTCAGCGTGTATGTGAAGTGCGAGACGCCGGGCCAATTGCTTGGCATGGCGGAGCCGGATCTGTACCTGCTTGAATACGAGCAACCCTTCACCCTGAACTTCATCAAGGGCATGGTGGGGTTGTGGTGTTGGTTGTGCATTCTCGTTGGCCTGGCCGTGGCGTGCAGCACTTACCTCAGCGGCGTGTTAAGCCTGCTGGCGGCCACGCTCATCTTCATCGCGGGTTTCTTCTCGGATCACTTGCGTGATATTGCCGCGAACCGCACTGTGGGCGGCGGGCCATTCGAGAGTATGTCCCGCTTGATCAAGGCCGAACAACCGACCGCACCGAAAGCCGAAACAGCCGGTGCCCAGGCGTTAACGGTGCTCGATCGATTTGCCGCCTGGGGCTTCCGCCGCGTTGAAAAGCTCGTGCCGGATCTCAATGCGTTCGACTGGAGTGCGTTCGTCGCCGAGGGGTTCAACATTCGCACGGAATACCTCGCCGTGAATCTCTTGATGACGTTCGGCTATCTGCTTCCGTGGGGCATTCTCGCGTATTATCTCATGAAGTCGCGCGAGGTCGCGGCCTAGTGCCCGCATAGGGTGCCCGCAGCGAATCGATGGTGAAGAAATTCGGCGGCTTGGAGGCGCTTTTCCGTGACCGCGTGGCGACCTTTAGCCGGTTATGAAGCGTAAAGGGTATGTTCCTTGGGGCGAAGATCGGATGTCACCCGGTCACGCCTCGCGCAACAACATTATCTTTCATCCGAACGCATAAACCCGATCCCCTCATCACGGGGTAATAACTCATGAATCCACTTCAACGGGCGTCGGTACGCCGCAAAGTGATCTACTTCGCGGTGATCTTGGGCCTCTTCACCGTAAGCATGTTCTGGCGCGGGGTGATCCCGATTCCGCTCAGTAATGTCGCGCGGGCGAACGAAGCTCCGTCGTCACTCCATCGCACGGCCGATAAGCTCGCGGCACGCACGATCCTGAACCAATCCGTGGGGCTGGAACTCCGCGAACTGGAAGAAGGCGAGCAAGAGATCGAAGGTTCCACACGCCGGCTGGCGTTCATCGGCAGTCGCGGGTTGGTGGTTGCCTATATGTGGCAATCGGCGATTGATAAGCAGAAGCGAAACGACTTCCACGAGATGGATCGGTTGATTCGCCGGGTCACGCAACTGCAACCGCACTTCATCACGCCCTGGATCTTCCAGAGTTGGAACATCGCGTACAACGTGTCGGTCGAGATGCAGGGCAGCGGCGATATGTACTACTACATCGCCCGTGGGATTGAACTTCTCGCCGAGGGCGAACGCCGACAGGGCCGCATTGATCGCGGGCCAGATGGAACGGAACGCCGCCTGGGTTCCCCGGACATGCGCTATCAAATCGCCTTCTACTATCAGAACAAGTTCGGCGTCTCGGACAATGTCGAGGTGCTTCGGTGTCTGTATCAACTCTCGTGCATTTCGCCGGATGAACGGAACCCGGACGAACTCGAAGAAATCGATGAACGTGGCGAAAAGGTGGTGAATCTCAAGAAGTTCCGTGAATTCTGCGAGAAGTACCCACACCTGGTTCGGCGGCTGCGCGGCGAAGATCAGAATGCCCAGGGCGTGGATGAACAGTCCCGCAAGAAAATCCAGGAAGCACTGAAGTGCCCCCGCCCGCAAGACGTGATCCAGTTCCTGCGAGACAACAAGGACGTTCCGAGTCGGTACAAGTTCAAGAAGGAACTCAACGACGCAGACAAGCAATTCCCGATCCTGCCGCCGATGTTCGCCAGCGGGCAAGGCGAAGCGCATCCGGGCATGGAAACCAAGGACGACTTCAGTGGCTACAAGGCCGCTCGCGCCTGGTTCGCCTACAGCACGGTTCCGTTACCGGATAACCCGAAGGACTCCAACGGCGAACCGCTTCCGTGGCGGACCCCACAAGCCGGCGAATACGACGCAGTGAAGTATCGCGTTCCGCGGCAGCCGATGCTCGTGATCTTCCGCCAGGGGAAGGCGCGTGCTCAGTCCTATCAGGCCGAAATGGAGCAGAAAGAAGGCTGGTTCGACGACGAAGGTTGGCGAGTCGATAACCCGTGGGCCGATCGCGCCAACCGCTGGTTCCCCGATGAAGTGGTGGTGATCGGTGGCAAGGAAGGCGGCTTCCCCAAATGGTCGATCGAAGAATGGCGAACGGCCTCCCGCATGTGGGCCGAACACGGCTACGAATATGGGCTGGAAGTCTCTGCCCCGCGGTTGGAGAACTATCGCACGGCGGCCTTACGCATTCCTTCGGGTGCGATGTTACCAGACCCAACACCGGAACAGGCCGAAGATGCGAGGTACATGGACTTCTATCACAATGCCAACGCCTGGTTCTACTACCAGACCAATCGTCAGGTGACCAACTTCCCGTTCTTCCTGGCCTCTGCCAAAGCGGAAGAACGTGAAGCCACGGCAGAAGCACGCAAGATCCTCTGGAAAGCGGAACAAGCCCGCAAACGTGGCGACAAGTTCAACACGCCCGATGGCGGCCCCGGGGCGATTGCTTTGTACAAGGAAGGGCTTGAACGCTGGAAACAGGTGCTCGCCGCGGATGAGAAGTTCCACCGCCCCGAGAACGCGACGCACACCGAAGAGCAAACCTATACCCACGAACTGGCGTACCTTCGGTTGCTGGTGCAGGACGATCCCGATGTTCGTGAGAAGGCCGCAGTCGCATCGCGCCAGGCCGCAGTGCCCTTCCAACTGTTCCCCATCGCGGCCCCTGGGATTCAGAAGGTGATGGAACAACGCGATGTGCAGGAAGAATTCAAATGGCACGTGGCCGAGAACGTGATGTCTCCGCTCGCCAAGCTCATTAGCCGCGAGTCCGACGGCGTGACCGATAAACGCGAAGGGACACCGTGGGTTCGCGATAGCGTGAAGGAATCCGTGCGAACATTCCAGGGTGTGCAGCGCAAGGTGGCTGCGGATCAGAATGCACCTGTGGATGTGACGGTTGAACCGATGCCGTAACGCTGTGTGAATGCGATTGCACTTCGCACCTAACGGCGATCTCTTCTAGCCCATCCGTTTGTAACGGGTGGGCTATTTTGCTAAACCTTTCAATACTGCTTTCAACTACCACACCAACCTTTCGACCATTTCACATGAACCGCACTGCACTGGCCATTCTGGCTCACCCGGACGACGCGGAATTTCTCTGTGCCGGAACGCTCATCCGGCTTCGGAACGAATTCGGCTGGAACATTCACATCACAACGATGACGCCGGGCGATTGCGGATCGGCCGAGCATACACCCGATGAAATTGCCCGCATTCGGCGTGCGGAAGGGAAGGCGGCCGCAGAAGCGATTGGTGCGCGCTTTCACTGCGCGGAAGAGCGCGACTTGCGCGTGATCTATAACGAGCAAGTGCTTGAAAAGATTGTGCATCTACTCAATGCGATTCGCCCGGATGTGGTGTTCACGCACAGCCCGGATGATTACCATCTGGATCACGAACAGACGAGCAAGATCGTGCGAGCCGCGACATTCGCCGCACCGATTGGCAACTTCTTGCATGGCCGACACATTCACGCCCCGCTCGAACACATCCCGCACCTGTTTTACTGCGATCCACTGGAAGGGAAGGACTCGTTCGGCGAACCGATCCAGCCGGCGTTCCGCATCGATGTGTCTGCGGTGATCGAGGCGAAAGCGCGCATGCTCGATTGCCATGAAAGCCAGCGGGCATGGCTCCGCAAACACCACGGAGTCGATAACCTCGTGGAATCGATGAAAGACTGGGGTGCAACACAGGGCAAGGCGGCGAGCGTGGCGTTTGCCGAAGGCTTCCGCCAGCACTTGGGCCACAGTTACCCGCAAAACAACATCCTGCGCGAATTACTCGGAAAGCTTTAACGCACCAATCGAACCGTAGTTCCGTCCCACTCCGATTCGAAGACATCGCGGCCGAGCGCCCAGAGCTTGCCGTCGGCCGGGTCGAGTAGGCCAACGCCTTCCGGCGTAACCCAGACAACGGTCACCGCATGGCCCACTCGGCTTCCTTCGAGGTGGGCCAGGAACGGCCCGCCATCGCGTATCGCTTCATCGTAGGTGCTGCGTCCCGTTACCACACGCCAGCCAAGTGGCCCCGCTTTGGCTTCGAGCGCGCGGGTGATGCCGTGCGAATCGGTGCCGAACATCGAAGTTGCGGCGAGGTAAGCCATTTCACCTTCGCCGGCGGTAATCCCGCGTTGGTGGAGCAGCATCACCGCCGCGGCGGGCGAACATGTCATGCCGCTGGATTGCCGCAACAGGCCGTTCTCGTCGGCGGTTCGGCTCCAGGTTTCCTCGGGAGCAAATCGCCACCACAATCGCCCGCCCGCTTCAACTGCGATCATTGATAAGGCAATCAGTGAAATGGCCGCAAGGAATGGGGAACTCATGCTCCGACCGGGCACCGCCCATACCACGCCCAGCAGAAACAAAGCGACAAGGCAAACAATCGTGATCATTCCGCTAATGCCGGAGATCCATTGTTCCAATGCGAAGGGGAGCATGCGTTGCGTTGCGAGAATCGCCACGCCGATCACGCCGAGGGCGAAAGTCACGACGGCGACACGAACCCATCGCGGCCAACCGCGGAACCATCGCCCCAGAACGAACAGACCCACGCCCACCAAGAGAGGCACCAGAAACGTTACCACATCAACTGCGAGAGGACGCACGTTACCATTCCCCTATTTTATGGGTGTAAGATCATCGGCATTGCTCCACACTGACTTATCCTAGTTAGTTGGTCGATAGCTTGGTGAAGGTTTCCGTAGTGTTCTTCCGCTCGATTAACCTCGGTCACATCCTTCGAGAACCATCGGCTCACTGGTAAAATCGCCTTGGGCGCATCGCAGTTCGCGGGCGAATCCCGCATTCCAGCACGCTTGCGGGAGTGATAATAAACTCACTCAACGCCACAAAAGTGGCAAAACCGAATCGCCCGAGTGTGCTCCGATTCCTTGACAGGGGTGCCGTTGGCCCTAATCATGACTATTCGACCGCAACCCGGCGCGAACGCAACCCGACCGACTCGACTCTGTCTGTTAGCAGAGCCGACCCGCGCAACCCAACATGGACGCTGACCATGAACTCGTCCGACGCGACCCCCACGCCACCGAATGAGCCGAACACCACACCCACTCCGGAAACGGTCGTGCAACCGGAGGCGGCCACCGAAACGCCGCCCGCGTCGCCGATCGAACCGTTGCCAGAGGCGATTGCCGGCGAGGTTCCTCCATCGCAACCTTCTGAGCAACCGGTAGGTTCCATGGCGGGCACGCCAGATGGCACGACTGCGGCGTGCGGAAGCGAATGTGCCGACGAACTCGCTACTGGTTCCATGGCGGGCACGCCAGATGGCACGACTGCGGCCCCGGAACCCGCGCGAGCACCTGCCGTGCCCGCGCTGCCGCCACAACCGGTGCCGATGGTTCCGCCCGCCCCGCAACCGCACGATCTTTCACGCATCGCCCAGGACTTGCAGATTCGCAAGGCTCAGGTTGAAGCAGTGGTGCAGTTGCTCGATGAAGAGAACACCGTTCCGTTCATCACGCGGTATCGCAAGGAACGCACGGGTGGGCTAAACGAAGAGTTCATCGGCCGTATTCAGGAACGCGTGCAAGGGCTTCGCGACTTGGCCAGCCGCAAGCAGACCATTCTCAAGAGCATCGCCAATCAGGGCCGGCTGAATGATGGTTTGACGCAGGCGATTCTCGCGGCGGAATCGCCCAAACGGCTGGAAGACCTCTATCTGCCATTCAAACCGAAGAAGAAATCGCTCGCCACCGAGGCACGCGAGAAAGGGCTGGGGCCGGTTGCGGAAGCCATCTGGTTTGGCGACCCGACCGTGGCCAACCTCGCCGAGGTGATTCCGGGCCTCGTCGATCCCGACAAGTGGCTGCTTAACACCGACGATGTGATGGCGGGGATTCGGAACGTCCTCGCCGAGATGGTGTCGGATTCCGCCGATGTGCGTGGCCCGCTGCGGGCTTTCACTTGGGATACCGGATTAATTGTTGCAGTGCGCATTGAAACCCTTCCGGAAGGGAAGGGGAAAGAGTACGAGCCGTATTTCAATTTCCGCGAGTTGGTGAAGGAAATCCCGCCGCACCGCGTATTGGCGATCAATCGCGGCGAGAAAGCCAATGTGTTGCGGGTTCGCGTGGATATCGATGTGGAACTGGCTAACGAAATTGCCCGTTATCATTTGAACATTGGCGACCATCCTCATCGCGATTTGCTGGCAGATGTGATTCGGGAATCGCTGGATCGCCTCGTTCTGCCCGGACTCGAACGCGAAGTTCGCCGTGAACTCACGGAGCGCGCACAAGATCAGGCCGTGCTGGTGTTCGCCAAGAACCTGCGAAGCTTGCTTCTTCAACCGCCGCTTCGCGGCAGGAAAGTGCTCGCGGCCGATCCGGGCATTCGCACCGGCTGCAAGCTCGCCGCGCTGGACGAAACGGGCAAGTTGCTCGAAGAAGCTGTCGTCTATCCGCATGGCCAGAAGAAAAACCACGGGAATGCCAAACGCAAGATCGAGCAACTGGTTCGCAAGCACCAGATTTCGGTGATCGCCATTGGCAATGGCACGGGTTGCCGCGAAACCGAACAGCTTGTGGCCGATTTAATTGGCGATCTGGAAAATCGCCGACTCAATCCCACTCCGGTCGTGCCCGAAACAACGACGGAATCCAGCTCGCAGCCCATGTTGCGCGCACCGGAAGGAAGTCACGAAGACGCCACCGGATCGATGGCGTCGCATGTTCCTTCGCCCGCCGAGAGCATCGTTTCCACGCCCGCCGAGATGCCGCCGGCCACTGGCTCCATCACTTCTGAAGTTGCGATGTCGGAATCGGCTGTTGAGACAACCGATGTCCCGGTTTCGACAGGTGAATCGGTAGTCGCCAGTGCTTCAACGGAAACGGCCCCGGTTACGACCGATTCTTCGGCTCCGCCCGCACCTGTCGCTCCGCCTGTGCCCGTGGAAGCGCCGATTAGCCTCGAAGGCTTGCCCGAGGCATTGGCCGATCTGGCTTATGTCATCGTGATCGAAGCCGGTGCGAGCGATTACTCTGCCAGCCCGATTGCTCGCGAAGAATTCCCCGATCTCGATGCCACCACACGCGGCACCATTAGCATTGGTCGCCGGTTGCAAGACCCACTGGCGGAACTGGTGAAGATCGATCCGCAGCACATCGGCGTTGGCCTTTATCAACACGATGTGAAGCAAAAGCACCTGAAGGAATCTCTGGAAGGTGTGATTGGTTCCAGCGTGAATACTGTGGGCGTGGATCTCAACACCGCGAGTGTGCCGCTCTTGCGGCACGTCTCGGGGTTGAACCAACTCGTGGCGCGCGAGTTGGTCAGTTTCCGCGAGCGATCCGGGCGATTCCTGAACCGCGCGCAGCTGTTGCAGATTACCGGTTTGGGCGAGAAACGATTTACCCAGGCGGCCGGCTTCTTGAAGATCACCGATGGTGAAGAGCCGCTCGATACCACCTGGATTCACCCGGAAAGCTACCCGATCGCAACGCAGATTCTGGGCGATCTCGGGTTCACCCCCGCCGATCTGCGCGATAAGGCCAAGTTGGACGAACTCCGGAGCAAAATCGCCAGTGCGAACGTTGCGGAACTCGCGGCCAAACTGAACGCGGGCGAGCCAACCGTTCACGATATTCTCGAAGCTCTGGCTCGCCCGGGACGCGACCCACGCGAAGACTTGCCGCCACCCATCTTCAAGAAGGGTGTGCTGAAACTCGAAGACATCTCCTCGGGGATGGAGCTTCGCGGAACCGTATTGAATGTGGTGCCGTTCGGGGCCTTCGTGGACATTGGCTTGAAGGAAAGCGGGCTGGTTCACATCAGCCAGATGGCGAACCGCTACATCAAAAGCCCATACGATGTGGTCGCCGTGGGCGATGTCATCACGGTGTGGGTCATGGAAGTGAAGCCGGGTGAGAAAAAGATCTCGCTCTCGATGATTCCGCCCGGTCAGGAGCGCGTGCGTGGGGGTGGTCCGGGTGGTGGCCGAATGGCGGGCGACCATCCACCGCGTGGCGAACGTGATCGCGATCGCGAACATGACCGAGATCGCGATCGCGGCGATCGCGGACGTGGCCCCGGCGGCCCTCCCCAACAGGCCGCGCAAGGTGCTGATCGCCCCAACATGCAACCCACCGGCGAACGCTCTGGCGGCTTCCAACCTCGCGGCGGCGGTGAACGTCCTGGTGGCAGCTATCAGCGCGTGGGCCAGAAACCGGGCGGGCCGCAACGATTCGGTCGCGGAC
>JBGSLF010000082.1:0-5784 GCA_041740855.1 Gemmata sp.
TTCCAAGCGATTCCGCTGGGGTGGCGGAGTTTTTTGGACACCCCACCCTCCCGCCCGGAGATCGCAATGTTGCGAAATCCCCTTGTTTTCGCACAAACCCGACTCGGCCGACGACCAAAATCGGCATCAGTCGAGCTAAGAGCAACGACATCGTTCTCCGTGAGTTGCCCGCTGAAGACAAGGGGTTCTACGGTGTCGTTCGCTTCCTCACAAACATAGGGTGTGTCCATCGTTCACCTGAGAAAGTCTTGCAGGTCGCGGGGTTACCTTGGTATGCAGTCGCCTAACCTACCCGATTGGTTTGCGGTGCCGAACAAGAGTACGGATATTGTCAAGATCACGCGATTGGTTCGGTGGCGAGAGTCCGCACTAAAGATTCGCGAGCGATTTGGCGTGAATTGCACACCACTCTCTTGAATCTGTCTCTATCAAAAGTGAGAATCGGCGGCATTGCAATCGTGCGCTGGTCAAACCTATCTCGGCCACCATACACTTGTTGAAACATCCCTTTAACTGGGAGGCCAATGGTGGTCCAGTACAAAGCGGGCTACAAGTTTGTAGATGGCGGGGTTCACGCCCAAGTGCTCGATTTTCCTGAGGCGATTAGTTGTGGGTCCGACCTGAACGATGCCCGCCGCATGCTGGCGTTGGCGTTGATCGATGTAGCCGAGACGCGGCTCGAGTTGGGCGAAGCACTCCCGCGACCAGATGCCTCTGTTACCAACTCGGAGATGGACACCGAGGAACCGATTTATTTGCACCTATCAGCAAGCTCTGCGATAACGCGGGTCCCGGCGGGCGTTGTTGTGCCATGAAACGTGAGGATCTTCTCCGCCACCTCCGGCGTCACGGTTGTCAGCCGCTTCGCGAAGGTGGCAGTCATTCTGTGTGGGTCAATCCGGCGAGTGGTCTCCGGGCGTCGATCCCGCGGCACCGAGAAGTAAACAACTACACTGCCCGCGCCGGTATGCCGGCAACTCGGCGTGCCCGAACCGTGATGCTGAAGCCCCTTGTGCGAAGGAGCCGCTCTTAGTTCTTCGTTCGCTCCAGCGTCATCGCCATGGGGGCCAGGCCGAGCCAAACCTCGGTATCGGTCCGCGATGCGATGATGAGCGGAGTGAACGCCGCAGCGGCCGCATCGAAGAGGCGAGTCGGGTTCGGATCGATGCACATCACGAGGCGTTCCCCTTCCATCCGCCAGTTCCCGCGAAACTCCAGTCGTTCGCCTTCTGGCGATTTCACTTGAAACACAATCGTGGAGCAGGGTTGTTCGCGATTAATCGTATAAGTGCCGTGAAACACTTTTTCACACACGCGAATGGTAACTTCCTTTGCGGTGAACACGACGGTGGCACACAATCGCCGGTCGCCGTCCGGATTGTTGCCGGGTGACACGGACTCACGCCAGGTGCCGTTGAGTTCGGTAGTTTGTGGTGGGCTTTCGGGAAGTGGAGGTGCTGATGCAGCCATCGAGGCTGTAAACGACGCCAACATCACGCAAGAGTAGAGAGAGGTCATGACGCACCAACTTCGGGGGATATGGGGTGCGATATAGGCACGGTTATCCTATTCGCAAACCGGTCTGTCGTGCGACACCCTTCCAAAATCCCCACGCGAAGCCCGCGTGAATCGCGGCGAAAACCAACGGAATCCGCAACCCGACGCCGGGCGGATTTCCGCGCCCCAACGCCAAACCCAGGAGCGATAGCACCACAACATACAACAGCAGGCTCGCGCCCCAGAGCCACCCGAGGTATGGCACCAGCAATGCCAGCAAACCGCCCGCTAGCACCCATGTGACCCACAACGGCGGCACCAACGCAGGAAGCGTGAGCGAATGGGGATGCTTGAACGCGAGTCGCGCTCGCCCCAAGCCATAACGTGACAGTTGGTAGAATAGTCCGCGAAGGTGCGTTCGCGGTTCGTACACGATCTTGACTGTGGGTGTGAAATAGCAGCTTAACCCCGCCGCGTGAACCCGCTCGTTGAACTCCACATCTTCGCACGCATCGAAGTTCTCATCGAAGAACCCTACACGGTGGAACACCGAGAGCCGATAGGCCACGGCCGTGCTTTGCGGTGTCACGAACTTGGGTTCATCTGAAAAGATATCGGAGGCCGGGTTGTGACCCAGGCGACTACTGCGTGCCACGCACACGGCCCGCTGGAATAGCGACGGTTCTGGCACATCGAGCGGTTGCGGGCGGCCCAAACAATCGGCGCCGCTCGCCTCGAATGCGGTCGAAATGTTTTGCAAATAGTTGCGATCCGGGATGTGGCAATGCCCGTCCACGATCACCACAACTTCTTTGGTCGCGTGCCGAATCGCAACGTTGCGACCCGCCGACGAGAATCGCCCCGGATTGAAGACGAGCCGCAAGTTCGCGAACTCGGCCTGCAATCGCCGGACGAGCGGAACGGTGGCATCTGTGGACACACCATCCGCAACGATGACTTCGAATTGATCGGCGGGGAAGTCCTGCGTCAGGAGGGAACGCAAGGTGCGTTCAATCGATCGCGCTTCATTACGCACAGGAACGATGACCGTCACTGATGGCATACCGCACCCACTTGCCGCTTGTTGCATCCGCGCCCGCACACCTGCGACGCGGTTCGCCGCACACACTGCTCGTCGCTTTATTCCGTGGGTACGCGTGGCTTGCGTTGGTAGAGTTTCTTGAGACCGAACAGCTTCAAGCCGGTCGCGAACAGAATGAACAGATCGAGTTGTGCGGACTGCTTGCGAATATGGAACAGATCGAAGGCGAGCTTGTTCCGCACGCTTTGCAAGCAAGTGTCGGGCGGCAAGTGAATCTGCGCGAAGCCGGTGATGCCAGGCTTGACGAGATGCCGGCGATCGTAGCCGGTCACGGTGTCGCGGAGTTTGGCGACGATCTCCGGGCGTTCCGGTCGCGGGCCAATCAATCGCATGTCGCCGCGCAACACGTTCCACAATTGCGGCAGCTCATCCAGGTGGAGTTTGCGTAGCACACGCCCCACGGGTGTGATGCGCGGGTCGCCGGGTGTGCACCACTTCGGCCCCGATTGCCGCTCGCAATCAAAGTACATGGTGCGAATCTTGTAGAGCGTGAAGACACGCCCGCCCAGGCCAACGCGAGTCTGCGTGTAAACGGCTGGCCCGCGGCTGGTAAGCCGAACCAGCAGCACGCAGAACAGAACCGCCGGCATGGAAGCGAGCGCCACAGCCGCCGCGAAGCCGAACTCGGCAACCGCCCGAACGCGGTCGGTGATAACCGATGGGGCGGGTAGCGAAACAGTGGCCGACGGTGTGCGAAGTCGGGGCACGGTAGGAGTCCGGTACGCGGGCCGCGCGGGCATCACCCCGGCGATCCGTGAGGTGCGATAGGACATCGTAAGTCGATCCTCGGGGGCGAATCTGGGAACGATGAACGCGGAACAAACACACGAAAAACAACTGAAGGAACAACTCAATTCTGAGTGAGATCAAGAGTCTTCGTTCCACTCGGCTCATCGTTCGGTGAAAGCGGCTCCGAACTGAAGCCAGGCAGCAGCAACAAACGCCTTCGTCACGGCGTCGTCTTCGTAAACGCGATCTTCGCCATCCATCGGTGGCACGGGAGTCGCGATATAGAGCTTGTACAGCACGGGCACGGCGTGAAGTTGTTTGGCGAACTCCCAGCGAGGATTATCCGGGGCAATCCAGCTTCCATCGGTGCTCCATGCCCAGCGAACACGCACTCGCTCGGCCTTCGTCGCGGTCTTCTTTTCAAAGTCCGCAACGTAGTACGTGACGCTCTTCCCGTCTGGCAGTTCCAGTGTCTCGCGGCGCGGCGAGCGCGGGCACTTATAGCCGCTTCCCACGTAACAGATATCGGGGGTATGCGTCGAGACCGATCCGGGAATCCCGCTAATGATCGTGACAACAGAAGAATGCCCGGTGGACGCCGAGACATATCGCCGGGCAGAAGCAATGCTTCGCTCGTTCGTGGGCATCTCGATCGGAACGAGTGTGGGAAGCCAGTCGCCATGGCGAATTTCGAGTTCGTGAAGGCGATCCGTTTGGACCGGGTTGGGCGCGAACACGGCCCAGCGTTGCGTCACGGCACCGTTTACCACGGCGGCTCCCAAAACCAGCGCCATCACGATCACAAGGGACGGAGTCTTGAGCATGGTCATTCCTCGGGGCGTAGAAAGTGCGGGCGAGAACGCGGCGGTTAGCACAGCGCCTCGTGCCCAGTGGCCCCGACATACACCACACCGGAAAACGGAATCTCCATCGCGGCAACTCGCTCGGCCGCTTTCTTGAGCAGCGGCATGGTGGTGTCCCGATAAAGGGCACAGATTAAAGTGACATCACAGCGACGGGCCACCTCGACCGACTCCGCTGCCGTGAGCAACGCGTGACCGTGAATCACCACGCAGTCGTAGGACGCCTTGAGCCGCTTCAAGAGCGATTCGAGCCGTTCCCCCGTCGCGGCCTTTCGCGCTTCGTCGGACCACTTGCCCGCAGTAATGATTTGCAAGCCACTTGGCAAAGCCATCAGCACCGATCGTGGGTCCGTCTCGCCGCGAAGCAGTTCGCAGACGCCGGCGTCGTTGGGCACATCGGCCATTTGATGCAACTGCGGATCGCGCAGATCGAAATCGACCACAAGCGTGCGATAGCCACTCTGGGCCAGGCTGCTCGCGAGTCCGAACGCCGTGAACGCTTTCCCTTCATCGCCCAGTGCGCTGGTCACGGTGAGCGTGGTTGCTCCACGCGCCAGCCACGCCTGCGCGGTGTGGGCACGGAGTCGATCAATCGCTTCGTGCGCGGCGGCCCGGCGTGCGGGATCACGCATTGCTTCGGACGGGTTGCACGGAATCACGCCCACAATCGGCAACGGGGTCGAAGCCTTCACATCGGCAAGGGAACTCACACGTTTCGTGACGGTCTCGAAGCCGACCATGCCCAGCGCGATGACCGCAAAGCCCATCAGCCCCGCGAACACCGTTCCCATGACTTGCTTCTTCATTTCCTTGCGCGTCGGGCTTGATCCCTGTTGAAGCACCCGCACCCGAGTCGGCGAGTTAAGCTCCATCTGCGTGAGGTAATACTGGCGGACCAAACTGCGATAGATTCCATCGGTGCTATCGAGCGCGCTGGCCTCGGGTTCATATCCGACGGGTTCCTGGCCCGCGGTCAGAACGATGCCCGTCCCCTTCTCAGTTGTCACCGGGGGCAGTTCCGCGAATTGCTTTTCGGCCTGTGTTATCTGTGCTTTGACGAGATCGAGTTGTTCCTGTTGGCGTTGCAGCGAGCGGATAAGTTCTTCCATTTCGCTGGCGATTTTGCGGGCATCATCGAACCGCATGGCCTGCTCCATCGAAATCGCTTTGTCTTTGCGAATTTGAACCAACCGGGCTTCGTGGCCTTCCCACACCTGGCGGAGTTGGATCACGCCCGGAGCGTTAGGGCTGCCGGCGTTCTTCTTGAACTCGTATTCCCGATGGGCCAGTTTGGTCTTCAAGATCTGCGTAATCACATCCTGATCTCTTTCAACGGCTTCCAGCACCAGTGGCGAAGGTGGCGTGTCCTTGGCTGCGTCGAGCTTCGATTGCAGCACGGCGAGGCGGCGTTTGCCGTCGTTGATCATCAGCGGAAGCCGTTCCGCTTCTTGCATGAGTGCGGTGATGCGGTTCACGAGAATGCGCGGATCCATGGCGGCAAGTGCGCCCCAGCCGGAAGCCTGCTGCACAACTGTTGCGGGCGGAGGCGGCAGCGCGCCGCCTGCCGTGGTGATGGGTGGCAACGGTGCGGGC
>JBGSLF010000083.1:0-67926 GCA_041740855.1 Gemmata sp.
TCGAAGCGGACCGGGGCGGTGGAATGGCCGGGCAAGACCGTCACAACGTTCTCGGATGCGTTGTCGGCGGTGCGTCGGTGGCTGTGGGCCGAGTCCCTTTTGCCACAGGCCGGTCAAACCATGGGTCTTGAACAACTCCCGGAGCCCGTGCGGGAACTCTTGCTCACCACGCTCGCACCTGCTGCATGACCGTCACGGAATCGGCATCAGTCGAGCTTAGTGACTGTCCCATAAGGGTGGCTGGTTCCGTAATGTGGTATATGAGAACCCAATCCTACCCGAGCGATATCACCGATGAGCAGAGTGACTGGAGAGCCGAGTTGGACGCTTGAATCTTGCATACTTTCTTGTGGCTTAACTGGGTCATGATTGTGTCAACTTGTATGGGCGTTGTATGTTTCGCGTCTCGATCCGGGCATCACCAATCAGTCACGTGTTGATTCGAGTCAGCGATTTGCTATCGCGGTTCAAGGGCTTTTACCATGCCGGTCGCGAAGCGATTCCCGAGTTCGATTTGGCTGGCAGCATCGAAGTGCGTGCCACCATCGAACGTCTTCAGTCCTTCACACGATACCAGGAACGCTCCTTTCACCGATTGTGCGGTCTTGTGTTGTGCTTCTCGTACTGCGTTGCGTTTGTTGTTGTCGTACACTTCACCAATCCCAAATGGTAGGTCCGCGACCTTTAGATCAGTACGCACAGCCGTGATGAATGCCGTCAGTCGCTTCTGATAATCTTCTGCGGTGAGAGCCGCGTCGCTTTCTCCTTGATGCCAGATCATCCCGCGAATCGTGTACGTGTGCCCCTGGTCTTTAAGCTCCTTGAGCGACTTGCGGGTGAATTCCAGAAAGGCAGGGTAGAGCCGTTCTTTCACTTCGGGGTTCCAGTCTTTTGCCAGACTGGTTCCACCTTCAGCAAACTTGATCAAGGCAATCTTCTTGTCCTTCAATTGATCAGTCAGACCGCGGCCGAACGCCAGTTCCGGGCCGAAGGTGTTGCTTGGCAATGTGAGTGGCCGGTTCTTTCCGGGGGCGACACTCCAGCCGGTTTGCAATGGCTTGAAGCCGCCACTATCCCGTATGGGTCCGCGTACACTTGAACAGGAATAGGTGATGATTACGTCGGCTTGCGGTTTCGCCCACTTCGCCAGTTCACCCGTAAGCTGTTTGGCGTCGCCCCGGCCATCGCAGTTTGATTGGCCCGCGACGATGAACACGTGATAATCTTCGGCACAGACGGGGAGGGCGGTCGTTGCCATACTTGCCGCCGCAAGTATTGCCCACATCATGGATCGCATACCGTGCATCTCCCACATTAGAGGTAAGGACTCTCGGACCAAGCCTTCGCCTCGATGTTATTAAGAGCGGTGCGGATTGATTCGTTCACTACCGGCACCCCCCTCCGTGAAACAATATCCCAAACTGAAACAATCGGGTGCCAGCGAATAGTTCATGCCTGTGGTGAATCGATCACACGATTCACGAATGTTGGGCGACGTGTTGTGGTTGCGAGTTGCGTTAGTTCATCTTTGGCAAACCTTCCGGTAGCATGCGCTTCGGATCGGCCGGAAGTTGCATGGACTCTTTCAGTTTAGTGCCAACGTTCTTGGTTTCGCCGCCGGTGATCAGGAAGAAGCGGTTCGCTTTCAAGCCGGCATCGATGTTGGTGACAGGGTTACTATCCGCCGTGAAGCGGGCTTTCTCGATGGGAAGCCATTCACCCTTCACGTTCTTCACCCAGGCGTTGCCGAAACGCGCTTCGCGAGCCTTGGTTGTGGAAATCCTATCTCGCTTGAAATCCTCCACAAAAGAGTAGTAGCCGCCCAGGTTCTTTCCGCCGGTGATCGTGGAGAACGTCACCAAGTGCCGCCAGGTTTTCTCATCGGGTGTGAGCAGGTAGCCGGCATATTCCGTGCGATTCTCGTTGATCTTGGCTGTCACGAGGAAGCGGTAAGTTTCGCCCGACTTCCAATCGAAATCGTAGAACGATTGCCCGCCGGTGCCTTCGCCGCCAAAGCGACCGATGCGAACTTTCTCGTCCTTGTGCAGCAACTTCACACGTTGATCTTCCTTCACCGCCTTGGGGTCGTTCTGCACGGAATCCCACACAGAGAAGATGGCGAGCTTTTTGCCGTTGCCCAGTTCCTGAATGCCAAAGTAACCCTTGTTCCAACCGCAGGCACAGAAGTATGTGCCTGGTGCGGATTGATCGACTGTCACTTCGTTGTAGAACGCCACGCCCTCGGGCATCGCGTAACCCAGATGCACCGACCGGCATGCGATTCCTTTCAATCGCTCGTCGGCGTGAGTTTGTGAAGGAGCCAGCATCAGGGGCAACAGTGCGAGCGATAGAAGCAGCAATCGAAGCATGATAATCTCGTTCTCGGGTGTCTCGGGTGTCTCGAGTGTAATGAGTGCGGTTGTTGTCTCACAGTCGGATGCCGCCGGAAACATCGAGCCACGCACCGGTAACCCAGCGGGCATCGTCGGACGCCAGGAAAGAAGCGGCCGCGGCGATGTCTTCCGGTTCGCCAATGCGTCGCAGTGCAGTCATGGCAATTTCGTCTCGTTCCTCTTCCTTGGTCTTTCCACTTTTCTCGCTGTTCATGTCCGTTCGAGTGGAACCGGGTGCCAGCACATTGACACGAATCCCCTTTGGCCCGAGTTCGGCCGCGAGCACGCGCGTCATCACATCCACCGCGCCTTTGGTTGCGGAATAGACCACCGCCCCGGGGTATGCCATGCGGCTAATCGCGCTGGCCACATTGATGATCGACCCGCCCGAAGGGAGCAACTCCGCGGCATGTTTGGCACAAAGAAGATACCCGCGAACATTCAGATTGAAATGGGCATCGATCAACTCCGCCGTGACATCGGGCAAGAAGGTGCGTTTCATCATCGCGGCGTTGTTAACCAGAATATCCAACTTGCCGAATGCCTTGATCGCGGCATCAAAGAGGCCAGGAATTTGGCTCGGGTCGCCCATATTCGCCTGAACAACTACCGCTTCGCCACCGGCGGCGCGAATCGCCGAGGCAACCGCGTTCGCTTCTTGTTCGCTGCGCGAATAGTTCACCACCACTTTGGCCCCATCGGCGGCCAAACGAGTGGCAATCGCCGCCCCAATGCCACGCGACGACCCGGTAACAAGTGCCACTTTTCCGGCCAGTCGTTTATCTGCCATGGGAGCCTCACTTCGGGTTGCGAATCGTGAACTAATTTCCCTTTATCAAGACTATGGTTCAACGCGACTCGCCGACAGGGATCGTTGAAGTGGAGCGGAATTGGCGGTAGAGTCGTGACCATCCTCACCCGCGCCGCTGCGATCGTAATAGCGGCCTCCACACCTTCTGGGCACACGCATGCAAACCTGCAAACTTTCCCGTCGACAATTCCTTGGGGCATCCGCCGCCGCCACTAGTTCCATTCTCACGGCTGGAAGTTTCTCGCGTGTGTATGGCGCGAACGAGAAGTTGCGGCTTGCGTCCATCGGTGTTGGCGGAAAAGGCTGGAGCGATCTGAAAGGGATTTCCGCCAGCCCGATGGTAACGGTGGTTGACCTGTGTGATATCGATGAGTCCGAACCCTTTCTGGGCCGGGCGGCGACCGAATTCCCCACGGCGAAACGCTTCACCGACTGGCGGCGATTGCTCGACAACGCCAAGGAGTTCGATGCCGTCTCGGTGTCTACGCCGGATCATATGCACGCACCGATCGCGCTTCCCGCCATGGCACTCGGCAAGCATGTGTTCTGCCAGAAACCGCTCACGCACACTGTGTTCGAAGCGCGACAAATGCAGTTGGCTGCCAAGAAGCATGGCGTCGTTACGCAGATGGGAAACCAGATTCAATCGCACGAAGCGTATCGCACGGCAGTGAAGTTGGTTCATGGCGGAGCGATTGGCAAAGTGAAGGAAGTTCACTCGTGGCAGTCGGGCAAACTGAGCTGGATTCTCGCCGATGATCGGCCAGAAGGATCGGACCCGATTCCCGCACAAGTACACTGGGACGATTGGCTGGGAGTCGCACCGGTTCGGCCGTTCAAGGCCAAGCTGTATCACTCGTTCAACTGGCGCGCCTGGCAAGACTTCTCTAACGGTCAACTGGGTGATTTCGGTTGCCACATCCTCGACCCCGTTTTTATGGCACTGAATCTTACGTCACCCACGAGCATTCAAGCCCAGAAGACACCGATGAACCGCGAAGTGTGGTATCGCAGTTCTGTGGTGGAATACGTGTTCCCCGGCACGGAACACACCGCGGGCAAGACGCTGAAACTCACGTGGTACGACGGCGAAGGGAAGCTCCCGCCGCGCGACGCACTGGGACTGGCGGATAACGTGAAACTCCCCGGTTCCGGTTCCTTACTCATCGGCGAGAAAGGTTCGATGTTGATCCCGCACGTTGCGATGCCGCGACTGCTTCCCGAAGCAAGCTTCAAGGGCTTCACCATTGAGAAAGTGCCCGCAGTGGATCACTACGTGGGCTTCGCCGATGCGTGCCGCGGGGAAGGGAAAACGACATCGCATTTCGGGTATGCTGGCCCACTCACGGAAACGGTACTGCTTGGCACAGTGGCCATTCGCGTGCCCGGCGAAAAATTGAACTGGGATGCCGCAGCGCTCAAGATTACCAACTCATCCAGCGCGAACGCGCTACTCACGAAGCCATATCGCAAAGGTTGGGAGCCGAAGTGGGTGCTGTGATTTGCAGGACATAAAGGAAGCCCCATCCGCAGAGTGCTGCGGATGGGGCTTTTGAAGATCATCATCGTTCCACAGGCGTTGGCAGGCCAAAGAACTTCCGCACCTTCTGCAATTCCGGAATCATCATCACACGCATGACATCGGAATAGTCATCGGTCCATGCGGGGACTTCTGCCATCGTTTCCACTCGGCGATACGCGTGACCGTGGTCGCGGGTCATCACTTCCTGGAAGGTGAAGAACGGACTGTAGCGATCCATGAGATCGATGTATTGCTCCAGTCGGCGTTTTTGGAATGGGTCGGTTGTGCGGGTCAGTTTGTCCTTCGCCCACTCCAGCCACGCTTCCTTCACCTTTTCCTTGGGAAGCTCATTCAACTCCAGGTATTTGGCTTTCTTCTTGTCGATTTCGCGAAGTTCTTCAAAGTCGTTCGCCAAGCCCTGGAATAGTTGGCTGTCCATCGTCACTTCCATGCGATCGTCTTCGCCCGGTTTCGCGGGTGGGCCAAAGATCAAGTCGCCGGTTTCGGAATACAACTGCCCCAGATGCTCGGGTTTGCGTGCCAGCACAATCCAACTCGAAGCGGTCTTGCCGGGCTTGCGTTCCGCGTCGTCGTTCCACACGCGTGCTGTGAGGCCAAGCTCCGCGGCAATCTGTGCCACGACCGGTTCGAGCCGCACATACTTGTTCGAAATGTGCAACGCCAGGATGCCGTCATCCGTCATGCGATCCAGATAGAGTTTCACCGCCTCCACTGTGAGCAAGTGAACGGGAATCGAGTCCGAACTGAAGGCATCAACGAGCAGCAAGCTGTACTTCCGATCGACATCATCCTTGAGTTTCAAGCGGGCGTCGCCCATCCGAAGATCGAGTTCTGCCCCACGCTTGCGGGCATCGGTCACATAGCTGAAGTACTCATCGGTATCTGCCACCATGTGCTTGACGGCTGGGTCGATCTCGTAGAACGTGATCTTCTGGCCCGGTCGCGCGTAGCACGAAACGCTGCCCGTTCCGAGGCCAACCATTGCGAAGTGGGCATTCGCATCGGTTCCGCCCTTCCGGCGACGCAACTCCGCGAACATCGCCCCGACTGGCCCCGACCGGTGGTAATACGTCAGCGGTTCTTCGCGTGCCTCGTACATCTTCGTCGCACCTGCAATCACAATCGAATCCCACGGATTCGCCCCGAGTGCCAACATCTGGAAATCATCCAGGAAGTGCCGATCGTGTTCCACGATCTGCGTTCCGTGGAGCGTGGTGCCGTGAACGAGTTTGCGGAATTTGTATCGCCCCGCAACGATGGGTTCGGAATCTTCTCCGGGGTGGCGCACAACCGACCCGTCTTCGCGACGGATGAACTGATAGCTATCGTCTTCGGTTACTTTCAAGATGCCGAAGAAACTCCGCTCGGAGTGTACCAGTCCGTTCGATGCTTCCCGATACGTGATTGGCCCGAGAATCGCTGCGACGCAAAGGGCGAACCGCAGCGGGCGATCGACAAAGAAGAAACAAATCATCACGGGCACCGCATACAGCAGAATCACGCGAATGGTGTCGAGCGAAAGCCCGGTGTTTTGCGACAGGCTTGCACACGCAGAGGCGAACTTCTCGCTTTCGGTGAGTCGAGCGAAGTAATAAAACCCGACGCCAATCAACACGGGAATAACGAAGTCGAGCACACTGGCGAGACGCGCGTTGGAGTCGATCCAGCGCATGATCAATCGACCGATTGATCCCACTGAAACTTCCCCTGCCAAAGCCCCAATTCCCGCGTCGAGTTTCAACAGTTTGCCTGTAGTCTTAGACTCTTTTTCTGTTAGTACCGGCACCATGAGGCAGGCAAAGATAATGGCCAGCGGGTACTCGTACGCATGCGGAAAGACGAGCGGGGCAAGCAACGAGTTGAAGATGCCACCAAGCACACCCCCAACGGACATGAGCAGAAAGAACCCAGTAAGGTATTGCGGTGCCGGGCGGTCGCGGGCGAGTTCGTAGTGGCACATGAGCGCCGCCGCGAAGAACGTTAGCATGTGCAACCCGAGTGTAATCCCCACGCCCGGATTCACGCCCGAGATCAGCACGAACACCAGTAGCAGAAGCATTACCGGAGCCAGGTTGCCGATGATGATTCGGAATATGGAGCTATCCGCCAGCGACTTATCGGGAATGCCAAGCCAGTTGGCGAAATATAAGCCGGTGAACACGCCGGCCAACAGCAACGCGGGAGCCAGCAGAATCGCGGTGCCACTCATTAACCCCACGATGAAGCAAAAGCCCGCCGGGAGCAAAATGGCGAGTTGCACCAACCCGCGAATGGTGCCGAACGCGATGATGAAGGTCAACAAATAGAGTGTGAGCGGACCGACCCAGAGAAGCGGAATGCTCGCAATATCCGTGGTCATGTGGAAAGTCACGCCAAGCATGAACGTGGAAGGCACAAATGCCAGTGCGATCCACTTCAGCTTCCGCGCTAGCACAGGCGGCGGTTCCACGGCGGCAACTTGCGAAGCGCTTTTTGCGATCCCGTTCTCGCCATTCCCATCTGGCTGTCTGCCTGAAGGCGGCACGCCAATCGGATTCGCAGCGGCTCGACCGCAGAAGTAGATCATCACAAACAGCATGAGAAAGCCGATGGCGAACAACCAACCCTGGCCCACGATCGGCATGCGTGGTTCGATGATAAGCGGATACCCGAGAAGCGAAATCAAGCTGCCAAGGTTGCTGGCGGCATACAAGAAGTAAGGATCGCGGGCTGAAGGATGGCCGGTGTATACAAACCAGCGCTGCAACAGTGTGGCCGTGGTTGATACCACGAAGAACGGGATGCCAATGGCGATCGTGAGAATCGAAAGCACGCTGAGAATGGGGCTGCTTTCATCGCTCGGTGCTAGCGATTCGACAATCGCAATTGGAGTATGCCGGCTGGTAATGATCGCTGCGAAGGTGAACACCAACACCGGCAGCGACAGCACGAGTAGGTGAATCATCCACTGCCGGCGCGGGCTTTCAATCTCCACAAGTTTGTGCGCGTACAGATAGCCCAGAAGCAACAGTGCCTGGAAAAACACCATACACGCGTTCCACACCGCCGGGCTTCCCCCCAGCAGTGGAAGAACCATCTTCCCGACCATGGGTTGGACCATAAACATCAGCGAAGCGCTAATAAACAAAGTGACAGCAAACAGAAGCGGCACGGGACAACTCCGGAGAGTACGGCGCAGTGGGACAGGATCTGGTTACACGAAGTGTACCAAACCCCAGGCAGAGTGGATAGTTTCGGCGAAATTTGCTAATGCCGCGATCGCGAAAGAGGTCGAATGATTAATCTCCGATCCCGGCACCAAACTCATCTTCCTCGGTCATCGGCTTGATCACGGGCTTGGGTGGTTCTACTGGGCGTGGCTCCGGCTTGCGGCGAACCGGTGGCGTTTCCGCAGTGCGAGCCGGCTTCGCGGGTGCGGGTGACTTCGTTGCCGCTGGAGTCTTGGTCGTTGCGGCGGCAGGAGCTGGCTTCGCGGGTGCTGGCGTGCGTGGCTTCGCTGCGGGTTTGGCGGCAGGCTTGGTCGCTTTGGGGGTTGAAGCACGGGTCGCCGCTGGCTTCGACACAGGCACAGTTGGAGCGGGCACCACAGGCTTCACCGCTGGCGTCGGCTTAACTGCGCGCTTGCCGGGTGAGTAACTCGGGATCTCATCGGACATGTCGTCCAGGTCGTCGATCTCGTCCACTAACGCACGACCCAAGGGGCGATTAACAGGTGCGACCGGTTCATCGCTTCTGTTATCGCTTCTGTTATCGCTTCTGTTAATGGGGCGAGTGGGCAACGGAGCGGGCGATAACTTGGCCGGCGGTAATGGCGTCACCACTTTGGGAGGCGGAATCGGCATCGATAGCGGTGGCTTCTCCGGCGGACGCGAAGGAACGGCGTCCCGATTCCCATTGGCCGGCGAGGGGAGTGCCGATGCACCCGATGCAGGAATTGGCTTCAGCACAACTGGCACAACTGCGGGAGGAAGCGGTTTTTGCACTTCCAAGGGTCGCCGCCCCGCATTCCCATTGCGCACCAGTGCGGTCACCAGTGGAGCTGAGGACTTCATTTCTAAACCGAAGCGATTCACGACATACATACCGCTCGACTTGTGCTTCTCAATTTCGAGCAAGCCTTCTTTCTGCGCGTCTTCCAGCAACTCGCTAAACGTGCGATAGCCAAAATACTCTTCGTTGAAAGAAGGCTTCTTTCGCTTGATGGTGTCCTTCAGCATCGAAGAGTAAATGACTTCCTTATTCTCTCTTCGCAGGGCAAGGAGCGAATCGAGAAGCATGGCGAAGACCTTGCGCTTCTTCTCCGGAATTTGATCGTTCACCGCGACTGGGATAATCGGCGCGCGATCCAGGTCTTCGTAATAGATGAACTCATCGCAGTTGTCACGCAGCAGATCCGATGTGGCATCGGCCAGGCCAAGCCCGATCACATGCTTGCCGAGTTCTTTGAGTTTCGAGACCAGCGGCGAGAAATCGCTATCGCCCGACACGATCACGAAGGTGTCGATGTGGTCTTTGCTGTATGCCAGATCGATGGCATCCACAACAAGGCGTATGTCGGCGGAGTTCTTGCCAGACATTCCGCGGCGCGGAATCTCAACCAGTTCAATGGCTGCTTCGTGCAACCCGCCGGTGTACATACCAAAGCGCGACCAATCGGCGTACGCTTTCTTGGCGACGATCTTGCCCTTCTCGACAAGCCGCTCCAGAACCTTATTGATCTCGAACCGGTCGCGCCGATTGTTGAACCCAAGGCCCATGTTCTCGAAGTCGATGAACACGGCTAGCGACCGCTCGCCCTCTCCGATGCGGTGAGCTTTCATCCCGCCCCCGACGTGTGTTGCGTGGCCAGCTCGATTGATCGCGCTGTCGCCATATTTGTTATTGTGCGAAAACCTGTACCGGTTTGACAATCCAGACTGCTTCGGAAGCCGGACTCACTTTCCCTTCGGCCCCCGCATTGCCGCCACGTTCGCCAAACCTCGCCAGGGCCATAATCGAAGCCCGATATACCAAAACGCCAGTCCCAATCCACCGAACAACGCGAGCCAAAGCCCAGTGAGCAGGCCCGGCGGATGGTATCGGAATACGATCGTATGGGTTCCACCCGGAACGACCACACCGCGAAGGGCATGATTAACCCGCACAATCGGGGCATCGCTCCCATCGACTACCGCCCGCCAGCCTTTGGCCCACTGATCGGCCAACACCACTATCCCGCTCTCTTTCATATCCACAGATACGACTACTTCAGTAGGTTTCATCTCGGATACGCTCGCTACGCCCTCCGCATGCGAAGAAACGTTCACCGGTTCCGCGACATACGACACCACTGCGGGATTGAATTCGGGGGCCGCGACGGCTTCAAGTACAGCCGAATCATCGCGGAGTACTTCCACCTTGTTCGGTACGAATACGCGGGGAAGGGCAGCAGGGTTCTCGTAAACTGTGTAACCTTCCGCCTCCCACACCGGTGGCGTGGCACTATCCAATTTGGCTGGCAAAATCAGATAGCGAACATTCAACATCGAAAGCGCCGCAGGAACGCGAAGGCGGCCTTCGGACGAGATTTGGATTGCGGGTATGTATGATTGCGTACGGGCATAAGGTGGCGAGCTATCGAACGGTTCCCGCGTGCGATCGAGCACTTCTAAAACGGGTCGCGGATCGATCCCGTCGTATCCGCGCACATCACGAAGGCCAAGCGTTTGCGTTAAGTTCGCGGGTAAGCAAAGCACCGCGACGGCCCGTTCGTTGCCCGCTTCCTTGATGCGTTCGATCACCGCGATGGGCGGGAAATAGAGTCGCGGGTCGGATTGCGGATTGTATCCTTTGGCCCACACAATCAGTTCCAGCAACATGCCTGCCGCCAACCAGCGGGTTCCGCGTGGTCCGGCGCGACCGAGTGCAAAAGCAACCCACACCACAACTCCAATCGCGCTCACCAGAGCCGCGAGTTGGTAGATCGATGCCAGTTCAGCGCGCAGAAGCTTGGCCTCCGGTTCGGGCATTCTCAGCAGCCGATCTTCGAAGTTCGCGGGGAGCGAAGTCATTCGTGCCAGCGATGCCAGCAAGATGATTGCGAGGAGAACGCCCGGCGCGGCGAACCACGGTTGCCACTTTGGCCAACGATTCCACACCCGGTTTAGCCCGGTGACCGCAAGTGCCAACAGTGCGAAACCTGTAACAAACACGAATCGATTATGCGAAACCATATTCAGGCCGGGCAATCGCAGAAGATCTACCAAACCCGGAATCCCAATTGCCCACGCGGCACCCAAGAGCGCGGTGATGCCCCAGAAGATATTGAGCGCACGATGGCGACGCGATGCCCATGCGAGCGGTGCCATCGCCAGCGTTGCGAGGAGTCCGACGTAAGCACCGGCTGGTCCTTCCATCTGATTTCCGTTGGCAAAGAATGCCGCACCGGTGCGATGCGATCCGTCCCAATCGGCGATGAGCATGGGCAAGAGATCGAGCAGTTCCCCCGGTGGGCGTTCCTCGGCTCCGGCCGTTCGCAGTGCGATACGTTGCCCCGTTTTGGCGTACTCCAGCAGTGGCAGAAGGTAAGGCGCGGAGAGAGCAAGCCCGGCACCCCAACCCGTTGTTAGTGCGGCAGCGGCCCAGAGTGTCGCGGCTCTCCCATGGGAACGATATCGGCGGATGAGGCACCACACTCCGAACAGCCCGGATGCCACAATGGCTTGTGCCCCCACATCGGCATGCCCCGCAAGCACTGTGAGAGTGGTGAATGCGGCCAGCGCGATCACGCCCAGCCCCGTGGACCGACGCACGACCGAAGCAACCGCCACCAGCAGCGCGGGATACCACGCGACCACAAAAGAGATCGGGAAACTTTGCCACAACACGAAATAGCCGGTCAGCGGATAACACCAAGCTCCGACTGCCGCCGGCCAGAATCGCGCACCAACGATCTTGCGGAACACCGCGAACGCCCCCGCCGTTGCCACCAGGCACTTCAGCAGGTGCATCCACGCGAGAGTGATCGGCCCTGGAAATGCAAAGTACACACAGTTGAAGGGCGAGTATTTGCCAAAGTGCGTGAACGGAACGCCGGCGTACGAATAGGGATCCCACATAGGAACACGCCCGGCCCGGAATTCTTCCACTGCGAATCGGCGACTGAATTCGTAGTTCAGCACACTATCGCTGAACGCCACGGACTGTGCCGCTTCAACCGGTGGCGCTTTGGGATCGGGCGGAAGATAGTTACGCCCCTGAGCGAGCACCCCGAGAGGGAGCATCACGGTTTGCCCGATCAGTGCAGAGCCATTGAGCACGCACTGGAGAAAGACCGCGCCCGCAATAACGATTGCCCATTGCCAGCGCCGCCTGGCCGCTCGTGATGTGTGAATCGGAGTCGGCATGGGCGAGGTTCCAATGGTTTGCAGCAGGGTGAACGGCGTGCCCTTTCGTCAGAGTGTAGCTGTGGCGCGAACCATTGGAAATCGTTCTTGTTGGCAAGCCCTTCGGATAACAGCCAAGAAGACGGCTCGCCTTCGGCTCACTTCGGGCTACAACGTCACCCATCAAATTCGAACCGGGGTGATTCACAATGTCTGAGAACTTTTTCCGGCTGGATGGCAAAGTGGCGGTGGTGACAGGCGGCGGGCAAGGAATTGGCGAGGCCGTTTGTCGCCGACTGGCGGGAGCGGGTGCCAAGGTTGGTGTGTTCGATATGAGCGCGGATAACGCGAATCGCGTGGCGAAGGCCATTGGCGGTGTTGCCATGGTCGGCGATCTCACGAAGGAAGCTGATCTGGATCGCGTGTTTGGTGAAATCGTCAAAGCCGCTGGGCCAGTGGATGTGCTGGTGAACAACGCCGGCGTGGCGAGTCGCAAGGGCCGAGATGTGCCGATCTGGGAAAGCGTTCGCGAAGATTGGGAATTCGTAATGAACATTAACGTGACCGGGCTGGTGCTCTGTTGCAAAGCGGTGTTGCCCAGCATGATCGAACGCAATTACGGCCGCATCGTGAACATCGCCAGCATCGCCGGAAAAGAAGGGAACCCCAAGATGGGCCCTTATTCGGCAAGCAAAGCCGCGGTGATCGCACTTACCAAGTCGCTATCGAAAGAACTGGTTGGCAAAGGCGATATCTGTGTCAACAGCGTATCACCGGCCGTTATCCAAACGCCAATCCTCGATCAACTCGATCAGGCACAAATCAACATGATGCTGTCGAAAATCCCGCTTGGGAGAACAGGAAAGCCGGACGAAGTCGCAGCTCTTGTCCACTTCCTTGCGAGCAGCGATTGCAGTTTCACCACGGGTTTTTGCTTCGACATCAGCGGCGGGCGAGCCACTTACTAAACCAGCCATGCACTACTTACTCATCTACGATGTTGTGCCCGACTATGCGGAACGGCGACTGCCGTTCCGATCGCAGCACCTCGCGCTGGCACTGCAAGCGGTCGAACGCGGGGAATTGATTCTTGGCGGAGCGTTCGCCGACCCGGTCGATGGTGCGGTGCTGGTTTTTGAAGGAGATTCGCCCGCAGCGGCAGAAGCATTTGCTCAGGCGGATCCGTATGTCTTGAATGGGCTGGTGGCGAAGTGGCGCGTGCGGAAGTGGTCAACAGTCGTCGGCGAACGTGCGGCTCACCCGCTGCCGCCCATGTAATTGCCGAAGGTGGGGATATGGTGTGCCGGGCTTCAACCCGCAAACCACTCCCCACCTGTGCTTACTCAATTACTTCCCGCAACTACAGCCGGTGCTACCAGCCGTCTTGCAACCGGAGAAACCGGTGATGGTGATCGCGGCCAGAAACAGGCCGAGGATAAGCTTACGCATGAGTAGATCCTTCCTTGGTTCACAATCGTTACCGCCTCATCATCCGTGAAGCGTGCACTTTCTATCGGCCACTGCTAACCGCAACTGCTGGCGTAACCATGCTTCTGGTTCAAGGAAAAATCAGAATCAGGGCAAGGATTCCGGTTATGCGGACTTTCAGGTTTCAAGAGCAAAGGATTACGTAATCCCTTGCTCTTGAAGCACCATGCCGAGATCGCGGTGAATGCGACTGCGGATCAAGAATTCGTCATCATCGAGCCAACTCCGCACCGGCGAACCAATCACAAACTCATCCGAAACCACCGAACGGATGACCGTGTCGATTAACTGAAGCGGCTTCAAGGTGAAGTAGCGATTCGTGGAGCCCATCACATCGATAGGCCCGAGTCGCTGAAAGATTTCCTCAAGTCGGCCATGGGCAATGCGCGGAGGTGCGAAGCCAAGGGTGTTGGCATATGCCAGAGCGAGCGCGGTTCGATTGCGATTATTTGGCTCTGGTCCGAGGAATAATGCCGTTCGTGCTTCATCCAGAATGCGATTCCCCACATCTTCGTTCCCCGCGACATACCAACCGGCTGCAATTGCCAGACGCGAGGCGTGCGTGATTCCGCCGATGTCGCCCAGATCCAGATAGCTAACCAGCGATTCCGCGGCCCCAGTTTGCCGCAACTGTCGGAGCGTGCGAAACAACTGGGCGGCCACGTTCGTAAGTGGGGCACGCAGGGCTTCGCCCTTGCTCATCAGGTGTCGCACCAGATCGGATGCCAAACTGGGTGAGTCTGCGATAGCCGCGGCCACGAAGCCAGCATTGAGCAACCGCGTTTGATATTTCAGCAATTGCTCTGCCAGTTCACCTTGGCCCCACTTCCTGTTGGCAAGCCAGGTTTCAAGCCAGTCCAGGGCAGTTGGAAGAAGATCGAGAAGCTTCAGTAACGAAACACGATCGAGCCAGGGGGCGAGTTCAAGTAGTGTTAACGTGACGCGGGGAACGGTGCTGGTGTTGGGGTGCTCATCGCACAAACGAAGCAACTGATCAACTTCATCAGTCAGTTGGTCGGGATCGCATCGGCTGGCCAGAACGAAGAGCCGATCGCCCAATCGATCGTTCCCCCAGAACCCTTTCAGTTCAAGGCCGCGAAAAGCGTGCACCCGATCGATCGGTTCAAGAATTCGTGAATGTTCCCGCAAGCGATCGACGGCGAATCGCGCCAACTCGGGTAGCGCTTCGAGTCGTGCTCGATATTGTGGTGGAAGCCCTGGCTTCGCCGCACGCCCCTCTTGTGCATCTCGCACGCGAAGCATGAATAGATCGCCGAGCAGAGCATGCGTCGCGGGATCGACACCCGGCCCCGTGGCTCGCGAAAGAGCCTTGTGCGCGCGGGTGGCCCAGTCGCGGGCACGCGTTCGTTCGCCAAGGCATCCGAGGCCCCAGGCCAACATGAATCGGGTATACGCCGATGTACAATCGCTCTCGGCGTCTAGCCCTGCCCAACGAAGATTGCCGCCCCCTTGCCGTTGCACCCAACTCAGCGCGGGTTCGCTCACGCGGACGAGCCACTCGCGGGCGGTTTGAAACCGGTCCGCCGATGCGGTGCCGTGGAAGCGCAGAAACGATGGCTCATCCAGATCCAGGCCCGGGCCGCGTTCTTCCAGGCGTGCGAGCACGCGATCTCGCCAGCGTGCCAAACCGAGCGCATCGCCATCGCAGAGGCGAGCCGCCGCCATTCTTGCCAACCAGGCCGCACGCACCGGGATATCGTCGAAGTGTTGATCGAGAAAAGTAAGCAACCGCGGCAGAGATGCGACGAGATTGGAAGGCGAGGAAGGCAGGAAGCCAACGGACGCGGTATACGCCGCAATCACGCGACCAACGCCCGGGCGGCCCGGTTCACGCAAACACCTCTCGATACCCTGTGCCACGTCAGTTAGTTTGGCCGCACGCATCTCGGCACTTAGCCAGTGATCGAACCACGCTCGCGGCGGATCAGTCGATTCCCACAGCGCATTGATCCAGCTCACCGCTTCATCAATTGCGTTTCCCGTTGCCGTGTAAGCAGACGCCAGATCCGCCCACCGGCTCGCACGACCTTTCGGGCCGAGTTTCGGTAGTTCCTCAAACAGGCGTGTTTCCAACTCTCGCCGTCGTGCCGGCCAATCGTGGCCATGCAACAGGGCATCCGGAGAAGCCAGGTTTCGCTCCGCGCGTTGGCCGACTGGTGTTCGTTCGGGAGTGTTGCCGTTGGCATCAGTTGCGTGTGATTGTGGATGATTGTCACGATGCGGGCGAAGTTTCGATGCGAGCTTCCGGAACGATTTGAGTAACCAACTCGCTTCGCCCGCAGTGCTTTCCACACTCCCGAACGAAGTGTTGTCCATCGCCAGGTCAATCACCACCGGATCGGGTTCCAGTAGTGGCATCGGATCGTGCTTGACCACGAATCCCGCGAGTGGAAAGGGGTTCGTTCGTGGTTGGGCTTGCAAGCGGTTCACGCCTGACACGTGATACGAAATCAACTCCGAGACAGAATGGAACGCGGCGGCAGCGACAGAGAAGGGGACCGCCTCTCTCGATGCACCCGCTTCGATCCACACCAACCGACTGGCGTCGGTGCCAACGATCTTTGCCAGTTCTCGTACCCGCAAGGAAGGCCGGAGGATGTTTCCAGTTGGGAGATACAATCCGGGCAGTCGTTCATCCGCGTAGTAGCCGTTAACGTGAAGCGGTAAGGCAGCCGTCACACCATTCCCCACATCACGAATCAAGAGCCGTTCGTTGTTCTCTGATCCTACGAGCGCTACCTGCAAGCTCCGCAGGAGTCGCTCATCGATCGATGTGCAATAGGTCCAGAATTCCGCTTGGGTTTCTCCCCGCAGCACCCAGAACGATTCCCGGTGGCGTGTGGCTCGGGGCACAACTTGCAACGGAACGGGGATAGGTGGAGCAGTTGCGGCCGTGCGTTTGGAATGATTACCACTTGTGGGTAATTGCCATTCATCACTGGAAATTCTTGGGAGTTCATCGGGAATCTGACTGAGTGACGATGGCGGCCGCAACAAGAGCAGTGAGCTTGCGGGCTTGTTAAGGTGATCAGGCAAAGGGTGCTGCCACCCGTAGCGCACCCACACACCAGATGCCTGTTCAGTGAACGCCTCGTAGTAGCAGTCTGCTTCCAGGGCTTCTGCCAGTACACCCACGGGTGGATGTGCAGCAATGACCCAACTCGACCCAGTGCTCTCGTCTTCACTCAACGAAACCGCAAGTGAACTTTGCGACCCGCGTCGCAGTCTCGCCACGAATTGCGCGAGTTTTCTGTCGGGCACCCGAAACAGGATAGTGGTGTTGGGGAATCGCTCACAGCGGAGGAGTGGGAGTAGTTCCGCCCAGCACGAAAACAACGTTGTGGGGATGCGTATCTCACCAAGAACTTGAACTCCAATGTGAGCCAGTGCCGCGAGCGATTCCCGGTTCGGCGACTCGACAGGATTCAACCAGAGTCGCCCCTGATCATCAAACCCCGCCGCCGCCGGGCTACGGCTGATCTCGGTGGAGACCAAGCCGTTGGCGAGCGCCAGCCGTAGGGTATTCAGATTCGGGAAGAACAACGCAGGCATGCAGGAAGTGTAGTATGAAAAGCAATGGAAAGCCTGCCTCGCAGCCTTCAGACGGCCGGTTATCCATGCTTTTCAAGGTAACTGAGGTATTGCCGCATATCGGCATGGATTCGCCTGCGAACGAGGTATTCATCGTCGTCGAGCCACTTTCGGCCTGTTGGCCCAAGCGCAAAATCGTCGCTTACAATCGCACGGATCACATCCTCAACAAGGTTGAGATGGAACCGCGAATAGAATTGTGCCGTCGTCCATGTGTTGGTAATCTTCTTG
Organism: Gemmata sp.; assembly: GCA_041740855.1. Lineage (GTDB taxonomy): Bacteria > Planctomycetota > Planctomycetia > Gemmatales > Gemmataceae > Gemmata. The sequence continues at coordinate 17,443 of JBGSLF010000083.1, forward strand.
TCGTCCATCTTTCGGAATAGTTCGATGATTCGCTCTAAACCTGTATCAGATGGCCCCTGCCCAAGCGCGCTCACGTAGGCCTGCGCGAGCGCGGTATATTCTTTCGGCGGAAGTTTGATCGCGTTTGGATTGAGCAGTTCGTTGCGGGCTTCATCAAGGATGGGTGCCGCGTTTTCGTACATTCCGAAGGTGAGCCAACCCGCTGCGAGGTTGAGCAAGGTCTGCAGAACCGCACTCCACATATCGGGCCGAGACGCATACTTTTTCCGAAGCTCGGCGGTGGTTGCCCCGCGAAGCACTTCATTGCGGAGTCGAGCCAGGAAACGGTCGATCTCGTCGCGCATCCCGAGTTTCTTCAAGCTCCGCAGGCATTGCCCCGCCACCACGTTGATGAGCTTGAAGCGCGCTTCATCCGTTTTGGAATGGATGAGTTCTGAGAACTCATCCACCAGTTTCTTCACGAGATCGCCGCGGTCGAAGTGCCCCGCCATGAACAACGCACGCTCGAGCAATTCGCCTTGTTTTCTTGGCAGCTCTGGCGGTTCCGGCGTGTGGCCCGTGCCCGTGCCCACTGCAAGTGCAGCGGGCACCAATTGCAATAACTCGACTGTGAACGACTCGCCAACGCGATGCGAAAGCGGGACCGCCTCGTGCAACACCAGAAACTGGACTTCCTTGGTTGGCTTTCCTTGCACGCCTTCCTTGTAGAGTTTCCGAATTCGTTCTGCGAGCCGGGCGGGTTCGTGAACGGTGTGTAAGTCGGCGAGTTCTTTCTTGAGCAAGTCCTGATTTTTGGTCCAGTTCGCGTAGGGGTCGGTTCGTTCCTGCGGTTCGATGATCCGCGATTGTTCGCGCATGCGATTAATCACGTATTCCGCTCGCACATACGGATTGTTTGGCCCGCTACTTTTCCCTTTGTTGCCAATCTCTTCCAGGTCTGCCATGAGCGTCTGCGACATCTGCCCGGTGTGTAGCTTTCCTGCAAGCACCTGATCAACGCGGTACTTATATGCCTTGAACAGGAAATTCTGCGTAACCGCAGAGACAATGGCTTCGAAGTTCTTCGGGTCTTGCCACGTGGCGGGTATTGGTTTTTCCATCTCCTTCCGCGCATCTTCAACCAGTTGTTTGGCTGGAGTTGCTTCGCCGAGTTTGCCAAGGGCGAATGCGAATAGCAAATCGACAAATGGGAGATTAACTGGGATATGGCTCGTCCATTTGCGGACCGCTGCGTGCAACTCCAGTGCCTTATCGCGCACCACGCGAAGGCGCTCCGAATCTTTATGACCCGCGAAGCGAAGGAAACTGGGAAGATCCTTTTCAGGTGTTAAACCCTGATCGAGGAGGCGTTGCAAGAGTCGATCGCGGACGCGCGCCAGACCCAGCACATCGGAACCGGCGAGTTGCGAGAGTCGATACGCTGCCAGCCAGACCGCTCGCACGGGTAACGAGCTTTCGTGCTTTTCCAGATACGCTTGAACGGTGGGCAGACGTGTGGTCAGCCACGCCGGCACGGGGTTCTGAGCGGCCAACCACAGGAATGCGGCAACAACCGCGCGCGAGTCTTCCTGCGATGGGGCTGAGTTACCCAATCGCTTATCGAACTCATCCGCCTTGATACTCGCGCTCGAACCGGAAAGCTCACTGCGTGCCCAGCCCGCCAGCCACTCGGCGGGTGGCGGGTCGTTATCCCACAACGCATTGAGCCAGCACACGGCCGCCTCGGACTTGTCCGCCATGCCGCCGCTGGCCATGGCGAGTTCCGGCCACAGTGCAACGCGTTCGGGCGAGTCCAGTGCTCCTTCGATTTCCAGGAACTGCTTTTCCAATGATTCGCGGCGAATCTTCCATTCGCTTGGCGGTTTCGTGATCTCAGGTCCGGGAATGAAGTCGGCGGCACCGGCTTGTTTGTTAGTCGCTTTGGCCTTTCCCGTGTTCTTGGGTTGCGGAGCAGTTGGCTTCGTAACGCGGGCGTCATCGATCTCATCACGGGCTTTGGGGTCTTTGTCCCCTTTATCGGGCTTGGTCTTCGGACCGGCCGTGTCCTTGCAGATGAAGTGCTCGAAATCGAAGCGAGTCGCCTCGATCCATGCCGCGAGGGGATCGCGTTCGGCTTCGATGATGTAATCGACCCAGTCTTCAAGTTGGCGGAACGCACCGTCTGGTAAACTCTCGGGCGTGAAGTTGCCACCATCACCCGGGAACAACCAGACAACTTCATCGGGATCGGCCGCGAGAAGTTTGCGAACCGCGTCGCGGCGAAGCGTGGGGTGCAATCGTTTCCCAACGGGCACGAAGAGATTGGGGAGTTTCCAGAATGGCTTGAACGCCTCCGCATTCTCCAGTGGCAGCACGGGTGGCGCGAGTTTGGAAGGGCGTGTGCGCAGTACAACAGTGCGTTTCCCATCCGCATCGTTGGCAACGGCGAACAGCAGACGCTGTGTGAGTCGATCGTCGGAGTCCCGAACGAGTGTGTCGAGTTGTTGGACTGCGTTGTCGCGTAAGACCCACAGTTCTGGCACATCGGTGGCGTTGCCTGCGGTCAACCGCAAAGGAACCGACATTCTTTTGGGAGCCTTCGCTTCCGTCCACCCGATTGGGGCGGAGGGAAGTTTGAACTGCATGATGTCGTACACATCCTGGAACGGCGCTTCATCCAGATAAAGCCATTCGCGCGGAGGCCGAATCATCAACAGTTGCTGTTCGGAGACGCGAATCTGGCTGGCAAGTGGGTGTGCATATCCCAGCTCCACCCAGACGCGCGGAGCACGTTCCAGATACGCGCGGACTGTTCCTTGCGTACCCGATGAAGACGGATCGAGCGCTCGCAGAAGTGTGTAATACGGTGGGCCAATGACACGAAGGAGAACGCGCTTTGAATCGGTTTCATCTGGCGCGGAAAACCAGCGAAACGCCTGGCGATCATTCCCCAGTCGGAGCATTTCAGTTACGAGTGTGGGCAAGTCGTCGGCGTCTGAAAGCTCGAACAGAACGGGGGCTTGATTCGCGATTTGGGGAGTTCCCGATTCCTTGACGGTTGTTAGCACCTGCGGCCAGCAAGTGACGCTCTCGGGCGAATCGGTCGCGTGCCGCTTCGAACCCTTCACGCCAATCCGGTCGAGGTTTTTGGTAACCGTTTTGGTGAGTGAAGAGGACGACTCCAGATAGATCTTCCCCTGTTCATCGAACGTCACGGCGGCCGGAGCAAGCGTAACATCCGTGGGGACGATGTTGCTTGTTAAGGACAGACGGAGGGTGTCTGGATTCGGGAACAGCAGAATCATTGTGCAAGACGGGGTTGTGGTGTGGGAAACGGCGGCCGCAACTTCGTGGTCGCGGCTCTAACAAGTGGAATCGAACCGCTACCACAATGTAGCGGTTCGGGCACACAGCTTAACCCTTGTTGCTGCTGGTTTTCTGTTTCTGCGGTTCGTTTGGCGTGCTCGCCGGCTGGCTGGGTTGCGCTTCGCCTTCTCGCTCGATAATGATCTCGCCCATATCTTCTGGATTGAGTCCCTTGCCCACGAGCTTCTCAATGAGGCGACGGTGCAATTGCTCGTGTTCAATGGGCAACGCATCGGGTTCCGAATCGAGCTTCACGATGATATTCTGTTTTCCGCTATTTGGATCGCGGCGGAGCATGATGATCATTTCTGCCATGTGTATTTCTTCTTTTTAAGCGGTGTTTCGGGTTGTGAGTGACTCAGGCACGCATTTGCTTAATGCGTGCAAAGAACTCCCATGACAGTCGTCATGGAAGCAACAGCGCCTTATTCGGCATCCTTTTTGGCAGCAGGGGTTTTCTTGCCCTTCTCGCCTTTCTCGGCAGTGCCATTCGTTTCTACGGTAGCTACGCCCGCGCCGCCGGCGAGTTTCACTTCAGGGCCTGGGGCACCAACATCTTTCGGGAAACGCGATCGCAGTTCCTCGATGATCTCTCGCACCCGTTCACCCTCGATCGTCTTCTTCTCCAGCAATTCATCGCGGATCTTGATGAGATCGGCTCTGTGCTTGCCGAGGATTCCCGCCGCTTTCGCCTGGCATTCCACGATGATGGTGTTGACCTGGCGATCGATGGCTTCCGCCATACTGCCGGAGAGAACGGCCCGCTTGCCATCGTTTTCGCGGAACGTTCGGAGTGGTGCTGCGAGGTTGGACATCCCGCAGCCTTCCACGAATATCTCGGCCAGATCGCTGGCCCGCGACAGATCCGAACGCGGGTCGCCAAACGCGCTGGCACCGGTCGATACATCGCCCAACAGCAATCGCTCGGACTCGATTCCGCCGTAAAGCACCGTCAGAATATCCAGCAGTTCAAGCCGACTGTAGCCAATCTTTCGCTTGTCGTTTTTGAACTGCGTGAAGAACGGTGCCCACGGCATGTCGCTTTGAATCGTTACCTTCTCGGGCGGGGCATGGTGCGGGCAGAAGATGGCGCACAAGAAGTGCCCCGCTTCGTGCGTTGCCACCATGAGCGAGTCTTTCTCGTTTAGTTCCACCTTCTCATCAAACTCCGTCAGACCGCGTTCAATGAGCTTCGGCGTGGTTTCGCCCTTGATGTCTTCACGCATGCGAAGTCGGGCCACCGCGCGGCACAATGCGTTCAAGTGGTCGCCACTGAACGAGGTGCCCGTGTTGGTGATGTATTGCTCGCCGGTGCGGCGGACCGCGTATTCGAGTGCTTCCTCGTTGAACTGAAGCCGCATCTTCTGATCGTAGATCTTGAAGATCTCACGGCGATCGTTTTCATCCGGGTAAGGGATGTGCAGATGGAACTCGAAGCGACCCGGTCGCAACAGTGCGGGGTCGAGCGATTCCACGAAGTTCGTCGTGCCCACAATGAAGACCAACTCATCCTTGTGGAAGCCATCCATTTCGGTGAGTAACTGGTTGACCATGGAGTGTTCAACGCCGCTACCGGTATATGTGCCGCGTGCGGTGGCGAACGAATCGATTTCGTCGAATACGATGATCGACGGCGCAGACTGCCGCGCTTTGTGGAAGATCTGCCGCAGGTTCTCTTCCGATTCACCCACCCATTTGGACTTCAATTCCGGCCCCGACACAATCGTGATGGCGGCCCCGATGCTGGCAGCAATCGCTTTGGCGAAGTAAGTCTTCCCGGTGCCAGGAGGTCCCCAGAAGATCATGCCGCGGGGAATGAGTTCTTCGAGTCGCCCGATCTCTTCCGAATCGGTGGCCTTGTCGCGCTTCTGAAGCGTGTCAAGAATCTCCGCGCGCAGTTTGGACTTCACTTTGGTGTAGCCGCCAATGTCCTTTTGCAGATCAACGGTTGGAATCTCCATCTGACCACTCAGCGTGGCCTGGCGAACCTGTGCGTACGCCGGCTTGGGATCGGCCGGGTAGTCTTCGCCTTCGAGTGTAGAGAGCAATCGGCGCAATCGCACCGCGTTCACACCCGAGACGTATTTGTAAAGTTGCCACGGCGAGAAGTCTTTCCCGAACTTGCGGCTCTCGCTTTGGGTAACCAGGTGCTGCAATCTATTGCGCGACGTGCCCAGAATGCTGAGCCAGTGCGGGAACAGATTCTCGATTACCTTTGGCAATGGGAACGATGGATCTTTGAACCCGAGCCAAACCAATTCGGGGTTCTCATACAGCAGCGGAATGACTTCGCGCGCCTCGCCCGTTAGCCCACCCTGACTGGTGGTAAGCAGGTCGAGGTGCGGAAGCACCACCACGCGACGCTCCACCGCACCGCGTACGGCATCGCGGAGTTGTGCGATCATGGTGCCGATCAAGCCCATTGGCATCGCACCTTGTTGCGGGTCGCGCTGTCGGCCATCAAGGTAAATGCACTGCAGTTTGGCTTCACGCAGGCGGTTGCGAACGTTAAGGAACAAGTACGGCGCGAGTTCCTTATCGCATTCGATCAGCACGGGAAGCCCACGAACCAACTTGCTTGCCGTATCGGCCAACTCGTGCGAGTAGGCCGCCTCGACCGCTTGTTCGGCGGTCAGGGCTTTTGGAAGATCCTTCTCGGTAACGGTAATGCTCATGTTTTTGTTAGCTCTTGCTGTTTACTCGACGCTGTTAATCGTGTGTGTTGAGAAACGGGTCATGGGTTAGTGTGAAATGATTTGGCTTCTCGCGAACAGCCAAGAGCCAAAGCCTTAGACTTCAACTTTGATCGTCAGCGAACCGCTCTCGGCATCCTCGCTGATTTCCTTGACGGTGCCCATCTGCTGCGCTTTCTGTTTGAGCGCGTCGCGGGTCACCTTATTGACGATCTCCGAAATCTCCGGTTGGATCTCGTTCAAGTGCTTCTCGAGTTGCTCGGTCGCCTTGTTCTGAAGTCGCGATTGCTCTTGTTCGAACTTTTTATCGAGGTCAGTCTTTAACTGATCCTTGACTCGTTCGCGCAGATTCTTTTCGCTCGGGCCAACATCGTTGAACCCGGTGGCTTCTCGCTTGGCTTCCTGGCTAACGGTTTCCTCGGCTTCCGCCTTCACGCTCACTTCGCCGGAGCAGGGATCGACGCGAACCGTCAGTTCACCATCTTTGCGGACCATGGTGCCGTCATCTTGTTCTTCGAAACCGCGCTTCTTCAATTCTTCTTTGAGAAGCGTTGCCATATCCTCGCCGGGAAGGATTTCGAGAATCTCCAACTGGGTGCAGATCTCGTCTCCGGCTTTCAGTTGACGCGTGTCCGATTCTTTCACGGTGATGCGGTATGCACGACTCATCGATAACCTCCCGTATTGGCGGGCTGTAGTTGGTTAAGAAAATCCATTCCCGTTCTATGCACGATCTAACCCGGACTATCGGTGGGGTTTTCGGTGGGCTTTGCTCCGCCACCCGTTGCCGATATTCCGCTGTTTAAAGTTCCCCGCAAAGGTTCGAGCATTTCGATCGCCGCCTGAGCTCGCGCGGCAACGCGGTTCCCATCGGCCATCTCCCACTCTGCCTTCCACATCTGGCTCGCCTGATACCCTTCATCGAAGTAACCGATACTCACGGCTTGCTGATTCCAGGCTGCCAGGGTTTCCATTTGTCGCGGCATTGCGAGTGCCGATCGCTGTGTTTCGAGGCGATCCGCCAGTCGTGGTGGCCCACCGCCTTGCAACCCGCCCGTCCAGAATATGGGCGTCATGTCTGTGGTCAGCAAGAGTGCGTTGGTCCACAACACAAAGCGTGCGAGATCGACGCGATTATGCGTGCGGGCTGCTCTCAGGAAATCCTGAAGGGCCGCATGTTCCGCACGACCTTGAATTCGCATCCGCCTCCAATCGCCGATCTGCCCCTTCATCCGTTCCGACCGGAGCCACCGTTGCGTGAGATGGGTTTGGAGACACTCCAACAACACCGCTCGCTGGCCTTCAAACAACGCCGCGAAATCGGGTGGAGCGGTTTCGTCTCCATCGACCATATCTCCGGGAAAGGAAATCCAACAGAGGGCGTTCTGTCGGAATACGTCTTTGCGGCGAAGTACCGTGAGGAGATCCGGGTCTGTCCGGATGGCGTCGAATGCCATCCAAAAGAACAGCTCGTCGCCCGATGTGAGTGCTTTTGGGCTGGCATCCCACACTGCTTTGGTATCGTTCACCTTCTCGGCGGTGGCCCACATGAGGAAGTCGAGCACGGGGCGTGAAAACTCAAGACTTCGCTCATCAATCGGGATGCGATTCCAGACACGCCCGCTCGCCGGTTGTCCCTCACGCAGGAACTTATCGTTTCGCCAACCGCCCTGTCTCACCAGAAATAGGACACATGCTTTCGCAAGGGTATCTTTCACCAGGTGAACCGATTCCGCGCTCAGGCAATCGGGGCGAGCGATCGAAGCCCGGACGAGTTGAATCCCCTGATCGGTAGGGAACTGCCCGACCATGAATCGCAGGATGCGAAGTAGGTTGAACTCGAACTTCGACACCTGCCGCGGACCTTCTGGCTCTGGTATTTGGGGCGGCTTGGTGGCGATGGTCATTTCGAGTCTTTCTCCTGCGAATCGACCTCGACTTTCGGCGAGATCATGGGAAGGGGCTTTTTGCGTTTCCAACCCTTCCACAAGCCTATCGCATCCTTGGCGGGAAAACCATTGACGCTGATTTCCCCACCCACCATTCGGATCTCCAACGTATTCTTCTCACACCATTGCTCATCGAGTGAGTAACGCGGCGTGAGAAAGTGGATTCGCTGGTTCGTGGAGCCAATCCATCGCCGAGAATGGTCTGGGGTATTCCGGTCGTAAGGACCATCCACGAGAATATCGGTTAGCCCGATCAATTCGGCGATATCGGATTCCGGGCGGCTCTGAAGCTCTTCGAGGGTGAAGCCCGTGAATGCCATGACCGTGAGATTCCGTTCACGGGCTGCTTGTGCGAGCGCGACACCGGCACTGGCATGTGCAAAAGGTTCACCACCCAAAAGCGTGATCCCTTCAATCGCACTTTCTTCCCGCGTTCGCCCAATCCATTCCACCATTTCCCGCACAGTCTTGGTTTGCCCGCCTTTAAAGGGGAGAAATTCCGGATTGCAGCACCCAGGACAGCGGAGCGGGCAGCCCTGAAACCATACCGCGAACCGCTTGCCGGGTCCTTCCGCTTCCGTGCATGGAACGACTTGAGCAATCTGCATGGTAAGGTCACAGTCTGCGGGCTTCGGCATTCGGACTCCTGGGTAAGAATGCGGCATTATATCACGGTGGGAAACCGAATGTTTCCTGGTTGCCCTTCCTCGGCATCAACATTCACCAAACAATCCACAAACTTCCGAATGGTTGCAATGTTCGTGGTGAGATGGCGAGTGATTTCGGACGTGCGGAACTCGGCCGCTTCGCGTGCAAACGCCAGCGGAAGTAGCAACTGATCCGCCGAGTGCGGATCGACCGGGCACTTCGCATCGCGGTAGCGAATCGCTTCGTCCACAGCATCATCGGCGACCGACTCCGCGTGTTTGCCACGCTCTCCCAAGCCAAAGAAAAGCGTGGGTATGGGTGCCTGCCGAAAGATCACCGCCGCCACGGTGCCCGGCGATGCGGTTTGCCATTCCTCAAGTGGAATGTGCGATTCCACTCCTTCGCCTTTCAATCGTGAGCCTATTCGGCGAGCTTGCCTCCGCCCGATCGACTCAGGTAATCCTGCATAAGCGCTGAATCCACCCGCGGTCGTGAGATCTGGGCAGCGCGTGAGATGGACGCCTTTGACTCCGGAACAAGGATGAATGATCGCTCGAATCTCGCCGCCGCCGCGTGGATAAAACCCGGGGCGTGGCATTGCGAGTTCCACAATGATTCCCATACTCCGCAAATAAGCCGCCCACGTGGTTTGCAGAAAATGGTAGCATGGGGCATGAGGATTGTGCGTGCCGCCCGTGATGGTGATTTCGCTGGGTTCGTGAGCAAGCAAAGTGAGTGGAAGGTAGAGCGTGTGCAAAACAAGACTCGTTGCCCCCGCTGTTCCGATACTAAAGACATATCGACCCGGCTTGATCTCATTCGGTTCGAAGTACAGAACGGACGACCCAATCGAACCACCTTTATAAATCCCGCCGCAAATTGCTCCGGCTGCTTTCACGCACGCCAGATGTTGCGGCTGCAAGCCCGGCTTGGGCCGGTTCGCGCGAATGTTGATGAGCTTGAATGGCCGTTGTGTGAGTATCGATAATGTGAGCGCCGAACGAAGGATTTGCCCGCCTCCTTCGCCTTCAGCACCGTCGATTTCAACCATTGAACTGTTCATAACCTGTGGACACTCGGCCAAAGACGGTGGTTCTGTTCTGTTCTGTTCTGTTCTGTTCTGTTCTGTTCTGTTCTGTTCTGTTCTGTTCTGTTCTGTTCTGTTCTTTCGGAACTGATCGCGGGCTTGTTGCGTCGAATAAGCTAAACATGATCTTGCAAGCCACCTGAGCAACGGCTGAATACGTAACGCAGGGTTAACACATGGCTTTCGAGCATTTATCAGTCGATGAACCCGCTGAAGTCGAAAACCCCAACCGCCTTTCGCCCAATGGGCAGATGCTTGCGATTGGCATATATGGTTCCTTGTTGCTGATCGGTTTCTTCTTTGGCATCGTCACAGGTTACCAGCGTCCGCAATCCAACGCGGTGAAGCCGGATGAAGAACTCCAGGTGGCCAAGGCGGATCCAAACGGCACACCAGTACCCAAACCTATCGCTCCGGTCATTACAGAACCCAAGGATGAGCCGAAGCCCGAGGTGAAGCCCGAACCCACACCAGAACCCGCCCCCAAGCCCGAACCGCCCAAGCCCAAACCTATGGTAATCGAACCCAAGAAGGTTGAGCCAAAATCGGAGCCTGAAACCCCGGAGTTCGCCATCTCGTTCGAGAAGCAGGTGAAGCCCATCTTGATGCGATACTGCGGAAACTGCCACGGGAACGCCGGCAAGCCCAAGGGCGATGTCGATCTTCGCACACTCGTCGCGATCACCAACCCAGACAACCCACCGATTCTTGTTCCCGGCGATCCCAAGAAGAGCGCGATTTTCTTCACGATCGATGATATGTCCATGCCTCCGCAAGCCCCGCGACCGGGTAAAGGCGAGCTTGATCTGATTCGCCAATGGATTCTCGGTGGGGCGAAACCGCGGCGACGAAGATTGCCGGTTCGCGTTTCGTAACGCGACACCCGTTCTTCGAGTTGTAAAATCGCCATATGATTTTCAACTGGCTCCGCACCCGACGCCGACGCCTATTACTCGCCGAGCCATTTCCCGTTCGGTGGCTCGGGTTTCTCGACCGCAACGTCGCGCATTACCGTCGCCTTTCCTCTCCCGAGCAATCGCTGCTGCGCGATATCGCACGCATCCTGATCGCCGAAAAGCGGTGGTATGGTCGGGGCGGTTTGTTCGTTACCGAAGAGATGAAGATCACCATCGCGGCGCAGGCCGCATTGCTCCTTCTCGGCACACATCGCAGCTACTACTCTCGGGTGCGCGATATCTGCGTGTTCCCCACGGAATTTCGCACGCCGGTGGCAGAAGATGATTGGGAAGATGATGGCTTATCGGAAACGCCACTCGCCGGGCAAGCCGTTGACCACGGACCTGTTTTGCTAGCGTGGGATCAAGTCTTGCCCGAAGGGCAGAATCTCGGCATGGGCCAGAATGTTGTGATGCACGAGTTCGCCCATCAACTCGATTTCGCTGAAGGAATCACTCGTAGGGGGCCAAAACTCGGCGATCCTTCGCTCGAAAGCCGCTGGCATTACGTGATGTCCGTTGCGTTCGAAGATCATTGCCGTGCCATCAAGCGAGGAGGGGTTCGCACGTTTTTCACACCTTACTCTGCGGCGAGCGAGGCCGAATTCTTCGCGGCTGCGACCGAGGCGTTTTATTGTCGATCGAAAATGCTAAAGCGATTGCACCCGGAGATGTACGAACTCTTCATGGCTTACTACCGCGTGGACCCCACGATGTGGTTGGCCCACACCATTCGGGTTGAGGATTCCAACCCGAATGGCGAAGTGTGATTGCAATTCCAGTTAACAGAACAGGGTGAAACGATGTGAATCATTGCGAAGCCGGCTTATTCTTTTCCACCCGTTGGTTTGCCGGGCGTGGCATCTGCCTCCAGATCGCCGAGTGCGTACTGAATTCCCGCGAGATAGTGCTGCAGAATCGTGGGGTTCCAATAGATCTCCTCACGGTGGCCCAACGAGCAATAGAAGCACCGCCCTTTGCCGAACGTGTTGATCCAGCTAATGGGGTAGGTGCCATCCTTTCGCTTTCCTTTCGCGGCATCTTCTGCGCTCATTTTCGACGGATCCATAACCAGCAAATACTTTCGATCTGCTCCTAGAGCCGTGTCGTCGCGGAACATGTAGATCTCGTCGGCAATTTCAAAGTCCTTGCCCGCAAACGCCGCGTTCACCGGGTTCTTGGTATCTGTGACTTTCACCGGCACCAACTTGTGCCACGGGTGGCTTACGAACGCGCCGCCCATCATCTGGTTGTAGTCCTTCCAGTTCTTGTAAGTGTCGGTCGCGGAGTGGACACCGATCAAACCCTTGCCGGACGAAACGAAATCGACGAGGCTTTTCTTGAGCGACTCTTCTCGTTTATCCGCTTCCTCTTTGGGAACACCTTTTGGCCGGAAACAATCTCCGGTGGTATTGAGCATGAATACCGCATCGAATTTGGCGAGTTTTTCTGGCTCAAAGAACGATTCATCTTCCGTGGCGTAAACCGTGAACGCACCGGTTTTGTCGCCGAGTTCGGTGATCGTCCGCACTCCAATCGGGATGGAAGAGTGGCGGAAACCCGCGGTCTTGCTGAACAGGAGAATGTTGCGTGTGCTCTTGGGCTTGGCCGGCGCTGTTTCGGGCAACGCCGCCTTCACCTTTTCCAATTGCTGAGTGTCAGGCAGTTTTTTCTGAGCACAGGCTTGCGGCATCTGGGCCGCAAAACCTGCGGCCAATGCGATCAGACCAACAGAGATAGAAATTCGACGCACGGATCGCCTCCGGGTAGGAGAGAGAGTATTTGGTGTGGGCACGCGCGAATATACCATACCAGCCAGCGAGTAGCGGTAATGAAAGGTGCAAGGATGATATGCCGTATAACGATTATTCCTGGGCGGTCTCGGCCATGATCACGGGCAGTTCACTTGGGCCGGAGCACTCATGGTTGACAAACTCTTGAAAAGTGAAAATCCGCTCTTCTCGCGTACCAATCACGCCGCAGTGCGGGCTGGCTTCCAACCCCTGTTGGATTGCCGCGTAAATCGATCCATCTTCGTCGAACACCTGCCGGGCGACTTTCGTCGAGATCCATTTCAGTGAACGATAAAGCATCCAAGATACTGGCCCACGGCGTGTACCTTTGAGTGTAAACAAGATGCTGCGATAACGACAACTGTTCGGGCCAGTGGGATAGACGCTTTGCATCATCCGAATTACGTCGAGCGATGCACCGGTCACATGCGGATGCCGCACGCGGTGCCAGTACTCGCTTGTCACTGGCTGACCCAGCATTCGTACGATTCGATTGGTGAACCAGGCGGCCATGTCTTGCGGTACGTGCGTCTTGTACGAAGTGAATGTGTCGGTCAATTCGTGCCACGAATTCTCTTCGGTGGAATACTCTTTGAACGTCTTCGGGTGAACCTGCGGGATGTGGTACGACTCGAGAGAATTTTCGAGCACCACTTTCCAGTTACACGGAAATTCCTTCTCCCAGGTCGCCGCGTGGCGAAAAACCCCGCCATAACTCTGCCAGAGTTCCCAGAGCGGCCCAAGCCATTCCCGCAGCGACATCGCGTTGTCACTGAAATTCACAAACACCAGATCGCCGCACGTTTCCAGGCGAAATCGCTTCAAACATGAGTTCTCACGATCCCACGGGCGAAACGCACGGGCATCGGGGATTTTCCCGGTGCTGCCATCTTCGTTGAATTCCCAGCCGTGGTATTGGCAGCGGAGCTGTTTGGCGTTTCCCTTGCACTTGTCAGTGAGTTTGCTGTGTCGGTGCGGGCAGACGTTCAGAAACGCACGCAATTCGCCATCGAAATTCCTTAACAATATGGGCGTTTCGAGCAGATCGAACGTGAGAAAGTCGCCGGGTTTCGCAAGCTCGTTCACGGTAGCAAGCGGGTGCCAGGCGGGGTAAAAGAGATGACGTAATTCCGTTCGATACTGAGAGTCGGATGTGTACTGATCGGCTCGCAAGATATGGCGAAGGTGATGTTGGTGTGTGAACATTTTCGTGGCGTGTCGTGGGTGCGAGTTTGCCGTGGAGCAGTCATCCTACGCCCCGCCAACCTCCTATCTTCCATTCATTAACCGCTCTTTGTCGCGACGCAAACCTCAAAAGGATTACTTTCCTGAGAGTTTCTCCATGCTTAGTTCCGGTTGCCACACAGATAGGAATGTCGGCAGTTTGGCTCGGTCCAACCCCGGAATCGAGGGCAACAAACCTGCGCCTTGAAGCGGAATGTTCGCCGTGACCGCGTACACAGAATTGGCGGGGTCGTTGGCACGCCGGTAGAGCACGACTTCGGGTCGCAACGTGTTGCTCACACCTTGGCAAGCAATCTCCGAAGCCATTTGAATCGCGCCATCCAGATCCCCGAGTTTATCCGCCAAGCCCCGCTCGACGGCCTGCTTGCCGGTCAGAATGCGACCATCGAAAACTTCCATCGCATCGACTTTTGGCCGCGACCGGGTGACATCGGTGCGAATCTGGGCATGGAATTCATCCGCCATCGTTTGCAACAGTTCGCGTTCTTTTGGCTTGAGCGAGCGGGCCGATGTTCCAATATCCGCGAGTTCGCCGGCCTTCACCGTTTGGGGGATCACGTTATAAAGGCCCATGAGATCCTGGAAATTGTAAAGGTTCAGGATCACACCCAGGCCGCCCGTAACCGTGTTGGATTCAACGATCACCACATCGGCTGCGGATGCGAGATGGTAGGCCCCGCCGGCGGCGAGATCCAACAAACTGGCAACGACTGGTAGCTGGGTGCGTGTCTTGAAGCGTTCCAGATCACGCCGCATCGCCGAACAAGCCGCTACCCCACCGCCCGGACTATTCACTCGCAATACAACGGCACGAACGCACCCTTCGTACTCGATCGCATCAAGTTTCTCACGAAACAATGCGACCGGATTCTCGCCAACTGATGATGGACCAACAAACGGCGTGTTTAAGATCAGCCCATCGACATCCACCACCGCAACTCGCTGCCCGTTCAAATCGCCAGGTTGAACGATAACAGGCCGCACCCGGCCCGCAGTAGGACTCACCGGGGGCATCTCGACTCGGGTATCCGCCATGCCCGAGATTCTCGTTTCCAGTGCGTTATCAACCGCCACACGGCTTTCGGTGCGAATTGTGAGTGGTTTGCAACCGCAAACGGAAATGGCACAGAGGATTAGGAGATGAATAACACGCATTTCCACCTCGTCGATTCGTCGATTCGCCCTTTTGCCTGAACTCTGCGTTTAATCGGCTTTCTCTATCCTTCCGGATTAACCTTACTTGATGGCATTGTGTGTGCAGCAGGAACAACTGACCGATTGGGAGTTACCAACTGGGTTGAAGAGCCGAAGACACCTTGCAAAGTACACCCAAAATGCCGTAACTCTCTACATTACCTAAATTGCTAAGGCGAAGATAATTTAGCCATACCTACACTCGATTTGCGTCATTCCGGTTTAGTTCGCGGCATGATGTGTGTAGGAAGGACATAAAGGCTTGCTGCAGGACAGGGAGGTCCATTACCCCGAGGAGAGTGATGGAACTCCGCGACATCATCGTGCTGACCCCATCAGGGGGGGCCGACCCGTCGCTCGCGATTGCGGCTAATCGAGCCGGGGCGATCGGCGTACTCGATCTCGAGTTCACAACATTTGAAGATCCAACACTTTCGGAATCGATCGCCCGAATATCTCGATTCGCACATGGTGCGTTTGGCGTTAAACTCCGTTCTGAGAATTGGACCACCTTCAAGCAGATGGTGGGAAGCAATTCCATAGGGAACAGGCTCCCGGCTCGCGTCGTTCTAGCTGGCCCCGACACCGCTGATTTAAAAGATTGTATCTCTGAGTTGCGCGCTTCGAACATTGAAGTGCTGCGCGAAACTGTGTCGCTGAATGAAGCCGTCCGTGCCGTGGGTTTCGGGGTCGATGGTATCATTCTGAAAGGCCAGGAGGCCGGGGGACGAGTCGGTTCGGAAACTGCATTTCTGCTCATTCAACAGTGGCGACAGCACGCCGACAAGTCTAACCTCAATGTCCCGTTTTGGGTGCAAGGTGGGATTGGGCCATTCACCGCTGCGGCTTGTTTAGCTGCAGGTGCCAGAGGGGTTGTTCTCGATTCGCAACTTCTTCTGACCCGAGAATCACCATTATCAGAAGCGAGCCGCAAACGGATCACGAGTCTTGATGGGAGCGAGAGTCTCGTTCTTGGTACAAAACTGGGCGAAGCGTACCGCGTTTATTCACGCCCAGATAGTTCCGCCGCAATTAATCTGGCGAAGATTGAAGAACAACTACTGAACTCGGATCAATCCTCGGAATCCAGGTGTGCCGCGTGGCGTGAAGCCGTTCGATCGCATATCGCCCTGGACCCAACGCTCGGTGCTTGGCTTGTTGGCCAAGACATTGCACAAGCTGCGAATCTGGCGAGCACGGGCGTGACGGTTGCGGGAATCCTTCAGAGCGTTTGCCAGAAAGCCAATTCATTGCTCGCAGCGGCTCAACAAACACGACATCTCGCGGAGGGAAGTCCGTTCGCGAAGTCGCACGGAACACAGTATCCGATTCTGCAAGGCCCGATGACGCGAGTGAGCGATACGGCCGCTTTCGCGAATGCAGTTGCGATTGGTGGTGCGGTTCCCTTCCTGGCACTGGCACTACTACGCAAAGCTGAGACGGAACACCTTCTCAATGAAACACAGACCAAGCTCGGTTCGAAGCCGTGGGGAGTGGGCATCCTCGGGTTCGTGCCAGCCGAGATACGGGCCGAACAACTGCAGGCCATTCGCCAATCCAAGCCGCCGTTTGCCATCATAGCCGGCGGCCGACCCGATCAGGCAAAAGAGCTGGAATCGCAGGGAATTCCGACATACTTGCATGTGCCGTCGCCTGGGCTTCTGAAGATGTTCTTGAAGGATGGTGCGACACGTTTCATCTTCGAAGGGCAAGAGTGCGGCGGGCACATTGGCCCGCGAACGAGCTTTGCTTTGTGGGAAACCATGATTGCGGTGCTCATGGAGCACATCGGCCAAAAGCCCGCAGAGCAGCTTCACGTTGTTTTCGCCGGCGGCATTCACGACGCCCTCTCCGCCAAGATGGTTGCTGCCCTCAGCGCGAGCTTGGCCGAGAAAGGTGTCAAGGTTGGAGTGCTTTTAGGAACGGCCTACCTCTTCACGCGTGAAGCTGTTGAAGCGGGTGCCATCACGGCGGCATTCCAAAAGGAAGCGTTGGCGTGCGGAGAAACGGTGTTACTCGAATCTGGGCCGGGACACGCCATTCGCTGCATACCAACACCGTACGCTGCGACATTCGAATCGGAGAAACAGAAGCTCCGCTCGGAAGGGAAATCGCAGCTTGATGTCGGCATTGCGTTGGAGCGAATGAATCTGGGCCGGCTGCGACTCGCCAGCAAAGGTGTGGATCGCAAACAGACCGCGCACGCAGAAAACGGTGCTGCCCAACCGGGTGCCAATGGAACGTCGCTCGTTACCGTTCCGGACGATGAACAAGTGCAACGTGGCATGTACATGATCGGGCAAGTCGCCACACTGCGCGACAAAATCACCACGATTGCCGAGCTTCATGCGGATATCAGCAAGGTTGCCGTTAAATCTGGCGGGAATGCATTACCCGATCTCGCGGCCACGCACGCTGCAGAGGAACTGCCCGCACCGCCGCCGTGTGATGTGGCCATCATTGGCTTATCGTGCTTCTATCCGAAATCGAACGGCTTGTGGAACTACTGGGACAACATCCTCGCAAAAGTTAACGCGGTCGTTGAGATTCCCGATTCGCACTGGGACTGGCGGTTGTACTACGACCCCGACCCCCGCGCGAAGGACAAGATGGTGTCCAAGTGGGGCGGGTTCATCGATGATGTCTCGTTCGATCCGTTGAAGTACGGAATCACACCAAAATCGATTCCCAACATTGAGCCGCTCCAACTGCTCTTGTTGGAGGCCGTGAATCAAGCGTTGGGCGATGCGGGCTATCTCGATCGCCCGTTCAATCGCGAGCGGACCTGTGCCATTCTCGGCGTGGGCGGAGGCGGAATGCCGCTTTCGGTGTCGTATGGATTCCGCGCCTGTATGCCGCTGATGGACACGATTCCCGGCCTTCACTCCAAGTCAACAGATGTCATTATGCAGGGCGAAGGCATTCTTCCCGAATGGACGGAAGACTCCTTTCCAGGCATTTTGCTGAATGTCGCCGCGGGCCGAGTTGCCAACCGCTTCAATCTGGGTGGCCCCAACATGGCGATCGACGCCGCGTGTGGGTCGTCACTGGCTGCGCTCTATGCCGGCGTCCGCGAGCTGAATGATGGCACGAGCGATGTCGCCATCGTAATGGGCGGCGACATGGTGCAAACTCCTTACGCTTATGTCGCCTTCTCGAAGACGCACGCCCTCAGCCCTCGCGGTCGCTGCCGGCCGTTCGATGCCGCTGCCGATGGGATAGCCCTTGCGGAAGGTGTGGGAGTCGCCGTTCTGAAGCGGCTCGCGGACGCCGAACGCGATGGCGACCGCATTTATTCCGTCATCAAGGGCGTGGGAGCTTCGAGTGATGGCCGCGATAAAGGATTAACTGCGCCGCGTGCCGAAGGGCAATTGCGTGCCTTGCACCGCGCTTACGCACAAGCCCGCGTTTCCCCGGCACATGTTGGCTTGGTCGAAGCGCATGGCACGGGCACCGTTGTAGGCGATCAGACCGAAGCGCGTGCGATTGGCCAACTCCTGCGCGAAGCCGGTGGGCGAACGCAATCGTGTGCGATTGGTTCGGTCAAGTCGATGATCGGTCACAGCAAGTGTGCGGCAGGGCTTGCGGGGCTAATCAAAACGGCGTTTGCCTTGCATCACAAGATGCTGCCACCCACGCTTGTCGAGATGCCCAATCCCAAAGCGAATCTCGATGGCGGCCCGCTCTACCTCAACACCGAAACGCGACCGTGGGTGCATGGTGCCGATCATCCTCGCACTGCGGGTGTGAGCGCTTTCGGATTCGGTGGAACCAACTTCCACACCGTGTTGGAAGAGTATACCGGCGATTATTTGAATCGGCCGAGTTCCGGCATGCGTCGGTGGCCCGCCGAATTATTTGTCTGGACGCGGCCCGATATCAGCACGCTAACTGCGGATGTGAAAAAATGCCGCGATTCGCTTCAGGCCGGTGCGAGTCCGCAACTGGCTGATCTCGCGGCCTCTGTGTGTCAGTCAGCAAAGCGAATCGGCAACAGCCAGCCGACCCTGGCAATCATTGCGACATCGCTCGAAGACTTACGTCAGAAGCTCGACACATCCCTCGATGTGATCGCCAAACCTGCCACCACACACGCGGATCCTCGTGGAGTGTATTTCGTAGCAACTCCTGCGGATGCGACCGGAACAGTCGCGTTCCTCTTTCCCGGTCAGGGTTCGCAATATCCGGACATGCTTGCCCAACAGGCGATGGCATTCTCCGAGGTTCGCGAAACACTCGATCAGGCGGAGAAAGGACTCATAGGGAAGTTCGATAAACCGCTGGGTCAGTTCATTTATCCGCCCTCTGCATTCACACCAGAACAAGATGCCGCGCTACGTGCGGATCTGCAGCGAACCGATGTTGCGCAGCCTGCCATCGGAGCCGCTTCACTCGGTATGTTCCGGTTGCTCACCGAACTCGGCGTGGGAGCCGATTTCTATGCGGGCCACAGTTACGGCGAATATGTTGCGCTTGCAGCGGCCGGTGCGATCAGCAACGAAGATCTCTACCGCTTGTCTTACCAGCGTGGCCATTTCATTCGCAAGGCGGCGGATGATCATGCCGGTGGGATGATCGCCGCCGATGCTTCGCCGCAAGCACTCGAACCATTGCTGAAGGGTCTGTCGGGTGTGTGGCTGGCCAATCACAATGCCCCGAATCAAAGCGTGCTGGCCGGTACGGAAGCGGGGCTGAAAGATGTTGGGGAGAAACTGAAGGCGGCGGGGATTCGTGCCCAGCGGATCGCGGTGGCCTGCGGTTTCCACTCTCCACTCATCAACGCGGCCGCGGAACCACTTGCGACAGCGTTGCAGTCCACGCAGTTCTTCGCCCTGCGGAAGCCCGTATTCTCCAACACCACTGCGGCTCCATACGCAAGTAATCCCGCCGAGATTGTGAGCCAACTTTCGAAACATCTGACTTCGCAAGTGAGATTCGTTGACCAAGTCGCGGCCATGCACACGGCCGGTGCCCGTGTCTTTCTGGAAGTCGGTCCACAGGCGGTGCTCACCGGATTGGTTGGGCGAATTCTGGAAGGAAAGCCGCACGTGGCCGTTGCATCGGATGTGAAAGCCCGCCCTGGGTTGATTCAACTCCTGCATCTTGTTGGGCAACTGGTAACATCCGGCGTTGCCGTGAAAGTCGATCGGCTATTTCAAGGTCGTGAGGTCCAGCCGTTCGAGCTGAACAGTTTGAATTCCGAAACGGGCAAGCCCAAGCACTCGCCAACAACGTGGGTCATTAACGGCGTGCGAAGCCGCCCGATTAACGGCCCAGAACCGCGCTTGCTTGGTCAACGGCAAAGCTTTGAAAATGCTAGCCCCACTCACTCTGGAAGCACACCGGTCGATGGCGGAACTCGACCGACTGTGGCTGCACCAACAGTGGCCGCACCAAGCAATCTGCGATTAGCACAAGCGCAGGCACCGAAGCCCATCGCAACAAGCGCCACACGCACAGCCGCCTCTTTACCTGCTCCCTCCGTTTCCCGGCAAGCGAAGATGAACAACAACATAACTCCTTTAGTGAACCCGGTTGCCTCCGCGAAAGCGGATAGCGGACAACCACAACCGCCCAACGCTCTGCCAGACGATGCGGCAGCGGTAATGATGCGTTTTCAGGACGTGATGGCCAAATTCCTCGATACTCAGCGAAGCGTGATGCTGGGCTTCCTGGGAGCATCTCCCGAACAGAAGAGCGGCCATTCCGGCAACTCTGCTTTGCCGTTCTTGCCTAATGGTAATGGTCACACGCATGCCAACGGCAACGGGCACGTTGCCCACATCGCACAGAGTGCCCCTGCTCCTGTCGCTCCGGCAATCAATCGCCTCGCACCCAGTGCGGCACTCGAGCGAGTCGCTCCGCCTGTTGCCAGAGTGCAAGAAGTCGTTATCGCCGTTCCAGCGGCAACCCCAAAGATTGAAACACAACCTGCGGCACTGGCAATAGCACTGGATCGAGATACGATCCTAGCTCGCCTTCTGGATCTTGTGAGCGAACGCACAGGCTACCCGCAAGAAGCATTAAGCATTGATCTGGATCTGGAAGCCGATCTCGGTGTCGATTCCATCAAGCGAGTGGAAATCTTGGGCACGCTTGCGGAGTCGATTGGTGCGGCGGCAGATGGGAATCAGCCTAATCTTGAGATGGAGAAACTCTCCACAATCAAGACGCTTCGCGGCATTGCTGACTATGTGACCGAAGCGCTCGCGGGATCAGAAACAGAGCCGCAAGCAACAGGAACTTCTGCTCCGCAACTTCTGCCTGCCGTCGAACCCACTGGCGACCTTCACCCGGGCGCACGCAAAGGGGAGATTCAACGCCTTGTGGTGCGGTTGGTTGACGCACCGTTATCGCCACGCCCGCGTTTTACTCCTCCAAGTGGAACGATTCTGATAACCGACGATGGCCGTGGAACCGCTCACGAACTGGCCGATCGCCTCGCGGAACTGGATATCAAGACCGCGCTCATTCGCATGGCCAGTGATCACTCTGCACAGCAAGGCGGCTACAGCACGGACCTCACCGATCCGGATTCGGTTCAGAAGTTGCTCGTCAACATTCGCAACACTTACGGCTCGGTATCGGGCTTGATTCACCTGCTTCCGCTCGCAGAGCCAGTCAAAGGTGAAACCCCTGAACAACAAACACGCCGTGAAGTGACATCGCTGTACCTTCTGGCTCGTGGGTTAGAAGCAGAGATACGCAAGAGCGGCACGCAAGGTTCGGCTGCGTTGCTTGCTGTAACTGCGATGGGCGGGCGGATGGGCTTTGGTGGCGAGCTTCCCGATACGTTCTTTGCTGGCCATGGTGGCGTTGCAGGATTCACCAAATGCCTGGGTTACGAATGGCCCGAAGTCACGGTTCGTGTGATCGATGTCGATGGTGAAACACCCGCGAGTCATCTTGCGGAACTGCTATTCCGAGAATTGGGCGAACGCGAAGGACCGTTTGAAGTGGGGCACGATGGCAATCGCCGCGTGACCTGGCAGGTTGAACCCGGCCCGCTTGTGAAGGATCAACCCGCTATCGAACTTGGGCCAGATTCAACCGTGCTGATCACCGGTGGAGCGCGAGGCATCACGGCCAAGATCGCGATCGAACTCGCAACGCGCTATCAGCCGCGGCTCGTGCTTGTGGGGAGTTCAGCCGCACCGGAGCAAGAATCAGCAGAAACCGCAGGGTTGACTTCGCAATCGGAGATCAAGACCGCACTTTTGAGGAAGCAGCCCGAAGCGAAGCCGGCGGTGATCGAAGCGACCTACAAGCGACTCCTGAAGAACCGCGAAATGCGAGCCAATATTGATGCCATCCGGCAAGCGGGGAGCCGCGTTGAGTATCGCTCTCTCGATGTCCGCGACGAAGTGGCATTCGGGCAACTCATCGAAGAATTGAATGCGGCTGGAGGAATTGCCGGCGTGATCCACGGAGCGGGTGTGATCGAAGACAAGTTGCTTAAAGACAAGACGCCAGAATCTTTCGATCGCGTTTTCAGCACGAAAGTTGACAGTGCGTTGACACTCGCGCGCAAGCTCGATCCTTCACAACTAAAGTTCCTCGCACTGTATGCCTCAATCACGAGCCGCTACGGCAATCGTGGCCAGTCGGACTATGCAGCTGCGAATGAAGTGCTGAGTAAGTTGGCCTGCGATCTGGATCGCCGATGGCCCGGTCGGGTTGTTTCCGTGGCGTGGGGTCCTTGGGCAGAAGTGGGAATGGTGGCAGATCTCGAAAAGCATCTGGTCGCGCGTGGTTTGAAGCTGATCGAGCCACGGGTTGGTGCCGGTTTCGCAGTGGATGAAGTGATTTACGGCGCAAAGGGTGAACCCGAAGTATTGGTCGCGGGAGGAACGGAAAGCCCCGCGCGACCCGTCGCCAACGCCACAACTTCCGAACTTGCTACCGCAGGGGTGAAGTGACACATGGTCGTCACAACTGCCGCACAAAGCCAATCCAGGGTGGTGGCTCCGTCAGGTTGGGACACGGAAGTCTTCATACTCAACGCCGAAGATCGGAGCGATCTCGCCCGTCGGGCACACAGCCTGGCCGATCGGCTTGAACAGAATCCCGATACCCATTTAACCGATATTGCTGCTGGTCTTGCGCGTGATTTGCTCGCACATGGGCCGCGCGTGGCGATAGTGTCGGGTGGTGTTCCCGACTTAATCAAAAAACTGCGCCGGGCTGCGGATCGTATCGCAAGTGCGAACTGCAAACATATTCGCGATTCCGCGGGCGTGTATTTCTTCGACGAACCGCTTTTCCTCCAAGGTTCTCTGGCGCTGCTCTTTCCCGGCGAGGGAGCACAATACCCCGGCATGCTGGCGGATCTCTGTCACGTTTTTCCGGAAGTGGAGGAGACGTTTGCGTGGTGTGATCAAATCGCCGCGGAAGCGAACCGCCCATCACTTCGTAATGTGCTTCATCCTTCGCCCGATGGTGTGGCTGCTGCGGAGGCCGAGCTTCGCAAACTTGGCCCTTCAATCTTCGGCGTTCTGATCGCCGACATGGCTCTGATCAAATTACTCTGGAATCTCCAACTCCCCGTGTCCGCAATTGCAGGCCACAGCGCGGGCGAAATTGCGGCCTTGCTTGTTGCCGGTGCGATGGATTCGAGGGAGGTGCTCGGGCCACGGCTCTCCGAGATTATGGACATCATGCAGGCCCAAGAAGATACCGCTGGCGGGCCGGATATCACTTTGATTGCAGTGGGTGCCGGGAAAGCTGTTGTTGACGAAATTGCTGTCACAGTCTCTGGTGGCAGCGTGATTGTAGCAATGGACAACTGCCCGCACCAATGTGTTGCCGTTGGGCCAACCGCCGTGATGGGAGGAGTCGAAAAAGCATTACTTGGCCGTGGGCTGGTGTGCGAACGACTTCCATTTCGTCGTCCGTATCACACGCCGTGGTTCGAGCCGTGGATGGGGCCGTTCCGAGAACTGTTTGCACCCGTACCGTTCAGTAAACCGCACACACCGATTTACTCGTGTTCAACCGGTACAAAGTTTCCGGACGATCCCAGTGTGATACGCGAATTGGCTGTGAATCACTGGGTGTCGCCTGTCGAATTCGCACGCATGATTGAGACGATGTATGCAGATGGCGTGCGTATCTTCATTGAGGTGGGGCCACGCGGTAACTTGTCCGCGTTCGTCGAAGACATTCTGCGTGGCAAGCCATTCGCAGCAATCCCCGCCAACGTGCATCGAAAGAGCGGACCGACGCAAATCAATCACATGACCGCACTCCTTGCAGCCCATCATGTACCCATGAATATCGCTCATCTTTATGCGGGGCGAGTCAACGCTCCCTCGCTGGATCAGGAACCGGCCCACAGTTCCAATCACATTAACGTTGCCCACACATCGCAACTCCGTTCCCCAGCTCATCCGGTCATGAATGCGTATCTCGCTTCGATGGAGCAATTCCTCGATATGCAACGGGAAGTAATGACGGCGTTCCTGTCGAATTGCCCAGCATCAACCACGATCGCCGCGAGTCACGATTCGGCTTCGCATGAACATCGAGATACGCAACAGTTGCCGCCCATCGTGCAGGATGAAGCTCGCCCGGCTCAATGCCCGTATTGCCTTGTGGGCGAAGTGATTCAGTATGAACCCGGTCAGGAAATTGTGTTTCGCAGAGTGATGGACGAACGCGAAGATCTCTACGCTGATGACCACACTCTTGGCGGGCGAGCTGTTAGCAGAACCAACCCGAACCAAAACGGGCTGCCGGTTCTGCCCATGACATTCAGCCTTGAAGCGATGGCTCAAGCTGCGTCGCTCCTCGCTCCGGGCAAGGTCGTTACGGTCATTCGTAACGTTCGCCTGTATCGCTGGCTTCCCTTCGACGCCGATCCTACCACACTCGAAGTGCGTGCGTCCGTCTCCCACATCGATCCCGATACGGGTGTTGTGGAAGTACGAGCGAACGTGCGTGACCTGGGTAACTCCTTCCTCAAGAACGCTGCCGATAAGCCATCTTCCGAAGCGGTGATCGTACTGGCCGATCGTTATCCCGATCCGCCAGAGCCACGGCCATTCCAACTCACAGATGAAGTACCGTGCCGTTCCAGTGTTGAAGACCTGCGGCGAAACATGTTTCATGGCCCGCTATTCCACATGATCCGAAGTCTTGGCCGCACCGGGAAAGAAGGGATTGAGGGAACACTGGAAGTGCAGCCACGCGATCGCTGGTTCCGCTCGAACACGGACCCGCAGGTGACGATCGACCCTGTGCTTGTGGACGCCGCCATGCACATCCTGGGAGCTTGGCATCTGGAACAACCCGATTGGACCGGCCGCATTCTCCTGCCAATTGGCGTTCAATCGCTGGAGTTCTTCGGCCCAATTCCGCCAGTGGGAAGCAACCTCATTGTGCGTGGGCATAACGAAGAGGAAACCGCCCGGCAGGCACGGCACGGGGTTGAACTCTTCGATCCCAATGGCCGGCTCTGGTTCCGAATGAATGGTGCGAGTTATTGGCGGTTTTATCTCCCATTCGGCAACGTCAACTTCTTCGGACCCAAAGATGAATACTTCTTGAGCCGCGAATGGTTGGAGGCGGTTCCGCCACGTGGCACGAATGAAGCTCCGCGACGGTGTTACTTCATCGACCCTCCCGTGGACCTCGCCCAACCGGTGCTTCGCGCCGCAGGCGCGCGTGTCACCATGACGCCTCATGAACTTGCAGAGTTTGGCAGTCTTAAGGGGAGCGATGCGGATATCAACAACTGGTACTTCACGCGACTACTCGCCAAAGACGCGGTGCGTGCCACCTGGAAAGAAAAGTATGGCGAAGGAAATTTCCCCGCCGACATCGAGACGGAATGTGTTGCTGGCCGCATTGTGTGCCGCCGACGCGACGGTTTGCCATCCGATCCTTTGCCGCGCGTTTCGATTGCAACAGCGAAGGGTAAAGTCGCGTCTTTCGCGGCATTCGCAGAGCATGTCGGTATTGCACTGTTAACCTTGCAAAAAGGCGAAGACGATCAACCGATTCGGTTAGAAGCCGCGAAGCAGGCTGTGGCCGACGCTTTGCAGATTTCGATCACTGAGTTGCGCGCGGAATCGGTTTCGCAAACCGGTTTGGTTCTCGTCGCTTATGCAGGTCGGCAATTGCGAGTCCAAACTGCTCGAAAGAATGATTTGATCGTTGCCACTACACTGTGCGAGGCCGAATCGTTATGACGCATCGCACAACCGAACAGTTTTACCGCGACCTTGGCGAAGTAATGGCGAACGCATTCCCGGATCGGGATTTCTCGGTAGAGATTGGCCCGAACACGCTGGTGTTTGCCGATCTCGGAATGGCGAGCATCGAGCTTGTTGTGCTCGGCGAACGACTCGAACAGTTTTATGCCAAGAAGCTCCCATACGGGCCGTTCCTTCGCGCACTTCGCGAACAAGGGGCGGAGGATTTGGCACTTGGGGAATTAGTAAACTTCTTGCAGACGCAAGTATGATGCGCAACACGCAAGCGAGTTGCCCACCGTATTGACTCGCGACGGAGTACCGATGCCGGATGTCATGGTGAACAGAACGCGGCTTTACTATCAGCAAACTGGCGATGGCCCAGATGTCGTACTGATCCACGCGGTCACGAGCAATCAGGCGGTGTGGGTGTTCACCGGATTGCCCGATGCCATTGCAGCGGATGGGTTCCGCGTCACCACATACGATCTCCGTGGGCATGGCGCGAGCGAGCGACCGGCCACCGGTTATACTTCCGCCGACATGGTTGAGGATTTCCGTGCGCTCCAGCTTGCGCTCAATCTCAGCCCGACTTATGTGGTGGGCCACAGCTTTGGTGGCGTGATTGGCTTGCACGCGGCGGTAACATATCCTGAGTCCGTTGCCGGTGTGCTGCTATCCGATTCGTTCTTCCCCGGTATCAAGCACATTGAGCCAAATTTCGGCCGTTCGAATGTCTGGGTTGATCTTAGCGAGACGTTTCGAGAGGTTGGGGTCGAACTGGGCGAAACGGTTGATTTCGCGCGGCTGTTTCAGGCTGCCGCCAATCTGACGCCAGAGCAATCGCAATCGCTCGAACGACTCGTTGGCACCATCGGCCGCGGCTGGCTGCGACAGTTGCCCCGGCTCGCGGAAACTACTTGTGGAACCGATGTACTGGCGGAAGCGGGTCTAACCGCTGAGCGAATTGCAGCGGTTACCCGCCCGGTTGTTGCTCTCTACGATGAGTTTTCCCCCTTCCTTGCGACCTGCCGTTGGCTAGAACAGCACCTTGTGGATTGCGAAGTCGAGATCATCCCGGCTGCGAAACACTTTGCGGTTGTCGAAAACACTGTCGCCTTCACCGACGCTGTCCGACGCCATCTTCGGCGATTAACCGGCCGATGATCTTGCTGCCTGCTCAGATGTGCAAACTATGTACTTCTCCAGTTTCATCCTGAAAAACCTGACTCGCCGGCCGATCCGCACATCGCTTACCGTGCTGGGTCTGGCGGTTGCTGTTGGCAGCATGATCGCCCTACTTGGTATCAGCGATAATGTGGAACGCGGTGTCACGGATTCGTTCGAGCGACGCGGTGTTGATCTGGTTGCAATGGAAAAAGGAAAACCCAACCAGACGGATAGCGACATCGACGAGAAAATTGTTGAACGTGTGCTGCAGATTGAGGGAATCGAATCGGTCGATGTTGCACTCGCGGGTTTGATTGATGTCACGCGCGGAAGCGGCGCAACTATTCCGGCGCTGAGTTTCGGCTGGCCGCCATCAAACGGCGGATTCAAGGATCTCAAGATTCTGCAGGGCCGCAAACTCGAAGCCGGAGATGTCGCAAAGGCGATGCTCGGTTTCAATATCGCCAGTCATCTTAAAATGAACGTTGGCGATCAGGTTGTTCTGCAAGGTGAACCCTTCGAAGTTATTGGCGTCTTTGAAAGCTTCACGGTGTTTGAGAACGGTGCGGTCATCACGCTACTCGATGAAGCGCAACGTTTAGCAAGTCGCCCGAATCGAATCTCCGGGTTCTCGGTTCGCGTTAAAAAATCAACTGGTGATTTGGCCGCGAAGGTTGAGGATGTGCGCCTGAAGATCGAAGCTCTGAAAGATTCGGATGGCCGCCCCACGCGGATTGCCGCTCAAACGGTGCGCGATTATGTGGACGATTCGTCGCACATCAAAATCCTGCGTGCTCTGGTTTGGATGGTCTCGGTCATCGCCATCGCGATTAGCATCATCAGCATGCTAAACACGATGGTGATGGCCGTGTTGGAGCGAACCCAAGAAATCGGTATCTTGCGTGCGATTGGTTGGACACGAGCTCGCATCATCAAGATGATCCTTGGGGAATCGATCTTGATCGGCTTGGCCGCCGGTGTCATCGGCACGATTGGGGCACTGGTTGCGACTCACACTCTTGCCGCTTCACCGCGTGTGAGTGGTTTCATCGAACCTGGTGTTTCCTTCCGAGTCATTCTCCAGGGGTTTGCCCTTACGGCTCTGATCGGAATTCTGGGCGGGGCTTACCCGGCTTTCCGTGCTGCCCGGCTTCTCCCCACCGAGGCCATTCGCCATGACTAACGGCTCGGCCGAATATCTTCTCTTCGCATCTGATCTCCACAAGACTTACCCGGATGGGAAGGTTCACGCCTTGAATGGCATCACGTTAGGAGTGCGCGAGGCGGAATACATTGCGATTACCGGCCCAAGTGGCTGTGGAAAATCGACACTATTGAACCTGCTTGGCGTGCTCGATCGCCCCGATTCCGGCGAGGTCTTCTTCCGTAACGAGCCGCTATCGAAGAGTCGTGACCTCGATCGCTTTCGCGCTCGCCAGATCGGCTTCGTTTTCCAGTCGTTCTTCCTGCTACCCGCGCTCACTGCACGAGAAAACGTGCAGGTGCCCATGTTCGAAGGGCCGCCGCTTTCCGGGCGAGAGCGAGAAAAGAAAGCGGATAGCTTGCTAGAACTGGTCGGGATGGGTGGAAGAGCAACTCACCGACCCATGCAACTGTCGGTTGGAGAGCGACAGCGAGTGGCACTCGCGCGAGCACTGGCAAACGATCCCATTCTGTTGTTGGCCGACGAACCCACTGGGAATCTGGATTCGGAGAACGCCAGTCGCGTACTGGATCTGCTTAACCTTTTGCAACGCGAGCGTCATCTGGCCATGATCGTGGTCACACACAGTTCTGAAGTGGCCGAACGGGCGGATCGCATCGTGCGGATGAAGGATGGCCGCGTGATCGATGATGGCGTGATGTTGGCAGGCAGTGCTGCCACAAGAATTTGAACCGCACATTTGGCAACGCAATTCATGTGCCCGGACTCTCAGACTGGGCCGGAACCTATTGGCAATAGATTCCACCTTTACACTCACGGTTGCTTCGCCCACTCTCGACGCATCGTGCGGACATTATTCTGAATGACCGCCGGCAACTTCGAGCGCAGCAGATTGGCCCCATCGAACCAACCAAGCGGTTCAACAAGCACAACGTGCTGCTCGCAAAACAACGCACCAGCGGGTTCCGCCAATTGCGTGATCTTCAGGTAGAAAGCCGATCCAGCCCACGGTTGCACTGGCCCGAGTTTGGATTCGCCGCCTTCTTTGATGATGGATCTCCACTGATTCGGGAACTCGGCATCGCCTGCAAAGCGCGGATCGACTTCTGCGGCTACAACTGCGGATTCCGCCGTGCGGCTCCAGATCGCGCGACCCGTGACACTCAGTTTCACTTTTTCAATTAAGTCGAATTCCACAAAGCCAAACCCTTCGCGGTCCCCCTTTGGCACCAAGATTTTGCGTTTCGTCAGGTCTTCCTTCGTGAGCGTGTGGCCTTTACCTTCACTACGACTAACGTTCGTAATGCGATCGCGGAATTTCTCATCGTCGATGGCTTTCATGTCGCCGTAAACAATAAACCAGCTATCGACACCGCGCGCGGGAGCTTTGGGATCAGAGGGTTCAATGTCGCGGAACTTCACCAATTGGGGAGCAACCGCAGACTTTCGAGTGAAATCTTCGAAAGTGTAATCGTCGCCAATCAACTTCAAGATGGCCGCCTTTTGTTTCACCGCGTCCAGACCATCGGGGAGTGTTGGTGCGGGAAGTTGGCTCTTCACACCTGCTCCAATCGGCATGCCCGTATCGAGCAAGTTCTTGAAGAGTGGATTCTCGGTTTCGTGTGTGACCGCCTTGGGGGGCTGCGCGATCAGCGAAGTGAGCAGTAGTGTGGTGAACATGCAATACACTCGGGTGAGTCATGGATGGATGAGCAAACGGAGTGCGTCTTCCAGTGTGCTCGCATCCGCTGCGCTAAAGTTCGTCTTCTTCGCTAAGGTCTGCACTTCAGCCGAGAGTGTATGTTTCTCTCGGTGAGGTGGTAGCTGGTCTACGCCAAAGCCGTCGTCGGTTGGGATACCCAGCAAGTTGAATTTGCTCGGATCGGGAATCAGTTCCGCCATGTCAATTGTGTTCGGATCAAGCACAGCCGCCGTGCCTGTATCGCCACAACCGCCCTCTAAATCGAGCATCCAAACAAGAACCGTTAGCTCTCCGCTACCGGCATCAACGAGCAAGGCGTACCGGAATCGGATGAGGCGATTTGCTTTCCCGCAGCGATACCACACCGGTGTATCGACTATGGCGAAGGTTGGACCTTTCACCACGATTGTGGCATGTCGCAACGTCTCGTAGCCTCTCACAAGAATTGTGCGGGATGCCCAACCCAGTTTCACGCCATGTGCCGCGGCGGTCTCGGGGGTGATGATCACATCGCGCTTATCAACAGATGTTCCGAGACCCAGAGCAATAGCTTGCAATTGGTAATGTGTCTTGTTGCCATGCGTTTCTGGTTGAATGTTGGCCACGAACGCGGTGAACATCCAGCGCGACATCTGAATGGTTTCGGATCGCGCGATGCGATGCCCAGGGATGTTGCGCTCTTCGGTTGGGCGAACTCGTGGCAAGCTCTTGATGATCAGGTGTGTCCAGCCTTCGGGTGCGGCTTCGCCAATAACCGTGCCTGGCGAGATCATCGCAGGGGCACGCGCTGCGACATCATATTCCGCAACCCATTTCGGTTCTTCGGGTGTGGAAGGCCACAGGTAATACGCGCCTCCTGCCGCCAGTAGGGCACTGATAGCCGCAAAGCCTAGCAATGCTTTTGATCTTGGCAACACGCACCCGTTACTCGCCAAACATAAAGCACACCGCACCATTGCGTGCTGTGTGCGATCAACGCAGATGTTACGAGAACAATTCCTTCACCGGTACGCCGCCATCGGTGATGGGAACCGGTCGCGGTCCGTCGTACAGTTCCTTGGAAGGGTTGATGCCAAGCGCCGCGTGAATGGTGGCGTGGAAGTCCGGAATCGAAACGGGCTTCTCTGCAACGGTCTTGCCCTGCTCATCTGAAACGCCGTACGCACCCGTGTGCTTCAATCCCCCGCCCGCCAGCACGAGCGAAAACGCAGCACCCTGATGGCCGCGACCGCCACCGCCATCGAACTCGGGTGGGCGGCCGAACTCGGTTCCCACAACGATCAACGTGGAATCGAGCCGCTTGCGTGCTTCCAGATCCAGGATGAGAGCCGAAAGCGCGGTATCCATTTCCTGAATCAACAAGTGCTGATTATCGATGCCCTCGTTGTGAACATCCCAACCGGTGCCGTTCAGGAAGTTCAAGTTGTGCGACACTTCAACGAATCGCACGCCGGCTTCGATCAGTCGCCGCGAAAGAAGGCAGCGCTGGCCAAATTCGCCGCCGTAGTTGTCGCGTGTGCGTGTCGATTCCGTGCTGAGATTGAAGTGCTTGAGAAAGGAAGGGCCGGCCAGACGCAACGCTTCCGCCTGAGCTTCTTCGTACTCGGCCACCGCGGAACCAGCGGGTGCCGGGTTGCGAGCGGCTTCAAGCAATCGCCGGCGTTCGGCTGCGCGACTATCGTCAACATCCGCAGGGCGAGTGAAACCCGCCGGGCCGGCGTTGGTATCCGTGAGATAAACGTAGCCCGATTTCGATCCCAGAAAGCCCGGCCCACGGCTCACGTTGGGGTAGCCGATGAGGATGTAGGGTGGCACGCCGGCTTCGGCCGCTCCGCGTTCGTGTGCGACGATCGAGCCAATCGATGGATACACCACATTCCCACTAATCATGCGTCCGGTGTGAACCAGATTGGTGGCGAATGCGTGCTCATCGATGACTTTGTGATTCACCGTGCGAACGGCAGTAATGCGGTCCGCGATGGCGGCCGTTTTCTTCAGGTGCTCGCAATACCTGACACCCGTTACCGCCGTGGCTACGGAATCGTAAAGCGATCCCGCCTGCTTGGGCGTTCCCTTGTTCAAACCCTTCGCTTTCGGATCGAACGTATCGAGTTGTCCCATCCCTCCGCCAAGCCAGATGAAGATACATGCTTCGGCTTTCCCTTTCGGAATGGGAGGCGCGGCGTGTGCCAAACGGGAATGTACGCCGCCCGAGAGGGCCACGGCGGTGGATGCACCAAGGAAATCACGGCGATTCATAAACACCTCAAAGGCTCAAGAGCCGGGCGCGGCTCGTGGGGGACAGTATCATGGAGTGAACACAAATTCGGATGAATTGAGAATGGACCATAGCACGTCTTCCATTCGTGCACGCCACTCGGAATCGAGTTGCTCCGTGGGCGGATCGCCACGCCGTGCCGCCTCTTCTTGCTGCATCTTGATCACCGTTGCTTGCGGGTGCAAGTGATTGGACCAGGACACATACGGCTTGGGTTTGCGTGGCATAACGGGCTTGGCTTCGATTGCTCGGCGGCGTGTCTCGTAGCCCGCAGCGATGTATGGCACATAGGCCGCCCGCTCTTTGTCCGTCGGCTTGCGAGTGAGCAACTTCAAGTATAATTCGTCGAGTAAGGCATCAGGCGATTTGGCACGCAGTGCCAGTTTGGTAACGCCGTGGTCATCTGTCAGTCGGGTGAGCCACATTCCCACCGGTCCATTCTGCAAGATGGCAGGTTGAAGCACGTTGGCCCCCATCTCACGCACGGTGAGAGGATCTTGTCGCGAACTTCGCCAGCCGAACGCTTCGAGCACGTCCGACATCATCTGTATGCGCGGCAGCGAAAGGCTAGGGCGGTCTCGCTCGTTGGAGGTGGACGCCAACATCCAGGCACGTCGCGGTTGGCCGAGAGTGATCGAGCTATTCATCGTGCGGCCACCATCCACATCCAAACTCACTTCTTCCACACGGAATGGTTTCTCTGTTGCCGCAAACAGCGAATCCACGATCTGCTCGGCTGTGAGCCGACGATGAGCGGGAGCGGTGAACAGAACCGGCGTTTGCTTCAACTTGGGATCGGCCGCCCGTTGATAGGCGTGCGAATTCAGGATGATCCGGGCGAACTTCTTGGTGTCGTAGCCATTGCGGACGAACTCCTGGCCCAACCAGCGAAGCAATTCCGGGTGCGAAGGTTTGCCGCGTTCCCAATCATCCACAGGTTCCACGATGCCGCGACCCATGAATCGCTTCCAGATTCGGTTGGCCATCACTTGCGCGAATCTCTCGTTCTGCGGAGCGGTAATCAACGCGGCGAGGCGGTCGCGTGTGTCCTCTGGTTCTTGTGCGAGTTCACGCCCAATTGCCTCGGGAACGAAGGACGCGAAGGGCCACTTCGGTTGCACTTCCGTGCCCGGTTTCAGTGTCACGCTGATGAGTGGTTTCCGCCCACCTTCGTGAACCTTATCGAGAGGCACACTGCTGGTCGCGGGCACCTTGAGCGACTTGGCTCCGAGTAGTGCGGCTAACTCGAAGAGTTCACGCTGTGTGGATTCGTGCGCTGGCGCATCATGGCAACGCGCACATTTCATCTCGATGCCGAGAAACGCCGTTGCGACAACCGTGCCTTTCATGGCCATTGGCACATCGTTCTGCGACGCAGTGGCAAAGCCTGCAGGCCCACCGAATCGTTCGCTTCCGCGCATACGCAACAGTTCGGTCACGAACAGATCCATCGGCTTGTTATCGAGGAGCGATTCGTGCAGCCACCATCGGAACGGGCCGGTGTTGTTCAATGTGGGGTTGAGGATGTTCGGGTTCTCGGCCAGCACATCTTGCCAGTATCCCATCCAGTGGTCGGCCCAACGCGGATCGGCGAGAAAGCGATCGATCGCACGGGCACGCTTATCGGGCGATGAATCGGTGGTGAAGGTGCGGATCTCTTCGGGTGTGGGTGGCACGCCCACCGTGTCGAGTGCCAGGCGACGCAAGAAAGTGAGGTCGTCGGTTAGCGGCGTGAATGTGGTGTACTCGGCGTTGAGATCGGGCCAACGTGCCCCTTCGCGAATCCACGATTCAAGTAATCGAATCTGCTCGCCGGTGAGCTTTTCGCCCTTGGGCGGCATCACCTCGCTTTCCTCATTCGATTTCACGCGAAGCAACAGCGCGCTTTCGGCCGGCTTACCCGGGACGATGGCAGCGCCTTCATTCTTCCCGCCAACAAGGGCAGCGGCACGGTCGTCGAGTCGTAACGCACCCTTCGCCTTGTTGCCGGTGTGGCACGCCACGCAGCTCGCTTCGAAGATCGGCTGAATCTGTTTGAAGTAATCGATCGCCCCGGGCGCGGTGTTGGCTTGCCCGCGAACTTGCTCGACGCGGGTCGCCAGAAACGCATCAATGGCATTGAACCCCGGATAGCCTTTGGGCAACGCGGGCACCTTTTGTTGTGCGGCAGAATCGACCCACACTTTTGCCGCTGCACGACGCTTATCCCAGTAAGGAGCGTTGTCGGCTCGCCGTGCGGCGCGTGAAGCAGAGTTCATTTCTTCAAGCTGTACGCGGCGCTCGGCCTCATAGGCTTCCCATCCTGCATCGGTGTATGGCACCACGCGCTTGCCCGGCGACACGAGTTGCCAGGATTCGCTGCCTTCAAACGACACCGCGACAACCGTTTCCCCGAGTTCTGGGCGACGTTTGTTGTTGCCGATGAAGTGGCCCACGATCGTTTCCATCACAACAAGATGATCTCCGCCCTTGGTCTCGAAGTTGGCCCACGATTCGCCATTGCCGGGTGGGGCAAAGCGGAAGTCTGGCCCGAGGTTCAGATAGCTTTCGGTCGTGCGAATGGTGCCGTGCCCACTTCCATTACCTGTTGGATACGGAGTGGTGAGAATCAGTTTCTCGTCCACATATAACCGTGATGTTCCGCGACCTCGCAGTAACAGGCGATGCTTGCCTGCCGGAAAGTTCACGATCGCCGCGGCACGCACCAGAAACGGATAACCGCGATCCCCGCGAACCCCGGTATCGACATACTTGTGCGGAACCTCAAAGAAACCGAACACATCTTCGCGATAGGTCGTGGCGGGTGTCGGTGGGGTATCCGGCCAGGCGTTGCGAGCGGGCATCCCTTCTTCGCAAATCTGCACCAGAACCGAACCGCGTGGCAACTCCGCGCGCTTCACCACCGGCGGCGGCGGAACAAACTCGAAGCGATTCTTCAGCACCTCGGCAGGCACTGCGGTTCGCCAGATGGCGACTTCATCCAGGGCACCGCGAAAGGTGTTGCCAGCGCCGCCGCCGTTGCCGGTGCCGATGGTGATGTCGTCGGCATCGGTTACCGGTGCGCGGGTGGTTGCCCCGCCCATGTCCCAGGTGCCTTTCACTTCCACGCCGTCGATGTATCCGCGAATGCTCTCAGGCTTGCCGAAGGTGTATGTGATGGCGACGTGATGCCAGCCTGATCCGGTGAAGCCTTTGGTGCTTGTCCACCGGTGCCAGTCGGCCGGCTTGCCATCTGCAGGAGCGCTCGCAAAGAGAAACGACGCCCGCGATTCGCCCTGCTCGCCCTTTAATCGCAGGGCGTAGTTCTGGTTCTTCTCGGGGAATCCCGGTTTGCGATTGCGCCCTTTCCCAAGGATGTACTCGTAGCTCCCATCTTTCTGCGATGCCGGCTTCACCCAGGCTTCCAGTGTGATCGAATCGTTCAGTGAGAATCGAATCGCAGCGTTTGGAACAGCGGATTCCGAAACGGTAATGCTTGGATTCGCGGCGCTAAAACCCATCGCGGTGTTGTCCGCCGCAAAGGACGGATACACCGGCCGTCGCGGGCCGGATTCGAAGAATTTGGTCGCCGACTTGGAGACGCCCGGTTCGCCGAATGCCTCGAACTTCCACATCAACACCGGTTTGGCGTCTGGCGGCGTGACATCGTTCTGAGCAAATGCTAATAACGGTGCCAAGAAGATACCGAAAAAGGTGATCAGCAATCGTGGCATTATCAGCTCGGAGATTAGGCCAGGAGATTTCAATTCAATTGTAACTTAGCCTACACAAATCGATAGCTAAATCGGCATTCCGATTGGGAATTAGCATGGTGAATGCGTCCGGCTTTGCGGACACGCCATTGGCCTTTCGCGGGGGCCAGACAACTGCTATTCCGCGACTGAGCGCGCCGGTACATGAGGAGAAGAACCCGGTGAAAGCCAATCTCGTTACACCGAAGGTTTTGGGTTTCCGGCAGTCACTCGATCGCGGCCGCGAATTGCTTTTCCGTGCGGCGGCGCGTTTCGAATCGCCTGGGGTAGCCTACCTTCTCATCGCTGCGTTACAACTCAAGGTGTTTTGGGGCTGGTGGTCGGTTACGGACATGACCGCCGGGGACACTGCGTATTACTACGCGAACGCCTGGAGTTGGTACACTGCGGGCGAGGCCAACTTCGTTTGGTCGCCTCTATACACACTCTTCTATAGCCTGTTCCTCTTCATCAACCCGGACCCGATCTGGGCCACGGTTGCTCACCGCATCGTAATCGTGCTGTCCGTCGCGTTACTGACACTGGCTGTGCTGCGACAACTCTTGCCGTCGGCGATCGCGTGGTTGTGCGCCGCGTGGTGGGTGACCAATCCGATTGTCCATGATGCGATGTACGAATCTCATCCATTCGCACTCATCCCAACACTAGCCGCGCTTTGGTTACTCGCAAGCGCGGTCGGCCCCTGGCGACGTGCTACCGGTTTGGTGGCACTTGGCATTGCGGCTTTGCTCGGTCGGAGTGAACTCTCTGTGGCTGTGTTAATCCTGGGGACGGGGCTTGCCGTGCTGGAGTATTGGCGACTTCGCAAGGGCCACGGTTTGCCCGCCGGCGGAACTTTGCTCGCATACACCGTCACTCTGGCGATTGCGGGCATTGTGTGTCAGGTTGTGTATTCTCGCTCCAGTCTTCAGGGCGACGAGTTGACTGCGGAGATGAACTTCAAGCACACATTGGGCATGCGGCAGATGTTCGCTCTCAGCTATTCGCAACGCCATCCGGAGTGGAAACTCCGACCGATGACGCAAGGCGATGGTCTGATGAGCGAGACCTTCGGCAAGCGCGATCCGACCATGCGGGAGATGTTAAGTGCCAACCCCAAGGCATACTTGGATCACGCCACCTGGAACCTCGGACTCATGCCAAGTGGGGTGCAGTTATTGTTATTCAACCGCGCCTCAGGTTCCGTACACCCGGACTTCCTGGGGCCATCCGACCCGCGGCTTAACCAAACATGGGCCGCGTTTGCTCTGGGTGGATTGGTGCTAATGTGGGGAGCGGGAATCGTTGTTCTGTTGCGAAGTCGTTCCTGGCATGAACGCGAATGGCTTGCTTCCCGAAGTGCCGCGTGGATCGCTTTGTTCGGCTTGGCGTGCGTCGCCTTTCCTGTCACGGTCGCGTACCGACCGCGGCCATGCTTTATGCTGGGTTTTGGTGTCGCTCTCGTTGCACTCACTGGGCTTTGCGTGTGGGTGTTGGCCACGCAACTGCGGGCGATCACTCTACTCCGACTGTGTGCCCCCATTGCGGCTGTGGTGTTGATTACGATACACCCGACATTCGCCGAAGAGCACAAGGGTGGCGTTCGTCTTACACGCGACGCCATCACGCGATTGCAGCCTCATCATTCGGAAATAGTAGCCGCAGGAACGACACTTGTTGGGTCTTCCAATGCGATCAGCCTTTATGTGCTACCCGAAGCAAACATTCGCCGCTCGCTCAACGACGCGATAAGTGAACGCCAACCCAACATCATTCAATTCGCATCGCTTGAACTGGAATGGCAGTCAGGCGAACAACTGCATGCCCTTCTCACACGGATTCAGGCCGATTATTTCTATGCGGATGAACGGCTTGTTTCGTGGCTCAAGCAGCATCGCTTGAGTGAAGCGCGGTTGTTTTTGGATGGCCAACACGCGCCGGGCTGGCAACGAATCGAAGGCGATGACACTGCTGGCCGCCGCTGGCGCTTCTATCGATCGACCGCAGGCAATCCAAGCGAGTGACGCTGTTTGAGGGGAATGCCGCTTGCATCGAATCAAAAGCGCCAGTTGATGTTGGCGAGTGCCTCGATGTTCCACGGTCGCGGACCGACAACCGGCACCGCGACCGCACCGCTGATGCTGAACCGATTCCAGCGGAAGTGCGTGCCGCTTGTGAGATTCACCTGATCCGGAAAGTAAATCTCGCTATTCTGCCCGCGATTGTTCAACGGCGTACGAACGTGCGTCTCAAAAGTTGGCGTAACTGTTGGGACCAGCGCGCCGTTCCCATCCAATAAGCGATAACCCATCGCAATACTGTTGCCGATCAAGAGCGTGTCGCGGCCATCGGTCGGAATGATCATGTTGGAGATGGCCTGCACATACGCGCGACCAAAGACACGCACACCGCCAACCCAGGGTTGAAACAGAACGGAATGGGGCAACTCCGATCCATCCGCAAGCACAAACGAGCCACTGGCCCCGGTTGGTGTGGTAAGCACCAAGCCAAACGAGAGGATGTTGCCGGTTTCTCGATTGTAATATGGGGCATACTTTAAGAGCACACTCAGATCGCCAACGTTATCGTGACCCACGCCATATGGCCCGTTCATCTGAATGAACGGGAGCCGCAGACCGATCGATGCGTTGCCATCGAGAAACGTTTTCTCGAACCCCGCCATCTCGCGGTTTAAGCTCACGCCACCCAACCCGGGATTGAGCGAAGCTGCGATGCCATCGTAGTAACTGTAACCAAAGTACAGGCGGTCACTCGGTCGCGGGCTATCGTTATCGGTAATCATGATCCCGCTATAACGGCCTGCCACCGGAACGCGAACAACGCGGTTCACCGGTCGATTCACATTCGCAACAATCGGAACCGTCACCAGCGTTGGCTGGCGTGTCACCGGATCAATCACGATGTCTTGACGCGATCCGACCACGACTTGTTCGGTGATGGTTCCAACTTGCACTTTGATGTTGAACAACACGCCAAGAAGATCGCCATCGAACTCTTCGTTGAAGGAACGCCCCTGAAAACCCCCGCCCGCAGTTTGCGTTGCGAATGGCGTTGTGAGGCGATTGCCGAACAGACTGGAGAAGAGATCATTGGGTGCCGCAACGGGCGGCGATGCCACCACAGGTGGAACCGGATCGAGTTTCTCCGGCGGGGCGGTTGGTTGCGCGGTAAGTGGTGAAACAAGAAGCGTAGGTTGTGCGCGTGGCTCAGGAGTGAATGGCACTTCTTGGGCGGAAGCGAATGAGACAACGGCTGCAATACACCATCCCACCAAGACCGCGTATCGGTGCATGGCATACTCCCCATCCGTGGAGATTCTTGCGGGCATTCGTTGGGAGAATCATCGGTTCCACGCATCCTTCCGATTTAACCGTTCTTCTCCCTATTTCCCAAACAGGCCAATCGATTTCAGCTTAACGGGCACAGATTGCGTTTAGTTTCCTTCTTCTTGCGTCACGGTTATTGGCACAACTCGGCGAACGGCGGCCCATTCGCGGTGCTTCAAATCTTGGCCCAAATCAATGAGAAAACGCGATATGGGAAACTTCTCGTTATCACACATCGCATGCCGACTGCGAACGATGCTAATGGGCGGAAGCTCTCTCTCTTCGAGAGCCGCGAGAAGGACAAAATACTCCGTTGCCTTCTCATTACCGTTGGGAATATCCACAATTCGAAAGGATGCGAGCGAATCGGGTGGAACGGGTTTCGGTTGAAGTGTGCCCGACTTTGCAAGATAACCATCGGCACTCGTTTCCTGTTCCACAATCGAACCGTCGGACTCGACACGAAACAAGCGATACCGAACGGGGCGATCGATCGTCACATTCAAGCGGAACGATTGCCCCACCTTGACCGTCTTCAAAGGCTTCCCGTCGGTATCCACAATTTCCGCAGTGAGTGAGAACGCAGGTTTGGCCGGTTCGACATCGCCGGCATACCACGACGTGAGCGGAAGCGGGGTTCGATCTGTTAGCGGTTTCGGAGCGGCGGCGACTGGGTTTTGGTTGCCAAACGGGAAGGGCTTCAGGCCGCACGGCGGTGTCCACTCCAGACTACCAAGTGGAGGAAAGCCTTTCTTTGCGTGTTCAGTGCTAAGCTTCGTAAGACTTGCGAGTTCCACTCCCAGTGGTGTAAGGACTCCTTCGCGATTCATGATGGCCTGAGCCACCCAGTCGCCCCGCAAAATCGGAATGGGAGCGGCCAAGCCTGCTTGAGTGAAGTAGCCATCGAATCGGTTGTCCGGTGCCATCGCATGCGGGTATTCCAATAGCAGTAAGTCGTAAGGTGAGAGCGGATAAATGCCGGCCGGTTTGCGATTCTCGACACGATAAAACAGCTCGCGGTTATCCCAGCCCAGCGCGCGAAGATCGAGTCGATACAACGTCGCGGTGGGGTCGATGGGCACGGCCGCGTTCTTTCCGCGTTCACCACCCACAGCCAGAAGCGCGGCTTCCAGTGCCAGTTGCTCCTTGGCCAGTTCCGGCATCAAGAGCTTCGCGCGAACCAGATGCGACAGCGAGAGATAGCGGAAATACGGGACTTCGTGCGCCGCGTGTTTCGCGAGATCATTCAGCACCGCCTGATAGATGGTCTTTTCTTGGAAGTCCACGGGGAAGGCCGGTGCTCCCGCGTTAATCCATTCTTTGAGTAAAGTGATTTCTGCGAGCGAAGGCCGAGGCAGATTGCCCGGAGGCATCGCCCCATCTTCGATGAACTGAATCATCTGCGAAGCCGCGACATCTTTGGCGACAACGAATGGCACCGGATGCGGACCCGTCGCAACAATTTTCGGGTAGTCCAGAGCGTCGAAGTTTCCTTTGCGTTCTTTCCCGCCATGACACTGATGGCAGTATCGCGAAAGAATGTCTCGGGCGTGGATCGCCAGATCGCCGCGTTCGCGCGAGGTTACTTCGGTCGCGTTCCCGCCCGCTGGGAGCAACACCAGAGCGATGATCGAACTCGCTAACACCACACACGATTGCATCGTCGCACCTTGAGTCTTCGCGGCTTGTTACTGGTATCGAAGCCAAATTATTTCCGGAACAGCACAACACGCGGCAACTGCGATTGGCGTGGAAAGCACACAGGGTTCTGGTTCGCTCCGGGGCGAACGGCTCGCGCCAACTCGGGAACGCGAACGGCAAGATAATCGTAGAGTTCAGCCGGGGTCAGAATGCCATCGGTGTTCACATCGGCAGAGCGAAACTTTGGCCCCATGGCTTCAATGACTGCTTGCGTGAATACGCCATGCCCGAGTTTCACATCTTCAATCGAGCGTTCACCGCGATCGCACGAGGCGATGACGAATGGCCCTTGCCCGTTAGGGATCAGCCGCCGCAAGATATTTGCTTCAACGACTTCTCCCGCGTGGCAGGTGTCCAGCAATACGAGCTTGCGGCAATTCACAGCTGCGAGCGCCTCGAACAGTTCGTCGCCCGAAACGGCGGTGTCTCGTGGCCGATCGGGTAGATAGTCCGGGCAGCAAAAGTAGAAGCGGCCGCTTTCTGGTGGCAACGCTGGAACCACGCCCGACTTCGCCAGCGGTGCTTCCGCACCAAGTGGAGAGCGAATATCTCCGTGGCCTGCAAGGAAGAGCACGAGCACATCGTCTGGCTTCACTGCGGCGTTCCGCAGTTCTTCCAGGCTAGTGATGATGGCCTTGCGGTGAGCGTCTGCATCCAGAAGCGTGCGAACGTCACCTGTCGGGAACTGCTTGCCCGGACCGCGATAGGTGAGCAATTGTTTGGTAAAGCCGGTCGCATCGGCGCGGGCCAGAGCGAGATCGCCAAAGGCGCGTGCGCCATCCGATGCTTTGCGATGCCCGGCATAATCGTTGATGCCAACTGCAAAGCCCCAGAGCGATGTTGCCGGCGAAGTTGCAGGATTGGTAATGGTGGTTGTTGCCTCGGCGCGACCACGAAGCGGGTTAACGGCAATCGCCGTCACGCGGTTTTCACCTGCTCGAAAGATCGTGGCCGGAATGATGAGTTCCTGGGCGAAGCTCTGCAATCCTTTCACGGCCCACGCGCGGAACCGGTAATCATTGATCCAGAGTTCCACGCGTTCTGGCAGCAAGTCGGGGTTCTTTCCCAGCGGGTTCACGTTAATGGTAACGCCAACGCCCGCAGGCCGCACGGTGGTGGTCGCGAGGTTCAATCTGATCGGAGTAGGTTCGACTGTGCGAAACGATCGCCGCACGGGATTCACTCCATCGGCTTCCTTCAACGCTTCGGCAACGGATCGTGTCTCCAACAACTTCGTGATCACATCAGGCCGCAAGAAGAGATGCTTGTATTGCTCCAGCGGATGGAAGGCGGGCGTTCCACTTACTTCCGGTGCGTTCACATGCCAGCCGATGTAACGATCGCCATGCAAAGAAGCAGTGAAGTAGTATGAGCCATGCCACATCCACAAAATCGAATCGGCGAGGCGACCACGCGGATCAAACGCGGGGAACCACTTCCAGAGCGGCCGCTGCTTCAGGCGGGTGGGTGTGCCTCGCCGTTCGCCGAGTGCTGTTACCCAGCCGAAGAAGAGTTCCACTCCCGATTGCGGCTTTCCCAAAATGCCGATGGCCTGTTCCGGCGTTCCAACCGCGTCGCGCTTCGCACGCCGATCGTAAACAACTTCGCCACCCCGAGCGAGCAGTTCGATTTGATCGCCCCGACTCAACCCCGCTTCCCATGCGGGTGATCCCACATCAACGGCACGAACAACAAGTTGCCCGTTATCGACGAGGAAACTCGCACCAAGTGCTGGCTGTTCTTTCCAATCTGCGAGGCTCCATGCCGCCACGGTTTGATCCGCTCCTGCCGTAACGAACCATGTGCCAGTCTTGTCGGCCACGATGGAATTCACCTCCGCGCCGTGCCCGATAAAGAGCTTGGATCGCGGTAATTCCATTACACCCGTGAGCGGATGCGCGACTACGTTTTCCGGCATCAATTCGAACAGTGAGCAACCGTAGTAGTGGCCAACCAGAAGGCGAACCGGCTTGCCATCGATACCGGGAAGGAAGGTGAAGCAGGTGGGTGCTTGATCGAGGTCCGGATCGAGACCAAGGCGGAGGCGGGATCGTGTGCCGTCTTGCTTCACATGTTCCGCATGCCACACAAAGCGAGAAGTTGCGTCGGGGTTTATTTCCCAACCGTGCATGGCGTTGATCGGTGTCAAGAGTTTGGCGTTCACATCGGCGGTGGGCGCGAAGCGGAGTAAACTGAACCGAGCCCAATCTCCCATACCGCGATCATTCGGATCGGTGGCTGTTGGGTTTCTTGCGCTCTTCACAGCAACGACATCGCCACTCTCCGATAGGCTCATCGCAAAGAGTCGGCGACCTGCTCCACGTATCACTGAAACGGGATGATCCGGTCTTGCGAGATCGAGCAGTGTCACTTCGTCGGCATCGCCGCCTGCGATGGCAAGCCGATTATCGGTGGGGTGGAAAGTCATTGCTTCCACCCGCCCGGCGTGGGGGAGTTTCTTCGGTCGCACCGGCTTGCTCGCCACGAGGCGTTCGTAGATCCAGATTTGATCGTTAGGTTCCGAGTAAAACCGCGATTCGCCCGGAACTGCCGGCAGAGCAACGCCAATTCCCAACGCCACGGTGCCGGTAATCGGGTGAACTGCGAGGCTGCGAGCGAAGTGATCTTGGGGCAAGTCCAACCGAACGGTTTGCTTCCCATCGGCTGATCGTAGCAACACCAGCGGCCCTTTGGTCGCAACAACAAGCCAGGCACCATCGCCCGTCCACTCCGCGAGATGGACCGGATATTTCACCTTGAGATCCGCGTTGATGTCGAAGTGCGTTTGACACGAAGGAACCGGCGCAGCGGGGTCGTCGGTCAGCTTGATTCGTAAGTCGCAAGCAACGACTTGCCCCAAGTGCGAAACCGCTACCATCGTTTCCGCATCGGAAAAGCGGATGTTGCGCGGGAAGTTAAGTTGATTGGTGTTTGGGTTGGTGAATCGCCCGGCACACGCTGGCGCATTCCAAAAGCGATCACCTTCGGAAGGGGAGAGTGGAGTTGGGTTCCACAACCACAGCGTGCCATCAGCGGTTCCGAAACCGACCCGCTTCCCATCCGGGTGGAACGCGATCGCGGTCACGGCGTCGTGGTAACTTCCTACCCGCGTACGAGGCCAGGTCATCGCGAGTGTGGCCCCGGTTTCGCGTGACAATATCGCCACGGAACTGATCTTCAATCCGTAGCCGCCCACAGCAACACGCTGGCCATC
Source organism: Gemmata sp. (assembly GCA_041740855.1). Classification (GTDB taxonomy): domain Bacteria; phylum Planctomycetota; class Planctomycetia; order Gemmatales; family Gemmataceae; genus Gemmata. The sequence continues at coordinate 61,856 of JBGSLF010000083.1, forward strand.
GGGGCTAACGGCGATGGCTTTGATGCCGCCCAATTGGTCACGCCAACCGCGCCAACGCAATGTTCGCGATTGTTCAGGCGTGGTGTCCAAACCCGCGGCGGAGTGCGGCCAAACGCGAACGACTTTATCGTCGCCCGCAGCGAGAAGGAACTCACCATCAGGAGTGAATCGCAACACATCGGCCGTGCCAACACGACCGCCGCTCTCAATGACCACTTCGGGTTCATCACGCGAGCGACGATCGAATTGTTGGCCAACCGAAATGGTGGCGAAGAATTGGGCGGTTATAACAGCGGCAAGCATTCGTAAAGACACGGCAGCTCCCCGAATGGCGTGCGGTCGCGTCGTGGTGATATGCGAAAGCGCGAACAGTTACGGACATCATCTGCGTAAGGATTCTGAAATTCAAGCGAAGTGAACGTGCTATGGCTTCCCGCCATCAGGAAATCGGATCCGAATCATCGGCTGCGTGTTCTTCCGCAAGGGCGGCGGCACGCTCGAACACCCGGCGAATCTTGCGGTCATACGAGCCGAGCTTCGCGGCGATTTCAGAAGTGGTGTAGCCCTCGAACTTGAGTTCCAATACTGCCCGATCGAATGGTGCGAGTAGTGCGAGAAACCGCTGGAATTCTTCAATGAGTGCGAGCTGCGCTTCTGCGGCCGGTTCGCCGGCGGAAAGTTGCTCTAACATCCCTTCATAATCCGGAGCTTGGCCCATTTCTCGCCCCGGATCGCGCTTCGCGGCCTTATGATGGGCAATCTGACGCAAGGTTTTATTCACCGTGAGACGAACCAGAAGTTTGAAAAGGTCGCTCTCGGATTCGAACGTGAATTGGTTTTCCTTGACGCGGGCGAAGAAAGTTCGGAACGCCGATTGAACCGCGTCTTCTGGGTCGATGCGGCTCGCGAGCTTCTGGCTAATGCGGCGGCGCGAAAGGCTCATCAGCTTTTCGCAATAGCGATCGAACAGCTTGCGGGCCGCAGACTCGCTTCCCAATTTGTAAGCGGCGATGAGTTCGCGATCGTCGATCAATGACGAGGCGTTTGGCCCGGTTGAAGAGCCGCCACACGAAACGGCGCTTGAGGTATTCATGTTGGCGCTGTCTCTCAATAACGGAGCAGTTGGGCGTTGACCAAAAACTGCAGACACAAATCAACCTTTAGAATCACAAGCGTATTTCATGCCAATATTTGGAACTCAACGCATGTTCAAGGAGTATCTCTCTCAACGTATCATGGGAGTGAGTCGACACTTGCCCCATGTTACACACTGAACGGGTAGAACCCTACCCGTTGTCTTCTCCCCACAGAAGATTTATCCTTTGAGACGTTCCCGATGCCCACATGGTTCGCTCAACGGATAGAATTAACATTGGTTTAATCTCTCTGCGCCATACAGCCCGCACTATGAATAATATCCCTCTTTCGGATGAGGAGCGAGCATTGCTCTCGGCGCGAGCCGATGAGTTTTATGCCGCTCTCGTCCGCGACACGGCGGGCGATTGGGGTGCGTTCCTGAATGGCATTCCGCAGAGCCTTCGCCCCGCCATTCTCACGGAACTCATCATCATCGATATGGCCCATCGTTGGAAGCAAGGCGAGCAACCCAAGGTTGAAGATTATCTGCGCCGATTCCCCGAGTTAGGAACAATCGATCAAGTTCACCCTGCGGTGATTTTGGAAGAACACCGTTGTCGCATGAAAGCCGGTGAACGCCCAGATCCAGAAGGCTTCAAGGCACGCTTCCCCGCGCAATATCCGCAGATTCGTGAAGAACTAGAAACGGGCCGGGCGGGCACGTTTGCGGGCACATTATCGGCCACCCTCGCCAGTGCAGATGGCGGGGCTGCCGTGGCGCATGCGCTCTCGCCTGGCGGAGCCGACCACGATTACGAGTTCCTGAAAGTTCTGGGCCGCGGCGTTTTTGGCGAAGTGTGGCTCGCCCGGAAATGCACCAGTGGCATCGAGAAAGCGATCAAGATTCTGCTACAGGCTGGCGACCACGATTCCGAAGATCGCGAACGACGCTCGCTCGAATTGATCAAGAACCTTCGGCACCCTTATCTACTGGCAACCGAAGACTTCTGGATCGCCGAGAGTCGCCTACACATCGTGATGGAACTCGCCGAGTGCACCCTCCGCGACGAACTTCGCCGCAGTCGTGAAGCAGGGCAGTCTGGCATTGCGCCGAACCAACTCCTCGGTTACATGTGGGAGGCCGCAGAAGGGTTGGATTTCCTGCATTCACGCCATGTGATTCACCGCGATGTGAAGCCCGACAACATTCTTTTGCTTCACGGCCACGCAAAGGTAGCCGACTTCGGACTCGCACGTTACCAGGAAGAAATCCTGGCCCCCACGCGAACCTTCGCTGGCACTCCGGCATACATGGCACCCGAAGTGTGGGGGCGATCGAGTGGCCCCGCCAGCGATCAATACAGCCTGGCGATGGCCTATGCCGAACTCCGGCAAGGCTCGCCCCCGTTGCGTCCGCGGCCGCTTCAAGAAATGCTCGTCGCACACGCCCAGGGCTTGTTCGAGTTCGCTGAGATCATCCAACCGGGCGAACGTGAAATCATCCTCAAGGCTCTGGCTTCTGAACCCGAACACCGGTTTGAATCCTGTCGCGCCTTCGTTGAAGCTCTCACTCAAGAACTCAAGCACAACCCCGTCCCGCGATCCGGCGACCCCTTTACTCCAGCCAGTGTGGGTGGAGCTTCATTGGCTTCTGAAACTGCGAGTGCAAACGACCGCCTTCTGACTCCCCCAAGTAAGAATTCGACCACTGAACCCGCAACCCAATCGTTTCCGCCCCCAGTATCAAAAACTCTCTGGAATCGAGGCCATCAGACCACTCTGATCGTGGGATTGCTGACCATTGGCGTAATGTCTGCAGCGGCATTCGGAATGTGGAAGTTAATTGGCGAAAATGGCACCCTGAGCAATGGTTCCCAAAGCACGCGGCACGAACTCAATCCCCAGCCCATTACAGAAAACCCAAAGCTTTGGTTGCCGCCGAAAACCATAGCAGCGAAAGGTGCCAAACCCGTTCAGTTGGCTGACGGAAAGAAGACGCTCTACGATTGGATTGAAATGAATGTGGCGGGCGAACCGGTGCGTTTTCGCTTAATAACGGGAAGTGGCACCGGTCCGCCTGTCACGCCGTTTTACATGATGGATTCCAAGGTATGGGTCAGATTATATCGTGCAGGCGGGGCGACACCGCCCAAGGAATCCGAGCTGAATGGCGAAAACGCACCGCTTACGCACGTCACCGCATCAGAGGCTGCCGCGTTCGCCACGAAGGCCTTCAACGGCCGACTCCCCTCGCCACTGGAGTGGGATCACGCAGCAGGGCTTTACTCTAGACTCGACCGTGATGATGTGACACGCCCGAACGGTAAGCCTCATCACTCGGCCAAGCAGCCCCGAGCCGCACACGGGCCGGAAGCCGGAAGCGACTTCAATGAGTTCGACCTCCGCGACATGGCGGGCAATGGTTGGGAGTGGACTAATCAGGTTCTCAATTCCGCCGAGATCCCGCAAAAAGTGGTTGGCCAATATGCGTTAAACGGCGACGATCTTGTGGTCACTCGCGGACGGAATTTCACCTTCACGGGTGGTCTTACGTTTCCTATGCTTCGGGACCAACAAACCACGCCACACACCCAATTTGCAACGGCTCGAAGTCCCTACACGAGTTTCCGTGTCGTGCTACCCTTGGAGTAATTCGCGATGTTGAAGTCGTAGAAGCGTGAAGTTCCCCAAAAATCGTGGATGCTGCGGTTGTGGTGTAAACTCAGAGCACCAGGAGATCCTGATGTCCACGAAGTACACGCCCGGCTTCAAACGCGAAGCCGTTCCGATGATCATCGACCTTCGCTGGCATCAATTCTTGGGCACAGTACAATTCATTTCAGATAAGATTTGCGCGAGACGCCCGCGATGAACGCCGCGACACCATCTGATACCCCCACAATTCTGGTGGTGGACGACTCTCAACTCGAACAGAGATACGTTGCCCGATTGCTAGAGTCGCATGGTGGCTGGCGAATCCACTTTGCTCGCAGCGGTGCGGAAGCATTGGATATCGTTGCGAGCAACCCACCGTCCGTGGTCTTAACGGACATGCAGATGCCAGGAATGACAGGGCTGATTCTGGTAGAGAAATTGCGTGCGCAATTCCCACAGGTGCCAGTCGTGCTCATGACAGGTAGCGGTAGCGAGCGGATCGCCGTCGACGCACTGAAAGCGGGTGCCGCGGACTACGTTCCGAAGCAGGCGCTGGCCCACGATCTCGCCCATGTACTTGAGCGGGTACTCTCGGTGCGTCAGGCTGAGTTCCGCCGCTTTCGCGTGCTCGCGGGCATGATCCGGCGAAACTCGCAATTCTTGCTCGAAAACGACCCCAGCCTCGTTCCTCCGCTTGTGTCACTCTTTCGTGAAGACATGATGGAAGTGGGGCTATGCAATCTCTCAGAAGCAACTCGAGCAGGTATTGCGCTGGAAGAAGCTGTTCTCAATGCCGTTTACCACGGCAATCTGGAAGTGAGTTCCGATCTTCGGCAATCTGGGGACGACGCCTTCCATCAACTCGCCTTAGAACGGCGACAACTCGAACCTTATCGCAGTCGCCGGGTACTCGTCACAGCGCGACTCAGCCCCCAGCGAGCCATCTTCATTATCACCGATCAAGGCCCCGGTTTCGATATTTCCAAGCTACCGGACCCAACCGAACCCGAACACATCGATCGCCCGAGTGGTCGGGGCGTGCTCCTCATGCGAGCGTTCATGTCGGAGGTTCGGTTCAATTCCACGGGGAACCGTGTGACACTCGTTAAAACTCGGAACCGTTGCGACGAATGATAGAGGCACGGTTCCCGTGCCCGTCACGGCTTGCTATTCGCGGGAGTTCCATCCACAACACGGGCAGTGACGACAACCACCGCGACGGTCGCCCCGCTCATCCCATCCGCTCGAACAGTTTGGACCACGACCGACTCACCCGCTGGAACGTTCAACTTCGTGGTGAGACTGTTGTTCACGAACGACGGCGGGCCGCCTTCTTCGACCGGTTTAATCTTGCTCTCTTGCACGCTTAGTTCCAGCGAGACAACATTCTCCGATACGATCCGCGGCGTCATCTTCACTGTCAGTCCCACCGGTTGATAATTGACCGACTTCTGCACGACACCTTTCCCCCCGAAGCCGCCGCCGGCCACTCCGGAACTGCTGACGAAGGGTTTATTCTCACCGATCTTGGTGTTGGCCTGTTGCCCCTCGATGGCCGTAAGCATGATCCGTTGTCCCGCCCCTTCTTTCGCCAGCGACTTTGCCTTTGCGATATCGGCCGGCGACAACTCTTTCCCGTCCTTCGGTGCAGTAACCTCAGCGATGGAAATCTCGACCTCAATACTCCGTGGCTTCTTGTCCAGTTGTTCGAGCAACTTTACAACCTCTGTCACAACCTCGGGCGATCCGCTAACCAGGACCGAATTACCGGAACCGGCCGGTGTCGCAATCAGGGTGGCGTCGCCCTTGAAGTGCGCTCCAACCACTTCTGCAAGAACGACAGCGTCGGAGTTCCGGGCAGCGTAGTGGGTTCGGTGAAGCTTCCTTGGGGTTGCGTCCGTTGGCGCGGACTTGGGGTCCTGCGCGTTGCTGAAGTTGAGAATCAGAGCACAACAGAACAGCGTCATGGCGGAGAGCTTCTTCATGGTGATTCTCCAGAGGGGAAGAGTGCTACCGAATCGCTTCAGTGTGAGTAACGCTCGCGTGACTCGTTCGAGCGATTCTGGTAAGCTCGACTGATGCCGATTCTGTGACGGTCATGCAGCAGGTGCGAGCGTGGTGAGCAAGAGTTCCCGCACGGGCTCCGGGAGTTGTTCAAGACCCATGGTTTGACCGGCCTGTGGCAAAAGGGACTCGGTCCACAGCCACCGACGCACCGCCGACAACGCATCCGAGAACGTTGTGACGGTCTTGCCCGGCCATTCCACCGCCCCGGTCCGCTTCGATTCGGGCACCGTGTGGAACAGGATCGCGACCACGGTGTACAACCCGAACAGGCA